>DASYTG010000001.1:0-150124 GCA_036002525.1 Candidatus Limnocylindrales bacterium
GCGGACCGTATCAGACCCGGTACGTTCGGTCGCTGGACCGACGCATCCGGCCCGGGCTATGATCCGCCGATCATCCAGTCTGCATAGACTTTATGCGTCGGAGGTGCCGAACAGCGTGGACGCCAAGGAGATCAAGCGAGCCGTCGCCGATCAGGCGCCCGAGCGTGCCGCCGCCGAGGCGCCGTTCGTGAATCGCCGCGATCCCGCGCTCGCGCTCGGTCCGGATGGGCGGCCCGCTGTCTCCCGTCGCGCCTCGCTCTGGCAGGACGTCCCGGACGAGAAGTGGAATGACTGGCGCTGGCAGCTGTCGAACCGGGTCAACGACCTCGAGGAGATCGAGCAGGTCCTCAACCTGACCGACGACGAGCGAGCCGGGTTGTCCGCCCCCGACAAGTTCCGTGTCGACATCACGCCGTACTTCATCAGCCTGATCGACCCGGACGACCCGAACGACCCGATCCGGCGCCAGGTCATTCCGACCGCCCGAGAGCACCAGGCGTTCACCGCGATGATGGAGGACTCGCTGGCCGAGGACCGCCACTCCCCGGTGCCGGGCCTCGTCCACCGCTACCCGGACCGGGTCCTCATGCTCGTCACGACCCAGTGCGCGAGCTACTGCCGCTACTGCACCCGGTCACGGATCGTCGGCGACCCGACCCAGAACTTCAACCGCAAGGACCACGAGGCCCAGCTCGAGTACCTGCGCCGGACCCCCCAGGTCCGGGACGTGTTGATCTCCGGCGGCGACGGCCTGACCCTCGCCCCGAAGCTGCTCGAGTCGATCATCCGCGGCCTCCGCGAGATCCCCCACATCGAGATCATCCGGATCGGCTCGCGGGTGCCGGTGTTCCTGCCCCAGCGGATCGACGACGAGCTCTGCGAGATGCTCGCGAAGTACCACCCGATGTGGATCAACCTCCACTTCAACCACCCTAACGAGATCACGCCCGAGGTCAGCCGAGCCGTCGACCGGCTCACCCGGGCCGGCATCCCCGTCGGCAACCAGAGCGTGCTGCTCGCCGGCGTCAACGACTGCGTCCACATCCAGCGGGCGCTCGTCCACCGGCTCGTCGAGAACCGGATCCGGCCGTACTACCTCTACCAGTGCGACCTCGTGGAGGGATCGGGGCACTTCCGGACGCCGGTCGGGAAGGGGCTCGAGATCATGGAGGGGCTGCGCGGCCACACGTCGGGCTACGCGATCCCGACGTTCGTGATCGACGCGCCCGGCGGCGGCGGCAAGATCCCGGTCATGCCGAACTACCTGATCAGCTACTCGGACCACAAGGTCGTGCTCCGCAACTACGAGGGCTACATCACCACCTACGAGGAGCCCGAGACGTACAACCGCCACGACAGCGCGGCCTGCGCGTACTGCCAGAGCGAGCGGCCCGAGCCGGGCCAGTCGGGCGTCCTCGGCCTGCTCGAGGGCGAGCGGATGTGGATCGAGCCGAAGGGGTTCGAGGAGGTCCATTCGCGCGGCAACACCGAGCAGCACCGGCTCCAGGACCCGTCGAAGTGGGTGCCGTTCGGGGTCGGAGCGATCGAGGGCCAGTCTGGTCGCCCGTTGCGGGTCATCGAAGGCCAGGCCGGGTCGCCGGCGACGGACGGCGGGCCCGCGCCGAAGCCTGAGTACGGTCCGGGCGAGGAGCCGCGGCCGCGCGAGGGCGAGCCGACCGGCTCATCCCACGGCGAGCTGCTGTAGGGCAGCTGACAGCGACAGGAACGTGACGCCCGGCTGATACGATCATCGAGTCGAGGTCGCCGTCCGAGGGGCCATCGCTGATGGATCAGGTGTCGGAGCGGATCGCGGCCTGGGAGGCCGCCGGTCTCATCGACCCCGCGACAGCCGGGCGATTACGACTCGCTGAGGCGGACCGGCTGACAGGTGCCACGGCGTCGGCCGCGTCTCCGGTGGAGGGCGCCCCAGGCGGCCGGCGCGGGCCCTCGTCGTTTGCCTCGATCTTCGGTCCGGGCGTGACGATCGGCGAAATGTTCGCGTACCTCGGCGGAGCGTTCCTCCTCGGGGCGTACGAGACCTTCATCATTCGCGG
The DNA here is from genome assembly GCA_036002525.1 of Candidatus Limnocylindrales bacterium. Classification (GTDB taxonomy): domain Bacteria; phylum Chloroflexota; class Limnocylindria; order Limnocylindrales; family CSP1-4; genus JACDAV01. Next base: position 2,055 of record DASYTG010000001.1, read on the forward strand.
GGTTCGCCCGGGCGACGATGCTCAGCTGGCGTACGCAATCGCCTGGGCGGCAGCCGCCGCTACGCTGGCGGCGCTCGGGCTGGCATTGCGGACCGGTGACGCTCGACGTCGCCGAGCCGCTGGCGTGATGTTCGCTCTCGCCGTGGCCCATGTCGCGGCGGCGGGCGCAGCGATTGGTGGATCGCTGAACCTCGACTGGCCGGCGATCGGGGTCGTCTCCGCGGGCGCCGCGTCTCTTGCCGCGATCGGGCTCCGACTGCTCCACCCGTCCCTTCTCACTCAGGTCGCGCTGCTTTCAAGCGTCACGGCGATGTTCGGCGTGCTCCTCGACTTCCTCCAGGGCATCGTCGTCCCGGATCGACAGTTCACAGAGCTCGGCGAACCGATCGCGACTGGCGGCCCGGATCCCGTCGTCCTCGCCGTCGTCGCGGCGGCCTGGTGGCTTGCCGTGGCGGTCATCATCGGAGTCGTCGGGCTGGCGGAAGGGGCCTCCGCCGATCACGATCCGGGCGCAGCCCGTCGGGCGTCGGTCACGCGCCTGTGGGCCGGCTTGGTCGCCGTCATCGGCTTGTCAAGCGCGGTCATGCGGAGCGACTATCTGGCCTCCGGCGAGTACGGTCGTGTGATCGAGCCGTTCGTCGGCGATCTGGCGATCCTCGTGCTGGCAGCGGTCCTCGTGGAGCGGGCGTTCCGACGAGACGCGAGCACATTCGTGTTCGCAGCCGCGCTCGGTCTGATCATCGCGCTCAGCGACTTCAACTTCGCATACCTGTCGACGAGCCCGGAGGTGGGTCTCTTGATCGAAGGCGTCATCCTGCTGGCGGCGGGCGTGGCTGCCGACCGATTGCGGCGCGGGCTGGGCCGGCGGGCGAAAGCGGTCGACGCTGAGGTCCCCATGCCGGTCGCGCCGGCGTGAGCACCGGCGGACCGCCATGTTGACGTTCCCGGCGGACACTCTTGCCGCGCTCGCCGAGCGGGAAGAGATCCAGATCGAGACCGCGGCCCAGTCCGGGGCCGAGGGGGAGACGCACCGGGCGGTCATCTGGGTCGTGGCCGACGGCCAGGACGTGTTCATCCGCTCCGTCCGGGGAGACAAAGGCCGCTGGTACCGGGAGCTTCTCGCCGAACCGAGGGCTGTCGTCCACTTCCGGGGCAAGCCGAAGCTTCCACCCGTGCCGGTTCGCGCGGTCGTCGCCGGAGACGCGGATTCGGTTGCCCGGTTCAATCGGGCCCTCGAAGCGAAGTATCGGGGAGTGCCGGGGTTCGAGCCGATGCTCCAGCCCGACACCTTCCCTGCAACGTTCAGGCTCGAGCCCGCCTGACCGTTTCGTGGCCCGCGGGCGAGGTTTGAGGTAGGCCCGCGTACGCCGATGGGGCCGTCGCCCGATGGCGGCGGTGGCATGAGGCATCAGTCTTGAGCTCCGAGGCCGGCTCCATCCGGCCCGAGGAGGACCGACCGATGCCGACCCTGGCCCTTGCCCTGACGATGCTCGCGCTCGAGCAGGCAACGACCGCCCGCCGCGAGCAAGCCGCGACCCACGCCGCTGCCCGGGGACGCGGGGCTGCCCACGGCGGGGGCGACGCGGCACCCGCCCGTGCCGGCGGCACGGTACGACCGACGCTGCCGACCGCGGCCGGCAGCTGACGCACGGCCGCTGTTCCTCTCATACGCTCCCCGAGGGAGCGCAAGTCGCTCGGTGGCCCGTCGACAACGCGTCCGCAAGCGTTCTCGGCGGGCCGCCGCAAGACATCCGGCGGATTCCGCTCCCGCGGAGAGCAATGGGCGGCGATCGGCCCCCGTGCCGGCCTCGGTCGGAAGCTGACGCTCCGCAGGAGAGCGTATGAGTACCAACTCGGCGGCTACGGCTGGAGGCCCGATACACGCTCGTCGCGCCGCCGTACCATCGGCTCGTGACGAGCGTCTCCAGTCCGATCCTGGTCGGGCGCGACGGGGAGCTGGTCGCGATCGAGCGCGCCTTCGCCGCCGCCGCCTCCGGCTCTCCGTCGATCGTCGTCGTCGGTGGGGAGGCGGGGATCGGCAAGACCCGCCTGATCGCCGAGGCCGGCGAGCGTGCGGTCGCGGGCGGCGGCCGGATGATCGCGGGCGCCTGTCTCGACCTGGCGGACGGCCTGCCGTACCTCCCGTTCGTCGAGGCCATCCGCCGCCTCGTCCGGACGGCACCACCAGCCGACCTCGACGCAGCCTTCGGTCCCGCCAGGCACGACTTCGCCCGGCTCATGCCGGAGATGCGGCTCCTCATCGGTGACGAGGGGAGCGACGACAGCGAGCCGATCTCGCAGGGCCGGCTGTTCGAGCTCGGCCTCGGGATGGTCGAGCGCCTGGGGGCGATCTCGCCGGTCCTCCTGGCGCTCGAGGACGTCCAATGGATCGACCGCTCGTCCCGCGACCTCATCACGTTCCTCGCCCGGAACCTGTCCCGCGAGCGGCTGCTCCTCGCCCTGACGGTCCGGACCGACAACCTGCCCGCGGGCCACCCGACCCTCGCCTGGCTCGCCGAGCTGACGCGACTGCCGCGGGTCGTCCGCATCGACCTGCAGCGCCTGCCGCGCGAAGCGATCGCGGGTCAGCTGGCCGCGATCCTGGGCGAGGCGCCGCCCCCGGACCTCGTCGACGAGGTGTGGGCGCGCTCGGAGGGCAACCCGTTCTTCGCCGAGGAGCTCGTTGCCGCCGACGAGACGCGCACGCCCGACGCGCCGGGGCCGCCGGCGACCCTGGCCCAGATGCTCGCCGCCCGGCTTGCGGCACTGTCGGCGCCGGCACGGGATGTGCTCGCCTGGCTCGCCGTCGCCGGGCGGCCGGTGGATGAGGTGCTCCTCGGTGCGGTCACGGAGCGGCCCCAGGACGAGCTCGTCTCGGCACTCCGCGAAGGCCTGGCGAGACACGTCCTGGCCACCGATCCGGGCCACGGCCGGATCCGGTTCCGGCACGCGCTCCTCGCCGAGGTCGCCCTCGGGGATCTGCTGCCGTCGCAACGCCGTCAGCTCCACGACCGCTTTGCGACCGTGCTGGCCGCGCGGCATGACCTCGGCGAGCGGAACCGGGCCGGAGCGACAGCGGAGCTGGCGTACCACTGGACCGCCGCCGGGCGATGGCCCGAGGCCCACGCCGCCGCGATCGCGGCCGGCGAGGCCGCCGAGACGGTCGCGGCCTACGCACAGGCGCACTCGCAGTTCGAGCGGGCGCTGGAGATCGCGGATCGGCTGGAGCCGCCGATCGAGGCCGCGGACCGGGTCGCGCTCCTCCGCCGGGCCGCATCGGCAGCCGACCTGGCGGGGGAGATGGACCGGGCGCTCGAGCTCGCGCTCGAAGCACGGACACTCGTGGACGCATCGGCCGATGCGGAGACCGCGGCGCTCCTCCACGCCCGGATCGGGTACCTCCGCTGGGCCCTGGGCGATGCCGAGGGCGGGCTCGAGGACCATCGGGAGGCGGTCAGGCTCGTGCCGCACGACCCGCCGACGGCCGCGCGGGCCCGGGTGCTCGGAGCGCTGGCCGGCAGCCTCATGAGCCCCGGCCGCCACGCCGAATCGGCCGACGTCGCCCGGGCGGCGATCGCCTGCGCGACCGCGGTCGGCGCCACCTCGGAGGAGGCCCGGGCGCGGAACGTCCTGGGCTCGGACCTCGTGGCTCTCGGAGATGTTGACGCGGGGCTCGCCGAGCTGACCCGGTCCCGCGAGCTCGCGGCCGAGGCCGGGCCGCCGGACATGCTGGTCGTCGTCCACCACAACCTGGCCCTGAACCTCGCGCAGGCGGGTCGGCTCGACGAGGCGCTGTCCGAGGCGCTCGCCGGCCGCGACGCCGCCCGCCGGCTCGGCCTCGAGCGGCGGTTCGGGATGAACCTCATCGCGCTCGCCGCGGACGTTCTCCTGCGCCTCGGCCGCTGGGACGAGGCCGACGCGCTGACGCTCGAGGGGCTCGCCCTCGATCCGCGGGACCGCGGCACGGTCTACCTCTCGGCCGTCCGGGGCCGGCTTCACGCGCTGCGCGGCGAGGTCGACGAGGCGACGCGGAGGCTGGATGCGGCCGACGAGCTTGCGATCGGCGAGCTCGACGCGGACCTGGCTGCGTACATTCGACGCGGCCGGGCCGAGGTCGCCCTCGCCAGGGGCCGCCCGGACGAGGCGCTGGCCGCTGTTGAGCCAGTGATCGAGGGCGCCCCCGGCTCCCAGGTCGCGTTCGTTCGCGCTCCCTTGCTCGCGGTGGGGCTCCGGGCCGCCGCCGACGTCGCCGAGCGAGCCCGAGCCTCCCGAGACCGGGAGGCGGTCACCCAGGTGGCGCGAACGTCCGCCCGGCTGCGTGAGGCCATGGAAGGGATCCGCGCCGCGCCACAGGACGCGGCGCTCACGGCCGTCGTCGCGCTCGGCGACGCGGAGGGCCGTCGCGTCGACGGTGAGCCGGCCGATTGGGCCGGGCTCGCGATCCGGTTCGACGCCGTCCCGGACCCCGAGCGAGCGGCATACGCCCGGTTCCGGGCGGCCGAGCAGGAGCTGCGCGCCCGCGGGACCAAGGCCGACGCCGAGTCGCTGCTCCGGGACGCCCACTCGACCGCGGAGCGTCTCGGCGGCGAGCCATTGAGGCGCGAGATCGAGGCGCTAGCCCGTCGCGCCCGGATCTCGCTCGCCGTGCCCGCGGCCGGCGCCGCCGCCGTTTCGGTCCCCTCGTCCTCCACGAACGGCGGCGCCGGCCATGGCCCGACCAACGGCCTTGCCGCGCTCCGCAAGGCCGGCCTGTCGAGCCGCGAGATCGAAGTGCTCCAGCTGGTCGCCGCCGGACGGACGAACGGCGAGATCGCGGAGCGGTTGTTCATCACCCGCAAGACCGCGGGCGTCCACGTGACCCATATCCTCGACAAGCTCGCGGTCTCGAACCGGGTCGAGGCTGCGATGGTCGCGGCGCGGCTCGGATTGGCTCCCACAGCCGACGACCTCGCCGAGGCCGGCGAGGAGGATTGACGCGGAGCTGACGCGGAGCCTGACGCGGAGCTGACCCGGACGCCCGAAAGGCGGGCGCCTGGATCAGGCGCCCGCGCCTGCGGGCTTCGCGGGACGAGCCGAGCGATCGCCGAACAGGCGCTCGCGGAGGCTCGTTCCGAGCTTCACGATGTCGATCGGTCGCGGCCGATCGGTGACGGCCAGCCGCGCGAGGCGCTGCCGCTCGGCGTACTGGAGCTGCTCGGCGATCTTCATCTTCGCCAGCTCGTGGGTCATCAAGGGGTGCATCTGAGTCTCTCCTCGCTGTCCATGACGGGATGTCGGACCTGATGCCACCGTAGGGGCGCGGCGCGGCCTGGCCATCGGGCGGGAGGAGCGGTTCGGGGCAGCCGCCTGCCTCAAAGTCCGGCCGGGACGGCCGAGGGGTGCCTTATCGGCGATCAGTTCCTTCGGCCCGCGAAGATCGCGACGACCTGCTGGACGTCCTGGGCGTCGTGGCCGTCGGGGCGTTCCTCGAGGTAGCGCGCGAGGCAGGCGACCGCCTCGCTGAACCGGCCCATCCGACCGAGGAGGAGGCCGCGGTCGCGGCCGTGATCCGGGTCGGTAGGCTCGACGACGGCGAGGAGGTCGATGACGCCGAGGGCAGCCGGCCAGTCGCGCCGGGCGAGGTGGACCGACCGGAGGTTGCGCAGGACCCTGGCGAGGATCGCGCGCCTCCCCGCTCGGCGGAGCAGGCCGACGTGGAACAGGACACCCTCGCCGAGGGATCGGCGGAGGAGCGCCTGGCAATCGTCCGGTGTCAGCGACCGGCCGCCGCCGGCCGGATCGATCAGCAGCCCGTTCGGACCGCCCACGATGAAGTGACCGGGCAACCCGATCCCGTAAAGCGCAAGTCCGATCCGCCAGGCGACCTCGAGCTCGACGATGGCGAGGCTGATCGGCAGGCCGACGCGCCGCGAGACGACGCGGTCCAGCTCGCTGTTCCGGGCGTCGTGGAACTCGGCGGCGGTCGGCGGCCGAAAGGCGACCTCACGGTACAGCACGTCGTGAAGGCGCTCGACCGTCGTCGCGTCGTCGTCGCCGCGGTCGACCCGCAGACGTACCCGCTCGGCGAGCCCATCGAGGGCCGCGAGCGTTGCCGCCGGATCGAGCTCCGGCCGCCCGTCGGCCGCGATACACAGGGCGCCTTCGGCGAGATCGATCTCCGCGTCCGGGCGCGCGACGATCCGCGCGAACCGGCCGCGATTCGCTGCGCGATGGGCGTCGCTGTCCGGGCTCATCGGTGGATTTTAGGCCCACCGTTCGCGCAGGCCAACGGTCGGCGTCGGGGTTGGCGTTCGCGGAGGCCGGTGGTAGGCTTCGGCCTAAATCCGAGTGATCCAGTCGGAGATCCCGTGACCGACGTCCGAGCCACCGCCCCCGGCCTCGCGCCGCTCCGCCCCGCACCCGCGGGCCTGCCCGAACCTGACATCCAGCCGCCGTCGATCGCCGAGAGCGGCGACCCCTTCAGCGCGCTGCGGGTCATCACCCTCCTCGCCCGGATCGAGCGCGGTCGGCCGGTTCGGATCGCCGACATCGTCGACCGTCTGAACGCGACCCATCTCGACTGGATGTTCTCGCCGGCGGTCGTCACGGATGTCGCGCTGCAGCTCCAGGCGAACTGGATGAGCGACTACCGGAACTCGTCGGGGATCGTCGTCGAGGACGGCCCGTACGGCGCGACGGTGGCGATCGAGGACTCGACGCGGGTGGATCCGTGGATCGTCCGCCAGGCGCAGCGCGAGGCAGATGCCTGCCGCGACCGTCTCGCCCGGTTCAGCCGCCGCGATCGAGCGTCGTCCGATGACTGACCGAACGATGGGCCGCTGCGCGTGTCCCCGGCGGGCGCGATCGCTCGGTCGATAGCCCGCCGTTCTCCCTGTTCGTTCCGTCACGGGATCTACAACTCGAGGAGGAAAGCCATGACCGTTCCCGGATATGCCAGCGAGGTGCTCGTCGATTCCGACTGGGCCCGCGCCCATCTCGACGACCCCGACGTCCGGTTCGTCGAGGTCGACGTCGACACGACGTCGTACGAGCAGAGCCACATCCCCGGCGCCGTCGGCTGGAACTGGACGAGCCAGCTGGCCGACGGAATCCGCCGCGATATCGCGACCCGCGAGGAGTTCTCGGAGCTGCTGAGCAGCAGCGGGATCGGCCCGCAGACGACGATCGTGCTGTACGGCGACAACAACAACTGGTTCGCGGCCTGGGCGTACTGGCAGCTGAAGCTGTTCGGCCACAGGGACGTCCGAATCCTCAACGGCGGCCGGAAGTTCTGGCTCGACAACGGCCTGCCGCTGTCGACGGACGTGCCGTCGTACCCGGCGACGGGCTACAGGCTGCCCGAACCGGACTTCGCGCTGCGCGCGTTCCGCGACGACATCCTGCCCCGGATCGGCGACCCGACCCTGGCGCTCGTCGACGTCCGCAGCCCGGCCGAGTTCAACGGCGAGGTCATCGCCCCGCCCGGCATGAGCGAGACGGCCCAGCGGGCCGGTCACATCCCCGGCGCGGCCTCGATCCCGTGGGCCCAGACGGTCCGTGAGGACGGCACGTTCAAGAGCCGCGAGGAGCTCGAGACGCTGTACGAGGGCAAGGGGATCACGCCCGACAAGGACGTCATCGCCTATTGCCGGATCGGCGAGCGGTCGTCGCATTCGTGGTTCGTATTGCACGAGCTGCTCGGGTACAAGCGGGTCCGCAACTACGACGGCAGCTGGACGGAGTGGGGGAGCATGGTCGGCGTGCCGATCGAGAGGCCGGTCCCGGTCGCGGCCGGCTGAGCGGGCCCTGTCCCCGCTCCCTCAGATCCGCACGGAGTGCGTGGTAGGCGGATCCCTGGCGGCCGACCGCTGGCGTCGAGTGGATCCGACGCCTACCGCGCACCTCGTGCGTAACCGATAGCGAATCGGGGCTCGCGGACAGGCGCGGGCCGATTCGTGGCGCCTACCACGCTTGCTGTGCGTAGGTGATCCGCCGGTGAGGCGGCATGGATCGCGAGTCGAACGCCCGATGCGATGCTGCCATCGTGGACGCGCAGCGAGTCGGGCGCCCGGTTCGGGCCATTCGTCACAGTCGTCGGTGGCGGCAGCAGGACTTGAGCGCTCGAGCCGGCGTGAGCCAGGATGTCGTCTCGCGCGTGGAGCGAGGCCACGTGGTCGGTATGCCCCTCGGGCACCTTGACTCCATCGCTCGCGCTCTCGATGCCGAACTCGTCGTGACCCTTCGGTGGCGAGGCGGCGACCTCGACCGCCTGATCGATGAGGGACACGCCGCTCTCGTGGGACGATGCGCCGAGGTCTTGATCGCCCGCGGCTGGGACGTCCGGCCCGAGGTCACGTATTCAGTCTGGGGAGAGCGCGGCTCCATCGACTTCCTCGCGTGGCACGTCCAGACAAGCACGCTTGTCGTCGTCGAGATCAAGACCGAGCTCACGTCGGTGGAGGAGACGCTCCGCCGGCACGACGTCAAGGCGCGGCTGGCCGCGGGCATCGTGTTGGATCGGTTCGGTTGGCAGCCGCGGACCGTATGCAGGCTCCTTGTGCTGCCAGACTTGGCGACCGCGCGTCGGCGGGTCGACCGTCACGAGGCCGTGCTCCTCAGGAGTTACCCACAGCGCGGTGCGGACGTCCGTCGATGGCTTCGAGGGCCGACTGGCTTGATGTCCGGATTGATGTTTGTGTCATTGCCGCACGCCAAGACTGGCGCTCACACTGCCGTGTCCCGCAGACGCGTTCGCGGCCCTTGCGCGCCTACAGGATCCCGGTGTTCGCCAGCGTTCGGGCCGGGTCGATGAGGGCGGGGTCGCTGGTCATGAAGGTGTCGCGATCGCGGATCCGGAATCCCGAGGCCAGGAGCTGCGGCAGCAACGGGGATGGCCCCGCGACCGATGCGCCGATGAGATCGCCGCCGCCGGCGGCGCGGCGGATGAGCGCAACCAGTGGAGCGATCGGCTCCTCGTCCGGAGCCACGACTGCCCGATCGACCCACCGGCCGATCCCGTTGAGCCGACCCCGCCCCAGGCCCGCGGCGACCGGCTGGCCGGCCCGTACGACCACGACGGCGCGAGGATCCCGGTGCGTAGCCCAGAACGCGAGGTCCGGCGCGCGGTCGACCCGCCCCACTCGCCCTCGAGGCGGGCGACGTCGTCGAACGTCGCGTCTTCCACGGCAATGTCTTCCGGATCGTCGGGCAGGCCGCCCGGATCGCCGGAGATATAGAGGCTGGGCCAGACAGGGGTCATCCCGGCCCGGACGTAGAGCGGCAGGGCCCGCGGATCGTCCGAGCTGAACGTCGTCCGCGGGAATCGATCGCCGAATACGGCGGTCAGCAGCCGGCCGCCGAGACCGCGCCCGTGGTACGTCGGGAGGACGAACAGGTCGGCCAGGTGGGTGGACCGCCCGGTGTCGACCGTCGCCCCGAACCCGACGACGACGCCATCGATCTCAGCCACCGCACTGGTGCCACGGCGGATCAGGTGCCCGAGATAGGGATCCTGGGCGCCCGTCGGGTACATCGGCTCGCCGGGCGGTGGCTCGTCATTTACGCGCAGGACGGCGTCGATCGCCCGAAGGTCGCCCTCGGTCGCCGTTCGGAGTGTCGCCGCGACTCCCGTCACGGACCTCAGGCCACCAGAACGCGACCGTACCGCTTCATCACCTCGACCAGTCGGTCGTGAGGCAGGGCGTGGGCCGTGATCCCGTCTCGCCCGACCATCGTCGTCGCGGCCACGAGCGCGTTGACGATCGCCTCTTCGGTGGCCTCGATCGTCGCGTCGAACAGGAGGTCGATGACCGTGTCGCCCGTCGCCCGGACGTCGTAGCCGAGCTGGCCCTCGCCGTCGCCGGCCCCGTCGGGGAACCGGTTGCCGGTCGCGAACGCGATGAACAGGTCGCCGCTCGTGTGCCCGCCGGTCCCGCCGGCGCGGGCGATCCCGAGCCCGGCCCGCTGGGCGAGCCGCTCGCAGTGGTGGGGGAGGAGCGGCGCGTCGGTCGCGACGACGACGATGATCGAGCCCGATCCGGCCGCTCGCCCGGCGCGCATCGCTCGGGCGGTCCCGTACGGGCTCGGCAGCTCGTCGATCCCGATCTCCCGACCCACCGGGACGCCGTCGACCCGCAGCCAGTCGCGCTTGCCGTGGTTCGCCTGGACGAGTGCGCCGACCGTGAACCCGCCAGCGTCCGCCGCCAGCGTTCGCGAGGACGTGCCGATGCCGCCCTTGAACTCGTGGCAGATCATCCCCGTCCCGCCGCCGACCCCGCCCTCCTCGACGCGGCCCCCGATCGCGCCGTCCAGCGCCTGGCGAACGTGCTCGGCCTTGACGTGGAACCCGTTGATGTCGTTGAGCAGCCCGTCCCACGTCTCGCCGACGACGGGCAGCGACCAGCCGGACCCATCCGCGTCCATCGCGACTGCGACGAGCGCATCCCGGACGAGGCCGACGCTGTGGGTGTTCGTGATCGCGACGGGTGACGTGAGGAAGCCCGACTCGCGGACCCACTCGAGCCCGGTCAGCTCGCCGTTGCGGTTGAGCCGGTGACAGCCGGCGAAGATCGGCTCGCGCGACGCGTCGCCCGACCGCGGAGCGACGACCGTGACGCCGGTCCGAACCGGGCCGCGACCGACGACCAGCGGGCCCTCCCCGCTCACGAGCGTCGTGTGCCCGACGCGCACGCCGGCGACGTCGGTGATCGCGTTGAGCGGCCCGGGCGTGCCGAACCCGATGACGATGCCGAGGTCGCGAGCTCGCACGTGCACCTCCGCGACGACTGACAGGCGTGGAACCGACCGACCCCTGGGCGGCCGAAGCCGACCCTCGGCCGCCGCTCCTCCGGACGCGCGACTCGGCTCCGCGGGCGACCGGCCCTATCATCGCCCGATGATCGAATCCCCGCGGCCGCGATCCGCCGAGCGGGCCACGCGGCACCCTCCGGTCCGCCTCGAGCGATTACAGGAAATCGTCGCTCTGGCGCCGATGGACGCGGCGGAGCGGTTCCGTGACCTCCCGGGCCTGGTGCTCCTCGAGAGCGCTCGACCGGGACGGAATGCCCGCTGGACGTTCCTGACGGCAGATCCGTTGTGGGTCATCGAGCGCCCGTCCGACGGGGCCGATCCGTTCGCGGAAGCCCGTTCGACGCTCCGCCGGCTCGCCGGCGGCCCGCCGTCCGTCGACGGCCCGCCGTCCGTCGACGGTGGCGATCACCCTCCCGGCGCCGTCCCGCCGTTCCTCGGCGGGCTCGCCGGCTACCTGTCGTACGACCTCGGGCGCCGGTTCGAGCGGCTCCCGTCGCTGGCGATCGACGATCAGCCGCTGCCGGAGCTCCGGCTCGCGGTCCATGACTGGGTCGTGGCCTGGGACCGGCGGACGGGAGCCGCCTGGCTTGGAGGGCGGGCTCTCGACGCGGGCGCCGACCGACTCGATTGGCGGCTCGGGGAAGTTCGCGAGCGGCTGGCGAGCGGCGGGCGGGCGTCCGGCGCCGCCGGCACGCCGGCGCCGGACCAGCTCAGGTTCACGTCCGGCCTCGACCGGCCGGCCTACGAGGCAGGCGTCGAGGCGATCCGCGAGCGGATCGCGAGGGGCGACATCTACCAGGCGAACCTCACCCGCCGTCTCGAGACGCCGTTCGCCTCCGACCCGTGGCCGCTCTACCGCCGGCTTCGAACCGGCGACCCGGCCCTCTTCGCGGCCTTCGTCGATCTCGGCCCGGCGGCGAGCGGCGCTGATCGGGCGATCGTGTCGGCCTCGCCGGAGCCGTTCCTCCGCGTCGACCCGCTCGGCTTCGTGGCGACCGATCCGATCAAGGGCACCCGGCCGCGCGGCCGGACACGGGAAGAGGACCGCGTCCTCGCCTGCGAGCTCCTCGCCAGCGAGAAGGATCGGGCGGAGAACGTCATGATCGTCGACGTCCTGCGGAACGACCTCGGGCGCGTGTGCCGGCCGGGGAGCGTCCGGGTGCCGCGACTCTGCCGGCTGGAGCGGACTTCGGCGGTCCAGCACCTCGTCACGACCGTGACCGGGCGGCTGGCGCCGGGTCGCGACGCCCTCGACCTCCTCGCGGCGAGCTTTCCGGGCGGCTCGATCACTGGCGCCCCGAAGATCCGGGCGATGACGATCCTCGAGGAGCTCGAGCCGGTCCGCCGGGGGCCGTACACGGGCGCGATCGGCTGGATCGGGCCGGACGGCGCGATGGCGACGAGCATCGCCATTCGAACCCTCGTCGCAGATGGCTCGCGCCTCACGCTCCACGTCGGCGGCGGGATCACGTGGCGGAGCGATCCTGCGGCCGAGTGGGACGAGACGGTGGCCAAGGCCCGCGGACCGCTGACGGCGATCGGCGGCCTCGAGGTCGCCGGTTGACCGAGCCGCGCCACGCCTGGGTCGACGGGCGGCTCGTGCCGGCCGGCGATACTCACCTTTCGGCCTACGACCGGGGCTTCCAGCTCGGCGACGGGGTGTTCGAGACGCTCCGTGCCCGCGGCGGCCGAACGACTGAGCTCGACCAGCATCTCGCCCGGCTCGAACGGTCCGCGTCTGGTCTCGGGATTCGCCTCCCGGACGACGTGTCCGCCATCCTCAGTGCCGCGATCGACGAGCTGCTGGCGGCCGAAGGCCTTGCCGGGCCCGACGGCGACGCGGCTCTCCGGATCACGGTCAGCCGGGGTCCGTTCTTCGGCCGCGGCCTCCTCCCGCCCGACGAGGCGCCGCCGCCCACGATGGTCGTCCAGGGCTGGCCGGTCGTCCCGCCTCCGCCCGGTCATATCGAGCGGGGCCTCCACCTCGTCCCGAGCGCCGTTCGGCGTGACCCGTCGAGCCCGCTGGCCGCCCTCAAGACCACGAGCCGGGCCGACTACGTCTTCGCCCGCCTCGAGGCCCGAGCAGCCGGCGCGGACGACGCGCTGTTCCTGACGATGCAGGGAGACCTGTCCGAAGCCACGACCGCGAACGTGTTCCTCGTTCGCGGCACGGAGCTGGCGACGCCGTCGCTCGACTGCGCGATCCTGCCCGGGACGACCCGCGACTGGATCCTCGGCTGGGCCGGCCGGGTGGGCCTCACGGCCATCGAGGCCCGCCTGTCGCCGGCCGACCTTGCCGCTGCCGACGAGGCGTTCCTCTCGAGCAGCGTCGCCGGGATCCTGCCTGTCAGCCGGTTCGCCGGCCGCCCGATCGGGACCGGCCTGCCCGGGGCATGGACGCTCCGCGCCCGCGAGGAGCGCGAGGCGTTCATCCGCGGCGAATCCCGCTGATCCCGTCGCGGCCTACACTCGCAGCGTGACGCGCGACGAACTCATCTCGCGGACCCGGCAGCTCGTCGACGAGGGCGAGCGGCTGGCCGCCAGCCCCTCGCTGCCCGCGCTCCAGCTCTGGCTGAAGCTGTCGGACGACCTCCTCTCGACCGCGTGGGGGAGCATGGACCGCTACCACCTGGCGTGGCTCATGGTCGGCAAGCCGAAGACGGCCATCCGAGGCCGGGCGATGTCCGCCGCCGAGGAGGCCGCCTACGTCCGCGAGGTCGCGGAGCAGAAGACCGCCGCCCTGCGGATGAGCCTCGACGCGGTCGAGCGGCAGAACATGCCGTTCGTCGGCGAGACCGGCGGGGTGGGACCGGGCGGGACCGGTCGGGACGGCGCGATCGCGCCCCGGCCCGTCGACCGGCCGCTCGACCGATCGGGGCTCCCGTCCGAGGCGGGCCTGGCCGAACGGCTGGCCGAGGCCCGGCGGAGCGCGGCCGAGCACCGCACCCACGATGGCCCACGGGCGCCGCGGCCCGAACGGATGGAGCGCTGACCGATGGCCGAGAAGCCTGCGCCGAAGCCGAGCTCGAAGGTGGCCCCGAAGCCGAAAGCGGCCGCCAAGGCGCTGCCGAAGCCGACCGTCCCTTCGAAGACCAGGGCGTCTACTCCGCCGACCCCGCCGCGACCGGCAGCTCCGCCCCCGACCGATCAGCAAGAGCGTCTCCGGCAGCTCAACGAGCTCCTTCGACAGGAGCGCGAACAGGCCGGCAAGCGGCGCGAGCAGGAAACCCGCCGCCAGCGCTAGCGGGCCCGCCCGGCGCCCGCCCGGTTGTTACTACCAGGAACAAGAACGGGCCGGAGCCCGCGTGATCGAGCGCCCGGACTGCAGGCTGGGGCTCGGTTCGCGCGGGCTCGTAGCCGATTCGGTCACCAGCAGTGACATGCCCTTACTGCGTGGTGGTGACGTAGTCGGGCACTGCCGTGATGTTCGACTCGGGCCGGGTGGCTCGCCGGCCCAGGCCCGCCATCGCGAACCCGGCCAACGCGCCACCCAGCACCGCGACGGCGAGCGTTGCCGCGATCGGGACTCCGCCCCCGGCGCCGTTCTCGGCCGCGACGAGGCGCTCGGACATGGCGTCCCGCTCCCGCTCGAGGCTCGACGCCCGGGACTGGACGGCGCTCAGGGCGCTTTCGAGTCCATCGATGCGGACGGCGTAGTCAGCCTGGAACTCGGCACGCAGATCCGCCTTCGCCCGCTCGACCATCGTGAGGGCGGTCGACGGGTCGAACGGCGGAAGCGCTCCGTCGGCCGTCAGGACCGTCAGCATCCGGGGCGGGGACTCGGGGATCAGGTCGGTGATGTCGACCCGCCAGATCCAGTAGCCCGCCTCGGGGAATCGGACCTTCGCCACGAAGTGCCCGTCTGCGCCCTGCGGCGTGGCAGGGACGCGGATCGTCTCGCCGGTAGCGGAGTTCTCGACGACGAGCGTCGCGGTGACCCAGCCGGCGGGGGTCTGACCGTGCTGGAGGACGGTGAACCCGAATTCGTCCGTTTCGCCGGCCCGTGGCTGGTCGCCGCCGCTCCCCTCGTCGGCGGTGATCGTGGCCCAGCCGCCCGCCGCGGTCGTGCCCGCGGCCAGCAGGAGGGTCGCAATGGCGGCCGAGCCGCCGGTGAGGAATCGTCGTGTCATCGTCCCAGCTCCCGTGCGACTACGTTCCGATGCCCTTCTACACCGGACCACGGGGCTGGGTTCCCGGGCGCTCGCCGGGATGGCGGCCAGGATGGCGGCTAGTTCGCCGTTCGGACCGACTGGGTCATCTGGGCGCCGTCGACCCGGACGACGTAGCAGATCACGGTTCGGTCGCCGTCCCCCCACGAGTCGCTCGTCGGCACGAAATACCCGACGTCGAGGACTTCCTGGGCCATGAGGTCGACGCCGGTGTACGCCGTGAACGCCGGCAGGCAATTGGCCCCGATCCACTCGCGATACCCAGCGTCCGAGAGCGGCGCCGCGCCGTTCGCCGCCGGGTGCTCGCCGACGAAGATGACCTCGGAGTCGTGATTCTCGCCGCACGGGTGGTGCTGGACGTCGTCGACGACCTCGACCCCGGTCGGCTCCTCGAAGCAATCGCCCACCCGCAGGGCGTCGGCGCCGCCGGGCAGCCAGTCGCGGAAGAGGAACCCGCCCACGACGAAGATCCCGATCAGCCCGAACCGAACGCCGATGTTCCCGAGGAGCCGCGTCATGCACTCTTCCCTGGACCGTCGCTGCGCGAACGGCGCGGAGCCGGCAATCGGCCGGATCCCGGGCATCGTCGGGGGTCCGAACCGGGCCGTCGACCCGTCAGAGGTCCCGGTAGAGGACCACCCGGTCGTCGCGATCCCCGTCGTAGTCGGGGAAGGCCGGGATCCCGTGAACCGGCCGGGTCCCCGGGCCGTCGTCGACGCTGAACCCGAGCGCCCGGTGGAACGCGACGGCCGGCCGGTTGTCCGGCCAGGCCGTCGCCGACACTCGACTGACGGCCCGGGCCCGGAGGTCGTCGAAGAATCGCTCGTACAGGGCCCGTCCGATGCCCTTTCGGCGGAGGTTCGGGTTCACCGCCACGAGGTGGGCGTACCCCTCCTTCGGGCGATCGGGGCTGACGAACCCCACAAGGAAGCCGGCCAGCCGGCCATCGGGGGACTCGGCGACCCACGAGGTCCCGCTGAAGTGGCGAAACCACAGCCGTGGCAGGAGATGGTGGACCCGCTGGCCGCCCCACCACTCGTCGACGAGGTCGACGATCAAGCGATGGTCGGCCCCGGACGGGCGGCGGAACCGAAGGGCTGCGCCGGTCGGGTCGCTCATCGGGCGCTCCACCAGGCGACGAGTGCGGCGATCGCGAGCTGGAGCGGGACGAGCGGCCCGAACGCCTCGGCGAGGTAGTCGACCAGGCCCAGGGCGCCACCCTCGGCCCGGGCGTACAGCCAGATCCCGATCTGTGCGGCGAGCACAGATTCGAGCGCAGTCGAGACGGCCAGGCCGCGGCGGAGCCCTGGGGTGAGGGTTGCCCCGGCGCCGGCCCGGAGCGCCTCCCCGACGAAAAGTCCGGTCACCGCGGCCACGACGAGGAGGCCGGCGCTCACGGAGGCGACGGCGACCAGGACGATCGACGCGGCCGAACCGATGAGCCCGACGCCGGCGGCGAGCAGGATCCCGCGAACCGGGGCGATCGCGGGACCGGGTTCCGCGCCGCCGGGTCCGGGCGCCGCGTACCGTTCCCCGGGTGGGCGTTCGAGCCGACGCGGGGACTCGCCGCCTCGCCCCTGGTTGTCAGCCGGCCGCCGATCCCCGGGCTGCGGCGTCTCGTCCATCGGGCCATCCTAGCGGCGGCTCGCGGCTCGCGGCTCGCGGCTCGATGGCGATCGCCCGTGGGTCACGCTAGACTCGGCCTCGTGAGCCACCCCAGCCTCGGCGTCCCGCCGCGCGACATGGCGAGCGGATCCCCGGCCGCCACGGAGCGACTGCGTCGCTCGCACGCCCGCCTGGGTGCCCGCGCCCTCGAGGTCGCCCTCGATCGCGACCCGACGATGCGCGACCGCCACGATGCAATCGGGCTCCGCAAGCTCCTGCGGGATACCGAAACCCTCGTCGATCGCCTCGGCATCGCGGTCGCGTCCAACGACCCGTTCGCGGTCAGCGCCTGGGCGGAGTGGGTCGTCCCGATCTACCGCCGCCGGCGGGTGCCGATGGACGACCTCATCCTGCTGTGCGAGGGTCTTCGGCTGGCCGTGCCCGCGGTCCTGGCGCCGGACGAGCGGACGATCGCGGACGTCGCCCTCGACGAAGCCGTTCAGGTGTTCCGCTGGCATCGCCGGCTCGCCGGCGACGCGCGCAAGCGGAACCGGCTCCTCGCCGCGCTCTACAAAGGCGCCTGATGACGATCAAGTGGGTCAAGGTCGACCCGCTCGTCATGAACGGTGAGCCGTTCTGCTACGGCTCCCGGCTGACCGTCCGCCAGCTGCTCGAGCTGCGCCGGAACGGGTACGGCCTCACCGATCTGCTGAAGGACCATCCGGAGCTTCGAACCGTCGGAATCGCGGCAGCCTATACCTTCGCCGCGAAGAACCGCGATCGCTACGAGGAGTTCTTCGAGCCGGACGGATCCCTCGCCGGCCCCGGCTACTCGGCGGAGGAGGCTTCGAGCCTTCCGGAGCAGTACCGGTTGCCGGGCGTCGTCCTCGAGAGGGAACGCCCGAAGCGGCGGACGCGCCGAGGCTGATCCCGGCGCTACTCGACGGTGAACGGCACGGTGATCGTGTCGCCGGAGGTCTCGAGCGTCAGCGTCACCTGGTAGCTGCCCGTTGCGAACTCTCCGCCGGAGGGCCGCGTGATCCAGCCCCACGCGAAGCTCGTCGTGCTGTAGTCGAACGGTTTGGAGACAAACATGTCCCGGCCGTCCCGCGCCCAGCCGATGGTGACCGCGTCCTCTATGCCGTCGTCGAGCTCGTAGATCACGTAGATCTTTTCCGTCGTGGCCGGGAAGACGCTCTGGAAGGTGGCCGGGTTCGGCCGGCCCGGGATCGATTTGTCCACGTCGGTGGCCATGCCGACCACCTTGAAGTCGGTGGTGGCGAACTGGTCGTCGAGGTCGCCTGGCGGCCCGGCCGGCTCCGTCCACTCCCAGCTGCTGATCAACTCGACGAAGGTGACCTCCTGCTCCGGGTCGTTCGCGGTGAGCTGGACCTCGTACATCTTGCCGTTCCGCTCGAGCAGGAAGATGACGATGTACGTCTCGCCGCCCGGGAAGTCCCAGACGGAGCTGAAGCCGCGAGCGGGCGAGCCATCGAAGCACGCCTCGATGTCGTCGTCGAGCACGTCCGTGAGCTGTGGCTGCGTGTCCAGCCAGGCCAGCTCCCGATCGAAGAGGGCCTCCGTTCGCGTGCTGACACCCTCGATGACCCAGGCGCTCACCCCAACCGAGCCGTCCACGGCCCGGACGAGGTCGACGTGGTGGGTGATGTCCTCCGGGAGGCCGGTCTCGGCGAACGTCTCGGGGCTCACCGAGCTGCTCGTCGGGATGTCCTGGTCAGCATTGATCCAGTCGGGCGGATAGGCGAACCGGTAGTCGCCGTCCTGGCCCTCGAGGATCGTCCACTCGAGGGACGCGCTCGGCGTCCCCGGCGTGCATTCCCCGGTCGCGACCTCCGTCGGCTCCGGGGTTTCCCCGGGGCTGGCCGTCGGTTCAGGCGAGGCCGTGACCTCCGCCGTCGGCTGGGGCGTCGACTCGACGGCCGGGGTGGCCGAGGGGCTGGCGGCGCTGGGACCGCACCCTGCGAGGATCAGCAGCAGGGTCGCCGCGCCGGCCGCCGGGCGGTGCAGGGCTCGACGAGAGTTCAACCGGCGCGCGCTTCCAGGGTCGACCATTGAAGCCTCCTCCGCTCCCCGGGGACCGGGCCATCATCCCACGAACCGAAAGCGACCTGTCAACGCCGATCGTGCCGGTCAGGCGGCCGCGACGGGATTCCCGGGGCTCGGAGTGGGCTGATGGTACGCTCTGGGAACGCAGCTCCCGGAGACATCGACATGACCGACGCAACGACGAAACCAGCCACGGAGGCCGCTGCGACTCAGTCCCCGGCGACCCAGTCGGAGGCGCCCGCCTTCGATGCCGAGCGGCGGGCGACCGAGCTGGCCGTCCTCGACGCCCTCCGGGCCGTCGTCGACCCCGAGATCGGGATGAACGTCGTCGAGCTGGCGCTGATCAAGCAGATCATCCTCGGCCCGACCGAGTCCGAGATCAAGATGATCCTCACGACCCCGTTCTGCCCGTACGCCGGCTCGATGATCCAGCAGGTCAAGGAGCAGGCCGAGTCGGTCGTCGAGCATCCCGTCAAGGTCACCCTCCTCGCCGAGCGCTGGGATCCCCGCGACGCCGGCCTCATGTGGTGATCGGCGCGTGACCGCGGACCGGTTGCGCGACTCTGCCGTCGCCACCGGACGCGGCGACGACGGCTCGACCGGACTCCTCTACGGTGGCGCCCGGATCCCGAAGGACGACCCGCGCACCGAGGCCTACGGCACGATCGACGAGGCCGTCGCGGCGCTCGGCCTCGCCCGCGCCCGCCTCGGGCTCAAGGAGGAGTACGGCGTCCTGACGCCGGGCCTTCGACCCCTTCGCGAGCTGGTCCTCCGGTTCCAGCGCGAGCTGTTCGTCGTGGCCGCGGAGCTGGCGACGAACCCGGAAGCGTGGGACCGCCTCGAGGACGGCCGGACCCGCGTCTCGGCCGACATGGTCAGGGGCGTCGAGGACGTCCTGGCAGAGCTCGAGGCCCGGGTGACGATGCCGAAGGAGTTCGTCGTTCCCGGCGAGACCCCCACGAGCGCCGCCCTGGAGTTGGCCCGGACGATCCTCCGGCGGGCCGAGCGGCGGGCGGTGGGCCTCGGTCGGGAGGGGTTGCTCCCGGGGCCCCATTTGCTACCGTATCTCAACCGGCTGGCCGATCTGCTGTGGGTCCTCGCGCGGGCCGCCGAGCAGGCCGAGGCACGAACGGCGACGCCGTCCCGGACCGGGCGCAGCCAGGGCGCACGGACCACGAACAGGAGCGAAACACGATGATCGACCCGCAGGTGAATCCCCAGGTCCGGGCGAGGGTTGCGCCCGAGACCGCGGCAACCCTCCTCTCGCAGTCATTCGGCTGGATGTTCGCCGGCCTGCTGCTGACGACGGGCATCGCCTTCTTCGTAGCCAACAACGACCGGATCATCTCGACCGTCGCCGACATGTGGCTGATCATCGTCTTCGGCCAGCTGGGCCTGGCGATCGCGATCCAGGCGCTCATCGGCCGGATCAGCGCGTCGCTCGCGCTCGGGCTGTTCTTCGTCTTTGCCGCCACGATGGGCTTCACGGTCGGGGTGATCGTGTCGCTCTACAGGGTCGAATCGGTCATCACGTCATTCTTCAGCGCGGCGGCGATGTTCGGCGCCGCGGCCCTCTACGGCTACACGACGAAGCGGGCCCTGACCGGCCTCGGCAGCTACCTGTGGATGGGCATGATCGGCGTGATCGTCGCGTCGATCGTCAACCTGTGGCTCGGCAGCAACATGATCGGCTGGGTCATCGCCGTCATCGGCGTCGTCGTCTTCACCGTGTACACGGCCTACGACGTCCAGCGCATCGGGTACGGCGACTACCTCACGGCGACCGGCTCGATCGAGAAGGCGTCGGTCCTCGGGGCGGTCCACCTGTACATCAACTTCGTCAACATCTTCCTGTTCCTCCTCCGACTGCTCGGCAACCGCGACTGAGGCGGCCTCAGCCGGGCGCGAGCTCGGCGACCGAGGCGAGGACGAGGTCCGCGTACGGCTCCAGGTCCGCGCGGCTGCCGACGCCGGACAGGACTCCGACGACGAGCCCCACGCCGGCCGCCCGGCCCATCGCGAGGTCGGCGGGCGAGTCCCCCACGATGGCGGCCCTCGCCGGCTCGACCCCGAGCGCCTGGCAGACCGTCCAGACCATCTCGGGGGACGGCTTGACCGGAAGTCCGTCGTCGGCGCAGGCCAGCGCGTCGACGAGGTCGGCGACGCCGAGCGCGGCGAGGGCCCGCTCGGTGGGCCGGCGATCGTCGGTCGTCGCCACCGCCAGCCGGCGGCCGGCGGCCCGGAGAGCGACGAACAACGGCCGCAGCTCTGTCACCGGCCGGGCCAGCGCGACCGGATCCGGCGGCTCCCAGGCGCGGGCGAGCGCCGCCCTGGCCGGCCCCTCCTCGACGCCGGCATCGATCAGCAGCTCCGCGGTGAGCTCGTAGAGTCGGGCCATCGGGGTCGCGGCGAGCGGCCCACCGGCGATCGTCCGCCCGGCGGTGGAGTCGTAGCCCAGGTCCTCGAGGAAGCCGGCCGCCAACCTCCGCCCGGTGAGCGATTCGAGCCGCCCGACGAGCTCGACGACCCAGGGGCCCCACATCGCGTCGAAGTCGATGAGGGTTCCGTCCTTGTCGAAGATGACGAGGTCGATGCCCTCGAGAGGGTCGAGGCGGCCGCCAGGAGCGTCGCGGGCTCCGGGGCCTGCTCGCCTGTCGTCAGCCCCGGTCACACCGCCAGCGCGTCCACCGGTTCGGCGGTCGTGCCGCCCTCGAGGACGAGGCAGGCCTCCCGCGGGAACGAGACCGTGACGTCCTCGCCCACGGCCGGCAGCGTGAGATGCGGATCGTTGAACGTGTCCAGCGAGACGCTCGCTCCGTCGCCGAGGCCAACCCGCATCCGGACGATCGAGCCGAGGAAGCTGACGTCCTCGAGCGGGCCGCGCAACCGGTTCGAACCGCCTCCCTCGCCGAGTTCCATGCTCTCCGGGCGGAGGGCGATCGACACCTGCCCGTTCGTCAGGCCGCCGGTGAGCGGTTTGGCGGCCTGGATCTCCTGGCCGTAGACGGCGAGACGACCGGCCCCGGCGTCGACGACCTGGGCCGGCAGGAGATTGAGCGTGCCGACGAACGAGGCGACGAACGACGTCGCCGGGAAGTTGTAGATCTCGGCCGGCGTCCCGATCTGCTCGATCCGGCCATCGCTCATGACCACGACGCGATCGGACAGGGAGAGTGCCTCTTCCTGGTCGTGGGTGACGTAGACCGTCGTGATCCCGAGCTGGCGCTGGATCGACCGGATCTCCTTGCGGAGCGCGACCCGGATCTTCGCGTCCAGCGCGGACAGCGGCTCGTCGAGGAGGAGCACCTGCGGCTCGATCGCGAGCGCCCGCGCGAGCGCGACCCGCTGCTGCTGGCCGCCCGACAGCTGGTAGGGATAGCGGGACCCTCTGCCCGGAAGTCCGATGAGGTCGAGCAGCTCGTCGACCCGCTGGCGGACCGCCGCTGCCGGCCGCTTCCGAACCTTCAGGCCGAAGCCGATGTTGTCGGCGACGGTCATGTTCGGGAACAGCGCATACGCCTGGAAGACCATCCCGACGTTGCGCTGGTTCGGCGGCCGCCTCGTGATCTCCTTGCCGTCGACGACGATCGACCCGGCGGTCGGCTGCTCGAAGCCGGCGATCATCCGGAGCGTCGTCGTCTTGCCGCAGCCACTCGGGCCAAGGAACGACACGAACTCGCCGCGGTCCGCGGACAGGTTGAAGTCCTCGACGGCCACCGTGTCGCCGAACCGCTTCTGGATGCCGCTCAGCTCGAGAAAGCCCATTGCCTGTCCCCTTCTACCGTGCGCCGGCGACCTGGACGCGCTGCCGCGCGCCGCGGCCGAGGAACGCGATCGCACCCATCGCGAGCCACGTCAGCGCGAAGCTGATCAGCGAGACGGCGGCGGGCTGGTAGGGCTGGCTGCGCCCCAGCAGCGACAGGTACGGTCCGAACGCCTCGTTGCGCGCGAGGATCTGGGCAATCGTGTATTCGCCGATGACGATCGCCATCGTCAGGAACGCTCCAGACAGCAGGGCCGTCCGGAGGTTCGGAAAGATGACCCGCCACAGGATCCGGGTCCAGCCGGAGCCGAGGCTCTGGGCCGCCTCGGTCAGTGTCCGGACGTCGATCGCGGCGAGGCCCGTGTCGACGGCCCGGTACATGTACGGGAACGAGAGGATCGTGTAGGCGCCCACGAGAAGCAGGTTCAGTCCGACGTCCGTGGAGGCCAGCGTGATCGGGCTACCGCCGCCGTAGATCCGGATGAGCCCGAACGCGAGCACGACGGGCGGCACGACGAACGGCATGAGCGTCACGAATTCCACGACCGGGCGGAGGCGAGGGACCTTCAGCCTGACCCAGTAGGCGGTCGGGACGATGATCAGCAGGCTGATGACGATCGTGAGGACGCCCACGACGAACGAGTAGCCCAGGCCGCCGAGGAACTTCGGATCGGCGAACACCTGGCGATAGGCGAGGAACGGGTCCGGCTTGGTCTTGATCGAGTGCAGGAACGTCGCCCACAGCGGGACGAGGAAGTAGAGCGCGCCGAGCAGGAAGATGATCCACGCCCACGGCGGCCCGAACCCTCGCCGCCGCGCGCCGGACCCCGGCCCGGCCCGAAGCCACGACCGCATGACCCCCAGTGGCCCGAACGGCGCCTGGGCACCGGTGCTCATGCCCTGAGCCACCGCTCGGCGCGCCGCTGGAGAACGGAGTACAGGCCGATCGATACACCCATGATCGCGACCATCCCCATCGCGAGGGCGTAGCCGAGCCCCGGGTTGTGGAGCACGTCGCCCCTGATCTGCGAGCTGATGACGAGGGTGACGATGTTGAGAGTCCCGCCGGTGAGCTGGAAGGCGGTCGCCTGCGCGCCGAACGAGTTGCCGAACAGCAGGATCATCGTGCCGAGGATCGAGGGCGTGAGAATCGGCAGGGCGACATGCCGCCAGTACTGGGCAGGCGTGGCTCCCATGTTCTCGGCGGCCTCGCGCCACTCCTGTTTCAGCCCTTCGAGGGCCGGGGCGATGATCAGCACCATCAGCGGGAACTGGAAGTACATGTAG
Source organism: Candidatus Limnocylindrales bacterium (assembly GCA_036002525.1). Lineage (GTDB taxonomy): Bacteria > Chloroflexota > Limnocylindria > Limnocylindrales > CSP1-4 > JACDAV01. The sequence goes on from DASYTG010000001.1 coordinate 25,734, forward strand.
ACGATCTCGACCCCGAGCTTGCTCGTCAGCCGGAAGCCGGTGTCGCGGATGTCGAGACCGAAGTCCGCGAGGAGAGTCGTAACGAATCCGAGATTGCCAAGCGTGAAGATGAACGCCAGCGCGAGCGGCACGCCGGCAAAGTTGGAGGCGACGCCCGAGAAGGTCATCAGGGCGGTCCGCAGGAAGCGGGGCAGGCCGCCGAGGATCACCGACCAGGCGAGGAGGAGGCCGAACAAGCCGCCGCCAACCGCCGTGACAACGCTGATCTCGATGCTGTTGGCGAAAGCCGTTGGGATGACGCCGGTCGAGAGGTCCGCGTAGTTCTCGAGGGTCAGCGCCCCCTCGGTGTTGCGCAGGCTGCCGAGCACGAGGAATGCGACCGGCAGGAACATGAAGGCCGTGCTGAAGACGAAGAACGGCACGAGCCCCAGCCACGACCAGGCGCGGCGCGGGCGAGCAAGGGGCGCGGCGCGCGCCCCTTGCTCGCGGACCGCTGCTGCTTCCGCCACGGGCGTGCCTCGCGTGGCCGCAGGATCAGGCTCCTACTGGATGTTCGCTCCGACGACGGCGTCCCAGGTCTCGGTGATGATCTTGGTTGCCGCGTTGAGCTGCGCGAGGTCCGGAAAGACCGCGCCCTCGACATCGGGCAGCTTGGCGAGCTGATCGGCCGGGACCTTGTTGTTGGCGACGAGGTCCTCGTAGCGGATCGGGTGGCAGTAGCCCTTCAGCCAGATGTTCTGCCCCTCGTCCGAGAACAGGAACTCCTCCCACAGCTTGGCCGATTCCGTGTGCGGTGCGAAGGCACTGATCGCCTGGACGTAGACGCCGGCGAACCGCCCCGACTTCGGGACGACGACGGCGATCTCGGGGCCGCCGCTGGCGGCCGTGGCATCGCGATTGGCGAGCGCGTTGTACGTCCAGCGGATCGTGATGGGGGTTTCGCCGGCCGCGACGGTCGCGGCCGTGGCGATCGTGGGAACGAGGTTGCCGGCGTCGTTGAGCTGCTTGAAGAAGTTGAGGCCGGGCGCGATGTTGTCGAGCGAGCCGCCGGTGGCCAGGGCCGCGGCGTAGACCGCCTGGATGGCCTGGTTCGACGTCCGCGGATCGCCGGCGAGGGCGACCTGGTTCTTGTATTCCGGCTTGAGAAGATCCGGCCAGTCCTGCGGGACGTTCTTCACGACGTCGGTGTTCACCTCGAAGGCGAGCACGCCGTAGTAGTCGCCCCACCAAAAGCCTTCGGCGTCCTTGGCACTGTCCGGGATGGTGTCCCAGGTCGCGACCTTGTACTGGGCGAGCAGGCCCTCGCCCTTGGCGAGCGGTCCGAACGAGAGGCCGACGTCGATGACGTCGGGCGCGGTCGGGCCCGGGTTGTCCTTGTTCGCGCGGATCGCCTCGACCTCGTCGCCTGATCCGGCATTCGGATCGAGCTCGTTGACCGCGAGACCGGTCCGCTCCTTGAACACCGAGATCGACTCGCCGTAGTTGCACCAGTCGTGGGGCAGGGCGATGGTCGTCACGGTCCCCTCGGCCTTGGCGGCCGTGAGCAGGGTCGGGTCGGGGACGAACTCCTCGTACCCGCCGCCGGTCGGCTGGGAGCTCACCGGAGTCGATACCGACGGCGATGCCGCCGGGGTGGTGCACGCGCCGACGATCAGGGCCAGCACGGCGAGCAGGCTCAACGGACGGAACAGCGTTCGATGACCAGTCAAAGTCCTTCTCCATCTGTACGGACTGAACGGGCGCCGGTCCGGACGATCCGCCTCCTCCTGGGATCGTTGCCCGGGGCCTGCCGACTGGGCCACAGCGGGCCCATCGCGGTCGTCGGCTCCTCCGTCGTGCATTTCACCCCGCGCGGTGCGGGGAGTCAAGCGGCAAGTGGGGCCCGGCCAACCTGTTCACGGTCGCCGGCAGATGTCCGCAGATGTCCGCAGATGTCGATCGCGTGCATGCATCGCCGCCGAACTGCGACCGGTATGCACCCGATGCGCATCCCGAGCGGGGGGCTTGGCGGCCGCCGAGAGCGGCCTATACTCCCCGAACCGCGCGCCGCCACGGTTGTTCCCCGGCCGCGCGGGGGAGGAACGGTCGATGACCGCTGGGGTCGGCGCCCTTGGCGATCCCCGCACGCTCGAGGACCCGCTCGCCGAGGCGTTGCGGATCGTCGGCGTCGCGGACCGCCGAGGGTTGCTCGTCCGGCTCATGGGTGGGATGGCGATCCGGGCCCACGCGCCGGATTGGCTCGCCAGGACCCGTCGCCAGGAGGTCGATCTCGACTTCGCGACCCGGTCGCGGGACCGGGCGGCGTTCTTCGCGCTCCTCGAGGACGAGGGCTACACGGCGGACAAACAGCACAACGCGCTCTTCGGCCAGAAACAGGGCTACTTCGTCGACGCGCCGCGGAAGCGCCCGGTCGACGTCCTCGTCGACCGCCTCGAGATGTGCCACCGCTTCGACTTCGCGGATCGCCTCGCGGCCAGCAACCCGACCCTGCCGGTCGCGGAGCTGCTGCTCTCGAAGCTCCAGGTCGTGAAGATCAACCGGAAGGACGTCCTCGACGCCCTCGTCCTCCTCGCCGAGCATCCGCTGGGCCAGGACGACGGCTCGGTCGACGCGACGCACGGGGAGGGCCGGATCAACGTCCCCCGGATCCTCGCCTTCACCTCCACGGACTGGGGCTGGTGGCGGACCGTGACGGGCAATCTCGACAAGCTCGCCCAGTACCTCGCCGCGGACATGCAGGAGGGTGACCTCGACGTGGGGCGACCGCTCCGGTTCGACCCGGCGGCCCAGGTGACGGCTCTCCGCCGGGCGATCGACGACGCCCCGAAGTCGACGAAGTGGCGGGTCCGGGCGCGGGTCGGCGAGCGGGTTCCGTGGCACGCCGACCCCGAGGAAGTCGCCCACGGGGCACAGTGAGGAGGCCATGAGGATCTTCTTCGCCACGGACATCCACGGCTCGGAGGTCTGCTGGCGCAAGTTCCTCAATGCAGGTGCGTATCACCAGGCGGACGTGCTGATCATGGGCGGGGACATGACCGGCAAGGCGATGGTGCCTGTCGTGGACAGCGGCGGCGGGACGTGGGAGGTCACGCTCCAGGAGCAGCGCCACACGCTCTCCGGCGACGACGAGCTCCGGGCGATGGAGAAGCGCATCCTCGACCGCGGCTACTACCCCGTCCGGCTGTCGAGCGACGAGCTGGACGCCTGGTCGGCCGACCCCGCCCTCGTCGATGCCCGGTTCAAGCAGGAGATGCTCGGGGCGGTCGAGCGCTGGATGGCCCTCGCGGACGAGCGCCTCAAGGGCTCGAAGATCCGGTGCATCGTCTCGCCCGCCAACGACGACATGTTCGAGATCGATCCGCTGATCGAGATGGCGGAGCTCGTGGATCTCGGCGAAGGCAACACGATCGCGCTCGACGGGTTCACGGTCGTGTCGACCGGCTGGGCAAACCCGACGCCGTGGAAGACATTCCGCGAGCTGCCGGAAGAGGAGCTCAAGACGAGAATCGACGGGCTCGTCGGCGGCGTCTCTGACGCCCACCGGGCGATCTTCAACTTCCACGCCCCGCCGTACGGGTCGAACCTCGACGCCGCCCCCCAGCTCGACGCCGACATGAGGTACGTCGCGGGTGGCCAGGCGCTCGTGCCGGTCGGATCCCATGCGGTCCGCGACGCCATCGCCGAATACGGGCCGGTCCTGTCGCTCCACGGCCACATCCATGAGGGTCGGGGCGCGGTGAAGCTCGGTCGGACGCTGGCCGTCAACCCCGGCAGCACGTACGAGGACGGCGTTCTCCAGGCAGCCATCGTCGATCTCGACTCGAAGAAAGGCGAGGTGAAGCGCTACCTGCTGATCAACGGCTGACACGTTCGAGGGAGCGGGGGGTAGAGGAGGGAACCATGGCATCGGTCACCGGCGCGCCGGCTGGAGCGAGGGCCGCGCCGTCGCTCTTCCTGCGCAACGCGACGGGCCTCGTCAAGGGCTGGTCCGGGTTCGACGCGTTCGTCTACTCGTTCATGTCCGTGAACCTCGTCACCCTGGGGATGTTCTACAGCCTGGCCGTGTTCGGCTACGTTGGCGAAGGTTCGCCGGTCGGCTCGATCATCCTCTCGGCGATCGCGGTGACGTTCCTCGCGATCACCTACGCCGGGCTCGTCGCGGTCATGCCCCGGGCAGGCGGCGACTATGTCTGGCAGAGCCGGGTCCTCGATGGGATCCCGGGCGCCGTGTCCGGCGCGGTCCTCGGCGGAATCGGCGCGTACCTCGTTGCCGCCGCGCTCGCGTTGGGCGACATCGGGGCGATCGTCGCCGGGGTGATCGGCGCGGTGGCCGGCGGAGCGCTCGGCCTGAAGCGGGGCGGCATCGCGTTCGTCCTCGCCGCCACCGGCTGGTGGTTCATCCTCGCCCAGTGGGCCCCGATCTACGGGGCGATCCTGAAGATCGAATTCGTCCAGCCGCTCGCGGCCCTGACCGGCCAGACGGCCCTGGTCGACTTCATCGGAACGGCCGACGGCACGTTCGTCGTGTCGCTGGTCGTCATCGTCCTCACGAGCTTCCTCGTCTCGCTCGGGATGGCCGGCTATGCCCGGATCCAGCGGATGAGCTTCTACGTTGGCCTGGCCGTCCTGGCGGTCATGTTCGTGCTCATGGCAGTCTCCTCGCAGGCCGACTTCCAGCGGGCATTCGACCGCGAGGCGCAGAGCCTGTTCGGTGTCTCGGGCGCGTACGACGCGACGATCGCCAACGCCGCCACGAACGACGCCTTCACCGGCTCGGCCGAGCCGTTCTCGCTCGGCAATCTCAGTCCGACGCTCCTCCTGATCCCGTTCATGATGTTCTGGATCCTCTACCCGAACTGGGGCGCGACACTGTACGGAGAGGTCCGTGGCGCTGGCGACTTCCGGAAGGTCCTCAACGGGATGCTCGGGGGGATCTGGGTCACGGCGATCCTCGCGGTCATCTTCGTATTCCTTGCCGCGAAGACGTTCGGCTGGCTCTTCTTCAACGCGACGAACCTGAACTTCATCAACTGGTTCTACGGCTACACGACGACGGATCCGACCATTCCCATCTGGAGCTACCCGCCACTGCTGGCGTCGTTCCTGGTCGACAACCGGGTGTTCCAGATCGTCCTCGTCGTCCTGTTCGGGGCGTGGTTCCTCGGCTGGGCGGGGACGCTCTTCCTCTCGTCGACCCGGATGATCTTCGCGGCCGCCTTCGACCGCGTGCTGCCGGAGGCCGCCGCGCGCGTGTCCGACCGGGGCGTGCCGTGGGTCGCGCTGCTGCTGATCATGATCCCGTCGGTCGTCGTCAGCTGGTTGTACGCCTACCAGGACGGCTTCATCGCGCTGACCCTCGACGCGACGTTGGTCATCGCCGTCATGTTCCTCGGAACCAGCTTCGCGGCGACGATCCTGCCGTGGTGGAAACCGGACATCTACAGGGCGTCACCGGTGGCGCGCTATCGGGTGGGGCCGATCCCGCTGATCAGCCTCGCCGGCGGGATCACCATGTTGTTCCTCGGGTGGACGATCTTCGAGTGGTTCACCGAAGGGGTGAGCGAGGACTTCCCCGGTGGCCTCTACGGCATCGGGGTTGGCAATTCTCAATCGATTGTCTGGCTCGGCGTCCTCTACGGGGCTGCCGTCGTCGTCTACGTCGCCGCCCGGTTGTACCGGCGGGCCCAGGGCGTGAACCTCGACGCGATCCACGCGGAGATCCCGGCGGAGTAGCTTTTTGGAGGGTCCGGGCGCCGGGGCTTCTCCGGCGCCCGGCAGCCTGCCCGAACGACCGGGCGGTGGGACCGTGCTTGCGGACGGCCCACCTCCCGGCGAATACTGCGCGTCCGATGTCGGTGAGGCCATGACCGTGCAGGCGACCACCGAAACCCTGTCGATGTTCGTCGACGGGGCGTGGGCGGCCGCGTCCGGGGACGGCCGCTTCGAGGCGACGAGCCCGTCCACGGGCGAGACGATCGCGACGATCCCCAGCGGCACGCGCGCCGACGCGGAGCGCGCCGTCGAGGCCGCGCACGAGGCGTTTCCCGGCTGGGCCCGCCGCTCGCCGTTCGAGCGGGCGGCGATCCTCGAACGTGTCGTGGGCGTGATCGAGAACCGCCGCGACGACCTCGCCCGGACCCTCACCCTCGACCAGGGCAAGCCGCTCCATGCCGAGGCCTACGACGAAGTCGACGAGCTGGCCGCCTACTTCCGGATGGCGGCGGCGGACGCGACGAGGCTCGAGGGCCTCATGCCGCCGTCGGTCGACGCCGCCAAGCGGGTCCTTGTCTACCGCCTCCCGCTCGGGGTCGTCGGGGTCGTGTCACCGTGGAACTGGCCGTACACGATGCCGGGCGAGCTCATCGCCCCTGCGCTCGGGGCAGGGAACACCGTCGTCTGGAACCCGGCGACGAACACATCGGTCTGCGCCGTGCGCCTGGCGGAGTGCCTGGCCGAGGCGGACCTGCCGCCGGGCGTCTTCAACCTCGTCACGGGGCCGGGCACGATCGTCGGCGACGCCATCGTGACCCATCCGCTGACCGCCGCCGTCGGGTTCATCGGCTCGACCTCGACCGGCCGGCGGATCGCGGAACGAGCGGCCGGCAAGGAGCTGCTCCTCGAGATGGGCGGCAACGGGCCGCTCGTCGTGCTCGACGACGCGGACCTCGACGGGGCGGTGACGGCCACTCTCACCGCCTGTTTCTCAACGCCGGCCAGAGCTGCACCGCCGGCGAGCGGGTTCTCGTCCACGACAAGGTCCACGACGCGTATCTCGCTCGGTTGCGCGACGCGGTCGCCCGCGAGATCCGGCTCGGCGATCCGTTCGACCCCGACACGACGATGGGTCCGCTGAACAACGATGCGACGCGCTCGAAGACCGAACGACACGTCGGCGACGCCGTCGATCGTGGGGCAGCGGTCGTCATGGGCGGGCGGCGGCGCGACGCGCAACGCGGCAACGGCCTGTTCTACGAGGCGACGGTCCTCGACCGGGTGACCGACGAGATGGAGATCGCCCGCGAGGAAACCTTCGGCCCGGTCGTGCCGATCACCTCGATCGGCTCGGTCGACGAGGCGATCCAGATCGTCAACGCGTCGCCGTACGGCCTCCTGACCGCGATCTTCACGGCCGACCTCCGGACCGGGCTTCGCTTCGCCGAGACCGTTCGGGCCGGATGGGTCAACATCAACGAAGGAACGAACTACTGGGAGTCGCACCTGCCGTTCGGCGGTCGGGCCGGCTCGCAGAGCGGCGTCGGCCGCGTCGGAGGCCGTTTCTCGATGGAGCGGTTCACCGAGCTCAAGACGGTCGTCATCAACCTGGCTTGACGGCGCGGGCCGGCGGCCGCGGGGTCGGAGGAGGTTGGATCTCGGATGGGCGCGCTTCCGGCCAGGGCGAAGGTCGTCGTCATCGGGGGCGGGATCGTCGGCAACAGCCTCGTCTACCACCTCGCCCGCCTCGGCCGGCGGGACATCGTCCAGATCGAGAAAGGGACGTTCCCGAACCCGGGCGGATCGACCGGCCACGCCTCGAACTTCATCTTCCTGACCGATCACAACAAGGAGATGACGGCGTTCACGCTCGACAGCGTGAGGCAGTACAAGGAGCTGGGCGTCTTCACGCAATCCGGCGGGATCGAGGTCGCGCGGACGCCCGAGCGGATGGAGGAGCTCAAGCGCCGGATGGCGTCCTCGAAGAGCTCGGGGATCGAGTCCGAGCTCGTCACGCCGGCCCAGGTGAAGCAGATGGTCCCGTTCATCGACGAGACGGTGATCCTCGGCGGCTTCTACACGCCGGGGGTGGGCGTGGTGGACTCTTTGCGGGCCGGGACGCTCATGCGCGAGAAGGCGACAGACATGGGCGCGCTGACGATCGCTCCGGGAACCGAGGTCACAGGGATCGACGTCGAGGATGGCCACGCGCGGCGGGTTCGAACGGACGCCGGCGACGTCGAGGCGGACACGGTGGTGATCTGTTGCGGCGTGTGGAGCCCACGTGTCGCGGCGATGGCCGGGGCGTCGATCCCGCTGACCCCGGCGATCCACCAGATGATCGACATCGGCCCGGTGCCCATGTTCGAGAAGACCGCAGGGGAGATCACGTTCCCGATCGTCCGGGACATGGACACGAACATGTACGAGCGGCAGAACGGCGGCGGCTTCGAGATCGGGTCGTACGCCCACCGGCCGATCCTCATGGACCCGAACGAGATCCCGTCGATCGCCGCGTCTGCCCTGTCGCCGACCCAGCTGCCGTTCACGAAGGAGGACTTCGACCCGCAGCTCGAGCAGGCCCTCGAGCTGTTCCCTGAGATCGTCGGCGACGAGAAGATCGGGGTGCAGCTGGCGATCAACGGGCTGCTGTCGCTCACCCCGGATGGGATGCCGATCCTCGGCGAGACGCTCGAGGTCCGCGGGCTCTGGTCCGCGGCGGCGATCTGGATCAAGGAGGCGCCGGGCATCGCCAAAGCCGTCGCCGAGTGGATGACCGACGGGACGCCGGAGATCGACCCGCACTCGTCGGACGTCGCCCGGTTCTACGACCATCACCGCACCCGGGCCCACGTCGAGGCCCGAACCGCGGAGGGCTTCAACAAGACCTACGGGATCGTCCACCCGATGGAGCAATGGGCGTCGAACCGCGACGTGCGCCTGAGTCCCGCCAACCCGCGCCAGAGGGAGCTCAAGGCAGAGTTCTTCGAGGCGGCCGGCTGGGAGCGGCCGTTCTGGTACGGCGCCAACGAGAAGCTGCTGGCCGAGTATGGCGACCGGGTCATGCCTCGCGAGGTCGAGTGGGACGCGCGCTGGTGGTCGCCGATCATCAACGCGGAGCACCTCGCGATGCGGGACCGGGTCGCGATGGTCGACCTGGCGGCATTCGCGATCTTCGACGTCAGCGGGCCGGGGGCGTGCTCGTACCTCCAGGGGCTGGTGGTCGGGCAGGTCGACGTCCCCGTGGGCCGGGTGATCTACACGCCGCTGCTGAACGAGCGCGGCGGGATCGTCGCGGACCTGACGATCATTCGCCTCGCCCGAGACCGCTACCGGGTCGTGACCGGAGGCGGGATGGGGATGCGCGACAAGAAGTGGTTCACGGACCACCTGCCGGAGGACGGCTCGGCGCAGCTGACGGACCTGACGTCCGCGCTCTACACCGTGGGCGTCTGGGGGCCGCGGGCGCGCGACCTTGTCCAGTCGGTCGCCCGTGCGGACCTGTCGAACGAGGCGTTTCCGTTCGGGACGGCGCGCGCGGTCGATATCGGTCCGGTGCGAGCGCTGATGTCGCGGATCTCGTATGTCGGCGAGCTCGGCTGGGAGATCTACGCCCCGATGGAAGAGGGGCTCCGCCTCTGGGACACGCTTTGGGAGGCCGGACAGGCTCACGGCGTCGTCGCGGCCGGGATCGGCGTGTACGCCACGACCGGGCGGCTCGAGAAGGGCTACCGGGCGCACGGCAACGAGCTGGAGCTCGACTTCGACCTCGTCGAGGCCGGCATGGCGCGGCCGAAGGTGAAGGACGCCGAGTTCGTCGGCCGGACGGCGTACCTCGAGCAGCGCGCGAAACGGCCGGCGGCGGTGCTGTGCACGCTGACGGTCGATGACCCGACATCATCGAGCGGCGTCGCGCGGTACATGCTCGGGCGCGAGCCGATCGTCACGCCCGACGGCCAGCCGCTCGTCGACGCGAAGGGCCGCCGCTCGTACGTGACGAGCGCCGGGTCCGGCCCGTCGGTCGGGAAGCACCTCCTGATGGCCTACCTGCCGCCGCAGCAGGCGAAGGTCGGGACGAAGCTCGCGGTCGAGTACTTCGGCGAGCGCTATCCGGTCACGGTGGCGGTTGTCGGCAGCACGCCTTTGCTCGACCCCGAGAACGCGCGCATTCGCGGCTGAGGCGGATTTCGATGACGCCATCACCGCTAGCCATTGGGTATCTAGTCCTGCTGGTTCTCTTCTCGGTGGGATTCGTTCGGCGCTGGCATCGAAGAGGTCAAACGTCCGTTCGGAAGACGGCGGTGCTTCTCGGCCTGGTCTGGGCTTCGTACGCGTGGGTCTTCAATCTCACGGCGCCTGGCCCATTCAGCTGGGGAGCGGCGATCACGACGTCCGTAGCTCTGTTCATTGGGATATCCGCCGGTTTCGCATACTCAATGAGCCGTGCGCCACGGGGGCCGGGTTCTTCAGGTAGCCGCAAGCCGTCCTGATGAACATCCTCGTCTGCGTCAAGCGCGTGCCCCAGACCGGCGGCCGGATCGTTCTCACGCCCGACGGCCAGGACATCGACACGCGCTATCTCGGCTTCACGGTCAGCCCGCACGAGGAGTGCGCGGTCGAGGAGGCGGTCCGGATCGTCGAGAAGCAGGGCGGCTCGACGACCGTCCTGACGCTTGGCCCCGCGGCGGCCGAGGACCAGCTCCGGGACGCGATGGCGCTCGGGATCGAGCGGGCCATCCTCCTCGAGACCGATGGCCGCGAGTGGGACCCGGTCGCGACGGCCGAGGCGATCGTGTCGGTCGTCCGCTCCGAGGAGGCGGCGAACGGACCATTCGACTTGATCCTGTTCGGGAACGAATCGGCCGATACCGGTGGCTACCAGGTCGGCGTTCGGGTCGCGGTCGCCCTCGACCGGCCGATCGTCACCGGGATCAAGAGCCTCGAGGTGGGGGAGCGCTCCGTTGTCGCTCGGCGCGACGCCGGTGGCGGCGCCTGGGAGTCGTTCGAGCTCGACCTGCCGACGGTCGTCTCGGTGAAGGAGGGGATCAACCTGCCGCGCTATCCGTCGGTGCCGGGGCGGCTCCGCGCGAAGCGGAAGGAGGTCGCCCGGGTCTCCCCCGAGTGGCGGGCCGGCGGGCTCGAGAAGATCGGCCTGCGGCTCCCGCAGGAGGAGCGGTCTGCGGCCGAGGTGATCGACCAGGGCCCCGATGCGGCCGGCGCGGTCGTCGACTTGCTCGTCCGGATCGGCGTGGTGCGGCAGTGACGGGCGCCGTCCTGGTCGTCGTCGACGCGCCGGGCGGCGAGCCGGATCGGTTGTCGCTCGAGGCGCTGACCTTCGCCCGAGGACTGCATGGTCCGGTCGAGGCCCTGCTCTTCGGGCCCGGCGCGGAGAAGCTCGGTGCGTTCGAGGTGTCAACGGCACACGTCGCGTCCGACGCTCGGCTCGCGGGACCTGTTCCGGAAGCGCGGGCAGCAGCCCTCGTGCAGCTGATCCGAGAGACGCCGCCGTCGGCGGTCGTCGCCGCGGGCAGCGAGCCGGGCAACGAGCTGCTCGCACATGCCGCGGCACGGCTCGGGCAGCCGATGGCCGCGAATGTCGTCTCGGCCTCGCCCGAAGGCGACCGGCTCCGACTCGTCCGCCAGCGCTGGGGTGGCTCGCTGCTCGAGGATGCGTGGCTCGATGGCTCGCCGAAGCTGCTGACAGTGGCCCCCCACGCCGTGACGGCCGAACCGGCGAGCTCGCCGACCTCGCCATCGGTCGTCCCGTTCCAGCCGACCCTGTCGGATCGGGACTTCCGCGTTCGCGTTCGACCGGTGGAAGCAGCCACGACGAGCGGGATCTCGCTGTCGGATGCCCGGGTCGTCGTCGGGGGCGGCCGCGGCCTCGGAAGCGGAGAGGCCTTCTCCGAGCTCGAGGAGCTCGCGTCGCTCCTCGGCGCAGCGGTCGGCGGCTCGCGGGTGGTGACGAGCGCCGGCTGGCGGCCGCATTCGGACCAGATCGGCCAGACCGGCCTCCGGATCGCCCCGGACCTCTACATTGCGTGCGGCATCAGCGGCGCGATCCAGCACATCGTCGGCTGCAAGGCCGCCAAGCGAATCCTCGCGATCAACACGGATCCAGATGCGCCGATCATGGACGTGGCCGACTATGCCGTGATCGGCGACCTCCACGCCATCGTGCCGGCGATCTCGGCGGAGCTCCGGCGCCGGGGGTCCGCCGCCGGATAGGCCGCCGGGCCCTCAGTCCGCGGCCGCAAGAGGTTCCGGGGTGGCTCGCTCGGGGGCCGACTCCGGGCGAGCCGGCACGCTGCGGAGGGCGGCCGCTGCGCCGATTGCCGTCACGACTGCGCCGACCGTTGCGACTGCGGCGACGAGGTGAAGCGCGTCGATGAACGCGGTCTGAGCCGCCGCGACGACCGCCGCCCCCAGAGCGTCGGGGAGCGTCTGGGCGATCGCGAGCGCACCGCCGAGCGTGTCCCGCGCCGCCTCCGCGACCTCCGCCGGAATGCCGGACGGGAGCGAATTTGCGATCTCGGTCCGGTACACGGCCGTCCCGACGCTGCCGAGGATGGCGATCCCCAGGGCCCCGCCGAGCTCGCCGCTCGTCTCGGACATTCCGGTGGCGGCCCCGGCCTGCTCCGGCGGGGCGCTTCCCACGATGAGCTCCGTCGCGAGCGTGATCACGGGCGCCAGCCCCAGGGAGATCACGATCGAGGCGACGATGACGGTGACGATGCCCGCGCCGCGTTCGAGCCCCAGGCCCAGCAGCAGGGCTGTCCCCACCGCCGAGATGGCCATGCCTGCGCCCATGATCACCGACGGCCGGAACCGATGGATGATCTTCGGCGCGGTGATGGAGCCGACGATGAACCCGAGCGCCGACGGGAGCGACCAGAGCGCCGCCTCGAGCGGAGACAGTCCCAGGACGAGCTGCAGGTACTGCGCGATGAAAAGGAAGTAGCCGACGACGACGAAGATGCCGAGGAGGTACGTGCCGAGCGAGGCGCTGAACGCGCGGATCCGGAAGAGGCGCACGTCAATGATTGGCGAGTCCAGGTGCAGCTGGCGCCTCACGAACAGGATCCCGAGCACGACGCCCGCGACGATCGCCCCGACGGGCAGCGCCGAGATCCCATCCTGCGCGATCTGCTTCAGCCCGTAGACGACCGCGAGGATCGCAATCAGCGACATCGCGGCGCTCCGGAGGTCGAGCCGGCGAGCGTTCGGGTCCTTGTACTCGGGGAGTGTGCGCGGGCCGAGGATCAGCAGGAGGCCCATCACGGGGACCCCGATGAGGAACACCGAGCCCCACCAGAAGAACTCGAGCAGCACGCCGCCGAGGACCGGTCCAATCGCGCCGCCGGCGGAGTAGGCGGCGATCCAGAATCCGATCGCGGTCGTGCGCTGCTTCGGGTCGAGGAACATCGTGAAGATCAGCGAGAGGGTCGAAGGGGCGATCGTCGCACCGGCAATGCCCATCACGGCCCGGCTCGCGATGAGCATCTCGGCACTCGTCGAGAGGGCCGCGAGCAACGACGCGAGGGCGAAACCCGCGGCGCCACCGAGCAGGAGCTTGCGCCGGCCAATGCGGTCTCCGAGCGTGCCCATCGTGATGAGCAGGCCGGCGACCAGGAAGCCGTAGATGTCGATGATCCAGAGCAGCTGCGCGCTCGTCGGTCGCAGTTCCGAGCTGATCCGTGGAATCGCGAGGTTGAGCACGGTCAGGTCCATCGCGTAGACGAGCGCCGCAAGGGTGAGCACCGCGAGCCCGATCCACTCGCGGCGGGTGGCCCGCTCCGGCACCGCGTTCTCGCTTGTCTGCTGATCCATGCTCGGACGCTCCTCCAGAGTCTTCGTGTCGCTATTCAGACGGCTGCATCGCCGGGCATTCATCGGTCGTCGGTCGGCTCTTGACAGGCAAATCGTACAACCGTATGGTTGTATCGTGCAAGTCATTCCCCCCGACTTCGACCGGATGTTCGGCGCCCTGGCGGACCACACCAGGCGCGACATCGTGCGCCGCGCGATCGGCGGCGAGGAGGGCGTGGCGGAGCTGGCCAGCCACTACCCGATGAGTTTCGCGGCGGTGCAGAAGCACGTCGCCATCCTCGAGCGGGCCGGCCTGGTCACCAAGCAGCGCATCGGGCGAAGAAAGGTCGTCCGCACCAACCTCGAAGGGCTGCGCGTGGCGCGCCGCCTGCTCGACCAGTACGAGGAGCTCTGGCGCGGCCGGATCGACCGCATGACCGAGCTCGTCACCGAGAGCGCGAAGGAGACAGACCGATGACCGTGACCGCCGTCCGCAAGGACCCCGAGGCCCTGACCATGACCCTGGACGCCGAGTTCGACGCATCGCCCGATCGGGTCTGGCAGCTGTGGGCGGATCCGCGCCAGCTGGAGCGCTGGTGGGGCCCGCCGACCTACCCCGCCACTTTCACGAAGCACGACCTGGCGCCGGGCAGCCGCGTCGAATACCACATGACCGGGCCCGAGGGCGACCAGCCCAAGGGCTACTGGGAAATCGTCGCGGCGGAAGCACCGCATCGGCTCGTCTTCCGCGACGGCTTCCGCAACGACGACGGCAGCCCGAATGCCGATTTCGCCGTCACCGAAGGCCAGGTCACGATCGAGGAGATCGGGAACGGCCGGACCCGGATGTCGATCAAGAGCACCTACCCCAGCACCGAGGCCATGGAGCAGTACCTGGCGATGGGCATGGAGCAGGGGCTGACCGAGGCCGTCGGCCAGATCGACGCGATCCTCGCCGAGACCGCCGTCCCGAACCGATGAGATGTGCGAGGTCGAGCAGTCTGACAGGCACGCCTGAGGAGAAAGAATGATGAGCACCACGATCAGCGAAGCCACGACCCAGACCCTGGAGGTGCCGGGCGCAACCCTGACCTACGACATTCGGCGCAACGACGCGAGCACCGATCCGCCCCTGTTCCTGATCGGGTCGCCGATGGCCGCCGCCGGCTTCGGCACACTGATCGGCCATTTCCCCGACCGCACGATCATCACGTACGACCCGCGAGGCTCTGAGCGCAGCACGAAGGCCGACCCGTCGACGCAGTCGACCCCCGACGAGCACGCGGACGACCTCCATCGGGTCATCCAGGCCATCGGTGGCGGACCGGTAGACCTGTTCGCCAGCAGCGGAGGCGCGACCAACGCGCTCGCCCTGGTGGCCAGGCATCCGGAGGATGTCCGGACTCTCGTGGCACACGAGCCGCCCGTCGCGACGGTGCTTCCCGACAGCGAGAACGCGAAGGCCGCCGCCCGTGCCGTCAACGAGACCTACAAGCGCAGCGGGTTTGGCGCCGGCATGGCGCACTTCATCGCCGTCGTCAGCCACGAGGGCGAGTTCCCGGACGATTTCGCCCAGCAGCCCGCGCCGGATCCGGCCATGTTCGGCATGCCGACCGAGGACGACGGCTCGCGGGACGATGTGCTGATGGCGCAGAACATCGTCACTGGCACCCACTACGAGCTCGACTTCGGCGCGCTGCGGAAGGCGTCGACCAGGATCGTGCTGGCCCTCGGCATCGAGTCCCGGCAGATCATGACCGGTCGCGCGACGAAGGCCGTGGCCGAACGGCTGGGAACGCAGCCGGTGATCTTTCCCAGCGGCCATGGCGGTTTCCTCGGCGGCGAGTACGGCCAGAGGGGCGACCCGGACGCCTTTGCGGCCAAGCTCCGGGAGGTCCTCGCCGGACAGGCCGCAGCCGCCCGGTGACGAGGTTCGTCGTCGACGCCGGGGCGCTCCTCCACCTGGCGAGCGCCGGGGTAGAGGTTCCGCGCCGGCACGAGCTCCTTGCGCCGACGCTCCTGCGCTCGCAGGTGCTGTCGGCGCTGCACGAGGCGGTCCAGCGCGGCGAGCTCGCGGCCGACGTCGCGCGCGAGCGCCTCGCTCGGATCAACCGGATGCCGATCAGGCTCCTGGGCGACGCCGTGCTTCGGCGTCGCGCGTGGGACGTGGCGGATCGCCTGGGATGGGCCTCGACCTACGACGCCGAGTACGTCGCCCTGACCCAGCTGCAGGCAGATGCGTTCGTGACCATGGATCGAAAGCTCGCCCGAAGCGTCGAAGGCGTCGTCAGGACGGCGTCGATCGACGCGCTGCGCTAGGAGGCAGGTCCTGGTGCGCCACCCGGCGGAGCCGGTCGGGGCCTGGGTCGCGTCCGGCGTTGGCTGCGGGTTCCCTCGACCCGTTTCGCGGGTCTCCGGACGCAAGCACCGAACTGGACACCAGTGTTCGGCAAGCCCACACTCTGGCAAACCGCCCAACCACTTCTCCCAGGAGTGGAGGGCGTGGGGAGGTTCTGATGAGACGTCTCATCGCCGCGTTCGCACTCGTCGCCGTCCTGGTCGGCGTCCTGGCCGGGCCCGCCAGCGCAGCGTCCCAGGGGCGCACCGTCTTTGCGCGCATCAGCGGCGGCGGTACGGCCGAGATGCAAGCAGGGGGCATTGCCCAGGGGATCACCCACTGGGGCGCCGGGGTCACCCTCTATTCCGACGGCACCGCCTCGGGGCACATCGACTGCGTGGACCAGCAGGGCGGCACCCATCCGGGCAACATCTTCGGCGAGGTGACCAGCTGGCGACTGGAGGGCAGCACGGTCGTGCTGAACGTCGTCGGTACGTTCGTCGGCCACGGCGGTCATCCTTCGGCCGTGGAGTTCACCGTGAAGATTCAGCAGTTCGGGGGCGCGGGCGTTGGTCGCTGGACGTTGGAGATCGGCCCGTTCCTCTTCTGTGTTGAGATCGTGACCAGCGGGCAGATCCGCATCCTCTACGCCTGAATACTTGGCTGAATGCGGCAGCTCCGCGAACTGGTTAGGTCCGAGGGTCAGCGCCCGGTCTCCCGATAGGGGCACAGCCGGAACCCGGTAGGGCACTGCTTTACTTGCGGAGCAGGTAGGCCATCCCCTGCGGCGGGCCGCCTCCTCGTGTCCGCCAGGCGGGAGGCAGGGACCTGGACGCGACGGGTGATCAGCCCTCGCTGCTCGCCCGCCGGAATCGCGCCGAGATCCGGGCTGCCGCTTTGACGACCTGAGTCCCGATCGCGGCCTGGTCGGCCGCGCCAGGGAAGCGGTATGACGGTCCGTGGACGTGGACGGCCGCCACAACAGCTCCGGTTGACTCGGCAATCGGAGCCGCGACGGAGTTCAGGCCCTCGGAGAACTCCTCGTGAACCCATGCGTAGCCGTCGAGGTGCACCTGACGGAGCCTCTCTTGTAGCGCACCAGGATCGGTCACGGTCCTAGGCGTGAAACGCTCGAGCGGGCGGTGGAGGAAGCGGTCGAGAGCGGCCGCGGGGAGCGACGCGAGCATCACGAGCCCCGACGACACCGCATGCATCGGGACGCGAGTGCCGGTCCAGTCGCGGATCTGGACCTGGTGGGTCGTGTCGACCTGGTCGATGTAGTGGACCTGGAAGCCGTCCGGGACTGACAGGCCGGCCGTCTCGCCCAGATCGGAGGCGAGCTCCACGAGGTGCGGCCGCGCCACTGCGACGAGGCTGGACGTCGAGGCCACGCTCGCGGCCAGGGATGCGATCCGGGCCCCCAGCCGGTACCTGGTGCCTCCGGGCACCTGTTCCACGACGCCCTCACGGGCGAGTGACCCGAGCAGGCGGGCGACGGTGCTCTTCGGGAGGGCGACCCGATCGGCGACCTCGGTCACCCCGACCGGGCCGTCGGCGAGCGCGCCGAGCACGGCGAAGGCCCGTTCGATCGACTGGACTCTGGACACCCGGCCCCTCGTGGTCTAGGCTGCGGTTGGCGTTCCATCATACGGCACGGTTCCACGATGTGGAACCCCGGTTGAGGTGGAGCGGCCCAGGGGAGCGACGGCGGAATGGCGGCCGACGACCAGAGCCAGGACATCGACCTCAACGCCCTGTCCGACGACGAGCTCGTCGAGCAGATGCACAACGATCTCTACGACGGGATGAAGGACGAGATCGTCGAGGGCACGAAGATCCTGCTCGGGCGCGGGTTCAGCGCCACGAAGGTCCTCGACGACGCGCTCGTCGCCGGGATGAAGATCGTCGGGATCGACTTCCGCGACGGGATCCTGTTCGTCCCCGAGGTCCTCCTCGCCGCGAACGCGATGAAGGCCGGCATGGAGGTCCTCCGCCCGCTCCTCGCCGAGACCGGCGCCGAGCCCGTCGGCAAGGTCGTCATCGGGACGGTCAAGGGCGACATCCACGACATCGGCAAGAACCTCGTGGGGATGATGCTCGAGGGCGCGGGCTTCGAGGTCGTCGACCTCGGGATCAACACCGACGCCGACAAGTTCATCGCCGCCCTCGAGCAGCACAAGCCGGACATCCTCGGGATGTCGGCCCTCCTGACGACGACGATGCCGTACATGAAGGTCGTCATCCAGGAGCTGAAGAACCGTGGCATGCGGGACGACTACATCGTCCTGGTTGGCGGCGCGCCGCTGAACGAGGAGTTCGGCGCGGCGATCGGGGCCGACGCCTATTGCCGCGATGCGGGCGTGGCGGCCGACATGGCACGCCGGCTGATCGACGAGAGGCGGGCGAGCGTTGCTTAGCGCGGCCATCGCCCCACGCGTCCTGATCGTCGGCTGCGGCGCGCTCGCGCGCGAGATCGTCGCGCTGACCCGCGACCTCCCGAACGTCGACGTCACCTGCCTCCCGGCGACCCTCCACAACCGGCCCGGCGGAATTCCTGCCGCGGTCCGCGATCGGATCCGCAGCCGGCGCGCCGGCTACGATCGCGTCTTCGTCGCGTACGCCGACTGCGGCACCGGCGGCATGCTCGATCGGGTGCTCGAGGAGGAGGGCGTCGAGCGACTGCCCGGCGCCCACTGCTACGAGTTCTACGCCGGCCGGGCCGACTTCGCCCGACTGACCGACGAGGAGCCGGCGACGTTCTTCCTGACCGACTTTCTCGCCCGCAACTTCGACCGGCTTGTCTTCCAGGGCCTCGGTCTCGATCGGCATCCGGAGCTCCTGCCTCAGTACTTCGGCAACTACCGCCGCCTCGTCTACCTCGCCCAAACCGACGACCCGGAGCTCGTCGCGGCCGCCCGTCATGGCGCCGCCCGCCTGGGCCTGGCGTTCGAGCTCCGCCATACCGGCTACGGCGAGCTGGCGACCTCGCTGGCGCGTGCCACAGAGTCAACAAACGGGCCCGCAGGCGCCGGTTCGGCGCCCGAAGGCGCCGGTTCGGGCGGCCGCTCGGTACGTTCGGTGCGCGGGAGGCACGCGAGCGGCACGAAAGCGGTGGTCCGGGCCCGAACCGGGTCGCTTGGGGGGCGATCTGTTGACTCCACGGCACACGCACCGCTGGGCGGGGCTCGCTGACGTGGCCGGCAACCTGACCGTCATCTGGTGGCGCGACATCCCGGCCCAGGTCATCGCCAAGGATCGCCGCCGGGCCAGCAAGGTCGTTCTCCATCCACGCTTCCAGGTCGCGATCGACAAGGCCGCCGAGAAGGCCGGCAAGAAGTCGATGGACGACTACATCGGCGAGTGGCGCAAGGAGCAGCGTGCCTGCGGCGACGATCTCGAGGGCGCCGCGAACGCCGAGGCGGCCCGGCTCGAGGCCGAGCACCCGAAGCATGTCCTCGAGCGCCTCATCGCCAGCGGCGGCAGGGTCGACGGCCGCGACGCGGAACCCACCAAGTCGTGACCCGCACCGTCATCTCGTCGGCCACGAGAGAGGTCGTCATCGGATCCGACCGGCCGTTCGTGATCATCGGCGAGCGGATCAACCCGACCGGGCGGAAGCTCCTCGCCGAGGAGATGAAGACCGGTGACTTCAGCCGGGTCGAGCGCGACGCGATCGCCCAGGTCCAGGCCGGCGCGCACATGCTCGACGTCAACGCCGGCATCCCGCTCGCCGACGAGCCGGCGATCCTCGCCAGGACGATCCAGCTCGTCCAGTCCCTGACGGACGTCCCGCTCTCGATCGATTCGTCGATCGTCGAGGCGCTCGAGGCCGGCCTCGCCGTCTACCAGGGCAAGCCGCTCGTCAACTCCGTCACCGGCGAGGAGGAGCGGCTCGAGCGCGTGCTGCCGCTCGTGAAGAAGTACGGCGCCGCGGTTGTTGCGATCTCAAACGACGAGACCGGGATCTCCGAGGACCCGGATGTCCGGTTCGCAGTCGCGAAGCGGATCGTCGAGCGCGCCGCCGACTACGGAATCCCGCACGAGGACGTCATCGTCGACCCGCTGCTCATGCCGATCGGCGCGATGGCTACGGCCGGCCGCCAGGTCTTCCGGATCCTCGCCCGGCTCCGCGACGAGCTCCACGTCAACTCCACCTGCGGCGGCTCGAACGTGAGCTTCGGCCTGCCGAATCGCGAGGGGATCAACGGCACGTTCCTCGCGATGGCCGCGGCGAGCGGGCTGACGAGCGCCATCACGAACCCGCTCTCCGCTGAGGTGAAGCACTCGGTCATGGCCGCCGACGTCCTCCTCGGCAACGACCCCGAATGCGGCCGCTGGATCCGGGCGTTCCGCGCCGTGCCGGCGGAGGGCGAACAGGGCCGCCGGGTCAATCGTCGCCGGGCGGCGGCAGCAACCGGCTGACGGCCGTGGGCGCCACGGAACCGCTCGTCATCTTCACGCCGTCCGGTCGGCGCGGGCGGTTCGCCGAGGGGACGACCGTCCTCGACGCGGCACGGTCGCTGGGCGTCGACATCGACGCGGTCTGCGGCGGTCGCGGCCTGTGTGGTCGATGCCAGGTCCAGCAGAGCATCGGGAGCTTCGCGAAGCACGGCATCGAGTCGACGCCCGACCACCTCTCGCCGGCGGGCGACCTCGAGAACCGGTACGCGGCCGAGAATGGCCTCGCGGCGGACCGCCGGCTGAGCTGTACAGCAACGCTCCTCGGGGACGCCGTCATCGATGTTCCGCCGGAGAGCCAGGTCCATCGCCAGGTCGTCCGGAAGGCGCTCGACGTCCGCGCGTTCGAGATCGACCCCGTCGTGCGCCTCTATTACGTCGAGGTCGACCCCCCGGCCCTCGCGTCGCCGTCGGGCGCCCTCGTTCGGCTGTTCGAGTCGCTCCAACGGGAGTGGCAGCTGACCGGCCTGACGGCCGACCTCGACGTGATCCGAGCCCTCCAGCCGGCGCTCGAAACGGGGAAGTTCGGCGTCACCGTCGCGGTCCACGACGGGACGGCCGTCACCGCCGTCTGGCCTGGCCTGCGCGAGAAGGCGTATGGCGTCGCGATCGACGTCGGCTCGACGACGATCGCCGGCCACCTGACGGACCTCGCCAGCGGCGAGGTTCTCGCGAGCAACGGTGTGATGAACCCCCAGATCCGGTTCGGCGAGGACCTGATGAGCCGCGTCTCGTACGCGATGCTCCACCCGGAGGGGGCGGGCGATATGACCGCCGCCGTCCGCAAGGCGCTCAACGGGCTCATCGCCGGCTTGGCGAACGCCGCCGGGATCAAGCGCGAGGCGATCCTCGAGCTGGCGATCGTCGGTAACCCGATCATGCACCATCTCCTGCTCGGGATCGACCCGGTCCCGCTCGGGTCGGCCCCGTTCGCTCTCGCGACGGATCGGGCCGTGCGGACGACGGCCCGCGAGCTGGACCTGATCGCCCACCCCGGCGCCCGCGTCTATGTCCTGCCGTGCATCGCCGGCCATGTCGGCGCCGATACCGCCGGGGTCATCCTCGCCGAGGCGCCCCACCGTAAGACCGAGGGCATCCGGGTCCTCGTCGACGTCGGGACGAACGCGGAGATCGTCCTCGGCGTGGGCACGCGGCTGCTCGCCGCCTCGAGCCCGACCGGCCCGGCGTTCGAGGGCGCCCAGATCTCATCCGGCCAGCGGGCGGCGCCCGGCGCCCTCGAGCGAGTCCGGATCGATCGGAACACGCTCGAGCCGCGGTTCAAGGTCATCGGCTGCGAGCTCTGGTCGGACGAACCGGGCTTCGCAAAGGCCACCGCCGAAACGGGCATCACCGGGATCTGCGGCTCGGGGATCGTCGAGGTCATCGCCGAGCTCTTCCTCGCCGGTGTCATCACGTCGGACGGGATCGTCAACGGGGCCCTCGCGGCTCGGACAAGGCGCGTCGTCCCCGACGGCAGAACCTTCTCGTACGTGCTGCACGACGGCCAGCCGCGCCTGACGATCACCCAGAACGACGTCCGGGCGATCCAGCTGGCGAAGGCCGCGCTCTACGCCGGCATCCAGTTGCTCATGGACCGCGCAGGGGCGAAGGACGTCGACGAGATCCGGCTGGCCGGCGCGTTCGGCAGCCAGATCGACGTCTTCCACGCGATGGTCCTCGGGCTCATCCCCGATTGCGACCTGTCGCGCGTTGCATCGGCCGGGAACGCGGCCGGGACCGGCGCCCTGATCGCGCTACTGTCCGGGTCGGCGCGGCGCGAGATCGAGGAGGTCGTGAGGCGGGTGGAAAAGATCGAGACCGCCATCGAGCCGCGGTTCCAGGAGCACTTCGTCGACGCGATGGCCTTCCCCCACCGAACCGCCGACTACCCGAACCTGTCGCGGGCCGTGGACCTGCCGCCGCGGCTGCCGGTCGCCGACCGAAGCGCAGACGGACGGGCCGAACGACGGCGCCGGCGGGCCGTCGCCGCGGCCACGAGGGACCAGCGATGACCGACGACACGACGCCGCGCCGGCGGAGCGGCGGCCGGGCCGGCCGCCAGGCCCTCCGCCTCAGCCACCAGGTCGAACGTGTCCCGTTCCTCACCCGAACGCTCGCCCCGTTCGAGGTCCTCGGCGAGGAGGGCCTGTCGCTCATCGAGCAGAACGCCGACACGATCCTTGAGGAAGTCGGCCTCGAGTTCCGCGGCGATCCGGAGGCGATCCGCCTCCTCGAGGACGCCGGCGCGGACGTCGACGGCGAGCGCGTCCGGTTCCCGCGGGCCATGTGCCGCCAGATCGTCGAGGCAACGGCTCCGAAGGTCTTCACCCAGCACGCCAGGAACCCGGCGAACAGCGTCCAGATCGGCGGCATGGCGACTGTCTTCGCCCCGAACTACGGCTCGCCGTTCGTCCGCGACCTCGACAACGGCCGGCGCTACGGCACGCTCGAGGACTTCCGCAACTTCGTGAAGCTCGCCTACCTCAGCCCGCACCTCCATCACAGCGGCGGGACCGTCTGCGAGCCGGTCGACGTGCCAGTGAACAAGCGTCACCTCGACATGGTCTACTCCCACCTCCGCTTCAGCGACAAGCCGTTCATGGGCTCGGTCACCGCGCCGGAACGGGCGAGAGACACCGTCGAGCTGGCGAAGATCGTATTCGGCGAGGAGTTCGTCGACCAGAACGCCGTCGTCCTCAGCCTGATCAACGCGAACTCGCCCCTCGTCTGGGACACGACGATGCTCGGGTCGCTGCGGGCCTACGCGGAGGCGAACCAGGCCACGGTCGTCACGCCGTTCATCCTCGCCGGGGCGATGGCGCCGGTCACCGCCGCCGCGGTCTGCGCCCAGACGCTGGCCGAGTCGCTCGGCGGGATGGCCCTTGCCCAGCTCGTCCGGCCCGGGGCGCCGGTCGTCCTCGGGAGCTTCGCCAGCTCGATGTCGATGCAGTCCGGCGCGCCGACCTTCGGGACGCCGGAGCCCGCGCTCGTCCTCTTCGCGATGGCCGCCCTCGCCCGCCGGCTCGGCGTCCCGTTCCGCTCCGGCGGCAGCCTGTGCGCCTCGAAGATCCCGGACGCCCAGGCGGCTTATGAATCCGCCGCGACGCTGTGGCCGACTGTCCTGGCCGGGGTGAATTTCGTCCTCCACGCGGCCGGCTGGCTCGAGGGCGGGCTCTCCGTCGGCTACGAGAAGTTCGTCCTTGACGCCGACCAGTGCGGGATGATGGCCGTTTTCGTCAAGGGCATGGACATGTCCGAGAACGGCCAGGCGCTCGACGCGATCCGCGACAACGGCCCGGGCCAGCACTTCCTCGGCTCGGCCCACACGCTGGCCAACTTCGAGACCGCGTTCTACCGCTCCGAGACAGCGGACAACAACAGCTTCGAGCAATGGCAGGAGGACGGCGGCCTCGACGCGGCCCAGCGGGCGAACGGGATCTGGAAGCGGATGCTCGCCGATTACGAGCCACCGCCAATCGACCCGGCCATCGACGACGCGCTCCTCGACTTCATCGCCCGGCGGAAGGCCTCGTTCCCGGATTCGGACGTCTAGCGGCGCGAACCGAGTGATCCCGTTTCGCCGCCGCCAGGCCTTCGATCCCGTCGGTCGGGACGGCCTCGCCCGCGCTCTCGAGGAGCCGACGTTCGAGCTGCTGCCATTGAGGAGCGCCCACGCCCAGTCGGCGTACATCCCGGCCGGGACGTGGGTGTCCGTCACGGCCTCGCCATCGAAGGGCCTGGACGCGACCGTCGAGCTGGCGCTGGCCCTCGAGGCCCGCGGCTACCGGGCGATCCCGCACCTGTCGGCCCGGATGGTCCGCGACCGCGCCCACCTCCGCGGCATCCTCGAGCGCTTGCTCGACGGCGGCGTCGACCGGGCGTTCGTCGTGGGCGGCGACTCGGCCGATGCCGGCGACTACCCGGACGGCCTGTCGCTGCTCCGCGCGATTGCCGATCTCGGGGTCGTCCTCTCGAACGTCGGCATCCCGTGCTACCCGGAGGGCCACTCGTTCATCCCCGACGACCGGCTCCTCCAGGCGCTCGTCGACAAGGCGCCGTTCGCCCACTACATGACGACCCAGCTCTGCTTCGACGCCGGCGCGATCCGGTCGTGGATCGCCGCCCGACGGGCTGAGGGTCTCCGTCTGCCCGTCCAGATCGGCGTTGCCGGTGCGGTGGAGCCCCACCGTCTTCTGGCGGTCAGCGCGAAGATCGGCGTCCGGGACACTGGCCGGTTCCTTGCCAGGAACATCGGCTTCGTCGGCCGGCTCCTCAGGTCCGGCGGCTTCTACCGGCCGGACGGCCTCCTCGACCAGCTGGCTCCGCTGTTCGAGGACCCCGTCGCGGACGTCCGCTGGGTTCATCTCTACACCTTCAACCAGGTCGAAACGACTGACGCCTGGCGCCGGCGCTACCTCGAGTCGCTGCTGGTGCGCCAACCGGCCTGAGGGGGCCTCCCGATCGGGGTGCGCAGGCGCACCGGGCGTTCGGTGGGGTGGGGTTCAGGGACGAAAGTCCCATTGGGCCAACGCCGCGTGCGCGCATACGCTCGGGAGGTCACGCGTCCCTCGTGAGGCTGTTTGAACGTGTTCGGCTCCGAGCCACGGATCCGGCGCCCGATCTTGTTCATCATCGTGTTCGGGGCGTTCCTCGCCCTGGCCGGCATCACCGCCACGACCCAGGCGGGGATCGTCTCCGCGCACCTGACGGCGGCCACCCTGAATGGCGTCGTCGGGAGTGACGCGGCCACGACCCGGGCGTTCGTCAACGCCTACGTCCAGCCGGCCTGGTTCGAGCCCGGGGTCGGTCTCACCGCAGCCCAGCGGGCCCGCCTCGAATCGCAGCTCGGCGTCCTCGTCCGGCCCGGCGAGATCCTGCGGGTCGAGCTGAGGCTCCCCGACGGGACGATTCTCGCGGCCAACGAGCCGGGTCTCAACGGGACGGCGATGGCGCCAGTCCCGGCGTTCACGCTGGCCACCGGGGGCAAGGCGCAGGCCGAGATCGTGGCCGCGGAATCGGCCGCGGCGGGCCCAGGCTCCCTGGCCGCGCAGACGCTCCTGCGCGAGTTCCTTCCGCTGATCTCCGACGGCCAGGTCCTCGGCGTAGTGGGCGTGTGGCGCGACGCCGGCCCGATTCTCGCCCGGATCGCCCAGGTCCGTGGCGACGTCGTCCTCATCACGCTGTCGGCCGCGATCATCGCGGCGGCACTCCTGTACCTCGTCTTCCGGGCGGCCCAGGCGCGGCTCAGCCGGCAGACGACGGCCCTCGTCGAGGCGATCCGGCGGGACCCGCTGACCAACACCCTCAACCACGGAGCGCTCGTCGGCCACCTGGCGCTCGAGATCGAGCGGGCGCGACCCGCCGGGCAGTCCCTCGGGATCGCCCTGATCGACGTCGACAACTTCCGCCTGCTCAACGACAACCACGGGCACGAGGCCGGCGACGAGACGCTCGTCGCGCTCGTCGACCTGCTCTCAAGGGAGCTCCCGAACGCCGTCGTCCGCGGCCGCTACGGCCCCGACGAGTTCCTCCTCGTCGCCCCGCCCGAGCTCGTCGCCGAGCTGGGGCCCGCCGTCGACCGGGTTCGGACGGCACTCTCCGGGTTGAGCCTCCAGTTCGATTCCACCGAGCGGCTGCCGGTGACGATCAGCGCCGGCCTGTGCACCTACCCGGACCATGGGGCCTCGGTCACCGCGATCCTGTCGACCGCCGCCCTTGCCCTCGAGGAGGCCAAGGCGAGCGGCGGCGACGCCGTCCGCGTGCCGAGCACGGGCGAGGAGCCGGCCGACCGGTCCGGGTTCGACGTCCTCCAGGGCCTCGTGCTCGCGGTCGACACGAAGGACCGCTACACGAAGCGTCACTCCGAGGACGTCGCTCGGTACGCGGTCTTCCTCGCCGAGCAGGTCGGCCTCGATCCCGAGCTGATCCGCACGATCAAGGTTGCGGGCCTGCTCCACGACGTCGGCAAGATCGGCATCCCGGACCCGATCCTTCGCAAGCCCGGTCGCCTCACCGCGGAGGAGATGGCGGTCGTGAAGCAGCACGTCGCGCTCGGCGACATGATCGTCCGCGACCTGCCGGACATCGACGCCGTCCGGGCCGGCATCCGCTTCCACCACGAGCGGTGGGATGGCGAGGGCTATCTCGATGGGCTCGAGGGCGACGGGATCCCGCTCGTCGCCCGGATCATCGCGGTCGGGGATGTGTTCTCGGCGATGACGACGACCCGGCCGTACCGCAAGGCCCTCGACGTCCGCGAGGCACTCAAGCGTCTCGAGGACGCGGCCGGGACCCAGCTCGAGGAGCGGCTCGTCCGCGCCTTCGTCGACGGGCTCGAGACGGCCCCGAACCCGCCGCTGCCCGGCGATGCGGGCGCCGCGCTGCTCTGGCTGCCGGGAAGGAGGGTTGCGTGAGCGGGCGCCGATCCGCTCGGCTCCTTCGCGCCCGCGGCCTTGCCGGCGTCCTCGTCGTCGCCGCCCTCGCGGTGTTGCCACTGCCGGCCGTGGCCCTCGGACCGGTGGCCGGCGAGCCCCTGGCGCTCGACCTGCTTCCGCCGATCGCGATCCCGGACACATTGACGATGAAGCATGACCGGGTCGCGGTGGTGCCGCCGCCGGGCGTCCTCGGCAACGATCTCGACCTCGACGGCGGGGCCACCGCCGTGCTCGACGCGCCGACGACTCACGGGACGGTGCAGCTGCGGTCGGACGGCGGCTACACGTACACCCCGAACGCGGGCTACGTGGGCACGGACCAGTTCCGCTATCACGCGAAGAGCAGCCTGTTGAACTCGCTCTCGACGACGGTGACGATCACGATCACGAACGTTGCGCCGGTCGCGGTCGACGACGCCTACACGGGCACGTACGGGCAGAGCCTCGTCGTTGCCGCGCCGGGCGTCCTCAGCAACGACCGCGATGCGGACGGCGACCCGCTGCGAGCCGAGTTGAGAGGCGGAGTCAGCAACGGCTCGATCAACCTCGCCTCCAACGGCGGCTTCACGTACACCCCGGGCGGCAGCTTCAGCGGCGTGACGAGCTTCAATTACCGGATCTGGGACGGTGCCGCCTGGTCGCCTGAGGCGACCGTCGTGATCACGATCCCACCGCCTCCGACCCCGACACCCGGTCCGACGCCGACGCCGACTCCCGCACCGACTCCCGCTCCGACGCCCACGCCGACCCCGAACCCCCTCATCCTGCCCTCCATCCTGCCGTCCATCGAGCCCTCGATCCTGCCCTCCATCCTCCCGTCCATCGAGCCGTCGATCCTGCCGTCCACCCTCCCGTCCATCGAGCCCTCGATCCTGCCGACGCCGACGCCGACGCCTGGACCGACCCCGACGCCCGGCCCGACCGGCTCGCCCGGCCCGGGTACGTCCCCGACGCCCGGCCCGACCGGGTCGCCCGAACCATCCGCCTCGCCCGTGGCCCCGACTGCCTCCCCCGGCGGACCGAGCGATGGGCCGCCCATCCAGGGCGACGGCCCGTTCGCCCTGCCGGCCGTCCAGATCGACCCGTTTGACGACGGCTTCGGCGGTTTCGGCGCGTTCGGCGGGTTCGAGTGGGTCGTCCCGGCAATCCTGCTGACGGTGCCCGGCCTGCTGCTGATCGTGGCTATCGTCGGCCAGGCCGCGATCGGGGCCGTCTGGCTGCCGATGGTCCGGCGGCATCTCGCCGGCGTAGGCCTCCGCCGCCAGAGACGCGACACCGTCCGAGGCTGAGGGGCCCTTGACCCGCTCAGCCGCGGGCGCCGCCGGTGAAGTTCCAGGACGCCAGGTGGAGGCTCGGCACGAGGTATGAGCCACCGAACCCGCCGGAGATGAGCGACGCGTCCGACCCGATTCCGCGAATCGCATCCGGGGCGAGGGCTTCGATGTAGGACTGCGTGAAGCGGAGGTTCTTCACGGGCCGGACGATCCGTCCGTTCTCAACGAGCCAGACGCCGTTCCGGGTCAGTCCGGTCACGACGAGCGTCCGCGGATCGAGGACCCGCGTGTACCACAGGTCGGTCACGAGCAGGCCTCGCTCGACGCCCCCGACGAGAGCCTCCGGCGACCGCTCGCCGGGTGAGAGGACCGAGTTCGTCGGCAGCGCGCCCCACTGCTCGCCGCCCTCGACGGCATGGCCGGTACTCTCGACGCCGGCCCGCGCCGCGGTCCGGCGGGTGTGGAGGATCGCCTTCGTGACCCCGGCCGTGACGACGTCGACTCGTCGACGCGGCGTGCCCTCCACGTCGAACGGGACGCCCACCTGGCCCGGATCCGTGACGTCGTCGCGGAGATCGATCGACTCGTCGAGCTGGCGCTCGCCGAGCTTCACGAACGAGCGACCCTCCTCGACCGGCCGGCCGTTGAACCCGTACACGAACAGGAACTGGACGAGGTTCGCGACGCAGTAGGGCTCGAGGACGACCTCATACCGGCCCGGCTCGAGGTCCGTCGGATCGGCCGCGCCGCGCGCCTTCGTCGCCGCCCGCTCGCCGAGAACCCGACCGTCGATCGCGTCGACCCGAGCGGCGGACAGGCGGCCGCTCCCGTCCGAAGTCGGCGTCCTGGCGATCCCGTCGAGGTCGGCGAGGGTGGCTCTGCCCGACAGCCGCTGGCCGGCGCTGTTGGCAAAGGCCACCGTGGCCGCTTCGGTCGAGCACGCTCCCGCCGTCTCGAGCCCTCCGGCCGCGTCGACGAAGTCGCGGACGCGGCGGGCCCGTTCGTCGGGCGACGCCGCCGCGGTCGCCTCGTCCCAGTGGTCGACCCGCGGAGCCTCGGCTCGCGGCGAGACGCCTGGCCAGTCGGGATCCTCGGGTCGAACCCTCGCCGCTTCGAGGACCCCATCGATGACGCGGCCCAGCGTCTCGTCGTCGGTGGGGCCGTCCAGGCTCGTCGCGGCGGTCCGCCCGTCGACGGCCACCCGGACCAGGAGATGGCTGACGGATTCGGCAACGTTCTGGTGGATGAAGCTGTTGGCGAAGCGGGTGAGGGCGTCGGTGCCACCCCGGACGGTGACCTCGGTCTCGGCGTCGAGCGCCTTCGACCGGACGAGCTCGACGACCCGGTCGGCGACTGCCTGGGCGTCGGCCACCGTCAGGGCGGTCATCGTGGTCGTGCCGGTCATCCCCGCACCCCCACCCGGATCCCGCGGAAGCGGGCCGGCACAGCCGGATGGCCGGTGTGGCCGATCTGCATCGGCTGGCCCTTGCCGCAGTTCGGCGTGCCCCAGAACGTCCACTCGTCGCGGCCGCCGAGCATGTCCATCGACCCCCAGAAGCGCGGGCTGATCGCCGTGTACGTCGGGTTCTTCAGGAGCCGGCCCTTCTTGCCGCCCTTGATCTCCCAGCCGATCTCGCAGCCGAACTGGAAGTTCAGCCGCTTGTCGTCGATCGACCACGACCGGTTCGTGTCCATGTAGATCCCGTCGTCGGTCGCGGCGATCATCGCGTCGAGCGAATCGTGCCCGGGCAGCAGCCCGACGTTCGTCATCCGGACCATCGGGATCCGGTTGTAGCCCTCGGCCCGGACCGCCCCGCCGCTCGGGATCCCGGCCAGGGCGGCCGTGTCGCGGCCGCTCAGGACGCCGACCCACGTCCCGTTTCGGACGATGTCGACCGGGTGGGCGGGCGTTCCCTCGTCGTCGAAGCCGAAGCTGCCCAGCGCGCCGGGCAGGGTCGCATCGGCGGTGACGTTCATGAGCTCCGACCCGAACCGGAGGGACCCCATCCGGGCGAGCTCGAGCCAGCTCGTTCCGGCGAACGCCGCCTCCCAGCCGAGGATCCGGTCGAGCTCGACCGCGTGGCCCACCGATTCGTGGATCTGGAGAGCCATCTGCTCGCTGCCCAGGATGAGGTCCGTGGCCTCGAGCGACGGGCAGGGCTCGGCTGCCAGCAGCGCTTTCGCCTCCTCGGCGATACGCGGTGCGTGGGCGGTGAGATCCAGCTCGCGGACGAGCTCCCAGCCGCGGGTCCCGTACTGGCCGCGAATGCCCGGATACGAGCGGATCTGCGTCTCGCTCTCGCCGACCGCGGTCGCCGCCATCGACGCGCCGCACTCGACGATGTGCTGGTCGACCCGGTGGCCCTCGCTGCTGACGAGCCACTTGCGGGTCTCCCAGGCGTTGTAGTCCGCCTCGGCGACGGCGATCCCGTCCGCCGTCATCGTGCGGGTGACCCCTTCGAGCAGGTCGCCCTTTTCGGCGAGCGAGACGCCCCACGGGTCCTCGCGGCAGTCGCTCGACCACGACCCCGTCGCCGGCGGAACGGGGGCCAGCTCGAGGGGCTTGCCCGGCACGAGGGTCGAGGCCCGGGCGACGGCTGCGGCCTGCTGACCGGCCCGTCTTGCGGCGGCCGGGCCGGCCTCCGGCACGGCGTAAAAGCCCCAGCTCGATCCGATCAGCGCGCGGACGCCGATCCCTGCTCGTTCCTCCCGGTCGAGTGACTCGACGACGCCGTTCCGGGCCGCCATCGCCTCCGACCGCGTCTCCATCGCCCGGGCGTCGGCGTATCGGGCGCCGGCATCGAGAGCGGCCTCGACGGCCGCGGTTGCATCGTCGTACATGGCGCCATGCTAGGCGGGACGAGGGGATGCGCGCCTTGCTGTTGTGCGAGGCCGGGACCGTGACCCGGCGCCGGACGAGCGGCAGGGAGTCGCCGCTACTGGACGGTCGTGGCCTTCGGACGCTCGGACCAGAGGAGGTAGCCGAGCCACAGCCAGCCGAGTCCGAACAGCGCCCAGAGCGCGGCCAGTGGCCCGAGCTCGAGCGGGAAGATATCGGCCGGTGAGCCATTGAGGAGCTGCCGGGCGAGCGCCGAGCCACCCGCAGCGGCGACGCCGGTCGCACCGACGAGCAGCGGGATTGGGCTCAGCCGGGGCATGACATTGGCCGAGATCACGGAGATCGCCGTCAGCACGGCGCCGGCGCCGAGCACGAGAGCCCCCGGGGCCAGGCCGGTGAAGCCGACCGGACCGTACGCCAGGCCGAAGATCTCGCCGGTGACGACGAGCCGCCCGACGCTGCCGTAGGCGAGCATCACCATCCCTACGACGGTGATCGCGAAGGCGGTCACCCCGAGCGGACCCCCGCCCGTGGCGTGACGCGCCTGGAGGGCGATGAGGCCGATCAGCAGGAGGATCGCCGGGGCGGCCAGGATGCCGGTGAGCTGCGGCGAGATCGCCTGGGCGACTCCGAACGACACGACCCAGAGCGTGCCGCCGAGGAGGGTGACGAAGCCTCCGAGTCGTGTGAACTTGGCGCGGGTCATGGGCGTTCCTTCCAACCCCTCGGGTGTGAGCCAGGGAAGCATCTGCCCCGCGCCGGGGTCGCGACATAGCCCGAATCGTGGCGGGGTGGGAGAAAATGGTCGTCTCGGCGCGCTTGCGCACCACGTGGATCCCGCCCAGACTGCTGCGATGGGGGATCGCGGGATGCGCCGCCCTGGGCCGCAGGCGGCCGGAGCGCGGCACGCGGGCGGTCCCGCCCGATTGGCCATCCTCGCCCTGATCGGCGCCGTGGCCTGCTCCCCGACCGCCTCGGGGACCCCGGGTCCGGCTCGGCCGACAGCCAGCGCCGCCCGTCCAACGGCTGCCGTCCCGACCGCGACCCCCGCTGCTTCCCTCGCGACCGCCTCCCCGGGCGCGACGTCAAGCTCGACCGTCGGGCGGGTCTGGGCGCCGCTGCCCGACGCCCCCACCCTCGAGGGCACGTTCGTCGGCAGCCTGTTCTTCGATGGCGCAGGGCCGTTGCTCGCCGGTGGCTTCGTCGTCAAGGGCGAGGGGCGGGCCGAGGGAGCGGTCTGGGCCTCGGACGACGCGCGGGCGTGGACCCGGCTCACGGCCCGGCCCGGCTTCGAGGATGCGGCGGTCGGCCGGATCTCCCGGGCCCCCGACGGGACATTCCTCGCGGTCGGCTCGACCTGCTACTACGAGTGCGCGGGTGTCCGGATCTGGCGCTCGACCGACGGGACGACCTGGACCGCCGTGGATCACGACCTCCCGGAGAGCGCCTTCGTCTCGGTGATCCCCGGCGGTCCCGGCTGGGTGGGTCTCGGAGAGGTGAACATGCCGCTCGGCGCCCTGGCCGGCTGGACGTCCGCGGACGGGGCCAGATGGTCGCCGGCGACCGGGATCGGGCCCGATCCGGGGGTCGTTCGCGGGTTCGTCGCCACGGCCGACGGGTTCGTCGCGGGCGGAAGCGTCTACCCGGAGGATCGCTCCGAGCCGGCGGTGTGGACCTCAGCGGATGGGACGGCGTGGGCGCGCGTCGCGGCCACCGATGCGCCCGAGGGACTCGGCCTGGAGGCCCTGGTCGAGCTCGACGGGCTGCTGATCGCGCTCGCCAGGACCGACGGGGGCATCGAGCTGTGGACTTCCGAGGCCGGCGACGACTGGTCGCTTCGATCGGGCGCCGGGGCACCGTTCGAGATCGGCGGGTCGCGCCTGATCCGTATCGCGATGGTCGTCGCGGGCGGTCCCGGGCTCGTCGCGTTCGGGGCTGCCGAGGCGCCGGACAGCGGCCCGACGATCGGCATCTGGGTGACGGCCGACGGACTCGACTGGCAGCCGGGCGAGGTGACCGCCTTCGTGCCCGACGTGGAGGTCTACGACGCGGTGCGGTTCGGCGACGGGGTGCTCGCCGTCGGCCGGCTGCCGTGCGACATCGAAACGTGCGTCGAACGGCCCGCGTTCTGGATCAGTCCGCCGGGCTGACTCCGTTGACGCCCCCCGGGGCCTCGGCTAGACTCAAATCCGATCAAATCACTCGGGATTGAGGCCACCTCCCTGACCCAGACCGTCCGACCCTCGTTCCACGGCAGCGGCGCCGTCGCCTTCTCGACCAAGGGCGAGTACGGCGTCCGGCTGATGGTTCAGCTCGGGCGGCATTACGGGCAGGGGCCCGCTTCGCTCGCCGAGATCGCGGCCGAGGAGGACCTCCCCCGGCCGTATCTCGAGCAGCTCGTGATGAGCCTCAGGGATGCCGGGCTGGTCGTCTCGACCCGCGGCGCCCACGGTGGCTACGAGCTTGCCCGCGAGCCGGGCCTGATCAAGATGAGCGAGGTCCTCCGGGCGCTCGAGGGGCCGATCGCCCCGATGATCTGCGCGACGGACGACCCGGAGCACGCCGTCATCTGCGACCGGTCGTCGTGGTGCACGGTCAACCTCCTCTGGGTCCGCGTCCGTGACGCGATCGCCGGCGCGCTCGACGGGATGACCGTCGCCGACCTCGTCCCGCCACGCATCGTCACCATCGACGGGCCGATTGAGTCCGCCACCACCGTCCAGGGAGCAGTGACGCCATCGTGACCGACACCAACGGCAGCAACCCCGGCACCCCCGTCGGCACCAACCGCGGTCCCGCCGACCCCGCCGACCAGCGTCTCGTCATCCGCGGCCTGCGGGTCGCCCCGATCGCCCATCCCGAGAACGAGATCCTCCAGGGGATCGACCTCGAGGTCGGCAAGGGCGAGGTCCACGCGATCATGGGCCCGAACGGTTCCGGCAAGACGACCCTCGCCTACGCGCTCATGGGCCACCCGGCCTACGTCGTCAAGGGCGGCGAGGTCCTCTGGAAGGGTCGCAACCTGCTCAAGCTCTCGCCGGACAAGCGCTCCAGGCTGGGGCTCTTCCTCGCCTTCCAGTACCCCACTGCGATCCCGGGCCTGAGCGTCGCCTCGTTCATCCGGAGCGCTCTCAACGCGAAGCTGCAGGGCATCGACAAGACCTCCGACGTCGACCCGACGGATCCGATGAAGGGCGGCGTCTCGATGCGCGACTTCCGACAGAAGATGCGCGAGAAGATGGCGATGCTGCGGATGGACGAGGGCTTCGCGACCCGCTACGTCAACGACGGCTTCAGCGGCGGCGAGAAGAAGCGCCTCGAGATGCTCCAGATGGCCGTCATCGAACCGGAGATGGCGATTCTCGACGAGACGGACTCGGGGCTCGACATCGACGCGCTGCGGATCGTCGCCGAGGGCGTCAACGCGATGCTCAATCCTGACCTCGGGGTGCTGCTCATCACCCATTACCAGCGGCTCCTGAACTACATCACCCCGGACGTCGTCCACGTCCTGGCCGAGGGCCGGATCGTCAAGAGCGGCGGCAAGGAGCTGGCACTCCAGCTCGAGGACGAGGGCTACGGGCCCATCCTCCGCGCGGCCGGCCTCGACACGGGCGTTCCCGACGACGCTCTGAAGGTGCCGCTCGCCCCGGAGCCGGCGGAGGTCGCTCGCTGAGGCGGGCCGCGCTTCGATGACGATCACGTCCGAGCCGAAGGCCTCGACCGACCCGCGGATCCGCGACGGCCGCCTCGATCCGGAGTCGATCCGGGCCGAGTTCCCGATCCTCCGAACCGAGGTCAACGGCCGCCCGCTCGTCTACCTGGACTCGGCCTCCACGAGCCAGAAGCCCCAGGTCGTCATCGACGCCGTCGACGAGTTCTACGGCGAGTACAACGCCAACGTCCACCGCGGGATCTACACGATCGGGGAGCGCTCGACCGCGGCATACGAGCGGGCCCGGGCGACCACGGGCCGGTTCATCAACGCGCCCGACGCCCACGAGATCGTGTTCACCCGGAACGCGACCGAGGCGATCAACCTCGTCGCCTACTCGTGGGGTCGCAAGCACATCGAGCGGGGCGACGCGATCGTCCTGACCGAGATGGAGCACCACGCCAACCTCGTCCCGTGGCAGCTCCTCGTCCAGGAGAAGGACGGCGACCTCGAGTTCGTCCCGATCACCGATGACGGCATCCTCCGGCTCGA
Source organism: Candidatus Limnocylindrales bacterium (assembly GCA_036002525.1). Taxonomy (GTDB): domain Bacteria; phylum Chloroflexota; class Limnocylindria; order Limnocylindrales; family CSP1-4; genus JACDAV01. Next base: position 60,805 of record DASYTG010000001.1, read on the forward strand.
CGTCTTCGAGGTCCTCCTGCGCCTCAAGCCGAAGCTCGTCGCGTTCACCCACGTCTCGAATACCCTCGGCACGATCAACCCCGTGGCCGAGATGGTCGAGATGGCCCACGAGGCGGGCGCGCTCGTCCTCGTCGACGGTGCCCAGGCGGTGCCGCACGTGCCGGTCGACGTCCAGGCTTTGGGAGCCGATTTCTACGTCTTCAGCGGCCACAAGATGCTGGCCCCTACCGGATCGGGCGCGCTGTGGGCCCGCCGCGAGCTCCTCGAGGCCATGCCGCCGTTCATGGCCGGCGGCGAGATGATCCGCGAGGTCCACCTCCGCCGCTCCGAGTGGAACGAGGTCCCCTGGAAGTTCGAGGCCGGCACCCCGGACATCGCGGCGGCGATCGGCCTGGGGGCCGCTGCCGAGTACCTCATGACTCTCGGCATGGGCCGCGTTCGTGAGCACGAACGCGAGCTCCTGGAGTACGCGCTCGAGGTGCTCCCGCGCGAGGTCCCGTCGCTCCAGCTCTACGGGCCGCTCGACGCGGACGTGCGGGGCGGGGTGGTCCCGTTCAACGTCCCGGGCGTCCATCCGCACGACGTCGCCCAGGTCCTCGACCGGTTCGGGATCGCCGTCCGGGCCGGCCACCACTGCACGATGCCGCTCCACGAGCGGCTCGACCTGGCCGCGACCGCGCGGGCGAGCTTCAACGTCTACACGACGCGCGACGACATCGACGCGCTCGTTGCGGGCCTGAAGGAAGTGGGGCGCGTCTTCGGCGTCTAAGCGCCGAACTGGCCTGGCGGCCTGGTTTTCCTGTCATGCGCCACTCCCGGTGGCCTCTGCCTGGGTCTGACCCGTCACGCCGACGCAATCGGCGGGTTGTTGCCCGCGACCGTGCTGGGGAATGCGCGCCTCCGGGCAAAGGCGCCTGGGATCCACGGCAGCGGCCATCCACCATGGCCAGTGACAGGAAACGTTGCGCCAGCCGTGTGATTGACGCTTCGGCTGTTCCGGCCTAGCATTAATCCCGACGAAATCACTCGGGATTGCCGAGTGACGGCGGGAGGCGACGTCGACAGCTGCCTCGAGTTCGTCACCGGGGTGGCGCTCCTGCTCGTGATCGGGTCCTCGCGTTCACGCTCTAGACTTGGGAACCTGATGGACGACCTCTACCGCGACTACATCCTCGAGCACTACCGGCGGCCCCACAACTTCGGGGTCATCGAGGATCCCAGCGCGTCGTACGAGGGCGCCAACCCGCTCTGCGGGGACCGGATCACGATGATGCTGGGCGTCCGGAACGGGATCGTCGAGCGGGTCGGCTTCACCGGGCGCGGCTGCGCGATCAGCCAGGCCAGTGCCTCGCTCCTGACCGACGAGATCAAGGGCAAGCCCGTCGCCCAGGTCGCCGCGCTCGGCAACGACGACGTCCTCGACCTCCTCGGGATCGACATCAGCCCGGCCCGCCTGAAGTGCGCGGTCCTCTCGCTCGACACCCTCCAGCACGCCCTCGAGGATCTCGGCGAGAGCGAGACGCCCGGCGTCCCCGACGAGGCCCGGGGAATCGAAGCCCCGAAGGCCCAGGCCGAGGCATGACCACCTCAGCGCATTGCAGGTGTAGTCGGCCGGCCTGATCCGCCGGCGCGCCTCACAGCGCCCAGTCCCGAGTCCGTCGTCAGTTCCGCCCTGTCGCCACCTGACAGCCCGTCGACCACCGGAGTCACCACCGATGCCGAAGTCCTACGCGGACCTCCTCAAGGAGGCCCGGAACGAGATCCCCGAAGTCACCCCGGCGGAGGCCGACTCATTCCGCGCGGGCGGCGACGCGACGCTCGTCGACGTCCGCGAGGCGAGTGAGTGGGAACAGGGCCACGTCCCGGGCGCCGTCCATATCTCAAAGAGCTACATCGAGCAGCAGATCGAGGCGGCTGTCCCGGACCGCAGCGCCCGGATCGTGACCTACTGCGCCGGCGGGGTCCGCTCGCTGTTCGCCGCCCAGACCCTCCGGGACATGGGCTACTCGAACGTCGCCTCGATGAGCGGCGGCTTCCAGAAGTGGAAGACCGAGGGCCTGCCCTGGAAGATGCCGGCGACGCTCACGGCCGAGCAGAAGCAGCGCTACAGCCGCCACCTCCTGATCCCCGAGGTCGGGATCGACGGCCAGGCGAAGCTGCTCGACTCGAAGGTCCTGCTGATCGGCGCGGGCGGGCTCGGCAGCCCGGCGGCGCTCTACCTGGCCGCCGCCGGCGTCGGGACGATCGGGATCGTCGACTTCGACGTCGTCGACCTGTCGAACCTCCAGCGCCAGATCGTCCACGCCAACGACCGGATCGGCGAGAAAAAGGTCGAGTCGGCGCGGCGGACGATCACCGCCCTCAACCCGGACGTCAAGGTCGTCGGCCACGAGGAGATGCTCGTCGCCGACAACGTCGACCGGATCATCGCCGGGTACGACGTCATTCTCGACGGCACCGACACGTTCGAGACCCGCTATCTCCTCAACGACGCGGCGGTCGCCGCGAACATCCCGGTCGTCCACGCGAGCGTCTTCCGGTTCGAGGGCCAGCTCACGACGTTCGTCCCGTTCGAGGGGCCGTGCTACCGCTGCCTCTATCCGACCCCGCCGCCGCCCGAGCTCGCGCCCGGCTGCTCCGTGGCCGGGGTCCTCGGGGTTGTGCCCGGGATCATGGGCCTGCTCCAGGCGAACGAGGTCCTGAAGCTCCTTCTTGGCATCGGCGACACGCTCGCCGGGCGGCTGCTGCTGTTCGATGCGCTCGACGCGACCTTCACCGAGCTGCACTTGAAGCGCGACCCGGCGTGCCCGGTCTGCTCGGACGAGGCGGTCGAGGCCCGGAAGGCGGGCAAGCCGCTCCCCGTGGTCGCGGTCGGGGCCGACGAGCCGTTCGTCCTCGGCGGAGCGGGCGGGTCGGCCACGCCGGCGCCCGGAGCGCGGGCATGAGCGTCGTCCGGATCCCCACGGTCCTGCGCCCGCAGGTCGGCGGGGAGAAGCAGCTCGAGCTGGACGGCGGGACCGTCGCCCAGCTCGTCGACTCGCTCGTCGAGCGATTCCCCGCCCTCCGTTCACAGCTCCTCACCGACGGCGGCGAGCTGAACCGGTTCGTCAACGTCTACGTCAACGGCCAGGACGTCCGCTACCTCCAGGGGCTGGCGACGCCGGTCGAGCCGCGCGACGAGGTCCGGCTCCTGCCCGCGATGGCCGGCGGCTGACGATGGCGCTGTCGAAGCCGACCGTGCTCCGACCCCGGGTCCGAACGCCTCACGACGATCACGCCCACGATGATCACGCCCGCGCCCACGAGAGCATGGCCCCGCACGGGGGCCGATACGAGGACATCCTCGATGCGATCGGTCACACCCCGATCGTCGAGATCCCGCGAATGTCGCCGAACCCGGACGTCCGGATCTTCGGCAAGCTCGAGATGGTGAACCCGACCGGCTCGGTCAAGGATCGGGTGGCGAAGTACCTCGTCGAGGACCTCGAGCGGCGCGGGCTGCTCGGCCCCGACTCGATCATCCTCGAGCCGACGTCCGGCAACACCGGCATCGCGCTCGCGATGATCGGCCGCAGGAAGGGCTACCGGGTCGCCCTGGTCATGCCGGACAACGTCACGAACGAGCGACGCCAGATGGCCGCCCTGTTCGGGGCGGAGGTGATCGACTCGCCGGGGGCGCTCGGCTCGAACGGGGCGATCGCGCTGGCCAAGCACCTCGTGGCGAAGGACGAGCGGTTCGTCATGCCGTACCAGTACGGCAACCCGGCGAACACCCAGGCCCACTACGAGACGACCGGCCCGGAGGTCCTCGCCGACTGCCCGGAGATCGACGTGTTCGTGGCGGGCCTCGGCACGTCGGGGACGTTGATGGGCGTCGGGCGCTTCCTGCGCGAGGCGAAGCCGGGAGTCCGGATCGTCGCCGCCGAGCCGCTGCCGGGCGAGTCCGTCCAGGGCCTGCGCTCGCTCGAGGAGGGGTTCGTGCCCGAGATCCTCGACCCGTCGCTGCTCGACGCGAAGTACCTCGTCTCGAACCGCGATGCAATCGCCGCGCTGCGCGACCTCGTGTTCCGGGAGGGGATCTTCGCCGGGCCGTCGTCGGGCGCGGTCCTCGTGGCCGCCGCGCGCGAGGCGAAGAAGATGACCGGCGGCTCGATCGTCGCCCTGCTCCCGGACGGCGGATGGAAGTACCTCTCGGCCGGGACGTACAGCCGGAACCTCGACGAGATGGAGGCGGATCTCGAGGGCGGGATCAACTGGTGGTAGGGGCGCGGGCACTCGTCCACTTGGGCGATGACCATCGGCCGCATGCGAAGCCCGGCGTAATGGCGATGCGACCAGGATGACCGAGCGCGACGCCGACCCAAGTGCCCCCGTCGAATCGGCGGTCGTCGGTCTCGATCTTCGGCACCCCGGGCCCGCCTCAGTCCAGATCCCCGCGGCGATGGTCCAGCAGCTCATCGACCACGCCCGGGCGGAGCAACCGAACGAGGCCTGCGGCGTGATCGTTGGCGACCGGCCGGCCGCCGAGGGCGGGGTCGCACTCCGCTTCGAGCCGGCGCGGAACGAGTCGACGTCGCCCTACCGCTACGAGATCCATCCGGACGACCTGCTCCGGCTCACCATCGAGACCGACGACGCCGACGAGGCGTTCTGGGGCATCGTCCACTCCCACACCCACACGCCGGCCCGCCCTTCGCCGACCGACGTCGGCCTGGCGTTCTATCCCGAGGCGCTGTACGTCGTCGTCTCACTGTCGGAGTCGGGGGCCGATCCGGCGGCCGCGACGCCGAGCGTGCGAGCCTGGCGGATCGTCGACGGGGAGGTGTTCGAGGTGGAGCTCCAGGTCACGACGTGAGGGGTGGGGCTCCCAACGATCCGAAGCGGATCGTCGCGGCGGGCTACGACGCGATGGCCCAGCGGTACCTCGAGTGGAGCGCCCTGCGTCCCTCGGCCACCCGCCTCCATTACCTCGACCGGGCGATCGAGCTCATCCCGCCCGGTGCCGACGTCCTCGAGCTGGGTTGCGGTGCGGGCGTCCCGATGACCCGGGCCCTGGCGGACGGCCGCCGCGTCACCGGCGTCGACATCTCCGCGGCCCAGGTCGACCTGGCTCGGCGGAACGTGCCCGCGGCGACGTTCATCGAGGCGGACATGACCAGCCTCGACTTCCCGGTGGCCTCGTTCGACGCCGTCGTCGCGTTCTACTCGCTTACGCACGTGCCGCGGGACGAGCAGCCGGCACTCCTGCGCCGGATCCGGGGCTGGCTCAGGCCGGGTGGGGTGTTCCTCGCCTCGATGGGCGCCGACTCGTCACCCGACGAGGTCGAGGACGACTGGCTCGGTGTCCCGATGTTCTTCAGCCACTTCGGGGCGCGGCGGAACCGGCGGCTCGTCGAGGAGGCCGGCCTCGTCGTCGAGGAGTCGAACATCCGATCCGAGCCGGAGGACCGCCACGACGCGCGGTTCCTCTGGATCGTCGCCAGGGCGCCCGCGCCGTGACGGGCAGAGTTCGCGAGCTCGGGCCGCTTGTGCTCGGCGGCGCCGTCCTGGCCCTTGGCACCGTGCTCGGCTGGGACGGGCGGCTCATCGACGCGGTCGTCATGCCGCCGCCGGCGCTGCGGGCCGCGCTCGTTGGCGGCTCGGTCGTCGTCGGGGTCGCCCTGTTCGGCTCGGCTCTCCGCCGGCTGGCCGGCGGCGAGGGCCCGCTGGCCCCGGACTGGCCGGCGATGGTCCGTGGCATCCGTCTCGCGTTCCTCGGGGTAGCCGCCCTGGCAGCCGGCGCCGGCTGGGTCCTCGGCCACCCGCTCCCGATCGTCATCGCCCTCGTCATCGCCGGGGTCGACGTGATCGAGACCTCGTTCCTGCTGCTCGTCGCGCGCGCCAGGGACCGCTGAGCCCGGCGGCTCTCACCCGTAATCGGCTCGAGGTAAGTGGGTCAGTTTGATTCGGTGGGAGGTGGCCCGCCCCGGCGTCTATCTATCCAATGCGAAAACGCGGCCAATCCAATCGCGAGCGGTATCCCAAGCAGGATGCCGACCGCCATGCCGAGCAACGGCTGGTCGTACGCCGACCCGAAGCCGCCCGCGAAGGCGACGCCGATGACAAATCCCAAGAACGCGTAGAAACGATCTCTGCGGATGCGCACGCCGTAGATTCCCGACCACCGGCGGGGGATTGTCAAGGTCCCCGGTCGCGGCGACCCGGGCTTGACGTTGCGTTCGCCCAAGCCTAGCTTCGATCGTCCACGGGCAGAGACCAGGTTTCACCGCGAGCCCTAACGGCTTCGACCAATGCGCGGTCGGTAGGGGTTGCCGGCAGACCGAGCCGAGCGCTAACGCGCGCGGGGAAGGGCGGCTCCAGCCAGGTCGAGGCGAGTGCCCGCCAGTTGGACTCGGCGAACACCTCAGCCGGCGCGCCGTCCAGGATCACCCGGCCGGCCCGCATGACGAGGATCCGCTCGAATGTCTCCGCTGCGAATCTCATGTCGTGGGTGATCGAGATGACTGTCCGCCCGGCCGCCGACAAGGTGCCGACGATCCGCTTGACGCGGGCCATCCCGGCCGCGTCCTGGCCGGTCGTCGGCTCGTCGAGGACGACGACCGGCGTGCCCATCGCGAGGACTGAGGCGATGGCCAGGAGCTTCCGACGGGAGAATCCCAAGTCGTAGGGGTTGAGGTCGCCGTCCTCGACAAATCCGACTGCCTCGAGCGCGGCGCGTACCGCTACGTCCAAAGCCTCGCCACGGAGGCCGATGTTCCTTGGTCCGAACTCGACCTCGGCCCTGACTCGCGGGCCGAAGATCTGCCGGTCCGGGTTCTGGAAGACGAGACCGACCGTCCGCGCCAGTTCCGCGACGTGGCGAGACGCGACGTCCTGCCCGTCGTGGACGATGCGGCCGCTCGTCGGGCGGAGGAGGCCATTCAGTTGGCGGACGAGTGTGGACTTGCCACTTCCGTTTTGTCCCACGATGGCCAGCCTTTCGCCGGCCGGGATGACGACGTCGATGCCGTCGAGCGCTCGGGTTCCGTCCGGGTAGTCGAACAGGACGCCCTCGATCGCGATCGGCACGCTCATGCCGGAGCCTCGATGGGCGGTCCCGAAAAGTTCTCAACCCGGACCGCATCGATCGCTCGACGGACGTCGGCTCGGTCAATGCCGGCGTCGGCAAGAACCCGCGTCAGGCGAGCGGCGGGGGGTGGATCCACCCCCAGCGAGGTGAGGGCTGCATCGGAGAGCATCTCAGCGGCTCCGCCCCGCGCGACGATCCGACCTGCGGCGAGGACACCGATCTCGTCCGCGACACGCTCGATCAGGCTGGTCTTGTGCTCCACGATGAGGATCGCGCTGCCGGCCTCGCCGGCCAGGCGACGGATGGCTTCGCCGACGAGGCGCGTCCCTTCGGGATCGAGCTGGCTCGTTGGTTCGTCGAGGACCAGACTGGCCGGTCGCAAGGCGAGAACCGACGCCAAGGCGACGAGCTGCGCCTGCCCGCCGGAGAGACGCGAGGGATCCCGCGGGGCCAAGTCGGAGATCCGCAGGGTCCGCAACGCCCCTTCGGTCCGTTCGACAATTTCCGGCAGCTCCATGCCGACGTTGCGCGGTCCGAAGGCCACCTCTTCCCAGACCGTCGGGACAGTTCCCGACAGCTGGGTGAGTGGATTCTGGAAAAGGATGCCGCAGCGCTGGGCCGCCTCGTGTGGCCGCAGGTCGCGAGTCTCGGTCCCGTCGAGCAGGGCTGAGCCCTCGAACCGCCCGCCGATCACTGCCGGCGCGAGGCCCGAGGCGACCAGGCAAAGCGTGCTCTTGCCCGCGTCATTCGCCCCAACGACGGCCAGGATTCGGCTGGCGTCTACCGAGAGCGAGACGCCATCGAGCGCCCACGTCCTCGCTCCGGCGTATCGATAACGAGCGGCCGCCAGTACCAGCGGCGCAGTCGTAGGGGCGGTCACGGTGGCGTAATGACGCCGCCGGCCGTGGCCGCGAGCAGCGCGAGCGAACCCAGAGCGACAAGCCATCGGACCGCCCGCTGTCCGGCCGTATCCGGGATCGGCCGGAGGGTGGTGCGGCGGCCGGGAGCCGAGAAGGCCCGAGCCTCCAGGGCCATCGTGCGCTCCTCGACGTCGGACAGAGCGCCGAGAATCAGTGGCCCGGCAAGGGGCACAAGGCCACGTACTCGACGGAGCAGGGAGCCTTCCGTGTCGAGGGCCCGGGCTCGCTGCGACTCCACGATCTCGCCGGCCCGTTCAGCCATCCGGGGGATCGTCCGGATGGCTGCTCCGATTACGAAGACGCCTCGGCGGCCGAGTCCGCGGTGCTCGAGGTCGACGAGGAGGTCGTCCGTCGGCGTCGTCAGCGAAAAGACGGCGACCGACAGGGCGAAGGCGACGACCCGCAGGCTCGCCTGCAGGGCAGCAGCGAGACCCGTCCCCGTAGCGGCCAGCGGCCCCACCCGGAACAGGACATCGTGAGCATCCGGGTAGAGGAAGGTGTTCACGATGAGGATCGACGCGATGAGGGGCAGGGTCGCGAGGACGAATGGCCGCATTCCCCGCCCAATCCCGGCGACCGCCGCGGTGACGCCAACCACGCCGAGGACCCCCACAGGGCCGCTCCAGCCTCGGACCCCAAACGCGATGAGCGCCGCGGCGAATGCGATGACGAGTTTCGTCGTCGGGTTGAGCCGGTGGTAGACGCCCTCGGCAGGCCGCACGACGAAGTCGGGGAGGGTCGCGGGCGTTGCCGCGGGCGTGTCGGCGCTCAGCGACTCCTCCCGGTCATGCCCGCTGCTGGGCGACCAGTCGCTCGCCGAGCGGGAAACGGGCGAGGACGCGGGTCGAGAGGCTGGACAGGATGATGAAGACGATGAAGCTCGTGATCGTCTTGTCGATGGGGTCGCTGAACAGGCCTTGCCCGAGCGATGCATTGAAAACGTCGGCTCCGCCCTGGCGGAGCGCGGCGACGATCAGATCTGTGCCGGAGCCCGTAACGCCACCGAAGAGGTAGGCCGCGATCGGCGCCGATACGATGGCAGCCACGATGCCGGTGACGGCGCCCGCAGCGGCCACCCAGGCGCCGGACGCGTCGCGGCGCCAGATGATGAAACCGGCCACGGCGAGCGCGGCCGCGATGCCGATCCCAGCAATGAGGACGTAGACGCCGGGACCATAACCGCCCTGGGCGGGATCAGTCCCGTAGATCGGGCTGGTGTAAATGCGAATCGCGAGGAGGAGGACAATCGCCGCGCCGACAAGCGCTGCGAGGTAGAGCTGGCTGCCTGCGGCGGGACGGGGCCGGAAGACGCCCAAGTAGCCCCATAGACCCGCCAGGAGGCCGATGACACCCGCCGTGACCGCGAAGGGCCCGATCGTTCCCCCACCGATCCCGGGCGTGTACTGCCAGATGAGGTTGGAGAGGATGCCGGTCAATGCCCCGGGCAGCGGGCCGGCGAGAACACCGACGAGGATCGTCCCGATCGAATCGAGGTATATGGGCAGCTTCAGGACTGTCTGAACCGTATATCCGAGGACGATGTTGATCGCGATGGCCACCGGCATCAATGCGATCACGCGGGTGTTGAACGTGCCGAGCATCGGTTCCTCCTCTCCGGTCACCACCATCATCGGGCGGTGGCCGCTCTCCCTTGCCGCCTAGCGTGCCACGGTCGACCGTGTTGCCGCCAGTCCCCCCACCCGCTCGACGAAACGGTCGAGGAACTTCGCCGCGTCGCCCTCGACGGCCACGTCGAGGTTCGGCGGCTGGTCCCACCTTCGTCGCCAGTCGGTGACCGTCTCGCCGGTCGTCAGCGTCCCGCCCAGCTCGACGTCGACGGTGAGGGCCTCGGTCCGGACGAGGCTCCGGTCGAGCGCAGCGGCGACGGCGAAGGGATCGTGGATGAATGCTCCGTAGAAGCCGTCGAAGCGGCTGTGGAACTCCATGTAGAAGCGGAGTGCGTCGGCGATGAAACGGACGATCGGGTTGCCGGCGACCGACCTCGTCGCGTGCATCGGCTCCTCGCCGCGGGCGAGGGCAATCGAGTCGTCCGGGGTGGAGCCCGCGCGACGGGCCAGCGCGACGACGTGATTCGGGGTGATCTTCGCTCGCTCGGTGACGTCGAGGCCGAGCGCCAGGGGACGCCCGACCCTCTTGTGCCGGGCGGCTTCCTGCCAGGCGGCGAACGCCACCTTCGCCGCGTCGGGATCGACGTGGATGTTCCACTCGGTCGTGGGGGCGGTGTTGCCCGGGGAGCGATACGAGCCGCCCATGAGGACCCAGCTCCTGAGGAGGCGCGGCAGCTCCGGCTCACGGAGGACGGCGACGGCGAGGTTCGTGAGCGGACCGAGCGTGACGAGGGTCAGCTGGCCGGGCCGGCGCTGAGCCTCCTCGATGATTAGGTCGCTGGCGTGGCGCTGGCTCAGGGGATTGGCGGGCGGCGGCAGCTCGGCGTACCCGAGGCCGCGCGGCCCGTGGGTTTCCGGCGTCGTCTCGAGGGCCCGAACGAGCGGCACCTGGCGCCCGATTGCCACCTCGACGTCCGGCCGGCCGGCGAGCTCGAGGACGGCCTGCGTGTTGACGGCCGCCTGGCGGGCGTCGGTGTTGCCGGCGACGGCCGTGGCGGCAACCAGCTCCGCCTCCGGGGACGCGGCGGCGTACAGCAGCGCCATCGCGTCGTCGATCCCGGTATCGACGTCGAGGATGATCGGGATCCGGTCGGCCATCGTCTGATCGTAGCCGCTACGCCGTGTGCCCAAGTGCCCCTGACCCCGCGGGCGGGTCAATCCGTGCCTCAGCCCGCGTGGTCCGAGCCCCAGCCTGCACTCTGGGGGCGCCACCGCGCATGCTCGCAGCCAGGTTGACTCCACGCACGTGTCAAGGCCGCAGATAAGCGCCGAGAGAGGGTCGCTCGCTCTACTGGCGCAGTGACTGTACGGAGGGCCGGCTCGGCGACCGACCGACGACACTCAGACTGCGCTTCGCCCAAGCCGTCCGCGACACGCGACGCGCACTCGGCTGGTCGCAGCGGGAGCTCGCTCGGAGATGCGGCCTCTCGCAGGCGCAGGTCTGGCGCGTGGAAGCGGCGCTGTCTCCCTTGTCGGCCCGGGTCATGGCCCTCATGGCGGACGTACTGGGCCTCGAGGTCGACTTGACCATCCGAGCGCCGTTCGTGGTTGGGCGCCAGCGCGATGCCGCCCACGCTCGGTGCAGCGGCTACGTTCAGCGCCAGCTCGAAGCGGCCGGGTGGCTGGTGGCTCGTGAAGTGGAGATCGCTCACGGCCGATCGCACGGGTGGATCGATCTGCTCGCGTTCGATCCCCGAACCCGCACATTGCTGATCGTCGAGGTCAAGACCGAGATCGAGGATCTTGGTCGGATCGAGCGCACCGTGGCCTGGTACGAACGCGAGGCATGGTCATCTGGGCGACGACTGGGATGGCGTCCGGTACGGACCGTCACGTGGCTGCTGGTCCTGGCGACCGAAGTGAACGACGAGCGACTCCGCCTCAACCGCGACGTGCTCGCTTCGGCTTTCCCGGGCCGCGTCGCCGAGGGCCATGGGCTGCTGACTGGTCACCCGGTGACCGTATCCCGGACGCTGGCCTTGATCGATCCGCGCAGTCGACGGAGGGCGTGGCTGATGCGGGCAAGGATCGATGGACGCCGCTCAGCGGCGCCATACGCCGATTACGCCGGGTTCATGCGCCGCAGCACGAGGCGCCAGAAGTCACGGTCGGAGCCGGTTGCCAGGAGGCGCTTCGCCCAGGTCGAGCCCGAGGCCGCGATCTGATTTGCCGTGGCCGGTAGTGCCTCGACCATGCAGAGGCCGAGCTCCGCGTAGCGGGCGGCGACCCCATGGATTGTCTCCGCCTCGAGGCACGGCAGACCGGCAACTCCGTCGCGGGGCGTCACCGACACGAGCATCTCGACCCGGCCGCGCGGCTTCGACACCCGGGCAATGGCACAAGCCGCCGCCGCGTCCAGCCCGAGCGCGCCGCGGAGCAGCGAACCCCACGGCAGGGTCACGGTCACGAGGTCGGCGCAGCCGTCGAGCACCGGATCGAGCGCCTCGATGCCGGCCGCGAGGAACAGGGCGTTCGGCCGGCCGCCCTTCCGCTCCGGCCGGGCGGCACGCCGGGACGCCTCGGCCATCGAGGCGGCGTCTGCGTCGATGCCGACGACGAGCGCCAGGGGATCAGCGGCTGCGGCCACGAGCACGCCCCGGCCGTCGCCGGTTCCCAGGTCGACGATCACCCGCTGGGCGCAGGCGATCCGTGTGGCGAGTTAGCCGACGTCCACCTCGGTGATCCGCCGGCCGGTGACGGTACGCATGGCCGGCAGTCTACCGCCCGGGCCCGGTTTGTCGACCTACACTCCCGGGATGACCAGCGCGACCCGCCCCATCCTCCCGTACGAGCAGCGGCCCGCCGCGACGGACGAGTGGGACCCGTCGACCGTCGACGTCGCGCGCCGGGTCGGCGAGCTCATCAAGGAGCACCGCCCCGGCCTCGTCGTCGATCACATCGGGAGCAGCGCCGTCCCAGGCTTGCCGGGCAAGAACGTCGTCGATCTCGGGATCGAGGTCGACCAGTCGGACGTTCCCGCCGTGACGGAGCTCCTCGTCGGCCTCGGGTTCCAGCGCCAGAGCCGCCCCCGCGCGTTTCCTCCGACACGTCCGCTCCTGATCGGCTCGATCGACCATGAGGGCCGGCGCTACCGGATCCATGCCCACGTTCATCCCCGCGGCCACCGCGTGTGGGGCCTCGAGCACGCCCGCGACCTGGGCTTCCGCGACGCGCTCCGCGCCGACGATCGGCTGCGAGCGGAGTACGCCGACCGGAAGCGGGCCATCCTCGCCGGCCCGGTCGCGGACTCGTATCGCTACTCGATGGCGAAGACCGTGTGGATCCGAACGACGCTCGAGCGCCTCGGCCTGGCCGACCCGCCGATCCTCCCGCCGGCGACGATCGGGATGCTCGGCGGCGGGCAGCTGGGGCGGATGCTGGGGATCGCCGCCCGCCAGCTCGGCTACCGGTTCGCCGTCCTCGATCCCGATCCCGCCTGTCCCGCCGCCGCGGTCGCGGACCGCGTTGTCCAGGGCGCCTACGACGACACCGAGGCGGCCCTCGAGATGGCGTCCGCCGCCGACGTCGTGACGCTGGAGCTCGAGCACGTCTCCCTCGACGTCATCGCCCGCCTTGATCATGACTGGCCGGTCCGCCCGGGCGAATGGGCCCTGGCGATGACTCAGGACCGAATCGAGGAGCGTCGGTTCCTCGAAAGCGAGGGCGCGGCCGTCTCCCCATGGCGCGAGGTCCACGACGACGCAGACCTCGATCGGGTAGCCGGCGAGCTGGGGCTGCCGATCCGGGTCAAGGCGGCTCGGGGCGGCTACGACGGCCGAAGCCAGGTGCGGATCGGCCCCGGGGAGGTCTTTGCGGGCGCGCTGCAACGGATCGGCGCCGGGCCGGGCCGGCCCGCCGTCGCCGAGCGCGAGCTGGCGTTCGAGGCGGAGCTGTCCGTCATCTGCGCGCGGGGTGTCGACGGCCGAGCCATCACGTACCCGGTCGCGCGGAACCGGCACGACGACGGGATCCTCGTCGAGTCGGTCGCCCCGGCTCCCATCCCCGATGCGGTGGCTGCTGAGGCATCCGAGCTGGCCCGTCGCCTCGCCGAGGGGCTCGACCTCGTCGGGACGCTGACGGTCGAGCTGTTTCTCATGCCGGATGGGTCACTCGTGGTGAACGAGCTCGCGCCGCGGGTCCACAACAGCGGCCACTGGTCGATCGATGGCGCGGCCACGTCGCAGTTCGAGCAGCACATTCGGGCGATCTGCGGGCTGCCGCTCGGGTCGGTCGAGCTCCGAGCCGGGGGCGTCGCGACGGTCAACCTTCTCGGCACGGGTCCCGAACGCGAGGCGCGCGCCGCCGGTCTCGACCGGGCCCTCGCCCGGCCGGACGTGCACGTCCACCTCTACGACAAGCGGCGTGTCTTCGAGCGTCGCAAGATGGGCCACGTGACCGCGCTCGGGGCCACGGTCGACGAGGCTCTCGCCCGGGCGCGCGACGCGGCGAAGGAGATCCGATGGCAGACGTGACAGACGTGACGGCGAAGCGGCCGGTCGTCGGAGTCGTCGGGGGCAGCCGATCGGACTTCCCGGTCCTCGAGAAGGCCTGCGCGCTCCTGATGATGCTCGAGGTCCCGAACGAGATGCGGGTCGTGTCGGCCCACCGGTCACCCGATCACCTGTTCCGCTACGCCGAGGAGGCCGCCGGGCGCGGCCTGCGGGTGCTGATCGCGGGCGCGGGCGGGGCTGCGCACCTGCCCGGCATGCTCGCCGCCAAGACGCTCCTGCCGGTGATCGGCGTTCCGTGCCCCACCGAGCACCTCCGCGGGCTCGACTCGCTCCTCAGCATCGTCCAGATGCCGCGCGGGATCCCGGTCGCAACGGTCGGGATCGGCAACGCCGAGAACGCGGCCCTCCTCGCCGCCGAGATCCTCGCCCTCTCCGACAAGGCGCTCGCGAAGCGCCTGGCCGACTACCGGTCAGCCCAGACGCAGTCGGTCATTGACGACCCATCGAACTCGGGGTAACGCGCTGCACGATCGCGCCCGGCCGCAGCCCGACCCAGGCGACGGCGATGATCCACCCAAGCACGACGCCGGCGAGTCCCCACGTGATGCCGCCCTCGCCGGCGTAGCGCAGCCTGACCTGGAGGCCCAGGACGAAGCCCACGGCCGCCATGGCGACTGCCGCGATCCCGATCACCACGGCAACTCGAAGCAGGCGTGGGCGATCGAACCGCGCCAGGTGTGCGAGAACCACGTAGTTGGCCGCTATCCAGGCCAGTGCGCAGACGGCCAGGCTGACGACCATTCCTTCGTTGGTTCGGATCAGGGGCACCACCATGACCGGTTGCCCGCAGTTCGTGCCGCCACCAAGACAGGTGTGAATCGTCGCGCCCAGGAAGACGAACAGGACCGCCGGGAGGAGCGCCAGCACTTCGACCAGCGCGGCAAGGTGGAGCAGTCGTGGAGACGTCATCGTGGCCGGAGGATATGCACTGCCGGCGTCACGCGGGCTCCCCCAGATTGCACTCGCGCCGATCTGGAGGTACTGGCGGCCTAGGCGAGCTCCACCGGCGTCAGGTCCAGGTCCACCACCCGACCCCCGCGGCCGACGCGGAGGCCGACCCGCCGGCCGACCGCCTCGCCGTCGAGCAGCCGCTGGAGGTCGCCGACGCCCTCGACCGGCGAGCCGTCGAGCTCGACGATGAGGTCGCCCGGCTTGACCCCGGCCGCGGCCGCGGGGCTGCCCTCGAGGAGCTGGACGACCTCGAGCGCCTGACGGCGGCCGAGGTCGGCCGCCAAGCGAGGCGGCAGCGGCCGCGACCCGCCGACGACCCCGAGGAACGCCCGCCGGACCCGCCCGTCGCGGATCAGTGAGCCGAGGATCCGTCGCGAGTTCGCGTCGATCGGCACCGCGAGGCCCAGGCCGATCCCGGCGACCGCCGTGTTGATCCCGACGACCCGGCCGCGCGAATCGGCCAGCGCGCCGCCGGAGTTGCCGGGGTTGAGCGCCGCATCGGTCTGGATGACGTTCTCGACGAGCCGGCTCGTCTGGCCGTCCCGCGTCGTCAGCGATCGCCCGAGCGCGCTCACGACCCCCGCCGTCACCGAACCGGCGAACCCGAGCGGGTTGCCGATCGCGACGACGAGCTGCCCAACCTTCAGCCGGGCCGCATCGCCCAGCTTGGCCGGAACGAGATCGCCGTCGTTCGAGCGGAGAACCGCGAGGTCCGTCAGCGGATCCCGGCCGACGACCCGGAACTCATGTTCGGTTCCATCGGTGAACGCGGCTGTTCCTCGATCCGTGCCGGCCACGACGTGCGCGGATGTGACGATGAACCCGTCCGGCGTGAACGCCACGCCGGAACCGGCACCACCCGCGGACCACGAGCCCATCTGGCGGCTCACCCGCAGGCTCGCGACCGACGGGATCAGCGACTCGGCGACGGCACTGACCGCCGCGGAATAGGCGTCGAGCAGGGCGGAGTCGTCCTCGTCCGGTCCCGGTCCGGCCGGGACAGCATTGCGCCCGTCGTCCAAGGGCTCAGCAACCATGTCAGGCCTCGCCGGTCGCGGGACCGCCGCCGACCGCGATCGTCCGCTCCTCGGTCCCGCGGACGATCTTCACCTCGTACGAATCCCCGGCCGCACCGAGCGCCTCGAACAGCTCGTCGGCATCGGTCACGGCCTTGCCCGCCGCCTCGACGATCAGGTCGCCCTCACGGATGCCGGCCTTCGCGGCGAGACTGCCGTCCTCGACGCCCCGGACGAGCAGGCCGTCCCGCTCGGGGAGGCCGACCGACGCCCGGAGCCGCCGCGCAATCCGCGACGGGGCCACCGCGACGCCGAGGCGCGGCCGGGTCACCGACTCGCCCTTGCCGAGCGCATCGACGCGCTCCCGGAGGGCGCCATCCGCCGGCAGGGCCAGGTAGAAGCCCTCGCCGAGACGGTTCGTGTTGAGCCCCAGGAGGCGCCCAGCGGCGTCGACGATCGGGCCGCCCGACGACCCGGGCGCGAGCGGCGCGGTGTGCTCGACGCTGCCGGCGATCCGCCGGCCGCCAGGGCCCCGGAACGCGCGGGCCACGGCCGACACGGTGCCGAACGTCACCCGCGTCCCGCCGCCGGGTGTCGCCGACGCACCGAACACGACCGTCCCTGGGCTGGCCGCACTCCCGTCGCCCCACTCGAGCGGCTTCGCGGCAGCCGTGTCGACGTCCACCACGGCGAGGTCGCCGTCAACGTCGATCCCGGCGAGGCGGCCGCGGGTCGAGCGACCGTCGGCGAAGGTCACCGTGACCTCGTCGCCGCGGATGTTGTGGGCGTTCGTCAGGACCTTGCCCTTGCCGACGACGACGCCGGAGCCGCGCTGGCGCGACCCGATGCCGACGACCGACGGCCCGGCCTTGGCGGCGACGGTGGAAACGGCGGACTGGAGTTCTTCGATTGCGCTCATGAATTCGGGCTCCGGTGGTTGGCAGGAAGGGGATAGACTTGCAAGTTGCAACTTACTACTAACTACCGAGACCTTGCAAGCCCTGCAGTCGCCTACGATGGATCCGATGACCGAACCCGCGACCGAACCCGGCGCGATCCGTCCGCTCGAGGCCGCGCTCGAGCGCGTGGGCGACCGCTGGAGCCTGCTGCTCGTGGAGGCCCTCCTCGACGGGTCGCGCCGGTTCGGAGAGCTCCAGGAGCTCCTGCCGACGATCGCCCCGAACATCCTCACCGACCGGCTTCGCCGCCTCGAGCGGGACGGGATCCTCGTCGCCCGGCCATACCAGAAGCGGCCGCCCCGGATGGAGTACACGCTTACGGCGGCGGGCCACGACCTGGCCGGCGCCCTCCGGCTCCTCGCCGACTGGGGCGGCCGCCGCTCCGACCACGGCGACCCCCTCCGCCACTCGCTCTGCGGCACGCCGCTCGAGGCCCGCTGGTACTGCCCAACGTGCAGCCAGCCGGTGTCGGACCGGGAAGCGCCGGAGACGCGTGTCGTCTGAACGACACCACCGGTCGTCACAATGACCTTGGCTCGGCGTCCCACGAGCACGCCGGCTCGGCCTGGCCGGTGGCCCGAGGAGAGATCCGGAATGTCCAGAGCGACCAACCGTCTCGGCGCCATCGCGCTCATCGCAGTGTTGACGGCGGGCTGCACATCGGTGCCGTCTCCGTCCGCTTCGGGCGGGGCATCGGCGAGTCCGTCCATCCCCGCGTCGAGCCCGACCGCGAGCCCGCTTGGCTCGCCTGGAGTCCCCGCACCGGACACCGTCGTCGTCACCGTCTCCGACCGACTCCGGGTTCGCTCCGAGCCACGGGTGGACGACTCGGTGGCGTGGGAGCCGCTGCTGCCGCTCGGTACCGAGCTGTTCGTGCTCGACGGACCGGTCAGCGGGAACGGGTACACGTGGTATAAGGTCGCGCCGGTCTCGTTCGTGGGGCTGGAAGGACCGGGCTATGGCTGGGTCGCGAGCGCGGACAAGAACGGCGACCCGTGGATCGCGCCGGCGACCGGACCGACCGCCGGGCTCGGCATCGCGATGGCGCCCGTTGTCCGTGAGGCCGCCGCTCCCTCCGACGCGCGACGAGCTGCCGCAGCAATCAACGCGTTCGGCGTCGACCTGCATCGGGCCCTCCTCGCCGACCCCGCTCTCGAGCTGAGTGACAAGAACCTCGTCCTCTCGCCGACGAGCATCGAGATCGCGCTGGCGATGGCTCGAGCCGGGGCGAAGGGCGAGACGGCAACCGAGATGGACAAGGTGCTCCGAGCCGCGGGCTGGGACGACCTCGCTGCCGGACTGAACTCGCTCGATCAGACCCTCGCGTCGCGGGATGCGAAGTGGACCGACGGCGAGGGGGCGAAGGAGCTGACGCTGCGCCTGGCCAACGCGCCGTTTGCCCAGCGCGGCTGGACGATCGAGCCGGGGTACCTCGACGCGATCGCGTCCGCGTTCGGGGCGGGGCTTCGCCTCGTCGACTACACCGGCGACCTGGCGGCGGCCCGGCAGGCGATCAACGGCTGGGTGAGCGATCGGACGGCGGAACGGATCCCCGAGCTACTGAGCCCGACGGACCTCACGCCGAACACCCGCCTCACCCTCGTGAACGCGATCTACCTGAAGGCCCAGTGGGACGTCTGGTTCGTGGAGGACCGGACCAAGCCCGCCCCGTTCACCCGACTCGACGGCTCGCGCGTGGACGTGCCGACGATGGAGCGCTGGGGTGGGAACGTGCTGCCGTACGCGGCAGGGAGCGGCTGGCAAGCCACCGAGCTCCGATACCTCGCACCGCCGAATGCCCCGCAGCTGGCGATGCTCCTGGTCGTCCCGGACGACCTGCGCGCGTTCGAGTCCGGGCTGACCGCCGTGAAGGTCGACGGGATCACGGCCGCGATCGCGACGGAGCGGCAACGGCAGCAGGACGGCATCGACTGCCCAGGCGTCCCGCCGGACCAGCAGGATGCCGGCTGCTATCCGTACGCCCTCAGGCTGTTCATGCCGCGCTTCAGCACAGAGACCCGGGCAAAGCTGAACGACGTCCTCACGGCCCTCGGGATGCCACTCGCATTCGACGTGACCCGCGCGGACTTCAGCGGGATCAACCCGCGAGATCCTGTGCACATCGGATTCGTAATCCACCAGGCGAACATCGACGTGGACGAGAAGGGCACCGAAGCCGCCGCCGCGACGGCGGTCGGCATGGACGTGGGCGGCGGGCCGAGCCCGGTGAAGGAGATCACGCTCCGTCTCGATCGCCCGTTCCTGTTCTTCGTGCGCGATGTCGAGACGGGCGCCGTGTTGTTCATGGGCCGCGTCGTCGACCCGTCGGATGTCCGGGGCGACTGACCGCTTCTGGCGGTCCGATAGGAGGGAGATGAGGCTTCCGACACTGGTCCTCGCGACGGTGTGCCTTGGCCTCGCGGCCTGTGCGAGCGCGACCACACCGACACCTTCACCCCCACCGTCAGCAACGCCGTCATCGACGCCGGCCGACGCCGCCATCGAGCTCCGACCTGCCCCCGCCAACATTGGCTGCGACGCCGTCCCCGCGCCCTACCAGCAGGTCACCTTCAGGATCGAAGCGGCGGCCAGTGTGCAGGTCACGGCGGTCGCCGACACCGGCGCGGTACTCCGCACCTTCTGGTCCGTCGGGTTCCGGGGCGGGAGGGCCGCGGATCCGGTCATCCGCGATCCAGCCGGCCAGGTCGTGGTCGCGAACGGCGATGTGCTCGTCATCCCGGAGCGCGACTGGCCGAGGCTTCAAGGCTACTTCGTTTGCCCGTCGAACGACGAGCTCTACGTACTGTTGTCAGATCCGGAGTAGCGGCGCCCCAGGGGCGCCATCGGGGGCCGCCTTGCGGTGCTCGCGGATGTGGAGCGCCAGGTCGATCGCGATCTTGATCGCGACGAGGACGATCATCGAGCCGACCGGGCTGCCCATCGAGATGCTCAGCATCCCGCCGGCGATGATCGTCAGGTGGAGGGCGACGAGGCGGACGTACGGCGCGAACATCAGCATCCCGATCCTCGCCGTCCGGTACTCGCCCCGCCCGACGTAGTTCAGCCGGAACGACGCTCCGTGGCTGAGTGCGAGGCCGGCCGCTCCCCAGGCGACGAGGTCCCAGCGTGGACCCAGTCGCTGCGCGGCGCCGTCGTCGAAAATCAGCCCCGGCAGGTTGGATGGCCCGTTCGCCGGGAAGACCGGCCCGACGCTCCCGAGCCCGATGAAGCTCGGCAGGCTCATCACGAACACGCCGTGGACGACCCAGAAGATGCCGTAGTGAAGGATGAAGAATGGGATCAGCGTGAGACGGGAAGCGGGGGTCACCAGCTCGGGCGAGCCGGCCCGTGTGTCGACGGGCCCCTGGGCGAGGCCCATCTTCAGGACGTTGAAGACGCCGACGATCCCGTTCTCGATCCAGTACAGGATGAGCAGCGTGTAGACGTTCCAGCCCCAGAAGATCGCCCCGACGAGCGGGATGAGGTTGACTGCCACGAGCAGCGCGATGGCGACCGGCGACGAGGTGGCCCGGTAGATCGTGAGGAGCCGCTCCATGGCGACACTCTATCCGGGGCATGAGCGCCGAGGGCCGTAAACTCGGGTCGATGGACGACGAGCGCTGGGAGCCGGGGATGCCGGCTCTCGACCGGCAGGCTGTGCGCCCCCTCCCCCCGAGCCTTGCCGCGCAGCGTCCCCGCTCGGTGCCGGAGACGGCTCCGACGCCGCTCCAGCGCCAGTTCGTCCACCTCTCCGTCGTCGCGTTGATCGCCGGGGCGATCGCGATCACGGCGCTCGAGCTCGGGGCGCCATTCGGGCATCCGCTGGTGAAGATCTGTGTGTTGATCGCCGCCCCGATCCTCCTCCTGACCACCGCCGACGCGGCGGTCCGGATCTGGCGGTCGGCGTGGGCGTGGATGCCGGTCGATCGCGGACGCGGGCTGTTCCGGCTCGCCTGGCTCGTCGCAGCGGCCACGTTCGTCGTCGCGATCCTCGCGGTCGCGACCGCGGTCCTCACCGCGTGACCGCGTGAGCGAGGGCGAGCGGGTCGACCGCGGGCCGGATCGCGGGCCCGATGCCCGCTCGACCGAGATCGACTCGGGGCGCGGCGTGCCCGCGTGGCTCGCCGCGTCGCTGAACTACTGCTCGCGCTGCGGGGCGGAGCTCCGGTTCGGATCGGTCGACGGGGAGGATCGCGACCGCCTCGCCTGCTCCGTCTGCGGCCACGTCGCGTACGTCAACCCGCGGCTCGTGGTGACGGCAATCCCGGTCACAGACGACGGCCGGGTCGTCCTCCTGCGGCGGGGCATCGAGCCCGGGCGCGGATCGTGGGCCCAGCCGGGCGGTTTCCTCGAGGTCGACGAGACGGTCACCGAGGCGGCCGTCCGCGAGACCCGCGAGGAGACCGGGCTCACCATTGTCCCGGGCGAGATCATCGGGCTCTACACGCGCCTCGAGGCGGCGGTCGTCGTGATCGCGTTCGAGGCGCGGGTCGTCGGCGGGACGTTCACCCCGAACCCCGAGGCGCTCGAGATCGTGGCCTTCGACCCGGCCGACATCCCGTGGCCCGGGATCGCGTTCAAGACCACGTTCTGGGCGCTCCGCGACTGGCTGCACCGTCGACGCCCCGACCTCACGCCGGCCGAGTGACTTCGCCGGAGCCGGAGCTTTGGGCGATGCTCATCGGCGCCAGACGAACGACCCGTCGCCGCCGGTCGGGCTTCATATGCAGTCGAGGGTAATCGGCAGGCGGGGTAGGTCAGGACTTGGCCAGGCTGGTCATCCCGCCGAGCTTGCCGCCCGGCCACCACAGCACGAACGCGTAGCTCGGCTCCAGGTCGAGCACGAGCGAGCCCATCAGGCCGTCCTCGCCGGAGGTTCGGGCGGGCGGTGCGGCCACGCGAATGACCGGCCTCGTGGGGGGTGGCGGCAGCGAGACCACGGGCCCGGGATCGGCGTGCGGTCCCGCGACCGCGATCCGCGGTGTCCCCGCCGGTTCACTCAGCCGCTGGCCGATCGAGGGCGCAACGATCGCCATCATCGCTGCGGCCCAGACGATGGCCGCCCATCTGGCCCGGCCACCCGACCGGCCGATGCGGCCGACCGCGACGTCGAGCTCGGGCCCTCTCGTCACCTTCGTATGCAGCCGACGGTCATCGGTCGAGAACCTTTCATCGGCAGGAGCCGACGCACGACCTAGCCGAGGTCGACGAAGACGTTCTTGACTTCCGTGTAGAGGTCGAGCGCGTGCATCCCGAGCTCCCGCCCGATTCCCGACATCTTGTAGCCGCCGAACGGCGCCTCGGTGTGGACGGAGCTGTTCGTGTTGACGCTGATGACCCCCGACTGGAGCGCCTTCGCCGCCCGCAGCGCCCGGCCAACGTCGCGGCTCCAGATCGATCCCGATAGGCCGTACGGTGACTCGTTCGCGAGCCGCAGGCCCTCCTCCTCTGAATCGAACGGGATGATCCCGACGACCGGCCCGAAGATCTCCTCGCGGGCGATCCGCATGTCGTTGCTCACGTTGTCGAAGATCGTCGGCATGAGGTACGCCCCGTCCGCGAGCGCGGCGTCCTCCGGGGCCGTGCCACCGGCGACGAGCTCGGCCCCCTCCTCCTGTCCCACGGCGATGTAGTCCATCACCCGCTCGCGCTGGCGAAGGCTGACCAGGGTCCCCATCTCGGTTGCGTCCTCCGATGGGTCACCGACCTTGACCTTGCGGGTCGCGTCGGCGAACAGTTCGACGACCTTGTCGTGGACCGGCCGCTCGACGAGGATCCGGCTCCGCGCGCAGCAGTCCTGGCCGGCGTTGTCGAACACCGAGTACGGCGATTCCTTCGCGAACTTCTCGAGGTCCGCGTCGGCGAACACGATGTTCGCGCTCTTGCCGCCGAGCTCCAGGCTGATCTTCTTCACGTTGCCGGAGGCGAGCCGCATGATCTCCTGGCCCGTCGCGGTCTCACCGGTGAATGCCACCTTGCCGACCCCGGGATGGGCGGCGATCGACGCCCCGGCCGTGCCGCCCGGCCCGGTCACGACGTTCACGATCCCGGGCGGGATGCCCGCCTCGAGCGCCAGCTCGCCCAGCCGAATCGCGGTCAGCGGCGAATAGCTCGCCGGCTTGAGGATCGCGGCGTTCCCGGCGGCCAGCGCCGGCCCGAGCTTCCACGAGGCCATGAGAATCGGGAAGTTCCACGGCACGATGAGCCCGACGACCCCGATCGGCTCGCGGAGCGTGAAGTCGAGCCCGGCCTTCGACACCGGGATCGTCTCGCCGAAGATCTTGTTCGCGGCCCCGGCGTAGTAGTCGAATACGAGGCTCGCCCCGACCACCTCGCCCCGGGCGCCGGTGATCGGCTTGCCGACGTTCCGGCTCTCGAGCCTGGCCAGCTCCTCGGAGTTCGCCTTGATGAGCGAGGCGAGCTTCGCCAGCGTCCGGCCGCGCTTCCCGGCGGCCCACGTGGCCCAGCCCTTGCGGTCCTCGAACGCCTTCTTCGCGGCGGTGACGGCCCGATCGACGTCCTCGCGGCCACCGAGCGGCGCCGTCGCGATGACCTTGCCGGTCGCGGGGTTGACGACCTCGAACGTCTGGCCGTCGGCCGCGGCGACCTGCTCGCCGCCGATGACCATCCGGGCCTCGAGCACCTCCTGGCCGTCCTCGCCGGCAGGGCGCTCGGCGTCCTTGGCGGTCTGCTGGGTGGTCATCGTCGGGTCCTCCGGGGGTGGCAGGCAGCCGCGGGGTTGGGGGTCGATGATACGCCCGGGCCGGCCGAAGGCCGCCGGAGACCGACCAGCAACCGATCAGGCCCGGTCGCGTCCGTACGCGTCGCGGCGCAGGCCGTTGACGATTGCGCCGAGCTCCGGCCCCGAGACGCCCATCCGCTGGAGCGCGTGCCGGGCCAGCTCGAACGCGGCCTCGACCTCCGGATCGGCCACTCGGCTCGCTCCGATGCCCCGGAGCTTGTCCGCCTCCCGTCGGCCGCGGGCACGAGCATCGATCGTCAGGTTGGGATTGATCCGCCGGGCGCGCTCGGTCGCCAGCCGGACGGTCAGCGGATCGCCGATCGCGACGACGAGCACCCGGGTCCGATCGAGGCCGCACCGCGAGAGGATCTCCTGGTTCGCCGCATCGCCGTAGATCGTGGCCGCGCCCATGCGTGCGACCTCAGCGAGCCGGCGAGGGTCGCGGTCGACCGCGACGCACCGGAAGCCGCGGTTCCGAACGGCCTGGACGACCAGCCGGCCGACACGGCCCGCCCCGAGGACGACCACTCCCGGGCGCCGCTCCGCCTCGCCGGGCTCGAACGCCAGCTCCGTACGGCTCGTCGGCGGCGCGCCTGGAATGGGCGGCTCGGGTCCGGCCGCCACTGCGTGAGCATCGTGGCGGCGCTCGACCCGGGCCACGACGCGCTCGGCGACCTGCCACACGATCGGGCTGATGAGGATGCTCACGACCGCCGTCCCGAGGACGAGGTTGTACGCGGCGGGCTGGAGGATGCCGAAGTCGAGCCCGTTCTCGGCGAGGATGAAGCTGAACTCGCCCACCTGGGCCAGGCCTGCTCCGACGAGGATGGCACTCCGCGCCGGCAGGCCGCGCGTCCGGCCGAGGAGCGCGATCACGCCGCCCTTCAGCCCGACAGCGAGGGCGACGAGGACGACCACGGCCGGCAGCGCCGCCACCAGCGCCCCGGGATCAACGAGCATGCCGATCGATACGAAGAACAGGACGGCGAAGAGGTCGCGGAACGGGATGACCTCGGCGGCCGCCTGGTGCGACAGGTCCGACTCGGAGACGAGGATTCCCGCGACGAACGCACCGAGGGCCAGCGACAGGCCGAAGACGGCGCTCGACACGAATGCGGTCAGGAGCGCGGTCGCGAAGACGGCGAGAAGGAACAGCTCCGACGACCGCAGCCGGGCCACGCTCGCGAAGATCCAGGGCAGCAGGCGGGTGCCGACGAGGTAGGCGAGGACGAGGAAGATCGCCGCCTTGCCGATCGCGAGGGCGAACGGCCCGACGACGTCCGCGCCGGCGATCGGCGGAAGCGCGACGATGAACACGATCGTGGCGATGTCCTGGACGATCGACCAGCCGATCGCCGTCCGGCCGTGGAGGCTGTCGATCTCGCCCCGTTCGAGCAGGGCCTTGATCAGGACGAGCGTCGACGAGACCGACAGGCAGGCCCCGACGACGAGAGCGGCCCGGATGTCGAGACCCAGGCCCATGGAGGCTGCCGTGCCCGCGACGACGACGATCAGGATCTGGAGGGCGCCCGCGGGGAGGACGACCCGGCGGACCTCGGTCAGCTCGCGGATCGAGAATTGGACGCCGAGCGCGAACAGCAGGAGCACGACTCCGACGTCCGCGAGAACGGAGATTCGCTCGACGTCGCCGACGAAGCCCGGGGTGAACGGGCCGATGACGATCCCGGCCACCAGGTACCCGACGATCGCCGGCTGGCGGAGGCGGACCGCGATCGCTCCGCCGAGGAGTGCCGCTCCGACGGCCGCCCCGAGATCGAGGATGAATCGGAGCTGCTCGGTCAGCTGCAGCTCGAGGATCGGGCTGAGGTCCGGCACGGCCCGGTCATTATCGGGGCGCGGGTCGCCGCGCCCGCCCGGAATCCGCAGGCTGAGTGGCGGAGGTCAGGACCCGGGCGGCGGAGTCGTCGGCTCGCGCTCGGCGGCGGCCAGCGCCGCGCCCACGATGCCGGCGTCGTTCTGGAGCGTGGCAGGCACGACTGGCGGTCGGACCGTGAGGCGGGGGACGAACCGGTCGGCCCGCTTGCTGACGCCGCCGCCGAGGATGATGAGTCCGGGCCAGAGGATCCGGTCGATCGCGTGGAGGTGCTCGTCGAGGTCGGCGGTCCAGGCCTTCCACGACAGGCCGCGTCGCGTCCGCGCCGCGGCGGCGGACCGGCGCTCCGCATCGCGGCCGCGAATCTCCATGTGCCCCAGCTCCGTGTTCGGGACGAGCCGGCCGTCGTTGAACAGGGCCGAGCCGACGCCGGTCCCGAGGGTCAGCACGAGGACGACCCCGTCCATGCCGGCGCCCGCCCCATACCGCATCTCGGCCAGGCCGGCGGCGTCAGCGTCGTTGAGGACGTAGACCGGCCGCCGGAGCGCCTTGACCAGCGCGGACTCGGCGTCGAACCCGATCCAACCGGGGTCGATGTTGGCGGCGGTCTTCGTCACCCCGTCGACCACGACACACGGCACCCCGACGCCGACCGGTGCGTTCGAGTCGTGGCCTGTACCGGCCCTCTGGACCAGCCGGGCAATCGAGCGGACGACCGCGTCAGGAGTGGAGGGAACGGGCGTCGCGACCCGCAGCCGGTCCGCCAGCAGCTCACCGGTCGCGGCATCGACGGCGCCCACCTTGATCCCGCTGCCGCCGACGTCGACCCCGATCGCGACCCGTCGATCCGTCACGGCGCCAGTCTAGCGGCGCCGGTCGGGGGCTCCGCGACCCCGGTCACGCGACGGGGCCGGCCCCGTCGGCCGGCTCGACCGCAAACACCCGGGCCCGGCGGCCGGTCCGCGCCGGATACTCGTTGTCGACCGCCTCGCGCAGCCGATCGACCGCGTCGCGGGCGACGATGTTCACCGTGCAGCCGCCGAAGCCCGCCCCGGTCATCCGCGCGGCGACGACTCCAGGTACGGCGCCCGCGATCTCGACGAGCGCGTCCAGCTCCGGCGAGCTCACCTCGAACAGGTCGCGCAGCGAGGCGTGACTCTGGGCGAACAGGCGGCCGACCGCCTCGAGGTCGCCCGCCTCGAGGGCGTCGACCGTCGCGAGGACGCGCTCGTTCTCGCGGACGATGTGCTCGGCCCGCCGGAAGATCCGCTCGTCGAGCGCGAAGCGGGCCCCGATCAGCTTGTCGAGGTCGACGTCGCGGAGCGACCGGACCGACGGATCGCGGCTGGCGATGATCGCCACGGCCTCCTCGCACTCGGCCCGCCGGGCGTTGTACTCGGAGGCGTCGAGCCGCCGGGGCGAGCCGGAGTCGCAGACGACCAGCCGGTGGCGGGCCAGCGGGAGCCCGACCGCCCGATGATCGAGCGACCGGCAGTCGAGCAGCATGGCCGCGCGGGCCCGCCCGAGCGACGAGGCGAACTGGTCCATCAGCCCGGACTTCACGCCGACGTACTCGTTCTCGCCCCGCTGGGCGAGCCGGGCGAGGGTCATCCGGTCGATCCCCTGGGCGATGGGGTCGGGTGGGTCGAGGAGGGCCCAGGCGGAGGCCATCTCGAGCGCCGCGGACGAGGATAGTCCTGAAGACATCGGGAGGTTGCTGCCGAGGACCCCGCGGAATCCGCGCAGCCGGAGGCCGTCGTCGGCGAGCGACCACGCTGTTGCCGCGACGTAGTCGATCCAGCCGCCGGACCGCGGCGGGATGGCGTCGAGGTCGAAGCCGTCACGCTCGTTGCCGTCAAGGAGGGTGAGATCGACCCGGCGGTCGTCCGTCGGGACGAGCGCGATCCGGATCTCGAGGTCGATCGCGACGGGCAGGACGAACCCCTCGTTGTAGTCGGTGTGCTCACCGATGAGGTTGACGCGGCCGGGAGCTCGAACGACGCGGACGGCGAACGACGAACGAGCCGCAGCGGGCTCGCGCTGGGCGAGGACCTTGCGGAGGCGCTCGGCATCGATCGGTCCCGCGGCTTCGCCGGTCTCGCGGCCGGCCGACCGGGCGCCGGCGCTCACCGCTCGATGCCCGCCGGGTCGCGCGGCTCGACCGACCGGAGCTGCTCGGCCGTTTCCTCCGGCAACGTGTCGTTGATGAATGCGCCGGCGCCCGCCTCCGACCCGGCGAGGTACTTCAGCTTCGACTTGGTCCGGTTCGGTGGATAGAACTCGACATGGAGGTGGTAGCCGCCGTGCTCCCCGCCGTCGGTCGGTCGCTGGTGGATCGCCATGACGTACGGCAGCGAGAAGCCAAACAGCGCGTCGTACTTCCGGATCGTTGTGGCCAGGATCCGGGCGAGCCCGTCGACGCCCGCGGCGTCGAGCTCGTGGAGCCAGCCGACGTGGCGGCGCGGCACGAGGTGGACCTCGTACGGCCAGCGGGCGAAGAAGGGGACAGCCGCGACCCAGGTGTCCGAGGCAGCGACGATCCGGCTGCCGTCGGCGAGCTCCTGGTCGACGAGATCGCACCACAGGCAGCCTCCGCCGCGCCCGGCATACGCCGACGCGTTCGCGGCCTCGCGCTCGACGAGCGGGGGGATGGTCGGGTAGCCGTAGATCTGGCCGTGCGGGTGATGGAGCGTGACCCCGATCGCCTCGCCCTTGTTCTCGAACGGGAAGACGTAGGCGATCTCGTCCCGCGCACCGAGGACGACGGTTCGGTGGGCCCAGACCGCGACGAGCCGGCGGATCTGCTCGAGGGGCAGGTCGGCGAGCGATGCGTCGTGCCGCGGCGTGTAGACGACGACCTCGCACGCGCCGATCGACGGCGCCACCGGCGTGAGCGCCGTTCCCTGGACCACCGGGGTGGGGGGATCGGCCTCGAGCGACGGGAACCGGTTGTCGAAGACCACGATCTCGAAGTCGGGCCGGTCGATCTCCGTTTCGATCCCGCCGGGCCGGGTGGGACAGAGCGGGCAATAGTCGCGCGGAGGCAGGAACGTCCGGTCCTGGCGATGGGTCGCCGTGATGACCCACTCGCCGAGGATCGGGTTCCAGCGCCGCTCAGACACGACGGCGCTCGTCCGAATCCCGCATGCCCGGCTCCTCCGCCTCGACCGGCCTTGCGTCAGGCTGATCCTTGGGCCACTCGTAGTAATGGATCAGCCGGCCATCGGGCTTCATCTGAGTCTCGACGACGAACGCCACGAGTGGTTTGTTCGGCGGCTCGCGCCGGTCCGTCATCCCCGGGTCTCAGAAGTAATTGACCGAGATGCCGCCGTCGACCACGAGCGAGGCACCGTTCGTCCAACGCGACTCATCCGAGGCGAGGTAGAGCGCCAGGTTGACGATCTCCTCGGGCTTGCCGAACCGGCCGGTGGGGTTGCGGGCGAGCCGGATCCGCTTGGCCTCTTCGTCCTTCACCAGCCAGTCCATGAGCAGGGGGGTCTCGACCGGGCCGGGACAGATCGCGTTCGTCCGAATGCCCTTCGGCCCGAACTGCACGGCGAGGCTCCGGGTGAGAGACAGGAGCGCGCCCTTCGACGCCGTGTAGGCGTCCTGGGGGACCGAGCAGCCGAGGAGGGCGACGAAGCTGGCGATGTTGATGATCGAGCCGGCGCCGCCTTCGATCATCCGCGGGATGGCGTACTTGCAGCCGAGGAACACGCCCCGGACGTTGACCGCCATGACGGTGTCCCACGTGTCGACGTCGGTGTCGACGACCGAGTGGTCCGCCTCCGGCATGATCCCGGCGTTGTTGTAGAGGACGTCGAGCCGGCCGTAGGTCTTCATCGCGTGATCGACCATCGCCTTCGCGTCCGCCTCGCTCGACACATCCGCCCGGACGAAGCTCGCCTCGCCGCCGGCCTCCTGGACGAGGCGCACCGTCTCGTTGCCGGCCGACTCGCTGAACTCGGCGACGACGACCTTCGCGCCCTCCCGGGCGAACGTCTGACTGGCGACCCGGCCCATCCCGCCACCGGCGCCCGTGATGATCGCGACCTTGTCCTCGAGTCGCACCAGCTTCGCTCCCTTCCCTGCCGGACCCGCGTCAGCCGCGTTCGAGGTAGCGCTCGCGGTCCCAGTCGTGGACGACCGAGTCGTACGCCCGCTGCTCGACGATCGCCGCGTTCAGATAGTGGTCGACGACGTCCTGGCCGAGGATCTCGACGGCCGCCTTGCTCTTCTCCAGCTCGGCGATCGCCTCGTACAGCGCCCGCGGCATCCGCGGCACCCCGGTCGCGACATATCCGTTGCCCTTGAACTCGGCCGGCGGCTCGAGCCTGCGCTCGATGCCCCACAGCCCCGCGCCCATCATCGCCGCGTACGTCAGGTAGGCGTTCATGTCGCCGCCGGGGAAGCGGTCCTCGATGTGGAGGCTTTCGCCGCGACCGACGACACGGAACCCGGTCGTCCGGTTGTCACGGCCCCAGACGACGTTCACCGGCGCCCACGACAGCGAGGCGTAGCGCTTGTACGAGTTGACGTTCGGGGCAATGAAGATCGCCAGCTCGCGCGACAGGGCCATCATCCCGCCGAGGAACCAGGCCATCGTGTCCGACATCCCGTAGGGCCGCTTCGATCCCTCCTGGTGCATGAGCGAGCGCGTGCCGTCTGCGTCCCAGATGCTCATGTGGAGGTGCCCGGACGAACCGGTCCAGCGGTGGTCCGGCTTGGCCATGAACGTGATCCCCCAGCCGTTGAGGTAGGCGATCTCCTTGGCCCCGTGCTTGAAGATCACGCTCCGGTCCGCCGATTCGAGGACGTGGTCGTAGCGGATGTTCACCTCGTGCTGGCCGGGCGCGGCCTCGCCCTTCGAGAACTCGATCGGGACCCGGGCCTCGGTCATCTGGTTGCGGAGCAGTCGATGGAGCGGCTCCGCCTTCGTCGCCTGGAGGAGGTGGTAGTCCTCGTTGTAGGTCCCGAAGCGCTGGGGCGGACCCCAGCCGAGACGTGAGGACTCCTCCCATGACTCCTTGAGGACGTAGTACTCGAACTCGGAGCCGGCCTTGATCGTCAGCCCTTGCTCGGCGGCCCGGGCGACCTGGCGCTTGAGGATCGTCCGCGGCGAGACCGGGATTTCGGCATGGTCCTCCTCGGTGTAGGTGTCGGACAGCACGAGGGCCGTCTTCTCGAGCCACGGCAGGACCCGCAGCGTGTCCCAGACCGGCTCCGCGATCCAGTCGCCGTAGCCGGTCTCCCAGTTCATCAGGGCGAACCCCTCGGGCGTGTTCATCTCCATGTCCGTGCCGAGGAGGTACGTGCAGAAGTGCGCGCCATGATCGATGACCCCGCCGAGGAACGCCTGCGCCTGGACGCGCTTGCCCATCAGCCGTCCCTGCATGTCGGTGATCGCGACGATCAGGGTGTCGATCCGCCCGTCGCGGACCATCGCCTGGAGCTCCTCCAGGCGCGGATGGTGAGCGTTGGCGTCCGCGGCGTGATGGTCATCGTGCTTCGCAGGGGACATGGAACCCTCCGCGCCGCTCTCGCGGCCTTCAGACCTGCTACTTCGCGGTCATTCCGCCGTCGGCGACGATGACCGAGCCCGTGACGAAGGACGACTCATCCGACGCGAGGAACAGCGCGACATTGGCGATCTCGCGCGGCTCGCCGGGTCGGCCGATTGGCTGGAACGAGTCGATCGTCGCATAGACCTCGGACAGCCCGCCAAGCATCTCCGCGTGTGCGTAGTTGATCGGCGTATCGACCCAGCCCGGCGCGATCGCGTTGCACCGGATGTTCTGCTTGGCATAGTCGAGGGCGATCCCCTTGCTGAGCATCACGATCGCGCCCTTGGAGGTCGCGTAGATCGCGAGGAACGGCTCCGCGACGAGTCCGTTGACCGAGCTCGTGTTGATCAGGGAGCCGCCGCCGCCCCGGAGCATGTGCGGGATCGCATAGCGGCAGCCATAGATGCAGCCCTTGACGTTCACGTCGAGGGTCCGGTCGACGATCTCGTCGGGCACCTCGTGGAAGACGCCCGGGATGTTCACCCCGGCGTTGTTGAACACGGCGTGCAATCCGCCCCAGCGCTCGACGGTCGAGTCGGTCCAGGCTTGGACCTGGCGAGGATCCGAGACATCTCCGGCCACGGCGTACGCCTCGTCGCCGATCCCGCTAACGGTGTCGCGAACGGCACGCTCGTCGATGTCGACGCAGGTCACGCGGGCACCTTCCTCGGCGAACCGGATCGCGGTGGCACGCCCAATACCTGAGCCTGCGCCGGTCACGATCGTCACCTTGCCGGCCAGCCGATCGCCCACCACGTACCTCCTGCCGCGCCGAATTGGCCCTGTCGTCGCGCGGATCGGCGCGACATCTTGTGTCCGCCGTTCGCCCGTGCCTATTGTTCGCGCCGGGGAGTCCTCGCGTCCCGGCGAAACCGCCACGTGGATCGATGGAGGAGATGGGATGGCACAGTCGGACACGGACCAACTGCACGCGCTGGGCTATGCCCAGGAGCTCCGCCGCGGGATGCGGACGTTCTCCAATTTCGCGGTCTCGTTCACGATCATCTCGATCCTGTCGGGCTGCCTCACCCTGTTCGCCTTCGCGATGAACACGGGCGGCCCGGCGGTCATGACTCTCGGCTGGCTGGTGGTGGGCTTCTTCGTAACGCTCGTTGCGCTGGGCATGGCCGAGGTCGCCTCGAGCTACCCCACTGCAGGTGGGCTCTACTACTGGGCGGCCAAGCTGGCCCCTGAATCCGGCGCCAGCGGGCCGGCGTGGAGCTGGTTCGTCGGCTGGTTCAACCTCGTCGGCCAGGTCGCGGTGACGGCTGGGATCGACTTCGGCCTTGCGACCTTCAGCACCGCCCTGCTGAATCTCGTGTTCGGCTATCCGGTCGACCCTCCGCACGTCATCCTGGTCTACGCGGTCGTGCTCATCCTGCATGGGCTCCTGAACACGTTCGGAATCCGGCTGGTCGCACTCCTGAACGATGTCTCCGTCTGGTGGCACGTCGTTGGTGTCGCCGCGATCGTCGTCGTGTGCGTGATCCTGAACCAGCACAGTCGGACGGATATCGGCACGGTCTTCTCGAAGTTCGTCGACAACACAGGCGACACGGCGGCCAGTCCGTGGCCGGGCCCCCTGTTCTTCGGGATCCCTCTTTATGTCGCCTTGATCGGACTCCTCAACGCGCAGTACACGCTGACTGGGTACGACGCTTCGGCGCACATGTCCGAGGAGACCCACGATGCCCACACCTCGGCCCCGCGAGGCATCGTGTTTTCCGTCGTCGTGTCGGTGGTCTTCGGGTTCATCCTCCTCGTGGCGATGAACATCGGGATCACCCCCGACAAGGTCTTCACGGCGGCGGACGGTTCGGCCGTGGACGGCTATGCCCACGCGCTCGCATCCTCGACCGGTGTCCCGCCGGCCCAGATCTGGATTGACGCCGTCGGCCAGAGCGGCGGCATCTTCATTCTGTTCTTGGTGGTGGGCGCGCAGTTCTTCTGCGGGATGTCGTCCGTGACGGCGAACTCCCGGATGATCTATGCGTTCTCGCGCGACGGTGCCGTGCCAGGGTCGAAATTCTGGCACCGGATCAACCCGCGAACGCGGACGCCAACCAACTCGATCTGGCTCGCCGCGGCGGGTGCGTTCATCCTCGGCCTTCCGTACCTGTACAGCTACACGGCCTATGCCGCGATCACCTCGATCGCTGTCATCGGGCTGTATGTGGCCTACGTCGCGCCCGTGTTTCTGCGGCTCCGGGCCGGTTCGCGATTCAAGGAGGGCCCGTGGACCCTCGGGCGGTGGAGCCGTCCGATCGGGATCGTCGCGACGATCTGGGTCATCTTCATCTGCCTGATGTTCCTGCTTCCGCAGGCGCAGCCCATCACGATCAGCACGTTCAACTACACGCCGATCGTGTTCCTGGTCGTGCTCGGCGGAGCGGCGATCTGGTACGCCGTTTCGGCGAAGAACTGGTTCAAGGGACCCAAGGTCCAAGGAACGCCCGACGAGCTTGCCGCCATCGAGCGCGACTTGGAGATGGCCGAAGGCTGACCCTCGCCCCCCAAAGAGCGAACGCCCGGCCAGCGGCCGGGCGTTTCGATTCAG
Source organism: Candidatus Limnocylindrales bacterium (assembly GCA_036002525.1). Classification (GTDB taxonomy): domain Bacteria; phylum Chloroflexota; class Limnocylindria; order Limnocylindrales; family CSP1-4; genus JACDAV01. The sequence goes on from DASYTG010000001.1 coordinate 94,556, forward strand.
GTTCGGGATCGATCGTCCCGATTTCGGCCTTAAAAAAGCATCGTCGTCCCGGGTGGGAACGTGAAGTCGAAGATCGTCGGTGGCAGCGGAGCGTCGGGCTCGTAGCCCGTGACGCGGGCATCGCGCGTCACGGCGCCGCCGATCGACTCCTCGAGCCGCAGGATCACGCCGTCGGCCCGATCGACCGCGATGCGGATCCGGAAGTCGGGCCGGTCCGCGCTCAGCTCGATCGTTCGCGGATGGTCGCACTCGAAGACGATCGTCTCGCGATCGCCGACGTCGCCGAGCCCGACGATCCGGCATACACCGGTCGACAGGACGTTCTGGCAGTACCCGGCGGGATGGACGAACGTCTCGGGGAGCGTCTCCATCGGGAGCGTCGTCAGCGGCGTGTATACCCGGCTCGCCGGTGGCAGGCTGCGCGATTCGGGCCCGCTGATGCCGACGACACCGCGGCGCACCGGCCGCTCCGTGCCGAGCCGATGCGGGGCGCTGTAGGTGCGAACGGTCTCCCCGTCAGTGATCCAGATCTCGTGGTTCGCCGACGTCCCGAGGGCGGGCTGGGTCGTGGTCACGCGCGCGTCGCCCGGGTGGCGAAGCGCGACGTCCACGATCGTCAACAGCTCGCCCGCGACACCGAAGTTGCGCTCCTCGATCTGCATCCGGAGTGTCCCGAAGCGGAGCTCCGCGTCGCGCATGAACGTGAATAGTTCGGCCACCGTGGGGAGTGTGTCCGCCGCCAGGGCCACGATCTCCGGGCGCGGCCGACGACCGACGACCATCGGCAGGTCCGCGGCCCCGTCCCAGATCCTCGGCTCGGTCACGCCCGCGATTGTAGCGGCCCCCGCTTGACATCCCGCACCCGGGGTGTATATATCGCATAGCGATATATCGCGCTGCGATCGATCGTGCAACGACTGAAGGGGAGGGGCATGTCATGGCGATCCGACAAGTGCTCGTTGCCGTCTGGGCGGCTGGGGCCGTCCTGGTCATGCTGACCGCAGGGGCGGCCGCGGCGAGGCCGGTGACGCATGCCGGTGGCACGTTCGTCGACGCCACGGGCGTCATGATCGGCTGGGTCCGTCTCGTCGAGGATTCGCCCGGAACGGTCCACATCAACGTCCACGTGGCCGGCCTGACGCCGGGGCTCCACGGAATCCATGTCCATGCGATCGGTGCGTGCACGCCGACGTTCGCCGCCGCCGGCGGGCATTACAACCCGCTCGCCCACGAGCACGGCCTGGACAACCCGAACGGCGCGCACGCCGGTGACCTGCCGAACCTGATCGTCAACGAGTACGGCGTCGGCCATCTCGACGCCACGACCAGCGGCGTCACGCTCACGCCCGGCCCGACGACCGTGTTCGACGAGACGATCGGGGCCGTCGGGAGCGCCTTCATCATCCACGCGAACGAGGACGACCAGGTCACGAACGCCACGAACGGCAACAGCGGCGCCCGCGTCGCCTGCGCGGTGATCGAGGCGGAGTGATCGGCCCGAGACCCGTCCGGTCCCCGATGAGTGCCCGCGAGCCGGTCGGCCGGTCCGAGGTGGCGAGGCCGCTGAGCGAACGGGCACTCGGCCTGCGCCGCCACCGCCCGACCGGTGGGATGTCGAGGCGCGCGCTCCTGCGTCGGTCGCTCGCGGCTGCCGTCGGGGTCTGGGTCGTCGAGGGCCTCGCAGGGACGATCGGGTTCCTCTGGACGGCGTCGTCCGCGTCGTCCCTGCGGGTCCGGGTCGGGACCCTGGCCGATCTCGTCGCCCGGAACGCGGGCCTCCCGATCGCGGACGGCTTCCCGGCATTCGTCGCCGAGGCGCGAGCCTTTGTCCTGACGCTCGATCCGGGCCGCGGCTGGCACCCCGGCTCGGATCCGACCGGCGAGGGCTCCGCTCTCAACGTCCGTGCACTTTCGCAGCGCTGTCCCCACCTCGGCTGTCGGCCCAACCCGTGCGTCGAGGACTTCTGGTTCCACTGTCCGTGCCATCAGTCGCGGTACGACCGCTTCGGAACGAAGGCAGCCGGGCTCGGGCCGGCCGCACGAGGGATGGACCGCTACGCTGTCGAGGTGGACCACGATGGCGTGCTGACGATCGATACCCGGCAGATCGTGCTCGGACCGTTGCCGATCGTCCTCGGCCAGCCCGGGCTGATCCCACCCCGCGTGCCGCTCGGATGCGGCGGCTGACCACCGGATCCGCCGCGAGGACGACGACTCGGCCGGCCGGGGCGTCGATCCTCCGTCTGTATCCGCCGGGATGGCGGCGCCGATACGAGCCCGAGATGCTCCAGGTCCTGACCGCGCTCGGGGCGGGGCGGCGCGATCGGCTCGATCTTGTACGCGGAGCGCTCGACGCGTGGCTTCACGTTCCCTCCCGGGTGCCGGCGGTGGCGGCCATTGCCGCGGGCGGGATCTGGACCATCATCGGCGCATGGCTCCTGGCACAGCCAGCCCCACCCGATTGGCCGGGCTTCGCTGTCGAGATTCTTCCGTTCGCACTCCTCGCCGCCGCGTTCGGCGGGCTTGCGACGATCGGCTGCTGGGCACGCCGAAGTGACGGATTCGGGCCGGCCGGGCGCATCGCGATCGGCCTCACGATTCTGGGCCATCTCGCCTGGTCGGCGGCACTCATCGTCGCGTGGCTCGGCTGGTCGTACGGCGCCCAGACGATGGCCGCGCAGGCCCTTGCCGCCGTCGGTTCCATCGTGATCGGAGTGCTGCTCGTCCGCGCGGGCGATCGACGCCTCGGCGCGATGCTCGCGATCGGCCCGGCGTTCCTGCTCTTCGGTTCGCCGATTGGCTGGCTCGCCGCCGGACTGGGCTGGACGGCGACCGGTTCCATCCTGCTCACCGAATTGGGGGCGCCAGGCCCGTTTCGCGCCGCCTGATCCCGGGCCGGTTCAACCGCCTGCCGCACCCCCGCCAAGGCCGGGCTCGGTCATCGACGCCGGGTCGAGAAGGGCGTCGAGCCGATCCGGCGCGATCCCGCGCTCGGTGGCGAGCTCGCGGATCGTGCGGCCGGTCCTCAGCGCCTCCTTGGCAAGCGCGGCGGCCGCGTCGTAGCCGATCTCGGGGGCCAGGGCGGTGGCGAGCATCAGGCCCTGTTCGACGAGCGCCGGTCCCCGCTCCGTCGCGCGGATGCCGCTCACGGCCCGCTCGGCGAGGTTCCGCGCCGCCGCACCGAGCAGCCCAATCGACTCGAGCAGCGCGACCGCGGTCACCGGCAGCATGACGTTCAGCTCGAGGAGCGAGCCGGTCTGGCCGAACGCGATCGTCGTGTCGTTCCCGAGGACCCGCGCGACGACCATCGTCAGGCTCTCGATGATCACCGGGTTCACCTTGCCCGGCATGATCGACGAGCCCGGCTGCGTCTCCGGCAGGGCGATCTCTGCGAGGCCCGCGCGCGGCCCCATGCCGAGCAGGCGCAGATCGCTCCCGATCTTCCAGAGCGAGAGCGCGATCGCCCGAATCGCGCCGTGGGCGGCGATCGCGACGTCGAGCGTTGCCTGCGCGTGGAAGTGGTTCCCGGTCTCGCGGACATCGAGCCCGGTCAACCCGGACAAGCGCTCGACGGCCGCGGCGGGGTACGCCGGGTGGGCGTTGATCCCCGTGCCGACGGCGGTCCCACCGAGCGGCACGATGACGAGCTCCGCCTGGGCGGCGCGCGCCCGCCGGATCGACTCCTCGACTTGGCCGGCGTACCCCCGGAACTCCTGGCCCAGCCGGATCGGGGTCGCGTCCTGGAGATGGGTCCGGCCGGTCTTCACGACCGGCCAGAGCTCCTCGGCCTTCGCGTCGAGAGCCTGCTGGAGCTCCTCGAGGGCCGGCACGAGGATTTCGGAAATCGCGGCCGCCGCCGACAGCTGGAGCGCCGTCGGGATGACGTCATTGGAGGACTGGCAGCGGTTCACGTGGTCGTTCGGGTGGACCCGCACGGCGGCAGCGCCGGACGGTGCCGAGCGGGCGAGCCGATCCGTCGCGAGGGCGGCGACGACCTCGTTCATGTTCGTGTTCGTCGAGGTTCCCGAGCCCGTCTGGTAGACGTCGATCGGGAACTGGTCGTCGTGGGCTCCTCCGGCGACGGCGGCCGAGGCATCGGCGATCGCCGACGCAAGGTCCGCCTCGAGGAGACCGAGATCGGCGTTCGTCTCGGCGGCTGCCTGCTTGATCAGCGCCAGGGCCCGGATGAACGGCCGCGGAAAGCGCTGGCCGGAGATCGGGAAGTTCAGGACCGCACGCTGGGTGGACGCCCCGTACAGGGCCGCGGCCGGGACCTCCATCTCGCCCATCGAGTCGCGTTCGATCCGCGTCGTGGGCCTGGGCTCGCTCGTCATGGTCGCGATTGTAGGCGGGCCGCGTTGCGACCCGGTGCAGAGCCCGGACGCGAAGCCGCCGGGCCCGAGCGATGCTCGGGCCCGGCGGAGCGATGCCGCGTCGCGGCTCGCGATCAGCGGATCGTGAGGGTGGTGGGCGGCGTCAGATTCGCGATCGTCTCCGAGGTCCCCGATTGGGCGATCGCCGGCTCCCAGGCGTAGGTTCCGGCGGTCACGACGCGCGCGACGTACCGCAGGGTGAAGCTGCGCTGCTTGCTCGTCGGCTCGACGCAGAACGAGACGCGGGATCCCGTCTGGTCGTAGGGGTAGATCACGCTCAGGTCGACCTCCGGCTCTTCCTCTGGGTCGATCCAGCGCGAGTAGGCGCCAATCGGCGTCAGGCCGCTCGGGACGAGCTCGCTGACCTGACGGCAGCCATTCGCTGCCTGGGCGCCGAACTGGACCTTGAGATCAACGACGACCAGGTCGCTGCTCTCGATCGACGACGTCGGCTTCACGAGGCGGGAGATCGTCATGTCGGGGTCGGGCGTGAATGCGTCGGGTCGAACGGCCTCGCGCCACGAGGTCGTGACGCCGAGCGATCCGGCGAGTGTCTCGATCGAGAGCGTGGCGAGCTGGCTCGAGGTCAGGCGGACCCCGAAGGACTCACCGGGCCCCAGATCCACGAAATGGCGCTCGCCGCCGACCGTCCACGCGAAGCGGCTGGACTGGACCGGCAATCGATCGAGAGTTGCGGTGACGAAGGCGATCGCCGGCAGGACCTCGATCCGCTCGCGCGCGGGGTTCGCCTCGATGTACGCCCAGAAGCGTTCGCCGAGTGGGTCCCCGATCGCCGCGGCGAGGGCCGCAGCCAGCGCCGTCGCCTCGCTGATCTCGTCCAGCGTCCTTCCGACACGAAGCCGAGCCTGGGTGCCGGCCTGCTCACCGCTTTCGCGGACGAGCTCATTCAGGATCGATCGTCCCGTCCCGGCGTCCCCGAGGCGGGACGCCCCGATGCCGAGGATCAGGCGTTCGCGGACGGTCAGGTCGGGGCTCGCGGCGGCGGTTCGGATCGCGGGCAGGACGGATTCGCCGAGTCCGGCGAGACCGGCCAGGGCGAAGTTCTTGCGTTCCCGGGTCTCATCGACGTGGTCCCGGATCGTCCGGAAGTACGCCTCGAGCCTCGCGCGGTTCGTGCTCGATGGAGCGACGATCGCCACCAGTGCGGAAAGCTCCAGATCGCTGCTCGCATAGGGAACGAGCGCGAAGCCGCCGTCCAGCGCCTGATAGCGGTCAGGCTCGAAGCTGGCGGCGAGGCCGGACCCATCCGAGCCGAATCGGTCCTTGAGCAGGTCCGTGGCGAGATCGGCAGCGAGCGCGCGGTCGAGGCGGGCGCCGCCGCCGGCCGCGAGGTCGGTGAGGAGGGCCAGGTAGCGGCCGCCGCTCGCATCGGCGACCACGACCGTCGTGAACCCGTCACCGCCGCTGAACGGTCGGTTTGACGGCAGCTCGACATACGCCGTCCGTTCGTGACTGAGGCGGGTGTTGACGACGTTGAACGTGCGGACGAGGCGGTCGGTTCGGGCGGTGCTGCCGCTGCCGGTCTTCGCTTCGATGGTCAGGGTCTGCTTCCCGAGCCGGAGGGCCGGCAGGGGCACGTTGACGTTGGCGTAGGCATGGGCGGCGAGCGGCCCGCTATCGAAGCCGAGGGTCGACGAGGTCACGCGGATCGTCACCGGCGTCCCGCTCGACACGCCCGTGCCGTAGGTCCGGACGGCGATCGTGGGGCGGTCCGCGAGGAGGTATTCCGGGGCGATCGACGCATCGACGAAGAACGGGATCCCGACCGGGACCTGGACGGTGCCGACACCCGCCTCGAGCCGTCGCGTGACGGCCGCTGCGGTCACCCGCCAGGACGTCAGGTCGTCCGAGAGGCGGAACGACACGTGGCCCCGTCCACTCGAATCGGTCGTGATCGCCTCGAACAGGAGCGAGTCGCGGAAGTCGTCGCGATCGCCACCGCCGCCGCCGGTCGTGTCTCCGCCTTCGCCGGGAGCCTCGGGTGGACGATGCGTCAGGTAGGTCCCGACGATTCCGGTCGGGACGCTTTCGTAAAGCTCGCCAAGCGGGTCCTCGGCCTCCGCTGCGCCGATCGAGAAGAGCTTCTCGTCGACCGCTCGGAGCACGACAGTGGCGCTCGTCGGGGCGCCGGTGTCCGTCCGCGTCCGGACGTTGACCGTGACGGACTCGCCCGGTCCGTAGCGAGTGGCGTCGGTGGTCAGGTCGACCGAGAGGCGACGATCGCCGACGCGGAACCCGGCGTAGTACCAGGCCGTGCCGACGTACGCGCTGCCGGTGAACCGGACGGCTCCGATGGACAGATTCGGGACGGCCGAAGCGGGGAAGGACGTCACGTAGCGCCGCGAATCCTGGACCGCCACGGCATGGATCCCGCGTTGAGCGGTGAAGAACAGATATCGCGAGCCGTCGCCAGTCGTCTGGGGCACGGTCGAATCCGTCATCTGGAGGTCGATCCGATCACCGACGCCGTAGGTGTCGTCCGGGTTCGATCCCGGCACCCTCGTCGCGAGCCGCGTCTCGCGGCCGTCGCTGTATGGGTCGTCGCCGGTCCGGCTTGCCGACGTCGACACCCGTGCCGTATGGCCGTCGGTGTCGCGAACGGTGGCAATGATCCGGTAGGTGTGATCGATTGCCGGAGCGGGCACGGACGCCGTCCAGGCTCCGTTCGCGCTCGTGACGACCTTGATGGTTCCGGTCGTCCGCTCCCTGACATCGACCTCGAAGACCGGGACGACCTTCTTCTCGATGAAGTCGTACTCGGTTCCGACCTGGGTCCGGATCGGGATCCGCTCGATGAACGTGACCGTCACCGCGGCGTTGCGGATGGCGCTGCCGCGCGGATCGAGGCCCCAGATCGGCTCGCCCGACAGGATTGCGCTCTCCAGCCGCTTGACCGCGACCTGGTGGACGGCGCCGGTTGCCACCACGCTGCCACTGGCGATCGTTCCTTCGACCGAGATCGTCCGGCTGCTCGGGAAGATGAGGAACTCCGCGCTGCCCGCGGCAATGTCACCTTCTTCGGCTCGCGCCGGGGAGGCGCCGATCGACGCGAAGGACGCCCCCTCCTGCTCCTCGTCCTCGGCCTTGGCGACGGTCCGCCAGACCGCGGTCCCGAGGGAGTCGGTGGTTGCGTGGCCCGTGCCGATGCCTTCGAGGCTGAGCGGCACGCCGGGGACCGGCGTGCCCTCGAAAAACCGGGCGTTGACGGTCGCCTTCACGGTGTCGCCGGCGATGTAGACACGATGGCCGGTCGTGACCGTCAGCTGGTACGCGGGCTTTGCGATCGGGCCGACGACCAGGCCGACCGAGCGAACGACCCGCTTGCCGACCGACAGGTTCAGCGTGTAGTAGCCCTCGGGCAGGCCTGCGAGCGAGATCGATCCGGCGAACACGCCGTTGCCGTCGGGACGACGGGTCAGGCTGGCGACAGTCGGCGAGACGTCGCCGCCCTCCGCGGAGAGCCGGAGCGCCACCACCGACGGGGCGGCGCCCGTGTCGCGATCGCGGACGAGCCCCCAGAGGTTCACCGTATCGCCGTCCCGGTAGCGAGTCCGGTCCGTGTGGAGCAGGCTCCAGTCCTGGTCGTCGGCCTCGACCCACCAGAACATCCCGTCGTACCCGTCGAGCCGATCGCGACCGGACACGGGCATGAATGCCCGGCGACCGTCGGGTGCGGCAACGACGACCACCGGGTCGCACGGCCGATCGCACGTCGACCCGGTCTCCGGCAGGAGGCTCTTCGGCGTGGTCGCGACGACGAGCCCCTTCGCGGTTGTCCGCCCGAAGGAGACGCCGGCACTCGACGCGCTCGCACCGGCGATCGGGCCGCCGGTCGCCAGGTCGTTCGCCCAGACGACCGTCTTCGTGTCGGAGACCGCGAGGTAGCCCGCGACGTCGGTGACCTGGAGGACGGTCTGGATCGGCTTCGTGCCGTCGGCCTGCTGGATGACGTACCACCCGGCGGCGAGCCGGTCGGGGAGCTCCACCCAGTAGCCGGAGCGGTAGTTGTTCAGCGGCAGGTCGGCAGAGACGACGCGCTGGAGGTGGGAGACGTCGACGAGGCCAGTCGCCGACCAGCGGGTCCAGCTGGGGCGAGCGCGGATCGCCCGAAACGCATCGATCGCCGCATCGAGGCCGGCGAGACGATACACCTCGATGTGGGTGGTCTTGAGCGGTGTTTCCGAGCCGTCGTAGGACCAGATCGCGATGTGCGGTCGTTCGGCCGTCGCCGACTCGACGACATCATCGGGGAACTCGAAGGACCGAGGATCCTCGGTCGTCGTCTTGCTCGCGGTCTCGAACTGGATCCGCGTGTCGACGTTCGTCGCTTCGCCCGTCGTACCGACCTTGATGCCGCGCGTGACGGTGACGGTGTAGAGGGTCGCGGGCGTGAGCGGCCGGTCAGCGATGAAGACGAGCGTCCGCCCGTGCTGCTCGAACCGTCCGGGCGTCGCCGGCTGGATCGCAACGTGGGAGGACCCGTCCTCGACACCGTCCTGGTCGAACGTGAACTCGATGCCGGTGTCGATCGGGACGTCGGTCGAGTGCGTCTCGGGCAGCGTCCCGACGATGCGGAGCGGCTGCTTCGCCTGGAATGCCCACGTGTCGAGCAGCTCACCCGTCGAGCCGTGGAGAGCGAACCGATAGATCGTCCCGGCGCGGAGCGGCTTCGCTGGCGTCAGGATGACGGCGGCGCCGTCCTTGGCGACCTTCAGCTCGACCTTGGGCTCTACCTCGAGCTCCGCGGCAAGGCGCGCGGCCGGGGTTTCGTCGATGCTCTCGAGCCGGAACTTCGCGTCGAGCGGGACGACCGCGCCGAGCGCGCCCTGGGCTGTGAGGATTGCGACCGGGGTCGCGGAGATCCCGGTGATCGGCTCGAACGAGGGCCCCGGGCCCGTGCTCGGTGAGGCGTCGGGCGAGGGGGAGGCGCTCGGGCCGCCGGAACCGGTGGCCACGTTCGAGCCCGCCGGATGCGCGGCCTCCGGTCGCGGCGTGCCGTTCCAGAACAACAGGCCGCCGACCAGTGCCGTACTCAGGATCGCGATCGTCGCGATCACGCCCTGGCGTCGGGTCAGCGCGCGGATCGTTAGCGGCCTCTTCGCCCGCGGGGCCGGGCGTGACGGCAGTTCGTCGTCGGTCGGCTCGGTCTGATCGAGGGGATCGGGATCGGGGGACGCGGGCACAGCGGCCGGCCGATCGGTGCGGTCGTCGTCGAACATCGCGGCTGGGCTCCTCCCACCGGGCGGTGGGTGAGCAGCCGCGTTCCGACCCTTGGCGGTCGCTTCTCGGACCGGCCTGCTCGCCGGTGAGACGTCGACCGCTTCGATCTGTTACGGAACCTTCACCGATGTCGGCAAGCGACTCGGCCCGCGATCGAGCGGGGTCGTCGCGGGCTCCGTCGCTCAGCCCGAGGCGATCGGCTTCGTGTATTGGCGGTGCACCGCGACCTCGGCGAAGCCCGCCGAGCGGTAGAGCGCCTCGGACGCGGCGTTCGAGCGGAAGGAGAAGACCAGGGCGTCGCGTAGGCCGGCCGCGCGCATCAGGCGCAGGCCATGCCGCATGATCACCCGGCCCAGGCCGCGCCGCTGGTGATCCGGGTGCACGCCGACCGGCTCGAACTCGCCGATCGAGCCGACCGGATCGGCCCAGCACATCGCGAAGGCGGCGAAAGTGCCGTCGGGCGCCTCGAGGACGATGTCGCGCTCGGCTGCGTAATGGTCCTGCGCGATCGCGATCCGGTACTTCTCGTCGGTCATCTTCGATGGCGCGAACGCGGCGCGGTGGACCGCGACCCGCTCGGGGATGTCGTCCGGGAGGCGGACCGAGCGCAGCACATAGCCATCCGGGACGCGCGGCGGGTCGAGATCGACATCGAGCGGTTGGTGGTACTGCGTCAGCGACACGTCAGTGGCGCTCCAGCCGAGATCGCAGAGCAACGCCGACTCCGGCCAGCCATCGGCCGCCCACACCGTCATCGACATCGAGTCCGGGGGGTTTGCCGCGGCCGGAAGCGCGGAGGCCCCGCCTGCCACGGCCTCCCGCCCGACGTCGGCCAGCCAGGCGAGGATGTCGCGCCGAACCGCGTGTTCCTCGTCAGGCGTCAGCTCGTGGCTGACGAACCAGTCGAGCGACGCGGGCGGGGTCAGCCACGCCCACGCAACCGGATCCCCGCCGATCGACCAGATCCGGATCCGCGCTGACCAATCGACGCTCGGCCCGCCGAGTGCGAGCCACCATTCGAGATCGCCGATGGTGCAGTGGACGAGCGGTCGCGCCGGACTGAGCCAGGAGGCCGACACGAGCGCCTCCATCGCTCGAAGGTCGTCCGGACCCGTCCACGGACTGGAGGTGAGGCTGGCGATCCCTGTCATCGTCTCGGGAGGATAGGCTGTGGCCCGCGGAGGCCGGGCGCCGCGGATCCCGGCCTCGATCACGGAGGACGCGCCCTGCCGACCATCCAGGCCAACGGGCTCGACATCGGCTATGACGTCCACGGCGCGGGCCCGCCGCTCGTGATGCTGCACGGCGCCACGTCGCTCGGGTCGAAGGACTTCGCGGCGCAGATCCCGCTCTTCTCGCGCGCGTTCCAACTCATCCTTCCGGACGCGCGCGGCCACGGGCGGACACGCTGGGACGCGTCGGGCGGCTTCAGCTACGACTGGCTCGTCGACGACCTCGCCGCATTCGTCGACGGGATCCGCCTCGAGACGTTCCACGTCGTCGGGTTCTCGATGGGTGCGATGACCGCGCTCCAATACGCGACCCGCCACCCGGAGCGGCTCCGGACGCTGACCGTTGTCGGGATCACGACCCAGCGGGAGCCGCGGGCGTCGGTCGGGCGCCGGCTCATGGATCCGGCCCGCGCCGACCGCGATGAGCCGGCGTGGGTTGTCGAGCTGGGTCGCCGGCACGACGCCGGCCAGGGCGTCGGGGCGTGGCGCCGGCTCCTCCCCGCGATCGCGGCCGACATCGCCACGCAGCCGCTCCTCGCTCCGCGCGATCTCCGCCGGATCGATGCGCCCGCGATGGTCGTGTGCGGCGACCGCGACCCATTCGTCCCCGTCGATCATGCGTGGGGCATCCAGAGGCAGCTCCCGGATGGCCGGCTCTTCGTCGTCCCGGAGTGCGGCCACGAGGTGATGTCGCGCAAGCCGAGCCTGTTCAACGAGGCGCTGGCGGGGTTCTATCGATCGACCGCTACGGTCGCCGCCGCGCGAGCGGAACGGGCGCCGGCGTCGAGCAGGGCCGTTCCGGCGCCCGCGTCCGACGCCAATCCCCTGGCCGGTCCGCCCCCGACCGAGGCGGGAACCGCGAGTGCGTGGCTGTCGGATGACCGAACGAACGAACCCACCGGATCCACGAAGGAGGCTCCAGGATGACCACGTTGCTCGCGCTGTTCCGCCGGCCCGACGGCGGGGACGAGGCGCTCGCCACGTTCCTCCGGCGCTACCACGCCGAGCACCTGCCGCTCATCGCCCAGACGCCGGGGCTCCGATCGACCCGCGTCCGGCACGTGCAGGAGGCACTGGGCGCCGAGACGGACCTCGTGGTCGTCACCGCGATGGACTTCGACGACCGGGCGGCACTCGACGCAGGGCTCGCCTCGGACGCGATGCGTCAGGCCGGGCGGAACCTGCGCGAGATCGCGCCCGGCCTCGTGACGCTGCTCGTGACGGAGGACGATTCGTCGCCGCCGGCGCCCGCCGAATAGCGCTCACGCGCCCGCGGGCGCGTCCACCCGCGCGCTTGCCGCCCGCTGCTACTGTGTGCGCGGATGGAGGACCGAGTGACCCAGACCGCGCCGACCGAGCTCCGCCCCGCCGCCAGCCGGAGCCTGGTTCGGGTCGAGATTCCGGCGGCGGCGAGCGACGGCCCGGTCGATGGCGTGGCGCTCGTCACGATCGAGCGCCCCGACGTCCTGAACGCGCTGAACTTCGACCTCCTCGACGAGCTTGCGGCGGCGTTCGCGGCGCTCGATGACGATCCGGCATGCCGCGCGATCGTCCTCACGGGCTCCGGGACCCGCGCCTTCGCCGCGGGCGCCGACATCCGCGAGCTTGCGATCCAGACGCCGGTCAGCCTCCTCGTCGACGACCGGTTCGCGGTCTGGGAGCGGATCGCGGCGACACGGAAACCCGTGATCGCAGCGGTGCGGGGTTTCGCCCTGGGCGGCGGCTGCGAGCTCGCGATGAGCTGCGACCTGATCGTGGCCGGCGAGGACGCGCAGTTCGGCCAGCCGGAGATCAACCTCGGGGTCATGCCCGGGGCCGGCGGGACGCAACGGCTGACCCGGGCGATCGGCCGGGCGCGGGCCATGGACCTGGTCCTCACCGGCCGGACGATCACCGCCCGCGAGGCCGAGGCGATGGGTCTCGTGAGCCGGGTCGTTCCGGCCGAGGAGACGCTCGAGGCGGCGTTCGCGCTGGCCCGGACGATCGCGGGCAAGGCACCGGTCGCTGTCCTCGCGGCGAAGGAGGCGGTCCGGCTCGCGGAGGAGCTTCCGTTGTCGGCGGGGCTGCGCCACGAGCGCCGGGCGTTCTTCGCCCTCTTCGCGAGCGACGATCAGACGGAAGGGATGTCGGCCTTCGTCGAGAAGCGCCGGCCCGAATGGAAGGGACGCTGACCGATGGAAGGTGACCGGCCGGGCGGCAGCGACTTCGGGCGCGACAACGTTCGGGACCTGGGCGACGAGCCGCCGGCGAGCTTCCGCGACCACGCGCCCGACGTCCTCGCCCCGATCGACGCCTCGGCGCCCGTCTCCGGGCACACGCCATCCCATGAGGCCCACGCGTCGATGGCCGAGTCGCCGGAGCACGACTGGGCAGCGGCCGAACCGATCATCTTCCCCCTCCTCCGCCCGACCGGCACCCAGGGGATGGCGATCACGACGGTCGATGCCGTCGCGCTGGCGGCTGACTCGGTCCGCAGTCACTCTCAGCCACTCGTCGACGAGGGGCCATGCGAGCTTTCGGTGGTCTACGCGATCCCGGGATCCGGCTTCGACGTCATCGTCAACGCCGACCACCTCCTCTCCTGGGGCGTGAGCGTTGCGGAGATCCAGGACGCCGCATTGCGGAACCTGACGGCCTGGTCGGCGACGGCGCCGTGGACCGACGAGGTCTCTGGCGAGCGGCGCCTGATCTCATCCGATACTGGCGATGGCTGGGATGCCTCGCGAGTCCTGCTCACCGAGGTCCGCGAGCGGCTCGCGGCGGAGCTGGGCGGGGTCGGGCGGGTCCTGATCGGGCTTCCCGAGCGCCATCTGATGATCGCCGGCGCCCTCCGGCCCGGCGACGACGAGTTCGCGTCGTTGTTCGCGGAATTCGTCCTCGAGCATTCCGGCGGCGCCGACGAGCCGGTCGATCGGCGGGTGTTCGAGCTCGTCCGCGGTCAGCTCCGGGAGTTCAGCGGCCTGCCGACGCCGGCCTGAGCGGGTTCGTGGAGAACCTGCGCGTTGAGGTCGCCGACGGCGTCGCGACGCTCACGCTGGATCGGCCCGACGCCCTCAATGCGCTGACCGTCCGGCTCAAGGAAGAGCTCCTGGAGGGCCTTCGCGCCGTCGCCGACGACGCTGCCGTCCGGGCGGTCGTGCTGACCGGGGCGGGGCGGGCGTTCTGCGCAGGCCAGGACCTTCGCGAGCGCCTCGAGCCCGATGCCGCGCCGCTCGCCGACGAGATCCGGCTTCGCTACAACCCGCTCGTCCGGGCGATGCGGGCGCTCGACCAGCCGATCGTCGGGGCGATCAACGGGGTCGCCGCGGGTGCCGGCGCCGCGCTGGCGTTCGCCTGCGATCTCCGGATCGCTGCCGAAGGCGCGAGCTTCGTGCTTGCCTTCGGGAAGGTCGGGCTGATCCCGGACAGCGGCGCCACGTGGCTGCTTCCGCGCCTCGTCGGCGGCGCAAAGGCGGCCGAGCTGGCGCTCCTGAACGAGCCGCTCTCGGCGGTCGAGGCGCTGCGGATCGGGCTGGTCGCGCGCGTCGTGGCCGCGGACGCGCTCGCGGCCGAGGCCCACGCCATGGCGGTGGCGCTCGCAGCCGGGGCGCCGCGGGCGATCGCCCTCACGAAGCGGGCGCTCGAATTGGGCTGGGAAGCGCACTTCGAGGAGCAGCTCGAGACCGAGGCGGACTTCCAGGGAGAGGCCGGCGCGACCGCGGATCACGCCGAGGGTCTGGCTGCGTTCCTCGAGCGTCGACCGCCGCGGTTCACCGGGGAGTAGCCGGCCGGCGCGCCCCCGTCGGGGACGCCCGGGCGGCGTTCCGAAATCGTTCGTGGTCGGCAGTCTGTCCCGTTTCCGCGGCCGGAGCGCCGATTTCGGAGTCCTGTTTCGGACCTGCACGAGGCCCACACCTGGCCGGCGATGACGATTTCGGCGTCCGATTTCGAACGGGACGGACGTGGGGTCTGGCGACTGACGATTTCGGAACACACCCTGGCGGAGGGACGGACGCCCTACCGGACCAGGCGATCGAACAGGTGCTCGAGCTCGGCCGCCGGGTCGTCGCAGAGCCCGGTGTGGACCTCCGACGGCTGGATGACGGTCGACGATGGCGCGACGATCCAGTGGAACCGCTCGCCCTGGCCGAGTCGGGCGATCGGCCCGGCCGCAGGATCGCCGGCGGCGATCCGCTCGATGGCCGCGAGGTGGGTCTCGATCGTCGCAGGATCGGCTCCCGACGCGAGGACGGCGAGCCGCGCCCGGTCGAGGCCCACGCGCGCCGCGAGGAACCGACGCGGCCGGCAGAGGAGCACGACGCCCGCGTTCAGGCACTCGCCGCGCTCGACGCGCGGGACGACCCGGATGATCGCGTACTGGAACGGATGGTCGGCCATGTCAGGCTGCCGCCGCGCGGAGCTGCTCGATCGGCTCGACGAAGGGGCGCGGCCGCTCGAGCCGCCGGCCGAGATAGTCGACGTAGGAGTGGCGCTGGGCGGCCGCGTCGCCGACCGGCCCGTCGAGCACGAGCCAGTCGTCCGGGATCGCCGCGACGAGAGCCGCGATCAACGCCGGCGTGACGAGGGGCGCGAGCCGCTCGTCGGCCGCTGCGATCGACGACGCGAATGGGAGCATGACGTGGTCGGCGATCCGCTCGACAAGGGGCCGTCGCGCGTGGGCGGCCGGATCCCGCCACGTGTGGTGGATGTAGAGCGACGCGCC
The DNA here is from genome assembly GCA_036002525.1 of Candidatus Limnocylindrales bacterium. Classification (GTDB taxonomy): domain Bacteria; phylum Chloroflexota; class Limnocylindria; order Limnocylindrales; family CSP1-4; genus JACDAV01. Next base: position 110,104 of record DASYTG010000001.1, read on the forward strand.
ATGGTCGATGAGCCACGGCCGGCCGTGCCAAACCAGGAGGTTCGGGTTGCGCGGCGAGCGATCGGGGTTCGTGATCAGGGCGTCGAGCCAGACGACCGTTGCGGCCCAGTCCGGGTCGGGGGTCGTGTCGACGACAGGGTTGAAGGTGATCGCGCCCGGCAAGAAATCGAGCCCGATGTTCCGCCCGACCGACGCGACGAGCAAATCGTGGATCTCTTCGTGCGGCTCACTGTCGGCGATGCCGCGGTCCAGGTCGACCGAGACGATGTCCGGGACGAGCAGGTCGAGCGCGCGGCCGATCTCCCCGCCGAGCCACTCCGCCACGAGGGCGCGCGGTCCCTGGCCGGCGCCGCGGAACTTCACGACGTACAGCCCGTCGTCGTCGGCCTCGACGAGCCCGGGCAGCGAGCCGCCTTCGCGGAACGCCGTCACGTAACGGGTCGCCCGGACTCCGCGAATCGAGATCGGCGTCTGCCCCGGGTCGATCACCGACCCGCGAGCCCCGCCGCCTCGATCGCCTCCGCGGCTTTCGCGACCCCGTCCTTCGCCCGGATCTCCGCGCCGATCCGGGCCATCCGGCCGCGCAGGTCCGCCGCGCCCAGCAGGTCGTCGATCGCGCCTCGGATCTCGTCGTCGGCGAAGTCGTAGGTCGCCAGGCGCCGCCCGAACCCCGTCTCATCGACCCGTTGTGCGTTGTCGTACTGATCCCAGAACAGCGGCAGGACGATCATCGGCTTGCCGTAGTGGAACGCCTCGGTCGTCGTGTTGTTGCCGCCGTGGGTGATCACGAGATCGACCTGCGGCACGATCTTGGTCTGGGGCAGGAACTCAGCCCCCCACATGTTCGGTGCCAGGTCGTACGCGGCGTGCTGCGGGCCCTTCGACACGATGTACCGATGCGGCGTGGCGGCCAAGACCGCCACGAGACGCCGCATGAGATCGACATCGGCGCTGCCGAGCGACCCGAGGGAGAGGTAGATCAGGCCCGAGTCGGCGGGCCGGTCGGCCATCTCCGCGGGCAGCTCGAAGGCCCCGTCGGTCGCCCGGACCGACGAGTCCAGGCGCTGCCACGTCCGGTCGAGCGGTCGTCGGTCGGTGTAGTCGATGACCTGCGGATAGACATACAGGTTGAGGCGGGCCGAGGTATGGATGAACTCGAGCTCCGGCAACGGCGCCGTCCCTTGATCGCGGCACCACGCGTCGAAGTCCTCCCACGTCGGGCGGTGGGTTCGGTCGTACGCCTCGCGGAACGCCTCCCACTGGCTCCGGTCGTCCGCCGGGAGACCCGAGTACGGCGGCGGGATCTCGGCGGCCGTTCTCGCGGAGCCGCGGATCTCCAACGGCTGGCAGGACACGATCCGGACGAACGGCTTGCCCGCCGTCTGGAGGGCCGGGAAGGCGACGACGTTGTCCTCGACGATCACGTCCGGCTGCTGGCGGGCGATGATCTCGCGGAGGTGGGGCTCGCAGTACTTCGCGCCGTCGATCAGCGCCTGCCAGGTCGGCTGCATGAAGGTCGAGAGCTGCTCGATCGTCGGCTTCCGGAACTCCGGCGCGGTGTCGCGAATGAAGTCCTTCCAGAACTGGCCGGCGTCCTGTGGCGGCGCGTTCGGGTCCGGCTCGGGCGGCGCCGCGAGGTCGACGAGGTCCTCGACGAAGCCAAGCGGCTCGAGCCGCCCGTTCCACGACGACTCCGCGGCGAAGACGACGCGGTGACCGCGGCGGCGCAGCACGTCGCCGATCCCGATGCAGTTGTTCGTGGGGCCGTAGGCCGACTCGGGCATGAACAGGACGGTCAGCGGCTGGGCCATCATCTCCTCGTGACTGAGCGGGCGCCGGCGATCGAGACGCAATCGTACGCAACCGATGCGGCGCTCCTCGCCGAGTTGCGCGCGGCATGGCCGCCCGAGCCGGCGCCGGACGACGCCCGCGGGTTCGTGACCCGCAGTCTCGAGGATCTCCTGCCCGATGCCGCGCTCCGGCTCGGAGGCTCGTACGCGATCGCGCTCGTGCCCGAACCCGACGACACCGGTGCGTTCGCGGTCGTTCCCCTCGTCCGCAGGGAGTGGCTCGTCACGTCCTGGCGCCACGCCACCGCCGGCGACGGCCTGTCCGCCTTCATCGCCGGTGCTCCCGCGGCCTCGGAGCGCTCGATCGCGGCCGACCAGACCAATGCGTCGGTGATCGTCGGCGAGCGCGCGATCGTGAAGTGGTTTCGGCGGGTCGGCCCCGGACCATCCCGCGCCTCGACGCTGCTCGCCCATCTCGACGCGGTCGGCTTTCCGGAGGTCCCGACTCCGTTGGGGTTGATGGCATGGAGCCGGCCCGACGGTCCCGACCTCACGATCGCCCACGGTGACGTCTATCTACCCGAGGCGGTCGACGGCTGGGAGTGGTGCCTTGCCCGGCTGGAGCGACACGTCGGGCACGCGACGGACGCATGCCCGGACGGCTGCGACCCGTGGATCGGCGGCCCGCTGGGTCGGCTCGTCGCGCGACTCCACGCGGCACTCGCGACGCCCTCAGCGGTGATCCGCGATCCTGTTGCGACGGCGCCGCCCGCGGTTGTCGCGGACTGGCACCACGCCGCGGTGCGGACGCTCGAGGCCGCGCTTGCCGTCGACACTCCGGAGGGCATCCGCGCGATCGAGGCGGCGATCCGGCGCGACCTCGAAGCACTCCCGACCGATCGCCCGACCCGGATCCAGCCGGTCCATGGCGATCTCCACGTCGGCCAGGTGCTCGAGTGGTCGGGCGGACTCGCGGTGATCGATTTCGACGGGAATCCCGCCCTCGGGCCCGACAGCAACGCCATCGCTCAGGCGGTCGAGCGGGACGTTGCCCAGATGCTCTCGAGTCTCGACCACCTCGGCCGGGTCGTCGAGGAGCGGACCGACGGCGCGGCCCGCGGCGTGATCGACGCCTGGATCGAGCGGGCGCGAGGCGACTTCCTCGCGGCGCTCGACCGGGCCCCGGATCCGGTGCTCGTCGCCGCATTCGAGGCCGAGCAGGAGCTCCGCGAGCTCGTCTACGCGGCCCGCTTCCTGCCGCGATGGCGGTACGCGCCGCTGGCGACGCTCGGAGCGCGGTACGGCGGATGAACGCCGACCTGTCACGATCTCGCCGATGAATGCCGCCGACTTCCTCGCCGATCTCGAGGCCAAACCGCGCTGGCTGGACGGCCTCGCGGATCGCTTCGCCCGCGGGAACCCGTTCGCGGCCGCGCCGCGCGACGTCGACCGCGTCCTGCTCCTGGGGATGGGTAGCTCGCGCTACGCGGCTTCGGTCGCGGCCCATGACCTGCGGGTTGCCGGAATCGCGGCCGCGGCCGAGCCGGCGTCGGTCGACGCGAGCTGGCCGCCGGACGCCCGAACGCTCGTCGTCGCGATCTCCGCCACCGGCGAGAGCGCCGAGACCCTCGATGCCGTGGAGCGGTACCGCGGCCGTTCCCCGGTGATCGCCCTCGTCAACGCTCCGGCGTCCAGCCTGGCGATCGCCGCGGACGTCGTCGTCGAGATGGGTTCCGGGGACGAAACGGGCGGGGTCGCGTGCCGGACGTTCCAGCACTCGGGCCTGCTCCTGCGGGCGCTCGAGAGCCACCTGACCGGGCTCCACGACGACCTGGCAAGCCTCACCCATCTCGTGTCGCACGGGACCGCCGACCTGCTCAACACCAGCCCGTTCTGGCTCCCGGGCGTCGCCAACGCCCTCGCCTCACCGTACGGGGTCGCGCTGATCGCGCCGGCGGAGCGGTTCTCGTCGGCCGAGCAGGGCGCGCTGATGATCCGCGAGGGACCGCGACGCCCGGCCGTGGCGAGCGAGACCGGCGACTGGGCCCACGTCGACGTCTACCTCACACGGTCGATCGACTACCGGGCCATCCTCTTCCGCGGCTCGCGCTGGGACGACCAGGCGCTCGAGTGGCTGGCGAAGCGATCGTCGACCGTCGTCGCGGTCGGCGCCGACACGGCGGGCGCGGCGGCGACGATCCGCTACCCGGGCGACGACGACCCCGACGTCGCGCGCCACACCGAAGTGCTCATCCCGGAGCTGCTCGCCGCGACTTGGTGGCGCACCTCGTCATGACCCGACGGGTCGCCGGACTGGTCGCGACAGTTGCGATGGTCGCCACAGCGTGCGGCATCCTGCCGCCCGACTACACCCCGCACGTCTCGAACTCCTCGACACTGCGGCTCACGGTGTTCGTCAACGGGACGGCGATGGGCGAGCTCGCACCCGAGTCCCAAGTGGACTACGCGCCGGCCCGCCTGCCGCCGTTGCCATGGACCGTCGAGGCCCGGATGATGGGGGGACGGGCGATCGCATCGATGACGGTGCAGGACGGGTCGATCCAGGATCATCGTGCCCTCGACGGCACGGGCAGCTACAGCTCCGTCGGCTCGCGGGTCACGCTGACGTGCGGCCAGGTCTGGCTGTGGGTCGGCGAGCCCGGCACCGGCGGCCCGATGGCCGAAGGCGTTCCCGGCGACTGCGATCCCTGAACTTCACCGTCGGAGACGTCCCCTTGATACGCCCGTGGCGGTCGCCGCCTCAGCCGGCGCGAACCATCCGGTCGGCGCCGGTGGCGAGCGCCATCTTCTCCTCGAACTTCCGCGCCGCGACCTCGAGCTTCTCGAGGTGCTCGGCGAGGACTCGTCGGGCGTCCTCCGCGGCGGCGTCGAGCCCGGACAACTCGAAGATCCGCCAATGCTTGATGATCGGCATGAGGACCTCGTCGCGGTGGATCCGGATGTCGTAGATCCCGGCCTTCGCGATCGCGGCGGCCTTGCGCAGGAACCCCGGGATGCCGTTGCCGGGCATCTCGAAGGCAAGCACCTCGGCGACGATCGCCTGGACGGCTCGCGACGGCTGGATCTTCAGCGCGGCGCCGAGGATGTCGCGATAGAAGACCATGTGGAGGTTCTCGTCGGCTGCGATCCGGCTCATGATCCGGTCGGCCACCGGGTCCTGCGAGTACTTCCCGGTGTTCTTGTGGGAGATCCGCGTCGCCAGCTCCTGGAACGCGACGTAGGCGAGCCCGCGCAGCGTGTCGATCGTGGTCCGGTCGTAGCCCTGCTGGAGCTGGGTCATCCTGCCCCGCTCGAGGGCGACCGGGTCGAGGTTCCGGGTGACCGTCAGGTAGTCACGAAGGACGATCGCGTGGCGGCCCTCCTCGGCCGTCCAGCGCCCGATCCAGTTGATCCAGGCGCCGTCGCCGGCGCCGAACATCCCGTGGATCAGGCGGTGGTACGAGGGCAGGTTGTCCTCGGTCAGGAGGTTGACTTCGAACGCCGTCTGGGCGACGCCGGTCAGGCGGGGCTGGTCGGGCGTCCACGGCTCCTTGTCGAAGTCACGCCCCAGCCGATACGGGATGTAGTCGTGCGGGAACCACTCCTGAGCGACCTTGGCGTGGCGGTCGAAGAGCCGCGCCGCCTCGGGCTCGAGCTCGTTGAGGAGCTCGATGTCGTCGGCAATCGACGCGGAGCGGGGCGGAGGGGGAGAAGCCGGCGCGGAAGCGCGCAGGGAGTTGTCGGTCACCTTCGTTCGGTCCTTGCTCAGAGAAGGGCCGCGGGCGTCCACAGCGGACGCGGTTCACCGACCGGTCAGGTCGCAAGGGTAGCCCGGATCGACCGCGACCCGCGTGAGCTCCGTGCGGACCTGCAGGCAGCCCGTGAACGGGTGATGCGTCACAACTCGGGTTGACCTAACGACCGTTCGGTAGGAACATGCTCCGCGATGATCGAGACTGGTGCCCGACGGCGCGAGATGGACGAGGTCGCGAGCGAGCTGTTCCACGCGAACGGCTACGCCGCAACGAGCGTCCGCGACATCGCCAAGGCGCTCGACATCCAGGCGGCAAGCATGTATGCCCACGTCGCCTCCAAGGAGGACCTGCTCTGGGCGATCGTCGATCGAGCGGCATCGGCGTTCGAGGCCGCCGCGGAACGGGCCATCGATGAGACCGCCGACGGCGACGCCGTCGAGCGGCTGGCGGCCCTCGTCGAGGCCCACGTCGAGGTCGTGACCGCGGACCCGGAGCGTTCGAGCGTCTTCGTCACGGAGTGGCGCCACCTGTCCGGTGGACGACGCGCCCAGATCGCCGGTCGACGCGACGCCTACGAGGCGCGCTTCCGCGCGACGATCGCCGACGGCGTCGCGATCGGTGCGTTCGGCGCCACGGACCCCGCGATCGCTGCCACGTTCATCCTCACCGCCCTGAACGGGATCGCGACCTGGTACCGCCCGGACGGCCGTCTCTCCGCCGACCGCATCGCCGATCACTATGTTGAGCTTGCCCTGCGCTCCCTCTCGGAGGACCACCCTTGACCGACCCGCTCGCGCTCGACCCCGTCCTCCCGGCGCGGGAACGCAGCCAGCTCCCGTTCAACGACGACGCCCTGGATCACGACGAGCGCTACCGCCATTTCGAGGAGCACGTGACGGCGGGCGGCAAGGTCGAGGCGACCGACTGGATGCCCGACGAGTACCGCACCCAGGTGCTCCGCTTCGTCGAGATGCACGCGAACAGCGAATTGATGGGCGTGCTCCCGGAGCGCGAGTGGATCATGCGGGCGCCGACGCTCCGCCGGAAGCTCGCCCTGACCGCGAAGGTCCAGGACGAGGTCGGCCACGCCCAGCTGCTCTACCGGGTCGCGGAGGATCTCGGCAAACCGCGCGACGCGATGATCGAGGACCTCCTCGACGGGAAGACGAAGTTCCACAACGTCTTCCACTACCCGACCTTCTCATGGGCCGACATCGGGATCATCGCCTGGCTCGTGGATGCCGCCGCGATCGTCGCCCAGCAGGCCCTCCGCGACTCCTCCTACGCCCCGTACGCGCGGACGATGAAGAAGATCTGCTGGGAGGAGTCGGTCCACATCATGCACGGCCGCGATGTGGTGGTGACGATGGTGACGGGCACCGCGACCCAGCGCGGCGCGATCCAGGAGGCTCTCGATCGCTGGTGGGGGCCGCTCATGCAGATGCACGGGCCGCGCAGCGATCGCGCGAAGGACCGCGACATCCACTGGAAGATCAAGGCGAAGACGAGTGAGGAGCTGCGCCAGGAGTTCCTCGGGATCTACGTGCCGCGGATCCGCGAGCTGGGGCTGACGCTGCCGGATCCCGCGTTGCGGCTGGATGAGGCCGCCGGCGAGTGGCGGTACACCGAGCCCGACTGGAACGAGCTCAGAACCGTCGTCACGAACCACGGCCCGAAGTCCGAGGAGCGGCTCCAATTCCGGCGCGACAACTGGGCTGCGACGCAGTGGGTCCGCGACGCCATCCTCCGGGCGCCGCGGTCGGCGGCCTGATGGGCGAGGCGGCCGGCGCGGTCGACGCGATCGAGCCCGCTGGCGTCCTCGAACCGTGGGAGGTCTTCCGTCGAGAGAAGGACGGCGACCCCATGCGCCACGGCGGCTCGGTCATGGCGCCCGACGCCACGCTCGCCCTGCACTACGCCCGCGAGATGTACAGCCGCCGCCAGGAGAGCGTCCATCTCTGGGTTGTCCGCCGGGCCGACATCCACGACCTCGCCGATCTCGATCTCCTCCAGCCGCCGCTCGACCGCTCGTTCAAGAAGCCCGGCGGCTACGTGATGCGCGACAAGCTCGCGGCGGCCCGACAGGTCAGCGGTCAGGCCAAGCCAAAGGCGAACAAGGGCGCTCGATGACGGACTTTGCCGGCCTCGAGCCGATCGCCATGGACTTCTCAGGCGCGGGCGGCGGCCGCGAGCGCGCCCTGGCGCTGCTCCTGCTCTCGATGGCCGACGACGAGTTCGTCATCGGCTTCTCCGACTCCGAGTGGACCGGCATCGGGCCGATCCTCGAGGAGGACGTCGCGATCAGCTCGCTCGCCCAGGACGAGCTCGGGCATGCGCAGGCGCTGTACAGGCTGTTCGTCGACGTCGTTGCGGACGGGCGTGACGCCGACGCGGTGGCCTACGACCGACCGCCCGACGGCTACATCCACGCGCGGCTGCTCGACCACCCCCGTGGCGACTGGGCCTGGACGATCGCCCGGCGCTGGCTCTACGAGACGGCCGATGCCGCCCGGCTCGCCGCCCTCGCGGAGACGAGCTACGAGCCACTCCGCCAGCTCGTCGACAAGCTCCGCCGCGAGGAGCGCTACCACGAGATGCACGTCGACGCCTGGCTGGAGCGACTGGCCGGTGGCGGCGCGGAGCCGCGCCGCCGGCTCGAGGCCGCGCTCACGGCGATGGGGCCGGACGCCGGGACGGTGCTCGCGCCACTCCCCGGGGAGCTGGCTCTCGTTCGCCACGGGATCCTTGCCGAGCCGTTCGCGGCGATCGAGGCTCGCTGGCGGGCGGTGACGAGCACCCGTCTCATCGGGCTCGGGCTGGCAGCCCTGCCGCCCACCACCGACCCGGATCACGCTCGATCCGGCCACTCCGACGCCTTCCGCGTTCTTCACGCCGACTTCACGATGGTTCGCCGCTCCGAGGTCGGCGCGACGTGGTGATGGCGGAACCGACCGAGCTCGCCGTGGTCCGCGATCGGCTCGCGACGGTGCACGACCCGGAGATCCCCACCGTCTCGATCGTCGATCTCGGACTCGTCCACGACGTGCGCGTCGACCACGGCCGCATCGAGGTCGAGCTGCTCCCGACCTTCGTCGCCTGCCCGGCGCTCGAGGTCATCCGGTCGACCACCGCCGAGGCCCTGGCGGGCCTCGGACGCCCGGTCGACGTCTCGTTCACGTTCGCCGTTCCGTGGACGACCGAGCGGCTGACGCCAGCTGGCCGCATCGGGCTCCGTCGAGCCGGCATCGCGCCACCATCGGAGCGCTCCGCAGTCCGCTGCCCGTTCTGCGACTCGGCCGAGGTGGCGATGGACAGCGCCTTCGGGCCGACGCTCTGCCGCTCCCTGTTCTATTGCCGCGGCTGCCGCCAGCCGTTCGAAGCCTTCAAGCCGATCTGAGGCGAACGTGACCGTTCGGTCGGTGGGTTGGGCGATCGAGGACGGCGGCGGCGAGGACTGGGCGACCGTCCAGCTCGACGTGGAGCGTCTCACGGCCACAGGCGTCGCGAGCGCCCGCGAGCCCGAACCCTACACACTGACCTACGACCTCGAGACCGGGCCCGGCTTCGTGACGGAGCAGCTGCGGGTCGAGGCGCGCGGCTCCGGATGGGTTCGGACGCTCGACTTGCGCCGGGCCGCTGACGGGAGATGGACGGCGCGATCCGGCGATGGCGCGAGCGCGGAGGCGTTGCCACATCTCGCGGGCGCCCTCGACTGCGATCTCGGCCGGTGCCCGGTCACGAACTCGATGCCCGTCCTCCGGGAGGGGTTGCTCGAGCGCGACGGAACGGTCGACTTCGTCATGGCCTGGGTCTCGGTGCCCGACTTGACGGTCCATCGCTCGGGCCAGCGCTACACGACCCTCGGCACCGACCCGGACGGCCGGCGCAGGATCCGATACGCGTCGCTCGAGTCCGACTTCGTCTCGGATCTGACCTTCGATGCCGACGGGCTCGTGGTCGACTACCCGCAGTTGGCACGCCGTCTTCCGTCCTGAACCCCTACCCTCGCCAGATGACCGATCGCCAGGGTGCCGCGAGCTCCGAGATCGCGATCGTCGGGATCGTCGGTGCTGGCGTCATGGGCTGCGGGATCGCCCAGGTCGCGCTCGAGGCTGGCCACGAGGTCGTCCTCCACGACGTGGACGACAGCGCCCTGGGCCGGGCGCAGGATCGGATCGCGGATGGCCTCGCCAGGCGGGCGTCGCGCGTCGTCGCCGATCCGGCCGAGATCGACGCCTGGGTCGCCGAGCGCGCGGGCCGTCTTCGCACCAGCGACGTCCTCGAGCAGCTCGGCGACGAGGTCGACGCGGTCATCGAGACGGCGCTGGAGTCGCTCCAGCTCAAGCAGACGATCTTCCGGACGCTCGCCGCGGTCGCGGCACCATCGGTCATCCTCGCGACGAACACGAGCGCGCTGTCGATCGCGTCCATTGCGTCCGCCACGAGTCACCCGGAGCGCGTGCTGGGGCTGCACTTCTTCAACCCGGCGCCACTGATGCGCCTCGTCGAGGTCATCCCGGGCCCCGCGACGGATCCGCGAGTTGCGGACGCCGGAGAGCGGCTCGTCACGGGGTGGGGCAAGGTCGCGGTGCGCTCGGCCGACGCGCCGGGTTTCATCGTGAATCGCGTCAACCGTCCGTTCACGCTCGAGGCCCTGCGGATCCTCGAGGCCGGGCAGGCCTCGGTCGAGACGATCGACGCGGCAATGCGCGACGCCGGCTTTCCCCTCGGTCCGTTCGAGCTGATGGATCTGACCGGGATCGACGTGACGTTCGCCGCCTCGACCGCGATCTGGGAGGGTCTGGGCCACCCGGATCGGCTCCGCCCCTCGCCGATCCAGGAGGCACGGATCGCGGCCGGCGCACTCGGCCGCAAGACCGGCGAGGGGTTCTATCGCTACCTCGACGGAAAGCGTGGTACGCCGGCCGTCGGAGCGCCGACGGACCATGGGATGGAGGCCGCGGCGATCCGCAAGCGGATCCTTGCGGCAATCGACGCCGAGGCCGGCCTCCTCGCGAGCGAACACGTGGCGTCGGAAGCCGACATCGACCGCGCCATGCGCCTCGGGGCGAACCACCCGCAGGGGCCGTTCGAGCGCGCCCGTCACCCCAAGTAGACGTCGCCCCTCGGCGGATCGCGGGACTGTCGCAGGCGGCACACCCACGGTGTCAGCGCCGCGACTCCGGGAGAGTGCCGTACGCGACACCTAGCGCGTCCGCTGACGCTCTCCGGTCGGTCGTCCACGCCGACCGATTCGTTGTTGGCTCGCCGCTACGCGCGGGACCGACGTAGTGCGACGGTCTTCTCGTGCTCAGCACCGTCCGTCGAGCACTTGCCCAGACGGACGACCAGATCGACTCGATGGCGCCGGCCATGGATGGCGCCCTGAGCTCGATCGATCAAACCGACAGGTTCGAAAGGAAGTCCGTCATGCATCCATCGACATCGAAGGCACCTCGACGACTCTTGCTCGTCGGCGCCGCTCTCGCGGTCGTTGCCGCATTCGTCGGCAGCGGCGTCGCGACCGCCACGCCGGCCGGCCCGGCCGGCGGCCTGACAGCGGTCGTCCTCGCCGACGGCACGACGATGAACGAGGTCAACTTCAACAGCGATCCCATCAAACTCCGGACCAAGGACCAGTTGGAGGTCCTCCAGGTCAGCCAGACCGCGATCTCGGGCTGGACCTCCGGCTGGCACGAGCACACCGGCGCGGTGTTCGTGAACATCACCGCAGGGTCGCTGACGTTCTACGACTCGAGCTGCAACGTCACAACCGTGACGGCCGGTCACGGCTACATCGAGTCCCCGTACGACCCGATCCTCGCCCGCAACGAAGGCAGCGTCCAGGCGGCGTGGATCACGACGCAGATCATCCCCTCCGGCGCGTCGCGCCGGATCGACCAGCCTGACCCACTCTGCGGCGTGCAGTAGCAGCCGCTCCCGCTCTCGACGGCCCCGGACGCGCGCGCCGGGGCCGTTTCGACCGCGTCAGTTGGTGGTGGGTGGCTTCGCGGACTGCGCGGTTGGCTTCGACCGCTTGACGTTGAACGCCATGACCGGCTTGGCGAACCCCTTGAGCTTGAGGTCCGGGATCCGCTCGGCGTCGATCTGGTCCTCGGCCGCCGCGAACGCCCGGGCGCTCATCAGGATCTGGCCAGGACCGGCCTCGTCGGAGAGGCGGGAGGCGAGGTTCAAGGCGGTGCCCACCGCGCCGTACTCATGCCGCCCCTCGAAGCCGATCGTGCCGATCGTCGCGAATCCGAGCGAGATGCCGACGGTGAAGTCGAGCTGGTGGCCCCGATGGCGCCAGTTCGTCGCCCGGCGGACCATCGCATCGCGCATCTCGATGGCCATCGCTGCGGCGCTCGCCGCCGGGTTCGGGACCGGGTAGGGATCGTTGAACCAGGCCATGACGCCATCGCCGGCGAACCAGCCAACGGTGGCCTCGTGGCGGGCGAGGATCTCGCCCACCGTCTCGTGGAACTCGCGGATCACGCCCATCACCTCCTCGGGCTCCGTCGTCTCGCTGAATGCCGTCCAACCGGCCAGGTCGGCGAACACGACAGCGATCTCCCGCCGATGGTTCTCGAGGAGCGCATCGGCGCCGGACGAGAGGGCGACCTCGGCCAGCTGCTGCGGCAGGAACCGCCGAAGTCGACCAAGGCGCTCGATTTCCGCGACCTGGGCGGTCACCCGGGTCTCGAGGTCGCGGTTCAGGGCGGCCAGCTCGGTGGCCTGGCGGGCGATCGTGTCATGCGATTGCTTGATCCGGATCAGCGAACGGACGCGAGCGAGGAGCTCCGGCGGGTTGAGGGGCTTGGCCACGAAGTCGTCAGCACCGGCGTCGAGGGCGCGAACTCGCTCCTCGTCCTCGGCCGACGTGACCATGATGATCGGCAGGAAGGCCGTTGCGGGATCCGCCCGGATCCGGCGACACACCTCGTATCCGTCGATGTCGGGCATCCGGATGTCGAGCAAGACCACGTCCGGCGCCTGCTCTGCCACCCGCTGGAGCGCCTCGGCCCCCGAGCCCGCGGTCACGACGTCGTAGCCCTCGGGCGTGAGCAGCGCCTCGAGGAGACGGACGTTGCGAGCGACGTCATCGACCACGAGGACCCGCCCGGCGCTCGTCATCGTCGTCCCTCCCCGGGTCGCGCCTGGGCGCGCACCTGGTCAGCGAATTCCGGCACGTTGATCGGCTTCTCCAGGTAGCCGTCGAACCCGAACCCGAGAAGCCGCTCCCGGTCGCCCATCATCGCAGACGAGGTCACCGCCACGATCGGGATGCGCGCAGTCCGCGGGTCCGCCCGAAGACGAGTCAATGCCGCGGGTCCGTCGAGGTCGGGCAGCCGGACGTCCATGAGAATGACGTCCGGGGAAGACAGGATCGCCGCCTCGATCCCGACCAGCGCGGTCTCGGCCTCGATCGTCCGCAAGCCGGCGAACCGGAGCACGTCACGCGCCAGGCGACGGTTGCGCTCGTTGTCGTCGACGATGAGCACGAGGAGGTCGTCGGCGTCGGTCACGCCGCGACCGCCACGGGGAGCGTGAAGCGGAACGTCGCACCAGCGCCCGGTTCGCTCTCCACCCACAGGCGACCGCCGTGGAGCTCCACGAACCGCCGCGAGAGCGTGAGGCCGAGGCCCGTCCCGTCGCTCGGCCCGGACGCGGTTCCGCGCGCCTGCTGGAATTCCTCGAAGATCCGCTCCTGATCGGCCGGAGCGATGCCGATCCCGGTATCGGCGACGGCGATCTCGACGACGGCGTCGTGGCGAACGGCGCTCACCTCCACCCGACCCCCGGACGGCGTGAACTTCACGGCGTTCGACAGGAGGTTGAAGACGACCTGGCGGATCTTCCGCTCGTCTGCCCGGATCGACCCGACGTCGGGGTCCACGCGGAGGTCCAGGGCGACCGAGTTCCGGTCGGCCCTGCCGCGGTGCATCGTCACGCCCCGCTCGAGAGCTTCCGCGATCGACACGTCACTCAGGGCCAGCTCCATCCGGCCGGCTTCGACCTTCGACAGGTCGAGGATGTCATTGATCAGGGAAAGGAGGTGTTGGCCCGAATCCAGCACATCGTCTACGTACTGGCGCTGCGTGTCGTTGAGCGGCCCGGCCATCCCCCTGATCAGGACCTCGGAGAACCCGATGATGGCGTTCAGCGGGGTTCGCAGCTCGTGCGACATGTTGGCGAGGAACTCGGACTTGTGGCGGCTCGCGCTGTCGAGCTCCGCGTACAGCCGGCCCAGCTCGTCGTTCATCCGGTTGATGTTGTCCGCCAGGGCGCCCAGCTCGTCCCGGTTCGCGACATCCACGCGTCCGTCGAACTCGCCGGCCGCAATCGATGTCAGGCGGGCCTCCATCCGCTGGATCGGCCCGACGACGGAGCGTGACAGGACGTAGCCCAGGCCGAGGGCGAGCAGAACGCTGACCAGGGCCACGACGGCGAAGGTCCGCTCAGAATCGGCCAGGGATGTCCGGTCCTCGGTGATCAGCGCATCGGTTGCCGCGCCGGTGGCGCCGACGAGCCGGTCCGTCAGGCTCTCGAGGTCGTGGATGAGCGGCTCGGCACGGGAGCCCTGGAGCGCGGTTGCCGCGTCGCTCTGACCGGATGCATCGAGACGATGGATCTGCTCGACAACCGTCCGGAGGTCGGTCTCAGCGGCCGAGATCGAGGCGAGAAGGGCTCCCTCGGCCGGTGGCGGGACGAACGTCAGGCTGCCGAGCTCGCTGCCGGGGCCCAGCCGTGTCGCGACCGTGGTGGCGATCGCCTCGTCAAGGTTGGCGAGCGACTCGCTGCTCGGGGACGACGACGGCGTCGCTCCGACGTAGAGGCGGAGATCGGGACCGCCCGCCCGGAGCGCCAGCAGGAAGCGCACCTCCTCGACGGCGGTCTGGAGCGATCGATAGGCAGCTGCCCGTTGCTGGAGGTCGCGCAGCTGATCTGCCCGCTGGCTCGAGTCGAGGATCGCGCGGAGCCCGAGGAGTCCGGTGACGACCAGGAGGACAACCCCACCCAGGAGCGCCACCAGGAGCTTCGAGCGGACGTCGAGCGGGAGGCGCTGGACCGCCCGGATCAGCCCGTTGTCGCCACCCGATGGACGGGCCCCGGACGGCACCCGAGCCACGGCCCGGTCAGTACCCGAGGCCCGGTGTCGCCGAGATCGTGGCCTTGATCAGCCACGTGCCGTTGACGCGTGCCACCTGCTGGTCCGCGCTCACGACCACCTTGACCTGCTTGGTGTCGATGTCGATGTAGTCGCATTGGAAGTAGAGCGTTCCCTTGTCGCCATCGACGGTGGCCTTCGATTTGTAGGCGGGCGTGTCGGAGACCCAGTGGTTCTCCGGCTTGAACGGAGCAGCCTGCGTGGCGAAGAAATCGCGGATGGCCGCCTTGCCCGTATAGGTCTTCGACGAAGTCGTGAACGTCGCGTCGTCGGCCCACAGGGACATCATCAGATCGAGGTCCTTGGTCGACGATGCCTTGTGCCAGCTGACCTCGATCTGATTGATCGCATAGAGATCGGCCTGACGCTGCTGGTCGGTCGGCGGTGGGGTGGAGCCTGAAGTGCCGCAGCCGATGACGAGCACACCTCCGAGCACCAGCGCCGCGAGCGCGGCGACGATGCGGGCTCGGGGCCAACGTGGGTCGGGACCGAGCCGCCCGCGGGTCACCGCAGGCGATCCGAGCGCATCCATGTCCGATCCCTCCGATCATCCGATCCGTGAAGGTTCCGTGACGGCGCGCGGGCGCTCCCGATGCGAGGCCCGGGTTGCCGTTCCGGCCGCCCGAGGCTCGTCGACCTGCGTTCCCGGTCATTCTCCGGCCGGGGTCAAGCAGGCCTGCGAGGTGGCGGCGTCATGAAGCCGGACACCGCGATCGATCACCGTCGCGGTGATCGCACCGGCGCCGGCCATACAATCGAGCGCGTGACCCGAGACCTCCATCGACCGCTTCGTGACGCATGGGTCATCGAGGCGGTCCGAACGCCGATCGGCCGCTATGGCGGCGCGCTGGCCGCCGTCCGCCCGGACGATCTGGCTGCCTCGGCGATCCGCGCCGTCGTCGAACGCTCGGGGATCGACCCGTCGCTCATCGAGGACGTGATCCTCGGCTGCGCGAACCAGGCCGGCGAGGACAACCGCGACGTCGCCCGGATGGCGCTGCTGCTGGCCGGCCTGCCGATCGAGGTCGGCGGTCTGACCGTGAACCGGTTATGCGGGTCGGGCCTCCAGGCGGTCAACTCCGCGGCCCACGCGATCGCGGTGGGCGACGGTGACGTGTTCATCGGCGGCGGCGTCGAGTCGATGACGCGGGCGCCGTACGTCATGGCGAAGCCAGCGGCGGCCTGGGATCGCGGCCCGCGCGAGCTCGAGGACACCACGCTTGGGTGGCGGTTCCTCAATCCCGCGCTCGCGGCCCTCCATTACCCGTACTCGATGGGCGAGACCGCGGAGAACGTCGCCGAGCGCTGGACGATGGACCGGGAGCGCCAGGACGCCTTCGCCCTCGCCTCGCACCAGAAGGCCGTCGCGGCGATCGAGGCCGGCCGCTTCGACGAGCAGATCGTCCCGATCGCGATCCCGCAGAAGAAGGGCCCGCCAGTCGTTGTCGAGCGCGACGAGCACCCCCGGGCCGACACGACGACCGAGGCCCTCGGCAGACTCCGGCCGGCGTTCCGCGACGGCGGCACGGTCACGGCCGGGAACAGCTCCGGGATCAACGACGGCGCGTCGGCGGTGCTGCTCGTCGAGGCAGGCCGGGCGCGCGACCTGGGCCTGCGGCCGATGACCCGGATCGTGTCGACCGCCGTCGCCGGCGTCGACCCCGCGATCATGGGCTACGGCCCGGTGCCGGCCACCCGCAAGGCCCTCGAACGGGCCGGGATCACGGCCGACGATCTCGACCTCGTCGAGCTGAACGAGGCGTTCGCCTCGCAGTCGATCGTGTGCATCGACGAGCTCGGGCTGGACCCCGCCAAGGTGAATGTCAACGGCGGGGCGATCGCGCTCGGCCATCCGTTGGGGATGAGCGGCGCTCGCCTGATCACGATGCTCAGCCACGAGCTGCGCCGCACCGGCGGGCGTTGGGGCCTGGCCACGATGTGCATCGGGGTGGGGCAGGGGATCGCGACCGTCGTCGAACGCGTCGACAGCTGACGCCGGCGGGCTCGCCGCGGCGGGATTTCGGCGCCACTCTTGCCGGAATCCGTTGCGCCGCGTACGATCGGGCCATCGACGAACCCCGCCCACATGCGTAGAACCGATCCGAGCACCGTCACCACCTCCGGAGGAGGCCTCACTCGATGTTGGAAATGCAGCCGACCGTCGTCAGTCTGTCCGATGCAGCTGCCACGAAGCTTCGCGAGCTGACGGCCGAGGAAACGAACCCGGAGATCGGCCTGCGCGTGTATGTCTACTCCGGCGGCTGCTCCGGCTTCCGCTACGGGATGATGCTCGAGGACGCCCCGACCGCCGAGGACAACATCCTCGAGGCGAACGGCGTGAAGGTCTACGTCGATGGCAAGTCGATCGACCTCCTCAAGGGCTCGGAGATCGACTACGTCGACACGCTCATGGGCGCCGGCTTCACGGTGAACAACCCGAACGCGGTCGCCGCCTGTGGCTGTGGCTCGAGCTTCCGCACCGCCGACGACGCGGGCTCCGCCCGGGGCTGCGCCCACTGATCGCCTGAGGCCGGCGGCCGCCGAGCCGCCACCGCGCCACCACGGCAGCCGCCGGTCCGACCGGCGGCTGTTTCGATTCCCTAGACTGAGCCGAGCGGCCCTCGCCGCTCCAACCCCGCCCGAGCGAGACGACCGCCGGATGGAACTGCCGCTCTTCCCGCTCAACACCGTGCTCTGTCCGGGCATTGCCCTGCCGCTCCACATCTTCGAGGAGCGCTACCGGTCCATGATCCGGCACTGCCTCGAGACGACGTCCCCGTTCGGGGTCGTGCTGATCCGCGAGGGCCGTGAGGTCGGCACGGGGTCCATCTCGTTCGCCGGGATCGGGACGATCGCGGAGATCCGCGATGCGGGCAGCTACGACGACGGCCGGTACGACCTCCTCGTCGTCGGGACGAAGCGGTTCGAGATTCGGCGCGTCCTGAGCGGCAAGCGGCCGTATCTCGTGGCGGAGGTCGCCGTCCTCGACGAGTCGGTCGGTGACGACGTCGTCGCCCAGCGGCTTGCCATGACCGCGACGCGACGGTTCGTCGCCTATCTGGAGCTCCTCCAGCCGCGGAGCGGGGAGACGGCCGACGAGATCGACGTCCGGGTCGAGGTCGAGACCGAGGACGACGAGCCTGACGAACCCGACACCCCGGACGAACCCGAGGAGCCCGCGGAGCGCCCGGAGCCCGAGGAGGGCGAGCCCCGCCGAGGAAAGCGATCCACGTTCCAGCGCCCGATCGCGGCCGAGGGCTCGGCCTCCGAACCCGACGTTGGCGCGAGCGGTGAAGGCGACGCCGAGACGCCGCGCCGCCGCCGGGTGATGATCCCCGACGACCCGACGGTCCTCTCCTACCTGCTCGCCGGGATCCTCCAGGTTGAGTCGCCGCGACGTCAGGCGCTGCTGGAGGCGGCCACAACCGAGGCCCGCCTCCGCGGGCTGCTCGCGCTGATCGATCGGGAGACGTTCCTCCTCCAGCGCCGGCTGCGCTTCTTCCGCCCGGACGCCAAGATCGGCGGAGCGCGCCGCAGCTGAGTACTCGGTTGACGGCTCGCTTTGCGCCAGATAGATTATTCACGTGCCATTGAGTAACGACCCTGAACCGACCCGCGACGCGCTCGTCGCCGAGCTCGTCGACGAGATGACGTCCTGGAATCCGCGCGAGCGGATGATGGCGTTCCGCTCGTGGCTCAAAGGCTCCCTGAGCCTGATCCACCTCCACGTCCTGACCATCCTCGAAGCGGACGGCCCCCTCGCGATGTCCCGTCTCGCCGACACCCTGGACGTTTCGGTCGCGAGCATGACCGGGATCATCGGGCGGATGGAGGAGCGTGGGCTCGTGGAGCGCGTCCACGACGAGGAGGATCGGCGGGTCGTCATCGTCCGACCAACCGCGACCGGTACGGCGGTGTTCCGGGACATGACCGATGAACGGCGCAAGCGTCTCACGACGCTGCTTGGGCGCCTCGACGCGGACGAGCTGACCGCGCTGCGGACCGGTCTGCGGGCGATGCGTGCGGCACGCCAGGCGCTCCACATCGAGCAGGCCGAGCACGGGCTCCTCGCCGTCAAGCTGGGTCCTGCACCCGAGACCCGCACCACCCCCGAAGCCGGAGACGCCGAGTGATCACCCTCCTCCGGACGTACCTCGCGCCCTATCGAAACCCGCTGCTCGTCGTCGTCGGGCTCCTGCTCGTCCAGGCGATCGGCAACCTGTACCTGCCGGACCTCAACGCGGACATCATCAACAACGGCGTGGTCAAGGGCGACACCGACTACATCCTCGGGGTGGGCGCGTTCATGCTCCTGATCACGGTCATCGTCGGCATCGCCGCGATCGCGAGCGTGTACCTGAGCGCCCTGGTCGCCAACGGCTTCGCCCGCGATGTCCGGAGCGCAGTCTTCAGCAAGGTCGAGACGTTCGGCCAGGTCGAGGTCAACCAGTTCGGGCCGGCGTCACTGATCACGCGGAACACCAACGACGTCCAGCAGGTCCAGCAGGTCGTGTTCGTCGCCCTGACGGTCATGGTCTCTGCGCCGATCCTCATCGTCGGCGGTGTCTTCATGGCCCTCCGGACGGACGTCCCACTGTCCGCCCTCCTCCTCGTCGTGATCCCGCTGATGGGGCTCGTCATCGGTCTCGTCATGAGCCGGGCGATCCCGCTGTTCCGCGCCACCCAGGAGAAGATCGACCGGATCAACCAGGTCATGCGCGAGACCCTCGCCGGCGTCCGGGTCATCCGGGCCTTCGTCCGGACCCGTCACGAAGAGGCGCGGTTCGACACCGCCAGCCTCGACCTGTACGGCACGCAACTCCGCGCCGCCAGGCTCTTCGCGCTCACGCAGCCGGTGATCTTCGCGATCTTCAACCTCTCGACGGTCGCGGCCATCTGGTTCGGAGCGCTCCGCGTCCAGGAAGGCGCGCTGTCGATCGGGAACCTGACGGCCTTTCTCCAGTACCTCGGCCAGATCCTGTTCGCCACGCTGACCGCGGTGTTCGTGTTCGTCCTCGTGCCGCGTGGCGCGGTCTCGGCCGGGCGGATCCGCGAGGTTCTCGAGACCGCCCCCTCGATCCATGACCCGGCCCAACCGGTGAAACCCGACATCACCGGGCCCGAGCGCGGCGTGGTCGAGTTCCGCCATGTCGAGTTCCGCTACCCCGGCGCCCAGGAGCCGGTCCTCCGGGACATCTCGTTCCGCGCCGAACCTGGCAAGACGACCGCGATCGTGGGGAGCACCGGCAGCGGGAAAAGCACCCTCGTCAACCTGATCCCGCGTTTCTACGACGCGACCTCCGGTTCTGTCCTGGTCGACGGCGTGGACATCACGGCGATGGATCGCGAGGATCTCTGGGCGCAGATCGGGGTCATCCCCCAGAAGGCGTTCCTCTTCGGCGGGACGGTCGAGAGCAACCTGCGATTCGGCAAGGCCGATGCGACCGAGGACGAGCTGTGGCGGGCCCTCGAGATCGCCCAGGGCCGCGATTTCGTCGAGGAGATGGAGGCCCGGCTTGGGGCGACGATCGCCCAGGGCGGCGCGAACGTGTCGGGCGGCCAGCGGCAGCGGCTCGCGATCGCCCGGGCGATCGTCAAGAACGCCCCGATCTACATCTTCGACGACAGCTTCTCGGCGCTGGACTTCGCGACGGACGCGCGTTTGCGGGCGGCCCTCGATCGTGAGCTCCATGGCGCCACGGTGATCATCGTCGCCCAACGCGTCGGGACGATCCTCAACGCCGATCGGATCATCGTCATGGACGACGGCCGGATCGTCGGGAGCGGCACGCATCGCGAACTGCTGCAGTCGAACGAGACGTATCGCGAGATCGTCTACTCGCAGCTCTCCGAAGCCGAGGCGGTCGCGTGAGCGGGCGACCTGGCAGCGGCGGCCCTCCCGGCGGCACGGGCAGCTCAGGCGCCCCCGGCGGTCCGGGCGGCCCCGGCGGTCCCGGCTCGGCCGTGTTCCGACCAGGCGCCGGCGGCCCGGGTGGACCGGGCGGGCCGGGCGGCCGGCCGATGGGCCCCGGCGGCGGTCGCGGCCCGGGGATGATGGGCATGGGCATGGGGATGCCGCCCGCAAAGGCGAAGGACTTCCGCGGCTCGCTCAAGCGGCTGTTCGGGACACTCCGGCCGGAGCGTCCGCTCATCGTCCTGGTCGTCCTGCTCGCCGTCGTCAGCGTGTCGTTCAATGTGGTCGGCCCGAAGATCCTCGGTGAGGCGGTCAACCGGATCGTCGAAGGCGCGCTCGGCAAGCAGTTCCTCGCGAATGGCGTGACCCAGCAGCAGGTCATCGACGGCGCCCGCGCGCAGGGCAACGATCGCCTCGCGGACATGCTCTCCGGGATGCACCTGAACCCGGCCGGCATCGACTTCGGAGCCCTCGGCGGGATCCTCGCCTTCCTCGTCGGGGTCTACGTCATCAGCTCGATCTTTGGTTGGATCCAGGGTTGGATCATGGCCGGTGTCACGCAGCGGACGGTCGTGAAGCTCCGGGCGGACGTCGACCGGAAGCTCGGCCGGCTGCCGCTCCGCTACTTCGACAGCCATCCGCGCGGCGACCTGCTGAGCCGGGTCACGAACGACATCGACAACATCGGCCAATCACTTCAGCAAAGCCTGACGCAGCTGATCTCCTCGCTCCTGACGATCGTCGGTGTGCTGATCCTGATGTTCACGATCAGCCCGATCCTCGCGGTCATCTCCCTGCTCGCGGTGCCTGCGTCGCTGGCGGTGACGATCGCGATCGTCCGTCGCTCGCAGCAGCAGTTCGTCGCCCAGTGGGCATCCACCGGCGCACTGAACGGCCACGTCGAGGAGATGCATACGGGCCACTCGATCGTGAAGGCGTTCGGCCGCCAGCGCGAGGCGATCGAGGTCTTCGACCGCGAGAACCAACGCCTCTTCGACGCGAGTCGCCGGGCGCAGTTCATCTCCGGGATCATCCAGCCCGCGATGACGTTCATCTCGAACCTGAACTACGTCGCCATCGCCGTCATCGGTGGGCTCCGCGTCGCCGCCGGCCAGATGAGCATCGGCGACGTCGTCGCGTTCATCCAGTACTCGCGCCAGTTCACGTTCCCGATCATCCAGACAGCAAGCATCGTCAACGTCCTCCAGTCGGCCGTCGCCTCGGCCGAGCGCGTCTTCGAGCTCCTCGATGAGCCCGAGGAGCTCGCCGATCCTGCCGAACCCGCCCGCCTGGACGCCCCAGTTGGGGCGGTCCGCCTCGAGGACGTCTCGTTCCGCTACCTCCCCGAACAGCCGCTGATCGACGACCTGTCCCTGGACGTCGGCGCTGGAGCCATGGTCGCGATCGTCGGGCCGACCGGCGCCGGCAAGACGACCGTCGTGAACCTGCTGATGCGCTTCTACGAGCTCGATGGCGGACGGATCACGATCGACGGGATCGATACTCGCGACCTGCCTCGCGACGACCTGCGCCGCTCGTTCGGGATGGTCCTCCAGGACACGTGGCTGTTCCACGGCACGATCCGCGAGAACATCGTGTATGGCCGGCTCAGCGCGACCGACGCGGAGTTGCGCGCCGCGGCCGAGGCAGCGCATGTCGATCACTTCGTTCGGACGCTCCCCGACGGCTATGACACGGTCATCGACGACGACGCGACGAACCTGTCGGCCGGCGAGAAGCAGCTGCTGACGATTGCGCGAGCGTTCCTGGCAGACCCGCCGATCCTCATCCTCGACGAGGCCACGTCTTCGGTCGACACGCGAACCGAGGTCCTGATCCAGCGGGCGATGGCCGAGCTGATGAAGGGCCGGACGACGTTCGTCATCGCCCACCGCCTCTCGACGATCCGCGACGCCGACACGATTCTCGTCATGGAGAAGGGCGCGATCGTCGAGCAGGGCACGCACGACGAGCTGCTGGTCCGCGGCGGCGCCTACGCCGAGCTCTACGAGAGCCAATTCGCGGAGCCGCTCGCCGAAGCGGTCTGAGCCCTCGTTGTTCTGGCCAGGTAGCACCCGGGAGACTGCACGGCCCACTCGCACGCAGCGATCCAACCCCGAATGCGAGCGTCCACGTAGGGCCGGCGCTCCGCCCACTCTGCCGGTGAATGTCTGGCCAGATGTGGGAGCGGATGGCGACGAGCCGGGGCTTGACAGGCCGGCGCGCTCGGGTGGATAGTACGTCTTACGATATATCGTCAGACGACTCACGGAGACCCGAACATTGACGCCCCAGATCCCTGAGCTCGGCCGGTTCGCCGAACCCGCCCTGCTCATCCTCGTCAGCCTCAGCGAAGGGCCGAAGCACGGCTACGCGATCATGACCGACGTCGAGGCCGGCACGGGCCGGCCGCTCGGGCCGGGCACGCTCTACGCGGCGCTCGCCCGGCTCGAGGAGCGTGGTCTGATCGAGGCCCTGGCACCCGTCGACCGGCGCCGGCCCTATCGGCTCACCGGAGTTGGCGAAACGATCCTGCGCGAGCAGCTCCACGAGCTGACCGCCTTCGCCGAGCTCGGCTTGCGCCGGCTCGGCCGCGCACCGCGGTGACGTGATGCGCGCCCTGCTTCTCCGCTGCTACCCCGCGCGCTGGCGCGCCCGCTACGGCGACGAGTTCGCCGAGATCCTCGCCGAGCGACCCCTCGGCCCGTTCGATGTCGCCGATGTCGTGCTCGGCGCCCTCGACGCCCATCTGCATCTCCGCGGCCTGGGGGCCGCGTCCGAACACGGAAGGGGCTTTGCCATGTCACTCCGGATCGGAGGGATCGCCGCGTTGTTTGGCGGCGTGCTCTGGTTCATCGGGATCGCCGGGAGCAGCGCGACCGAATTCGATGGGCTCTTTGCGTCGTTGGCCCTGATCGCGACGGCGAGCCTCCTCGTGGCGATGATCGGCCTGAGCGCGTTCCAGGCTCGCGCCTACCCGCGCCTGATCTGGCTCGCCTTCGGGATCCCGGCGCTCGGCGCGGTCATCTCGCTGGTCGGTTACTACGGGATGGCGACGGTCGGCGACGGCCCGTTCCTGGGCGACGTCAGTCCGTGGTACGTCTGGATGATCGGAACGCTCCTGATGATCATGGGCTCGGGCCTCTTCGCGTTCGCGACGTGGCGCGCGAGCAGCCTCTCGCGCGGCGCGGCCGCGGTCCTGGTCGCGGCCGCGGTCGGGGTGCTGATCCTCGTGCCGAACCTGATGGGCGTGGTCAGCTTCATTCCCGAGGCGCTCGGGCCGCTGGCGTCGATCGTGGCGCTCGGGGCCTTCGGGGCCGGCTGGTCCGGGCTCGGGCTCAGCGCGCTCCGGATGGATCGCGCGGCGCTGGCCGCGATTGGCGGCGCGTCGTCCTGAGCCTGGCTACTCGCTGAAGCGCTCTTCCTTCCAGGGATCGGCGTCGTTGTTGTAGCCGTAGCGCTCCCAGAAGCCGAGCTGGTCGTGGTCGAGGAACTCCAGGCCGCGGACCCACTTGCTCGACTTCCAGAAGTACTTCTTCGGGATGAAAAGGCGGAGCGGATAGCCGTGCTCGAGCTCGAGCGGCTGGCCGTCGTACGTGTCCGCGAGGAGCACGTCGTCGTCATCGAGGACGCTCAGCGGGACGTTGGCGGTGTAACCCTGCTCGGCGTGGGAGACGACGTGCGTCGCGGTCGGGCGGACCTGGGCGAGCTTGAGGATCTCCTGGATCGGGACGCCTTCCCAGTCGGTGTCGAGCTTCGTCCAGCGGGTGACGCAGTGGATGTCCGTGTGAACCGACTTGCGCGGCAGCGCCTTGAACTGCTCCCACGTCAGGGTGAAGGGGTTGTCGACCTCGCCGTACACCTTGAAGTTCCAGGTCGTGAGATCGGTCCGCGGCACGGAGCCGTAGTGGAGCACCGGGAACTTGTCGGTCTTGTACTGGCCAGGCGGGATTCGATCGGCGATGGCCGGGTCGACCTTGCCGCCGAAGAAGCGTTCGAGCATGGTGTCTCCGAGGATGCTGGGGCTCCCGACATCCTTGCACATCGGGCAAAACCGTCGATGTCGCGCCGATGACGCGGCCGTGGCCGGCGGGTCCGATCCGCCGCCCGCTCCTCGGGTGCTCCGCCTGTGGGACGTTCGTCGGGGCGCCCGGGACCCGACCGATCGAGTAGGCTTCCGCCTCGTGGACCGCCCAAGCGACGTCGCCGCCGCGAGCGACGCCGGATCCGCTCCGCCGGTCGAGCACGGCAAGGTCGTCGTCGTCATGCCCGCCTACAACGCGGCCCGGACGCTCGAGCGCACGTACGCCGACATCCCCCACGACATCGTCGACGGGATCATCCTCGTCGACGACGTGTCGAAGGACGAGACCGTCGACATCGCCCGTCAGCTCGGGCTGGATGTGATCATCCACCAGCAGAACCTGGGCTACGGCGGGAACCAGAAGACCTGCTACGAGGCGGCCATCGCCCAGGGCGCCGATGTCGTCGTCATGCTCCACCCCGACTACCAGTACGACGCCACGCGGATCCCGGAGCTGATCGCGCCGATCGTTGCCGGAGAGAAGCACCTGATGCTCGGCAGCCGGTTCCTCGGCGACCCGCTGGCCGGCGGCATGCCCCGCTGGAAGTACATCTCGAACCGCTTCCTGACGCTCGCGGAGAACCTCGCATTCGGGCTTCGACTGTCGGAGTACCACACGGGCCTCCGCGCCTACAGCCGGCGCCTCCTCGAGACGATCCCGTACGAGCTGAACAGCAACGACTTCGTGTTCGACCAGGAGCTGATCGCCCAGGTCGTGGCCGCAGGGATGGGCCGTCGCATCGGCGAGATCGCGGTTCCGACGCGGTACTTCGAGGAGGCCAGCTCGGTCGGGTTCAAGCGGAGCGTCGTCTACGGCCTGTCCACGCTCCGGGTCGTCGCCCGATATCTCCTTCACCGGATCGGGATCCGGCGCAGCCCGAAGCTCACCGCGCGCCGGCCGCAGCCCCCGACCACGGCGGCCTGACGCGGCCGACGCCGGCGACGACGATGCGTAACGCACCCTTGCTCCGTGCCGCCATCGGCGGCCTGATCTCGATCGCCGCGCTGTGGTTCGTCCTGAGCGGTGCGGACCTGGCCAAGACCGGCGACATCCTCCGGACCGCCGATCTGCGCTGGATCGCGCTCGCGCTGCTCTTCGTGTCCGGCGACCTCGCCTTCCGCGCCCTGCGCTGGCAGCGTCTCCTCCGCCCGATCCGCGCCGTCCGCTATCCGCCGATGCTCGGCTACCTCCTCGTCGGCTACCTCGCGAACAACATCCTGCCGGCGCGGCTCGGGGAGCTCGTCCGAAGCCACTACCTCGGCGACCGCGAGGGGATCAGCCGGGCCGCGGCCCTCGGGACCGTGGTCGTCGAGCGGGTCGTCGACCTGGTTGCCTGCGTCGCCATCGCGTCCGTCGCGCTCCTCGTGCTGAGCGTCCGGGGGATCGTCGCAAACGCGGTCATCCTGGGTGCCGCGGTGAGCGCGCTCTTCCTGATCGTGCTCGCGCTCGGGATCGTGGCCCACCGGTTGCCGGGTCTCGACCGGATCCGGACCCTCGTCGAGCGCTGGCCGCGGGTCCGCGACCTGGCCCGAAGCCTCCAGGAAGGGTTGTCGGTGGCGGCCCGCCCGCGGACCGTCGTGGAGGCGATCCTCGTCAGCGGCGTGTCGTGGACGATGGCGATCCTGGCGCTCGCCGCGGCCGGCCAGGCGATCGGCGTTCAGCTGTCGCTCGGTCAGGCGGCGCTCATCGGATCGGGCGTCGCACTCGCCGGCGCGGTCCCGGCCGGGCCGTCGAACCTGGGGACCTTCGAGCTCGCCGCGCAGGAGCTCGGCAAGGCGGTCGGCGTCCCGGCCGCGTCCGCCCTCGCGCTCGGCATCCTCAGCCACGTCCTGATCCTGCTCGTCACCTCGATCGGCGGCGCGATCGCGTTCGCCCGCCTCGGCTGGCGCCGCGACGCGACCGACTGACGGTCAGCCGCCGACGGTCAGACCTTGGCGAGCCCGAGCGTCGTGATCGCGACGATCGTGGCCACACCGATGACCAGCGCTGCGCCCATCCCGACGAGGAGCGGCCGTGGTCCGACGGCGCGAAGCTCCTCGAGGCGCACGTTCAATCCGACGGCGGCCAGCGCGACGAGGATCAGGCTCCGTGCGACCGTCTCGAGCGTCGCGGCGGTCGGCGGGTCGATCAGCCCCGCGCTTCGCAATGCCGAGAGCGCGAGAAAGCCGACGACGAAGAGCGGCACCGCCCGGCGGAGTCCCGCCCGCGTGTCCCCGGCGGTGCCTGTGCGTCGGTTCCAGACCCACGCGATCGCGAGGAGAAGGGGCGCCATCAGCGCGTTCCGGATCAGCTTCACGACGGTCGCCACCTCGAGGGCGCCCGGCGAGTAGGCCGCGCTCGCGGCCACGACCTGGCTCGTGTCGTTGATCGCGATGCCCGCCCAGAGGCCGAACACCGCGTCCCCGAGCCGGACGGCGTGGCCGATCAGCGGATAGGCGAGCACCGCGATTGTCCCGAACAGCGTGACCGTAGCGACCGCGTACGCCGTGTCGCGCGTCCGGGCGCCGATGACCGGCGACGTCGCGACGACCGCAGTGTTGCCGCAGACCGCGGCTCCAACCGCGAGGAGGACCGCGAGCCGGCCGTCGACGGCGGCCAGGCGCGCGAGGCCGAGGACGATCGTCAGAGCCGCGGCCATCGTCGCGACGATGATCAACGCCGCCGGCAGCCCGATCGCGGCGATCTGGCCGATGCTCAGCTTCGCGCCGAGGAGGATGATCCCGAGCCGCAGGACCCGCTCCGCGGCGAGCTTCAGACCGGGCTGGAACGCGGCGGTTCGAACCGCCGGCGCCCGGCCGACGACGAGCCCGATGAGGATCGCGACGGTGACCTCGGAGATGACCGGGGGCAGGTAGCCGGTGACGAACCGGGCGGCTGCGGCAACGACGATCGCGAGGAGCAGGCCGGGCAGGAACCGGCGGGCGAGGTCGCCGTTGTCGGCGGGGCGGAGAGGAGCGGCGCGGCCGATCGCGGGATCGCCGGCAGGCGCGCTCAGATCGCGAGCGGTCGCTGGGCCGGGCGGAGGGGTCGGGGCGTGCTGGGGGCCGCGTGCGGGTCGATGGCCGGCGATACGCCGTAGGCCGGCGACCCATGGACGGGCGCCCGGTCGTACGGCTCGATCGTCAGCGGGCCCCCGGCCTCCCGGGAGACCCGGTGGAACTCGAGGGTGTACGACTCGTACATCTCGTCGATCAGGCTCACCGCGCGGACGTGGTCGGGCCGGCCGGCGGCGGCCCGGGCGTCGGCCCGAGTCTGCCACAGGCAGAACGACAGACAGGATCCGTCGCTCGCGGCGGGACCCTTGAAGTAGTGGACGAATCCGGCGGAGGTCGCGGCCTCTTCGTGGGCGAGATCGTCGAAGAGGGTCAGGCGGGCCTCATCGGCGCCGAGCCGGCGGACCGATCGGAACGCCACGAGGTACCACTCGCCGTCCCCGAGCTCCGCCGTGGCGGACTGCCAGTTGAAGGCATCCGCGACGGGCAGGTTGGCATACCGCTCGGACACTGGAACGAGGCCCTGCAGCACGTCCATTGACTGCGGAGCATAGGCGCGGACCCACGTTTGTCAAATGCTGAGATCGGACTATTCCGGATATCGGGAGTCCTGAGACGAAAGTCCTCCCCCGAGCGCCCCGACGACCGAGCTCGCCGCCCCCGGAAGGAGCCGCGAGACGCGGGTCCGCCACGCCAGACCACAGCGACCTTCCGGGCCCGTGACCCCGATCGCCGCGACGATCCCGTCCTCCCGGAATATGGGAGCCGCGATGGCCACGGAGCCAGAAACCACCTCCCCGACTGACTTCGCGACACCGCTCGTCACGACGTCGGCGAGGTCGGCCCGGAGCCGGTCAGGGTCCAGAATCGTCGCGCCGCCCAGGCCGTCGAGGGCGATCACCTCGTCCAGGATCTCGGGCGGCGCGAACGCGAGCAACGCCTTGCCGAAGGCGCCGCTGTTGAGCGGCAAGCTCGTCGTCGGGGCGAACGTGACCCGCAGTGCCTGGCTCGAGGGGATCTCGTGGAGGCACACGGCCGCCAGCCCGATCCTGCGGACGATGATCGCGGTCTCGCCCGTTTCGTCGGCGAGGAGCCGGAGGATCGGATCGGCGGTCCGGATCAGCTCCTCCGCGGTGACGTTCGCGCCGCTGCCGATGATCAGGCGGGGCCCAAGCCGGTAGCCGGAGCCCTGGCGGTCGATGAACCCGAAGTCGGACAGTGTCCGCAGGTAGCGGTAGATCGTCGAGACCGGCGTCTCGAGGAGCGTGCTGAGCTCGTCCGCCCGGATCTCGCCGCGATCGGCGATCGTGAGCAGGACCCGCAAGCCCCGGGCGAACGACGTGTCCTCCTGCGCCTCCTCCGGCGGGCGGTCACGGGCGGTCGACATCGCCAGTCTCCCCCGGTTCCGCGGCCGCCAGGAACGAGCCGTCGCGGATCGCGGCCACGAGCGCGGCGACGTCCGGGACGTGCTGGTCCATCCCGAGGAACGGAACGTGACGGCGGACGGCCGCGACTGCCCGACCCGATCCCGCACCCCGGCGCAGACCGCGGACCTCGATCGCCTGCGCGCCGACGGCGAGCTCGATCGCCGCGATCGTCGTGCCGATCTCGACCATCTCGGCCAGCCGGCGGGCAGCCAGCGGCGCGGTCGTCGTCCGGTCCTCGATCCCCTCGGCGTGCGCGGTCGACACGAGCTCGAACGACACCGGCGCGGCGAGGAGGCGGGCTTCCACCGCCAGACTCTGGGCGGCGAGGCTGAGATACGTCAAGCCCGCGTGTGTTGTGTCGCCCTCGGGGACGAGACCCGTCGGCAACCCGGACCACACCGGGTAGAGCGACTTCACGACCCGCTCGGTCGCGCTCGTCAACGCGGTGGCGAGGACCAGCCGCAGGTAGTCGAGCGCGGCGGCCAGCGGCAGAATCTCGAAGTTCGCGACCGAGACGATCCGGTCCGCCTCGGGCACGACGATCGGGTTGCCCTGGTTCGCGTTCAGCTCGATCGCGAGCACGCCGTCCACGTGGTCCAGGACGTCGCGTACAGCGCCATGGATCTGGGGCAGGTTCCGGAAGCTCAGGGGGTCCTGGAGGTTCCGCGGGACGTCGGGGTCGTGGATGGCGGAGCCGTCGAGCAACCTGCGCAGCCGGGCGAGCGTTCGCTGGAGGCCGGGATACGGACGGACGCGGCCGACCGCGGGGTCGAGCATCGACGGATTGGCGGCGAACCCTTCGAGGCTGACGGCGCCGGCGACGTCCATCGCGTCGAGGAGCGCCACGGTGTCGGCGACCGCTAGGGTCGCCCAGCCCGTCGAGAACGCGTTGTTGTC
The DNA here is from genome assembly GCA_036002525.1 of Candidatus Limnocylindrales bacterium. Lineage (GTDB taxonomy): Bacteria > Chloroflexota > Limnocylindria > Limnocylindrales > CSP1-4 > JACDAV01. The sequence continues at coordinate 140,134 of DASYTG010000001.1, forward strand.
GAGCAGCGCGGTGCCCTCACCGGGCTCCAGGGCAAAGCCCCGCTCGACGACGAGCGCTTGGGCGATCTCGGCAAGCGGCGCGAGATCGGCCGATCCGACCGACCCGGTCGCGTGGACGGTCGCCGCCTCGCCGTCGTTGAGCGCGACGATCAGCCGATCCGCCAGCTCGGGACGGACGCCGGGCGAGCCCTCGGCGAGGTGGTTGGCGAGGCGAAGGATCGTCGCCTTCACGACGTCCGGCGGGGCGAGTGGCCCCTGGCCGACGAGGTGATGGGCCAGCATCCACGAGGAATAAGCGTCGGCGTCGTCCGCATTCAGGCCGATCCGCTTCAGCACGCCGACCCCGGTCGTCGTGCCGTAGACCGCAGAACCGGCGGCCACTGCCCGGCGGACCACGTCGCGGGTCGTGGCCATTTGCGCGCGGGCATGGTCGTGGAGGGCCACCGGTTCGTGGCCACGCGCGACCCGGACGACCTCGTCGCGCGTCAGGTCGCGGCCGGTCAGGAGGACGGTCATCGACGAGCCCCGGGCACGAAGAAGCCCGTCCGGGGACCGGACGGGCTTCGATCGCTCAATCGTTGCCGAGGCTCAGGGGATCAGACCCTGGGCCTTGAGGAACGCGGACGCGACGTCCTTGACGTCCTTCTGGTCGATCGCGACATCCTTGCCCATCTGGGTGAGGGCCTCGGTCGTGACCTTCGCCGATGCCGCATCGAGCAAAGCCTTGAAGGCGGCCGCGTCGACCTTGGCGAGATAGTCGTTCCGCACGAGCGGGGCGATGTTCTCGGCTGGCTGGGTCTTCTTGTCGTCCTCGAGGACGACGAACCCGAACTGAACGATGGCCGGCTGGGTCGAGCAGAGCTCGGCCAGGTCGATCGCCTTGCCCTGGAGCGCCTGGGCCATCGGGACGTCACACGCGCCGAGCGCCGTGCGCTTCTTCGGCGGGTAGTTGATCCCGTAGTCCTTGAGGGCCCCCGAGCAGAGCGGGTTCGTATCGCAGTCGGACGGCAGGCCCCACGTGATCTGGTCCTGGACCGCTGCGAGGTCGCTCATCTTGTGGAGGTTCTTGCCCGTCGCGTCCTCCGCGCGGACGACGAAGGCGTTGGTGTCCTGGCCGGGGGAGATGCCGAGAACGGTGATGTTCTTCGGCGTCAGGACGGCCTGGAGGGCCACTGCGTTCGCCGCGCCATCGCTGCTGATCTTCGACTTGTCATAGAAGCCGAGGCCGGAGCCGACGTACTCGGCGACCAGGTCGATCTGGCCGGCGTCCATCGTGGGGATGCGCTCCTGGCGCGAGCCGAGAGCGAACTTGCGCTCGACCTTGTAGCCGGCGTTTTCCAGGACCTGGGCGTAGATCTCGCCCATCAGCTTGGACTCGTAGAAGTTGTCCGAGCCGATCCGGATATCTGCCTTCGCGGCCGCCGACGCCGGGACGACGCTGGCGGGGGCAACGCTGGCCGGGGCACTCGCTGGAGCCGTTGACGGCGCCGTGCTCGCGCCCGTCGAACAGGCGCCGAACAGCACCAGCGTCGTCAGTCCAAGCGCCAGCACGCGGGGTGTCCGCATGTGGGTGTCCTCCTCATACTGCCGCAGGGGGCGGCATCGCCCGCGTACCTTACCAGCGCGGCGCGCACACGTCTGTCAGGTATCCCCGCCGGTCGTGACCTCTGAAGTCAGACGTTCACGCCGGTGGGGCCGCCGCCCGGCGCGACCTCGGCGACGTTCCTGACCCCGCGCGCCTTTGCCAGGCCGAGCTTCCGGAGCGCCCGCGGAGTCAACCGGGTCTGGAGGAGCGCCAGCAATCCATCGACACCGATCGCGAGAACGGAGACGAGGATCGCCCCGGCGAAGATCGAGGGCCGTCCCGCCGGTCCCTGGTTCAGTCCGTCGAAGATGAACCGACCGAGTCCGCCGCCGCCCAGGATCGCGCCGATCGTTGCCGTCGCGATGACCTGGAGGGTCGCGGTCCGGAAGCCGCCAACGATGATCGACGAGGCGATCGGGATCTCGATTCGGGCGAGGATCTGACGGTCGCGCAGGCCCATTCCGCGACCGGCCTCGATGAGGTCGCGATCGACCGAGCGCAGCCCCGCGTATGTCGAGACGAGCAGCGGTGGGATCGCGAGGAACGTCATCGCGAGAAAGATCGGCAGGAAGGTCAGGCCGAAGTTCGCGTCGTACGGCAGCGTTCCGGCGAGGGTGAGCGTGAGGGGCAGCAGGATGACCATCATCGCGAACGATGGGATTGCCCGGCCGATGTTCGCGAGGTTGATCGCGAGACTGCTCCCGCGGTTCGTGTGGCCGATGTAGAGCCCGACCGGGACGGCGATCAGGGCGGCGATGAGGACCGAGAACCCCGAGATCACGAGATGCTCGAAGAGCCGGTTTGGGATGCCGCTCGTGCCATCCCAGTGGGCCGGATCGGTGAAGAAGCCGATGATGTCGTTCATCCGCGGACGGCTTTCGCGTGGGCCCACGGCGTCACCAGCCGCTCGATCCGGACGAACAGGAAGTCCGCGAGGAAGGCCAGCAGCACGGAGAGCGCCGCACCGAGGATGTACTTCGTCGGGAAGAACGTCTGGATCCCCTCGGTGATCAGCTGGCCCAGGCCGCCGAACGTGTCACCGAGGACGGCCGCGATCGTCGCGAGGCCGATCGTGGTGACGCTCGCCAACCGGATGCCGGCGATGATCAGAGGAACGGACAGGGGCAGCTCCACGCGCAACAGGCGCTGGCGGCGGGTGTAGCCCATCCCCTCGGCGGCCTCGAGAATCTCGGCGGGCACGGAGCTGAAGCCGGCCGCGAAGTTCCGGACGAGGATGAGCAGGGTGTAGGTGGTGAGCGGCACGATCGCGGTGATGAGGGTCAGCCCGAAGATCGGGCGGAGGACGGCGAAGGCCGCCAGGCTCGGGATCGTATACAGCAGGCCCGTGACGAGGGTGATCGGGCCGTAGACGCGCGGCTGGCGGACCGCCCAGACCGCGAGGACGAGCGAGATGACGATCCCGATGAGGAGGGGGAGGACGGTCAGCTGGAGGTGCTGGCCGATCCGCTCGCCGATCTGCCCCAAGTGCTTGAACGTCCAGTCGAAGTCGAAGATCTTCGTGCCGGGAGGCATGTCAGACCGCCGGTTCGAGGGCGTCCGGATCGGCCGCCGGGTCGTCGACGACGTCCGGGTCCCCGACTTCGGGCTCGGGCGGCGGCGCCTGGTCGAACACGGCCGCGTGCTCGCCCTCGCGCATCTTCTCGGCGATCGTGTCGACGCCAAGGAGGCCCTGGACCGCGCCGGTCCGGTCGACGACGATCCCGGTCTGGACGTCGGCGTCGAGCATCAGCGAGAGTGCGTCCTTGAGCGTCGTCCGCTTGTTCAGGATCGGCGAGCTCGGGTTGGCCATCGCCTCGGTGAGGACACCCTCGTTCGGGATGTCGTTGTGGGCGATCCAGCCGATCGGCCGGTTCGCGTTGTCAATCAGGAGCAGGTAGCGAAGCGGATCGTCGAGGGCGCGCCGTCGTGCGTCCGCCGCCGAGTCGCCCGGTCGGCCGGTCGCGGCCGGCCGCATCGGGACGTCCGAGACGCGGAGGAGCGAGAGGCGCTTCAGCCCGCGGTCCTGCCCGACGAACCGGGCGACGAACTCCGACGCGGGTGCGGCGAGGATCTCGAGCGGAGTCCCGAACTGGGCGAGGATCCCGCCGGTCTGGAAGACCGCAACGAGGTCCCCCATCTTGATCGCCTCGTCGATGTCGTGGGTCACGAACAGGATCGTCTTCGCGATCGTCTCCTGGAGGCGGAGGAACTCGTTCTGGAGCCGGTCGCGGACGATCGGGTCGACCGCCCCGAAGGGCTCGTCCATGAGCATGATCGGCGGGTCCGCCGCGAGCGCGCGAGCGACGCCGACGCGCTGGCGTTCGCCGCCACTCAGCTGGGACGGGAAGCGGTCGCGGTACTTCGCCGGGTCCAGCCCGACGATCGCGAGAAGCTCCTCCGAGCGCTCACGCAAGCGCTCCTTCGGCCAGCCGAGCAGCCGCGGCACGGTCGCCACGTTCTCGCCGATCGTCTGATGCGGAAACAGGCCGATCTGCTGGATGACGTAGCCGATGCTCCGGCGAAGCTCCGTGAGCTCACGGGTCGACGCATCCACGCCGTCGATGAGGATCCGCCCGGAGGTCGGCTCGATCAGCCGGTTGACCATCTTCAACGACGTCGTCTTGCCGCAGCCGGACGGGCCGACGAGGATGCAGATCTTGCCGGCCGGGACCTTCAGCACGAGGTCGTTCACCGCGCCAGGCACCGGCTTGTCCTTGTCCTTGCCGGTCGGGACGTCGTATCGCTTCGTGACGTGGTCGAACTCGACGACCGCGGCCTTGTGTTCTGCCATCGGCGCTACGACCCTCCTGCGACCGGCTCGGACCATGGCTGCGCGGGTGGAGTGCCGACAGTACCGCATCCCATAACGTCGGCGATACTGCCCCTGCATGAGGATCAGCGCCATCCGGATCGACCGGCTGAAGGTGCCGCTCGACCCGCCATTTCCCGCCGCCTGGGACCCCGTTCCGCGGACGACGTTCCCGGTCACGATCGTCCGAATCGAGACGGATGGGGGCGTGATCGGGATTGGGTCGGGCGACACGATGGACGGGTTCGAGGCGTTCGCCCACCTGTTCATCGACCAGGATCCGCTCGCGATCGAACGTCACGTCCGCGTCCTCGAGACGATCGACTTCCATGCCGGCCGGTACTGGCCGATCGAGGTCGCGCTGTGGGACATCGTCGGCCAGGTCGCGGGCCAACCCGTGGCGGAGTTGTTCGGCGGGGCCGTCGACGGGATCCCGGCGTACGCGTCCTGTGGCTCGCTCGTGCCCGCCGCCGAGCGGGCGGAGCGCGCGCTCCGCATGCGCGAAGAAGGCTTCCGAGCGCTGAAGATCCGGGTCGACCCGCGCCGGCTCGAGGAGGGGATCGCCGCCGTCGCCGCGACGCGGGCCGCCGTCGGCGACACGATGGAGATCATGGTCGACCTCAACCAGGGCTGGCGGATGGCCGGCGACGTGAGCCCGTCGATCGACCTCGCGACGGCCCGCGGGATCGCCGAACGCCTCGCCGAGCTCGACGTCCTGTGGCTGGAGGAGCCGCTCGACAGCTCGGACCTGGCCGGCCTCGCCGCACTCCGAGCCGCCGTCCCGGGGATCCGAATCGCCGGCGGCGAGATGACGCGAACGTTCCGGGAGCTGCAGGCCGCGCTTGACGCCGACGCGTTCGACGTTCACCAGGCCGATGTCGTGCTCGCGGCCGGGATGCTCAACGGGCGCCGGCTCGCCGAACGGGTCCTCGCAAAGGGCCGTTGGTACACCCCGCATACCTGGACGAACGGCATCGGATTGCTGGCGAATCTGCACGTCGCGGCCGGGGTCGGCGGCGGTCCGTTCATCGAGTTCCCGTACGACCCGCCCGGCTGGACGCCGGAGCGCCGCGACGGCTTCCTCTCGTCGCCCGTGCGGCCCGGGCCGGATGGCGTGCTGCGCGTTCCGGCCGTCCCGGGGATCGGCGCGGCCCTCGACGACGTCGCGATCCGGCGGTTCGCGGCGTGACCGGGACGGCCGAGAAGGCACGCGTTTCGGCGGAGGAGTGGATCGCCCGCGCGGCCGAGATCCAGCCGAAGACCGAGCTGTTCATCGACGGGTCCTTCACCCCGGCCGCCTCGGGTCGGACGTTCGCCGACATCACCGGCCGCGACGGCTCCACGATTGCGCATGTCGCCGAGGCGGACGCCGTGGACGTCGCGCTCGCGGTCGACGCTGCCCGTCGCTCGTTCGACGATCGGCGTTGGGCCGACCAGAAGCCGATGGACCGCAAGCGCGTGCTCCTCCGGCTCGCGGACCTGATGCGCGAGAACCTGGACGAGCTGGCGCTCCTCGAGTCGCTCGACGTCGGGAAACCGATCCGCGACGCGATCCAAGTCGACGCGACCGCGTCGGCGGTGACGATGCAGTGGTACGCGGAGACGATCGACAAGGTCTACGGCGAGGTCGGCCCGACCGGCCCGGACGCGCTGTCGTTCGTGACCCGTGAGCCGATCGGCGTCGTCGCGGCGATCGTGCCCTGGAACTACCCGCTGATCATCACCGCGTGGAAGCTCGGGCCGGCGCTGGCCGCCGGCAACTCGGTCGTTCTGAAGCCGGCGTCGCAGTCGCCGTTGACGGCGCTCCGGCTCGCGGAGCTGGCGGCCGAGGCAGGTCTTCCGGACGGCGTCCTGAACGTCGTGACGGGTCCGGGTTCGGTCGTCGGGCCGGCGCTCGTTCGCGATCCGCGGGTCGACAAGGTGGCGTTCACCGGCTCGACCGACGTCGGCAAGTCGCTCCTACGGGCGATCGGCGAGACCGACGTGAAGGCGATCACGCTCGAGCTCGGCGGGAAGTCGCCGCAGGTCGTCCTCGCCGATGTCGGCGATCTCGAGGCCGCAGCGACGACGATCGGGTGGGGGATCTTCTACAACAGCGGCCAGACCTGCAACGCGGGCTCGCGGCTCATCGTCCATCGGTCGATCCGCGAGGAGCTGGTCGAGCGGATCGCGGCGATGGGGGCGAAGCTCGCCCCCGGCGAACCCCTGGATCCGAAGACGAAGCTCGGCGCGATCGTCGACGACCGCCAGCTCGAAAAGGTCCTCGGGTACGTCCGGTTGGGGGAGGCCGAGGGGGCGCGGGTCGTCACAGGTGGCGCGCGCGTGCGCGAGGAGACCGGCGGATTCTATGTCCCGCCAACGATCCTCGACGGGGTCTCGAACGCGTGGCGGGTCGCGCGCGAGGAGATCTTCGGGCCGGTCCTGACCGTGACCGAGTTCACCGATGAGGCCGAGGCGCTGGCGATCGCCAACGACACGCCGTTCGGGCTCGCCGCCGGAATCTGGACGCGCGACGTCAAGAAGGCCCATCGGCTGGCGCGGGCTGTGCGGGCCGGTGTCGTCTGGATCAACACCTTCGACACGGCCGACATCACCGTGCCGTTCGGCGGGTTCAAGCAGTCGGGGTTCGGGCGGGACAAGGGGATGGCCGCGCTCGAGGGCTACACGCAGCTGAAGACGACGTGGATGGACCTGTCCGGTGAGTAGCCGGCGCCTCGCGCAGTCCGGGATGCCCGCCCCACGGGACGATCTGGCAAGGTTCGGCCGCCAGACCCCCTCCAGAGCCCGTCTCAGCACCGAATCTGCACGGATTCCCCGCCCCGCGGGCCAAACGTGCGCTTCTGGGTACCGGCTCGTCGGATACTCCCGCCCCACGGGAATCTCGGCATGACCGACGAGGAGCTCGTGGCGGCCGCCCTCGGCGGAGCCGCCCCGGCGGAGACACCGAGTGGAGAAGTCGCCCCGCGTCGTCGCGGCGGCCGCGCGACCGGGGAGCGCTCGCGGCTCCCGCAGCAGCGGCCCTGGAAGCAGCCCCGCAACCTCTATCCCCCGACCGAGCTCCTGTCCGCCGACGAGCTCGAGTCGATCCACGTCGCGTCGCTCCGCGTCCTGTCCGAGATCGGGATGGACTTCCTCGATGACGGCGCCCGCGACGTGCTCAAGGCCGCCGGCGCCGACGTTCGGCCCGACAGCCAGCGCGTCCGCTTCGACCCGGCGATGGTCGAGGAGCGGATCAAGACCGCGCCGCCGCAGTTCACGCTCCATGCGACGAACCCCGAGCACAATCTCGAGATCGGCGGCACCTGGACGGCGTTCGGCTCCGTCGCCTCGGCGCCCAACGTCGCGGACCTGGATCGCGGGCGCCGGATCGGCAATCGCGCCGACTACCAGAACCTCATCCGGCTCTGCCAGATGCTCAACCCGGTCCACTTCTTCGCCGGCTACCCCGTCGAGCCGATCGACATCCACGCCTCGATCCGTCACCTCGACGCGCTCTGGGACCTCTTCACACTGGCGGACAAGCCGATCCACGCGTACTCGCTCGGCCGCCAACGGATCACCGACGCCATCGAGATGGCCCGGATCGCGCGCGGGATCGACCAGGACACCCTCGACCGCGAGCCGTCATTGTTCACGGTCATCAATTCGAGCTCCCCGCTCCGGCTCGACACGCCGATGCTCCACGGCATCCTCGAGATGTCGGCCCGCAACCAGGTCATCGTCATGACCCCGTTCACGCTCGCGGGCGCGATGGCGCCGGTGACGCTCGCGGGCGCGCTCGCGGAGCAGAACGCCGAGGCGCTGGCCGGGATGACGCTCACCCAGGTCGTCCGGCCGGGCGCGCCCGTCGTCTACGGCGGGTTCACCTCGAACGTCGACATGCAGTCGGGCGCGCCGGCGTTCGGGACTCCGGAATACATGCGCACCGCGATGATCGGCGGCCAGCTCGCGCGCCGATATCGCGTGCCCTACCGAAGCTCCAACGTCAGCGCCGCCAACGCGGTCGATGCCCAGTCGGCCTACGAGTCGGTTTTCTCGATCTGGGGCGCGATCGCCGGCGGCGTCAACCTGATGATGCACGGCGCCGGCTGGATGGAGGGCGGGCTCCACGCCGGGTACGAGAAGGTGATCCTCGACGCCGAGTTGCTCGGGATGGTCGAGGCCTATCTCGATCCGGTCGTCGTCGACGAGGACACGCTCGCGTTCTCCGCGATGGAGGAGGTCGGCCCGGGCGGCCACTTTTTCGGCGCCCAGCACACGCAGTCGCGGTTCCGGACGGCGTTCCACAAGCCGATGCTGTCGGACTGGCGGAACTACGAGACGTGGCAGGAGGCCGGCTCTCCAGAGCTGCCCGGCAAGGCCAACGCGATCTGGAAGGAGCTGCTCAACGCGTACGAGCCGCCGCCGTTCGACGAGGCGCGTCGCGAGGAGCTGGCGTCGTTCGTCGAGCGCCGCAAGGCCGAGGGTGGCGTCCCGACGGATTTCTGACCGGTCGGGAACGGTCCTCGCGGCCGCCCGGTTCGTGAGCTGCGAGAGCGTGACGGATGCGGCTCATGCACCTCGTCGGCTGAAGGTCAGGTGGGTCACTCCGCTGGGCGAGGAGATCGCCTCGATCTGGTAGTCCGCCTCGAGACCCTCCAGCCCGTCCCACAGGCGGACGCCCCGACCGAGCACGATCGGGACGACCGTGATGTGCATGTGGTCGACAAGCCCGGCGGAAACGAATTCGCGGATCGTCGTGGCGCCTCCGCCGATCCGGACGTCCTGCCCGCCGGCCGCCTCGCGCGCCCGCGCGAGCGCCTCAACCGGCGACGCATCGACGAAATGGAAGGTGGTGCCGCCCTCCATCTCGATCGGCGGGCGCGCGTGGTGAGTCAGGACGAAGACCGGCGTATGGAACGGCGGGTTCTGACCCCACCAACCCTTCCACTCCGCGTCCTCGTGCCACCCGGGCGGACCGAACTTCCCAGAGCCCATGAGCTCGGCGCCGATCCCCGGATCGTGCAACCGCAGGAAGGCATCGTCGATCCCGCGGCTGCCGCCGGGCTCGCCGACCTTCTCGTGCCACCACCGGGTGACGAACATCCATTCGTGCAGCCGTTCGCCTGCGTGGCCGAACGGCGTGTCGAGGCTCTGGCCTTCGCCGGTGCCGAAGCCATCGAGGGAGACGGAGAAGAATTGGACGCGGGCGAGTGACATGTCCTGCTCCTCTGGATGAAGCGAGCGTGGGCCGACGCGCGGTGGTGCTCCACCGACGGTAGGCTTTCCCGGTCCGGAGTGCCGTGGAGGGTCGCGTGAAGTCGTCTGCTCAGGTCGTCGTCATCGGTGGGGGCGTCGTCGGCGCCAGCGTCCTGTACCACCTGACGAACGCGGGTTGGACGGACGTCCTCCTCCTCGAGCGGCGCGAGCTGACGGCAGGCTCCACATGGCACGCCGCCGGAGGGATGCACACCCTGAACGGCGACCCGAACGTCGCCCGCCTCCAGCAGTACACGATCCAGCTGTACGAGGAGATCGAGCGGGTCAGCGGCCAGAGCTGCTCGATCCACCTGCCGGGCGGTCTGATGCTCGCCGACACCGAGGTCCGGATGGACTTC
>DASYTG010000002.1:0-31360 GCA_036002525.1 Candidatus Limnocylindrales bacterium
TTCCGCCCGGCGATGAGGAGGTTCGTCGCCCGGAGGATCCCGTCGAGCGTCGATTGCCCCGTCCCGTAGCGGTTGTCGAAGAGGTGCTTCGTCAGCGCCTCGTTGACCGCGACGACCGGGAAGCGCAGCGCGCCGTCGGCGGCCATCGCCTTGAGCCTGATGACGCCCGTGGTCGTCTCCTCGGTCCCGGCCAGCACCTCGCCCACCTGGTCGGGGCGATCGCTGTGAAGGAGCGACACGAGGTCGCAGCCGTCGTCCATCGTGATCTGGGGCCGCGTGTCGGCGACGGCGTTGAGGTGGGCGTAGTACGTGTCGCGATCCTCTCCCCGCCGGGCGAACGTCGGGATCCCGTACTCGGCGACTAGCGCGGCCGCGACGTCGTCCTTCGTCGACAGCGGGTTCGAGGCCGCGAGCACGACCTGCGCGCCGCCGGCCTTGAGCGTCCGCATGAGGTTCGCCGTCTCGGTCGTAACGTGGAGGCAGGCCCCGATCCGCAGGCCGTCGAGCGGGCGCTCCCGCTCGAATCGCTCGCGAATGAGCCGCAGGACGGGCATCTCGCGCTCGGCCCACTCGATGCGGCGGACGCCCTCGGCGGCAAGGCCGAGATCGGTCACGTCGTGGTCGGGCAGCCCGGCGCGGGCCGGGCCCGTCCGGGCGCCGGCGGCAGGTGTCGTCATCGAAGTCGGTTCTCCCTCCGCGAAGTGAGCAGCCGGCGGAGCGGGGCCGCGATCTGCGACCACGACGACCCGAGCCGGTGGACGAGGCGCTCCTCGAACCGGACGTACTCGGCATAGCCGAGCTTCCGATAGGCCTGGAGAGCCGGCGGGTTGTCGGCGCGGACGTTGAGGATGACCTCGTCACTGGTCCGGAGCAGCTCCGCGGTCACGGCCCCGGTGACCGCCGTCGCGTAGCCGCGTCCGCGGTGGTCGACGTGGGTGAGGACGTTCCCGACGACCCCGAGCCGCGCCGTCGGCGAGATCACGTGGGTGCCGGCGGCTGCGACGAGCCGGCCGCCGACCCGGATCCCGTAGTAGACGCCCTCGCCGACCGCCGATGACGGCAGCCACGAGGCGAAGCCGAGCTGGTACAGGCGGTTGAGCTCGCCGCTCTCGACGGGCAGGAGCCTCGCGACCTCGGCCGGGAACGGGCGGAACGTCGTCCGGTCGACCCACATCCTGACCATCTGTGGGCCCGGATCGACGCGGTAGTGGGCCTCGACGGCGGGCATCGACTCGACGCGCGCCGCGACGTACGCCGCCCGCGGCCGCAGGACGTCGCGCAGGATCGCCGCGATCCCGTCGTTGCGGCCCATCACGAACAACGGCTGGGGCGTGAGGCCCGAGTACTCCATCCCGATCGACACGACCTCCCCCTCCGCGAAGGCGACTCCCCAGCGGGTTCGGGCGAACTCCCGATCCTCGAGGTCGCAGATCGCGTAGGCCGCGAAGAGCCGGTCCCGCTCGAGGAAGTCGCGGAGGAGCGTCCGGTCGGTGGTCGTCCGCGCATCGATCGCCCGCTCGCGCCGCGGGATCGTGACCGCGGCCATCAGGGGCCGACCCTCGCTTCTTCCTCGGCCGCACTGCTCGCGCCTGCGGCCGCCTGCGCAGCCTCGGCCCGGCGCACCCGGGAACGCTCGAGGGCCGATTCGATCGCCGGGCCGAACGGCCGCCGCAGGGCGCCCTCCTCGGTGACGATCGCCGTGATGAGCTCGGCGGGCGTGATGTCGAAGGCGGGGTTGAACGCGTCGGTCCCAGGCGGAGCGATCGCCTGGCCGCGGACGAACAGGACTTCGTCCGCTTTGCGCTCCTCGATCGGGATCGCCGTCCCGTCCGGCGTCTCCGGGTCGACGGAGCTGAGCGGCGCGCAGACGAGGAATGGGACGCCGTGCCGGGCGGCGAGGACGGCCAGGGCATACGTCCCGATCTTGTTCGCCGTGTCGCCGTTGGCGGCGACCCGGTCGGCGCCGACGAGGATCGCGTCGACCTGGCCCGTGGCGAGGAGGTGGCCCGCCGCGACGTCGGCGACGAGGGTGTGCGGCACGCCGGCCTGGGCCAGCTCCCAGGCGGTGAGGCGGGCACCCTGGAGATACGGCCGTGTCTCGTCGACCCACACGTGGACCGGGCGCTCTGCGTGATAGGCCGCCTGGACGACGCCGAGCGCGGTCCCGAACTGGCCGCAGGCGAGCGGCCCGGTGTTGCAGTGGGTCAGCACGCGGACCGGCCGATCCGCCGGGGTCGGCAGCTCCGCCAGGCCGAACTCCGCCAGGCGGCCGTGGTCCAGCGTCGCTTCCTCGGCGATCTGGTCGGCCTCGTCGCGGAGTGCGGCCGCGATCGCCGGGCCGTCGGGGGAGAGCTCGCCCCAGGCCTCGTACCGGGCGAGGAGGCGGTCCACCGCCCAGCGCAGGTTGACGGCCGTGGGCCTCGAGTTCTTCAGGGCCTTCGCGGCGCCGTGGAGGGTCGCCCGTCGCGCATACGGCTTCATGTCGCGGGCGATCCCGGCCGTCAGGGCGAGTCCGTATGCCGCTACCTGGCCGATCGCCGGCGCGCCGCGGACGACCATCTGGCGGATCGCCCAGGTCGCGTCGGGAGCGGACCGGATCTCGATCTCGACGAGCTCCTCGGGGAGCCGCCGCTGGTCGATAACGAGGAGGAGATCGTCGGATGCGAAGCGGAACGGGGTGCGAAAGCCGGTCGGGGCGTGGATGCCGGCCTCGGGGCCGCCGGCCGTCATCATCCCGGCCGCGCCGTCCGGGCCGAGCAGCGCGCTGGCCGCCTCCGCGGACGAGCGCTGGAGGGCGGCGGCCGCGCCGACGACGGTGGCGGCCGTCTGGACGACCTCGCCGGCGAATCGGCGGAAGAACAGCCGTCGGGCGAGATCGGCGCCTTCGGCCGCGGGAGGGGGCGTCGGCTCCGGCGCTGATTCGGGCGGCGGCGCCGATTCGGGCGGCGGCGCTGATTCGGGCGGCGGCGCCGATTCGGGCGGCGGCGCTGATTCGGGCGGCGGCGCCGAATCGGGCGTGGGTCCTGGTTCGGCGGGCTCGACCGCCTTGGACGACGTTCGCGAGGGGCCAAGCAGCTCGGACACCGGAATCGAGCCGGGGGGCATCGATCGCCGATTCCGCACGGGCCGGGGGGATTGATCGTCCAACGGGTTCCCTCGGGCGATCAGTACTTGATCACGCTCGTCACGCGGCGACCCTCGAGGCGGTCGCGACCCTTGAGGAACTCGAGCTCGACGAGGAACGCGAGGCCGACGACCTCCCCCTTCAGGCGCTCGATGAGCTCGATCGTCCCGCGGACGGTGCCGCCCGTCGCGAGGAGATCGTCGACGATCAGCACGTTCTGGCCGGGCCGGATCGCGTCTCGATGGATCTCGAGGGTGTTGGAGCCGTATTCGAGCGCGTACTCCACCGTGATGGTCTCGGCCGGCAGTTTCCCGAGCTTCCGGACCGGCACGAGGCCGGCGTCGAGCTGGTAGGCCATCGGGGCGCTGAAGATGAACCCGCGGGACTCCATCCCGACGACGACGTCGATCTTCTCCTTCTTGTACGGCTGGAGCATCTGATCGATCGCCTTCTTGAAGGACTTGCCGTCCTTCAACAGCGTCGTGATGTCGTAGAACAGGATTCCCGGCTTCGGGAAGTCGGGGATCTCGCGGATCTTCGCGCGGAGGTCCTCGGCGGACATCGGTCTGGGGACCCTCCTGGAGTGGAGCGGGAGGCGGCCGGGCTGCCGCCGTCAATCGGTCGATTGTGAGCCCGTGAAGTCTACCGCAGCACGGCTCGCCGTCCGCCTCCTCGGACCCGGCAATCGGCGGGCGACGATCGCGCCGCCGAGCGCGGCGACGATGCCCACCGCGAAGGACGCGCCAAGACCCACCCAGCCCTCGAGCCGGGCCGCCGCGGCGCCCGCGATGATCGCCCCGCCGATGCCCGTCCCGAGGGCCGTCCCGAGGACGTCGGAGAGCTGGAGGCCCGAGGTGGCAGCACCCTCGCCGCCGGGCTGCGCGTGGGCAAGGACCGTGAGCGACAGGGGCGAGTACGACACGCCCATCCCGAACCCGGCGATCCCCCAGGTGGCCACCCCGACGATCAGCGGCACGCCCGGCGACAGGACGGCCATGAAACCGAGGATCCCGATCGCGAGCGTGAGGAACCCGGCGGTCACGAACCTCCGCGGCCCGATGCTCGTGTAGCGGCGCGCCTGGACCCACGCCCCCGCGGTCCATGCCAAGGTCGCCGAGGTCAGCGCCAGACCCGCCACGCCGGCCCCGAGGCCTCGCCACTCGACGAGCGCGAGCGGGACGTAGGCGTCGGCGCAGAAGAACGCGAAGGTCAGGACGCCGCGCAGGAGCACCGCGGCGGGCAGGCCGCGCTCGGCGGTCAACGTCCCGGGTGGCGTGAGGTGGCGAAACGCCGGGATCGCCAGCGCGACGCCCGCGACGAAGAGCGGGCCACCCGGCACGAGGGCCGCGGTCGTCAGGCCCGCGACGATCAGGCCCGCGCCGGCGGTGACGAGGACCGCCCACGGGAGCCGGCGCCGCGTGTCGGCGGCGAGGCGTTCGACGTCGGGCGGCAGGTCCCGCGGCACGGACGCGGCCATCGCCGGCGCGGTCATCGCCGCCGCGATCGCGATGAGCGGCAGGAGGCCGAGGAAGACCACCCGCCAGTGGATCGCCTCGGCCACGTACCCGCTGAGGGCCGGCCCGATGACGCCCGGGATCACCCACGCCGTCGACAGCGTCGCGAACATCCGCGCCCGTAGCTCCTCCGGCAGCGCGCGACCGATCGCGACGTACGCGATCGGCGGAATCGCGCCCGCCCCGAGGCCCTGGAGGAAGCGGCCGCCGACCAGGACCTCCATCGACGGCGCGAGCCCGCCGACGACGAGCCCGACACAGAAGAGCCCGAGGCCGGCGAGGAACGGCCGCACCAGCCCGCCCCGGTCGATCATCCCGCCGACGACGACGATACCGAGCAGGCTGCCGAGGAAGAACGCCGAGAAGACCCAGCCGTAGAGATGGACGCCGCCGAGCTCGCGACTGACGATCGGCATGATCGCCGCGACGGCGAGCGCCTCGAATGCGACGAGCGTGACGGTGAGGACGAGCCCGAGCGTCAGCGTCCTGAAGCGGGGCGACCAGAGGCCGGGGTGGGACTCGGCGGAAATGGACACGATGGCGAAGCGTAGCGGCTCGCCGGTGTGGGGCGGGGCGCGACTTCTGCCAGATGCACACGACGCGAGCGTTAGTCAGACGAAGCGGTTTGTAGCGTCACTAGCTCGTGCGCGAGCAAGCCCGAATCGTTCCGCAATCTCGGTCATTTGCACACGCGGCGAGCGGTTGACAGCGAACAGCTGGCGTACGCCCGCCTGGTGTGCAAATGACAAGAACTCCGCCTCGATGACGGAACCGAGGTCTAGATCAGTGCCAGCCGGTCCAGCGGGAACGGTGGCTGGGCGAGCGGCCGGACCGCGATCCTGACGAGCAGGAGCGGGTTGTCGTCGCCCGCCGTCCGGTTGCTGCTGAGCGTCCCGCAGCCGTTGCACCGATGGATGAGGACCCATTCGCCGTCCTTTCGGACGATGATCGCGATCGGCTCCATCGAGGCGAGGCAGTCGGACGCCCAATCAACAGGCCGACGGTCATGAGCCGGCCAGACGCTCGACGACCGGCAGCATGTCGTCGATCTCGCCGACCATGAACGAGCTGATCCCGAGCCGCTCCCGGAGGCCCTCGAGCTTTTCGACGAGCCGCTCCACGGAGCCGATGAAGATGTGCGGCGAATCGAGGACTTCGGCTTCGGTCAGCTCCACCCCGGTCCGCTCCTTGAGCCTCTCGATCACCCGACCCGCCTCGCCGTGCAGGTCGCCGGTGACGGTGATCGGCCAGCCCGACGGGTAGACGTTGAACTCCAGGCGGTCGAACCGGCCGCCGGCGGCCTCGCGGACCCAGCCGATCTTCTCGACCGTCGCCTCGAACGTCAGGCTCCGCGCGTCGACCTTGCGATCCTTCCCGATCCTCGGCGCGAGACCCACGATGTCGGCCTCGCGGCCCGCGAGGGCGAGGGTCCTCCGTCCCCCGCCGCCGATGAAGAACGGCGGATGAGGCTTCTGGACGGGCTTCGGGCGGGCGTCGTAATCGGTGATCGCGTAGTGCTCGCCGCGGAGCGAGAACGGCCCCTCGCCGAAGCAGCCCTTCAGCACGGCGACGGCCTCCTCGAGCCGCGCCTGGCGGACCGGCGTCGGGTCGAACCGCAGGCCGATCGCGTCGTATTCCGGTTTGTTCCAGCCGGCCCCGATCGCCACGTCCAGCCGGCCGTCGCTGAGGAGGTCGAGGGTGGCGAGGTCCTGGGCGAGGACCGCTGGGTGACGAAGGTCGTTGTTGAAGACGAACGCCGAAACGCGAAGGCGCTCGGTGGCGGCCGCGATCGCGGTCATCGCCGGGACCGGCGAGAGCTGATCGATCAGGTGGTCCGGGACGACCAGCGCGTGAAACCCGACGGCCTCGGCGCGGCGGGCCTTCGCGGCCATCTCCTTGCCGGAAACGGCCGCCCGCGCATCGGCCAGGAAGTGGAACGGTCGCACGGCGTCAGGTCGGTTGCGGGAGCCCGCGTCGGGCGACGGCGGGCTCCCACCCGGTTCGGGTCAGTTGACGCCCGGCAGCGTCACGTCGATCCACACGAGCCGGTGGTCCGAGCTCGGGAAGGGGAACACTCCGACGGGAACGAAGTTCGGGTCGCTCATCAGCGGCCAGAACACCGCGCCGTCGACGATCTGGATGCTCTTCCGCGGCAGGACGTAGTCCGCCCGGAGGTTCCCGGGAGCCGTGTCCGCGAAGTCCGCCGTGTCGAACTTCGGGTCGCTCCGATGGGTCAGGTTGGCGCCGCCCTGGAGGGCCGACTGCTCGACCGCGCCGAGGCTCGACGGCGTGAATTTCGTGTTGACGAGCGGATTCTCGATCAGCTGCTGGATCGCCCCGGGGATGCTGTCCCCGTCGAGCGGATCGGAGTTCTGATCACCGGCGATGACGAACAGGGAGCCGGGCTTCAGCCCGCCGGTATTGCCGGCATCGTCGTAGATATAGCCGCCCTGGCCGGGGGTGATGTAGTCGGCCCAGAAGCGGATCTCGTCGAAGTTGCGGGTGCCGTTGCGATCCTCCGGGCCGTCGAAGACGGGCGGCGTCGGGTGACTGACGAGGAAGTGGACGACCTGGCCGTCGATCTGGATCGGGAGGTCCCAGTGGCTCTTCGACGACAGCCGGAAGATGTCGAGCTCGGCCGGCGAGTACCAGTCGGCCGGGGCGGGCGTGTTCGGATCGTCGGGCAGGCGAGCCCCCGGCATGTCCTTCCAGAGGAACGTCTGGAACGTTCGAGCGGAGTCCGTGTCGATCGGGTACATCGAGTACACGGCCATCCCGAACTGGCCGGGAAAGAACCCGAAGCCGAGCGCGTCGTCCGGCCCACCGACGACCCCGTTGTTGTTCAGGTCGAAGCCGGACGGGATGCCGGTGTTCGACGGCGCGATGTACCGGTGGGGGTAGCTGATCGGCGCCGCACCGCGCTGCCCGATCGACAGGTAGTTGTCCTGGAACAGCGCGAGCGCTTCCGGCGCGAAGTCGAACTCGTTGATGAGCAGGACGTCCGGCCGGGCCCGCTGGATGATCTCGGCGACGGCCTGTGCCTGGGCGTTGTTCGGCGTCGACAGGTCGCTCACGAGCTGGCCCGCGGAAAAGCGGTTCAGCGAGGCGTTGAACGTCGCGAAGCGGACGTCGCTCGATGGGCCGCCAGTCGCGGCCGGTCCCGCGAGAAGCGCTGTCAACGTCAAACCGAAGACGGCCGCCATGAGCAGGCGGCGGCGCGAGTGCCGCATTGGGACCTCCCCCTGTTCTCACCTACGTGTGCCGGTCGACTCTAACGCCGCCGGTCGGCCGGATCAACCGCCCGGCTCAGTCCCGGCCGCGCATCAACGAGATCCGGAAGGGTCGGAGCTCACCGCGGGCGAAGCCGCCGGCGATCACGGGATCCTCCTCCATGAGCCGCCGCGCGGTGGCCTCGTCCGGCGCCTCGAGGATCGCGATGCCGGTGTTCTTCGGGCCGAGTGTCGGGCCGACGAGGATGACGATTCCCTCGGCGAGGAGCCGCTGGAACCGTTCGAAGTGAATGCCCCAGACCGCGCGCTCCTCCTCGGTCATCGTCTCGGCGAAGTTGTCGCGCGGCGGGTGGATGAAGTAGATCCATTCGGCCATCGCCTGACAGTACCGGCCCGGGCGGCGCAGCGTTCAGCCGCCATCGGCCATCCTCCGCCGTCCCTCGTCGATGGCGTAGCGGACGAAGTCGATCGACGCCGTCACCTCGTCCGGATCGGCCGGGACATGGACCTTGCGCCACGGCTCGGCCCGCTCGCCCCAGGCTCGCTCGATGAGGCCGCGCCACCGGGGATCGAGGTTCGCCATCCCCCACCGCGCCCCGGCAGCTTTCGGGTGGATCCGGGCGGTCTCGATCGTCTGGAGCATCCGGCTGTAGCTCACGACGAGATAGGCCTGGCGCCACAGGGAGCTCACCCACTCCGGAGCCCGGAGAATCTGCGAACCCCATTCGCGCATGGCGCCCAGGACCTCGGTGCGCAGGGCATCGTCGTCGATCGGGTCGATCAGCGTGTCGGGCGGTGCGCCGGCCAGCGCGACTCCGTGCTCGCGCATCACCCAGCGGACCACGAGCGTGTTGTCGTGGGCCGAGCGGACCAGCAACCGAGCGCCGTTGTCGAGGTAGAGGAACGGGTAGTCGCCGATCCCCGCGCCGGTCCCCGGATCGACCCACTCTGGCGTCCGGTCGTCGTCGGGCGGCCGGCCGGGTGCCGGAGGCCGGCGCCACAGGTCGGCGGGAGCGTGGGATCCGTCGAAGTGGCGCGCCCAGTCCGAGGGCAGGTCGTAGAAGCGCCCGTGCATCGCCTGGAGCTCGGCGAGCTCGTCTGCCGTGACGTCGCGCTCCAGGATCACCATGAAGTCGACGTCGCTGTTCTCGTCGGCGCCGCCGAGGGCGAAAGACCCGACGAGGCACACGCCGACGAGGTTGTCGCGGAGGGTCCCCGCGACGGCATCGACGAAGGCGGCCAGGACGCCGTTGAGTTCGGGGAAGGGCGTCGGGCCGGCCGGCGAGGTCACCTCCCCGGCTCGTCGAGCGCAGCGAGCAGCCGGTCGAGCATCTTCCAGCGGCGCTCACGGTCGTCGACCTCGGCGGACATGCTCTCGCGAGCCGAATCGGATCCATAGCCCCAGCTGAGACGGCCGCTCCGGCGCCGCATCTCGGCCAGCTCGGTCGCGCGAGCGGCGAGCAGCGCCGCCCGGAGCGCGCGAACGTCCTCGTCCGACTCGATGGGTATCTCGAGCCGCACGACGGGCCGATCGTCGGCGGCGCTCATCGCCCGTGATCCTCGCCATCGTGCGCCGCCGTGAGTCGTGCCACGACCGCCTGGGTCAGGCCCCACGCCCGGAGTGGGTCCCGTGGCAGCCGGATCCGGACCTGGTTCGAGGCGAACGTGATGTCCGTGGGCCGGACGCCCGGCAGGCCGCCGCCGCCGAGCAGCCGCATCGCCGTCGCCCGCGACAGTCCGGCCCCGAAGCGGACGACCACCTGGCCCTCCTCGCGGGAGATCGACGACACGCCGGCGGCCTCGGCCGAGAGGCGGAGCTCGGCGACCTCGACGAGCCGCGTCACCGGCGCCGGCATGGGGCCGAACCGGTCCGTCACCTCCTGGCGGAACGCGGCGAGATCGCCGGCCGAGCGGGCGCGTGCCAGCCGCCGGTAGAGCTCGAGCTTCTGGGCCGTCTCCGGGACGTACGTGTCGGGCAGATGCGCCTCGACCGGCAGGTCCACGACGGCCTGCGGCGCCTCGACGACCGGCGCCCGATCCTCCCGCCGCGCCTTCTGCTCCTCGACCGCGTCCGCCAGCAGCCGCGAGTAGAGGTCGAACCCGACGGCCGCCATGTGGCCCGACTGCTCGCCGCCGAGGATGTTGCCGGCGCCGCGGATCTCGAGGTCGGCGAGGGCGATCTGGAATCCCGCCCCCAGCTCCGACGCGTTGAAGATCGCCTGGAGCCGCTTCCGCGCCTCGTCCGACAACCGCTCGCGGCGCCGGTACAGAAG
Organism: Candidatus Limnocylindrales bacterium; assembly: GCA_036002525.1. Lineage (GTDB taxonomy): Bacteria > Chloroflexota > Limnocylindria > Limnocylindrales > CSP1-4 > JACDAV01. Next base: position 10,142 of record DASYTG010000002.1, read on the forward strand.
GTAGGCGTACGCACGTCGCGAGGACCGGCCGACCCGGCCCCGGAGCTGGTAGAGCTGGGCGAGCCCGAGGGTGTCGGCCCGATCGATGACGATCGTGTTCGCGTTCGGGATGTCGAGGCCGGACTCGATGATCGTCGTCGACACGAGGACATCCGCCCCGCCGCCGGCGAACTGGACCATGACCTTCTCGAGCGAACCCTCGGGCATCTGGCCGTGCCCGACGACGATCCGGACGCCGGGCAGCATCTTGCGGAGCTGCTCGGCCTGGGCCTCGATCGTCTCGACCCGGTTGTGGACGTAGAACACCTGCCCGCCGCGGTCGAGCTCGCGGAGGATCGCGTCGCGGACGAGGCCGGCCGACGCCTCGGCGACGCGGGTCTGGATCGGCAGCCGGTCCTCCGGCGGCGTCTCGATGACGCTGAGGTCGCGAACGCCGGCGAGCGCGAGGTTCAGCGTCCGGGGAATAGGAGTGGCCGACAGCGTCAGGACGTCGACCTCGCGCCGGAGGCGCTTCAGCCGTTCCTTCGCGGCGACCCCGAATCGCTGCTCCTCGTCGACGACCACGAGGCCGAGATCCTTGAAGCGGACGTCCTTCGAGAGGAGGCGGTGGGTCCCGATCACGAGGTCGACCGAGCCGTCGGCGAGGCCACCGATCGTCTCGTCCTGCTCGCGGGCGGGCACGAAGCGGGAGAGGAGGCGGACGGTGGCGGGGAAGGCCCCGAACCTCTGGCTGAACGTGTCGAAGTGCTGGGCGGCGAGGATCGTCGTCGGGACGAGGACCGCCACCTGCTTGCCGTCCTGGATGGCCTTGAACGCGGCCCGCAGCGCGACCTCGGTCTTGCCGTAGCCCACGTCCCCCACCACGAGCCGGTCCATCGGCCGGCCCGCCTCCATGTCGAGCTTCACCTCGCCGACGGCCCGCAGCTGGTCGACGGTCTCCTCGTACGGGAACGACGCCTCGAGCTCGCCCTGCCACGGCGAGTCGGTCGCGTAGGCGAAGCCCGGTGCGTTGGCGCGACCCGCGTACAGCTCGAGGAGCTCCTCGGCGAGGTCCGTGACGGCCTTCCGGACCCGGGCCTTCGTCCGCAGCCACTCGGTCCCGCCCAGCTTCGAGAGCTGGGGACGCTCTCCGCCCGAGTAGCGGCTGATCCGGCCGATCTGTTCGACCGGCACGAAGATCTTGTCGCCGCCCGCGAAGCTGAGCTCGAGGTAGTCGCGCTCCTCGCCCGCGCCCCCGCGCCGAAGCATCCGCTCGTAGCGCGCGATCCCGTGATCGATGTGCACGACGAGGTCGCCCGGTCCAAGCCGCTCGAGGATGTCGCGCGGCACGACCCGCCGCATCGCCTTCGGGCGGCGGACGCGGACCGACCCGAACAGCTCCCGGTCGGTCACGATCACGAGGCCGTCCGGGCCGCCGGCGAATCCGTCGTTGAGGCTCCGCTCGATGAGCGCGATCGCGCCGGGCGGCGGCGCCTCCGACAGCGTCGAGACGACGCCGGCCGGGTGACCGCCCTCGGCGAGGATCTCCGAGAGCCGCGGGGCCTGGTCCGACGCGAGGACGATCCGCGCGCCTTCCTCCTGCCACCGCTCGACGGCCTCGACCAGCCGCGCCGTCCTGCCCGGCGGCAGCTCCGGCTCTCGCCAGCCGAACACGTCGCCCGACGAGAGGCCGCGGCCCGCCATCGCCCCGGGCGCGTCCGACTCCCACGTGAGCTCGAGGGTTCGCGATGCCGCGAGCCGGCCCTTCCATTCACGCGGCGGGAGGTAGGTCGACGGCCAGTCCTTCGGGAGGTCGCCGGACTCGACGAGGTCGGCCCGTCGTTCGTCCGCCTGGCGCCAGAGGAAGTCGGCCGCGTCGGCGAGGTCGGCCGGCTCGTCGAGAACGAGCAGGGTCCCGGGGGCGACGTGGTCGAGGCCGGTCGCCGGCGAGAGATGGGGCGCCCACACCTCGGCGGCGTCGCCGACGCGGAGGGCCCGGGTAATCGGTCCCTGCGGCTCGGAGGGTTGGGCTGCATCGATGCCCCCCTCGAACCGGGCGAGGTCCGCCGTCAGGCGCTCCGGCAGCCTCGACGCCAGCCGGCCGAGCCGCCCCCGGATCGCGCCCGACCCGGCGGACGGCAGGAGGAACTCGCTGGCGGGAAGCAGCGTGACCTCGTCGGCCGCCCGGACGGTTCGCTGGTCGGCCGGATCGAACGCCCGGAGGGAATCGATCTCGTCGCCGAAGAACTCGAGGCGGACCGGCAGTGGGCTCGACGGCGGGAAGATGTCGAGGATCCCGCCGCGTCGGGCAAACTCGCCCCGCCCGGCGACCTCGAGAACCGGCACGTACCCGAGGTCGAGCAGGTCGCGGGCGAGCCGGTCGAGGGACGCCCGCACACCGACCCGCAGCCGGCGTGGCTCCGCCGGCAGGTCGTCCGGCGAGATCGTGTGCTGGAGGAGCGCCTGGACGCTCGCCAAGAGGATCCGCGCCCGGCCGCTCCGCCAGGCTGCGAGGGCCGCGACGCGGGCGGCCGTCTCGTCCGGGACGAGCTCGCTTCGCTCGTAGGCGAGCGAGGTCCGGGGCTCGAGAACCGATACCGCCTCGGGATCGCCGAGCCATGCCCCCAGCTCCTCGGCGACCCGATCGCCGATCTCCGCGTCGCGGGCGACCCACACGAGCCGTTCGCCGGTTCCACCGAGCGCAAGAGCCGCCGCGAGGTAGGTCTTGGCGCCGTGCGGCACGCTGGTCAGGCCAACGTGTCGCCCGACCCGCCGGTCGTCGTCGGGCTTGCCGAGGCGCTCGCGGAGGGCCGCGAACGATCCCGTATCGTGGAGGAGCGGCGGCAGCACCGACAGGTCGGGCAGGCGCCTGCCCGCCCCGCGAGCCGGCGCGCCGGGTTGCGGGACGGCGACCGGGCGAGGCCGCGGAGCGGGTCGTCGGGCATCCTCGACTTGCCGATCGACCTCGGCGACGTCGAAGTCGACCGCCCGCTCCTCGACCGCGGCCCGGCGGGCGAGGGCGTTCGCGACCGCGCGATCGCCGGCCAGTCGCTCCCGCTGTCGCTTGCCCCGCGGCAGGGGCCGCTCGGCCACCGTCAGGCCTCTGGCTCGGCCGGCCGGGGCTTCCGCCAGCCCGTCCGCGTCCGGCGGATGCCATCCGGACCGGGCGGTCCGTCGACCGCGCCGGGAGGCGCGACGCGGTCGGCGTCGGCCGGTCGGAGCTCGAACATGTTGAACCGGTTGGCCGCCTTGTTCGTGCCGTCGCGGGTCCACGCCTCGACGGCGTCGGCCGCGGCGTCGAGCAGCTCGTCGAGGCGCTGCTTCTCGTCCGGCGCGAACGTGCTCAGGACGTGGTCGACGGCGCCCCGCCCCGGCTCGCCGATCCCCACCCGCAGCCGGCTGAACTTCTCCGTCCCGAGCTCGGCGATGATCGAGCGCAGCCCATTGTGGCCACCGGCGCTCCCGCCCTCGCGGAATCGGAGACGCCCGAACGGCAACGCGAAATCGTCGGCGACGACCAGCAGCTCGCCGAGCGGCGCGTGCTCGCGGGCGAGGATCTTGCGGACCGCGATGCCCGAGTCGTTCATGTACGTGAGCGGCTTGGCGAGGGTGAGGTCGACGCCCTGGTAGCGACCCCAGGCGATGCGCGAGGCGTCGCGCTCCCGCCCACCGCCCCATCCGGCGCGCTCGGCGAGGCGGTCGAGGACCCGCCACCCGATGTTGTGACGCGTCTGTGCGTAGCGCTCGCCCGGGTTCCCCAGGCCGACGACGATCTTCAACCCACTCCCTGCCGAATTCCCTGGCGGGCATGCGGACAGGGCGTCCGCGGTCGCCCATCGGACGCCGAACGGGCCCGATCCCGTCCCGGGTGGGCCCTGCTCCGATGGTAGCCGATCGAGATGGGCTGAGCCTCTCGCGGGACCCGGTCAGGTACGAATCAGCCACCGAATTCTCACCGGATGCGATTCGGACCCATGGCCCTCGATCCCGAACGGTTGAATCCTCCGAGTCCGGACCTGTTTGGCCCGGCCGACCCCCAGATGCTCACCTGCTGGGCGTATGGCGATGTACGCCGTGCAAAGTGTTCGTCGCGGCTTGTCCGAGTCCCGCCATGCGGGAATCCGGTGATCGTCGGGGTCCGGGGCCTCGTCGCCTGGCCCGTGGTCACTGGCGGCAGCGATGTCAGCGCGTCGCGAGCAGCCGCTGCTCGAGCGCGCGCATCGCGGTCTCCTCGGCCGGCGTTGCGTGGTCCCAGCCGCAGAGGTGGAGCACACCGTGGGTGACGAGGAGGCGCAGCTCGTCCGCGGCGGACCAGCGGACGTCGCCGGTCTGGCCCCCGCGGCCCTGCTCAGCCTGGGCGATCGCCCGCTCGACCGAGACGACGACGTCGCCGAGCGGCTGACGGGCGCCGGGTGGCAGCGGGAATGAGGCCGTTCCTGGTCCCGTGGTCCGGCCCGGATGTGGCGGGAAGGCCTCGGGAGGGAGGATCGGAAAGGACAGCACGTCCGTCGGGCCCGTCTCGCCCATGTGCTCGGCGTTGAGTGCCGCGAGATCGCCGTCGTCGGTCAGGCGGATCCCCACCGATGCCGGCGGCGGAGCCCCGGCCGCCGTCAGCGCCGCGGACACGGCGCGAGCAACGCTGGCGTCCGGGATGAGCCGGGGAGCTCCCGGCCGCCGATCGATATCGATCCGCCAGGGCGGGAGAGAGATCGAGCGCATCGCTCAGGAGGCGCCGGAGCCGCCTCCGGCCGCGCGGCGCGATTCGATCTCGACGACCTTGTTCTGGGGATAGGCGATCCGCGTGTGGTACATCGCGAGCAGCTGGCCGATGAACGCCTCGCGGATCCGCTCGATGTCGCGCAGCGTCACGTCGCACTCGTCGAACTGCCCGTCGGCAAGCCGCTCGTCAATGATCCGGGCGACCATCGCCCGGATCGCCGGCTCGTCGCGGGCTGCGAGCGACCGCACGGACGCCTCGACTCCGTCGGCGAGCATGATCAGCGCGGCCTCGCGCGACTGCGGCTTCGGGCCGATGTGGCGGAACTTCCGCTCGTCGACGGCATCGGCCGCCTTCCGGCCATCGGTCGTGCCGATCCCGCCGTACGGTGCTGCGGCGAGCTCGCGGGCCCGGGCGAGGAAGTACGCCATCGTCGCCGTCCCGTGGTGCTGGGGGATGAACGCGATAAGCGACTTCGGCAGCTTCGACCGATAGGCGAGGTCGATCCCGTCGACGACGTGCTGCTTGAGGATCTGGGCCGAGACGTCCGGCTCCAGCTCGTCGTGGATGTTGTCGCCGCCCGCCTGGTTCTCGATGAACGCGTACGGATTGGCGAGCTTGCCGATGTCGTGGTAGTACGCGGCGACCCGGGTGATCAGCGGATCGGCGCCGATCGACTCCGCGGCCCGCTCCGCGAGGTTGCCGACCATGATCGAGTGGTGGTACGTCCCGGGCGTCTCGACGAGCAGCCGCCGGAGGAGCGGCTGCGACGGGTTGGCCAGCTCGAGGAGCTGGAAGACCGTCAGGATCCCGAAGATGTTGCCGAGAACCGCGAAGCTCCCGACCGCGGCCACCGCCGCGCCACCGGCCGACGCCGCGGACGCGCCCCACAGCTCCAGCACGCCGCGCGGATCGCGGGCACCGAACAGGGAAAACGTCGAGATCACGAGCGCCTGGACGATGAAGATCGCGATGCCCGCCTGGACGAACACCTGGAGGCGGTCTCCGCGCCGGACGGCGACGATCCCGGCAAACCCGCCGAGGAACACGTACGCGGCCATCTCGAGGGAGTTCCCGTTGACCGCGCCGGCGATCAACGCGAGCACCGCCATGAGGACCGTGGCCGCGCCCGCGTCCAGGAGAACCGCGACCAGCATCCCGACCGCCGCCACGGGCAGGAGGAACGGGAGCGCGTACCGGCCGGCGGTCAGCTTGAGGGCGAACGCCGTGACGACGAGGAGCAGCCCGACGAGGACGAGGACGTTGTTGCGGTGCCACACCTCCGGCCGGAAGCGCCAGACCCACGCCAGCAGCAGCCCGACGAGCAGCGCCGCGAGCAGGAACCAGCCGGCGACCGCGGCGACGTCCGGGCCGGCTTCGAGGAGGTTCGCCCGGTCGAGGATCTCGATGTCGGCGGCGGTGATCGGGTCGCCGGCGCGGACGATGATCTGGGCCGGCAGGATCTGGACCTGGACGGGCTCGACGGCCGCGGCCCGCTGGTTGCGGACCTCCTCGGTGAGGGCCTCGCTGTAGGTCGAGTTCGGCGCGACGAACGGGCGGATGATGTCCTCCCCCAGCATCCGCTCCATCGGCTCGAGAGCCGCACCGAACCGCCGCGACAGGTCGCCGCGGACCTCGGCCAGGGCCGAGTCTCGGATCTCCGTCCGCTCCACGTTCTCGAGGACCCGTATTGCTTCGGCCTTAATCGCAGGCCAGCGGGCCGGATCGACCGCCAGGAGCACCTCCCGTGCGCTCTCGGAGAGGTCGGGGAGGACCTGCTCGAGGGTCGATCGGCGCTCGGTCTCGGGCGTGTCCGGGTCGAACGCGCGATCGAGAGGGAAGAGCGCTGTCCGAAGTGCACCCACCTGCTGGCTCGAGACGTCCAGCGCCTTGTCGATCGAGTAGTCGTACTGCGGCTCGACCAGGTTCCTGGCCCTGTCGCGCTCGGCTGCGGTCTGGACCTCGCTCTCGAAGCTGATCTGGCCCGTCGCGACGATGTCGCGATCGGCGGGGCGCCCCTCCTCGATCCGCAAGCCGGACTGGAGGAAGTCGATCGCGAGGATCGCGGTAAGAAGCATGACGAGGACCGCGGCCGCAATCCCGAGGCGGCCGGCATCCCGCCGGGTGAATGGGTGAAGCCCTTCGGCCTTCTGGGTCAGCATCGGGACGTCAGTGCCGGGCCTCGTGCGCTGTGACGTCGGCGTGAGCAAGCGCCTGGCCGACCAGCTCGTGGACGCGCTTGCCGTCGGCCCGGCCACGGGTCCGCGGCGCGAGCCAGCCCATGACCTTGCCGAGGTCCCGGGCGGACGTCGCCCCTGTCGCGGTCACGGCCTCGGCGACGAGCGCCCCCAGCTCCTCCTCGGACAGCGCCTGGGGGAGGAATTCGCCGAGGATCGCGATCTCGGCCTCTTCCTTCGTGGCGAGGTCCTCGCGACCGCCCTTCCGGAAGGCCTCGACCGACTCGCGCCGGGTCTTCACCTCGCGCGTTACGACTGCCAGGTACTCGTCCTCCGACAACGGGCGCTGTTGCTTCTTCTCCAGGTTGTAGGCGGAGTTCGAGACCATCCTGAGAACGTCGCGGCGCAGGGCGTCACCCGACCGCATGGCGGCGGTCAGGTCGGTCTGGATCCGATCGCGAAGGGACACCGGAGATGGCACCTCGGTCGGGGAGAATTCCGGCCGTCGGCTGCTCAGCCCTGCGGCGTGCGGGCGTTCTTCTTGCGCTTCGCTTCCTTGCGCTTCCGCTTCACGCTCGGCTTCTCGTAGTGCTCGCGACGGCGAGCCTCGGCGAGAATTCCGCTCTGCTGGATCTTCTTGTTGAAGCGACGAAGGGCGCTCTCGAACGTCTCGTTCTCACCGACTCGGACTTCGGCCAATCCGGGTTCACCTCCTCGGGCTGGGTCTCGAACCTCGCGGCACGCTCGTGAGCCCGAGCGGCGCGCCGCGTGACGCCGGGCTCCCCCGGAGGGGTCCCGGCCGTCAAGGCTGCGGGAGCATAGCCGAGGGCCGGGGGCCGGTCAAACGCGGCTCGGCCAGCTGGACCGAACAAGACCGCACCTCTTGACCCGGTCCCGCTCGGACTTTCCTGTCATACGCTCGCGTGGGTGGCCCAGGGACCGGTGGCCGCGCCTGAAGCCGGCAGAATCGGCCGCTGGGACTCGGACATTAGATGCGCGCGGCTATCGACTGGCGACATTGCGCCTCCGAGACCGCCACCAGCTGCTCTTGGGTCCGTGTGAGTGGCATATGACAGGATCGTGCGCCACCGAACGCCTCCCTCATCGGAGCGGGGCCGCCTCGATGCGGTAGTTCCGGGCGAGCTCGCTCGACCAGCGGTGGCCGAGCAGCTGGCCGTTCGCCAGCACCCAATCGGAGAACCGGATCCGGCCCCGTGGCGGCTCGTTCGAGGTCAGCCAGCCGCTCGTCAGCTCGGTGATCTCGTCGCGGGTCAGCACGACGTCCCCGACGAACCGGCCCAGGACGCGGGCGGCCGCCAGGACCGCCCAATGCGGCATCCCGACCACGAGCGACCGGCTCCTGATCGCCCCGCGGACCAGGCCGACCATTTCCCGGAAGGCGAGCTTCTCAGGGCCGGCCGCGTCGAGCATAGCCCCGCTCTTGCCGGCGGCCGCCTCGAGGCAGATCGCCGCGACGTCGTCGACGTGGACCGGCTGGATCGGGTATCGCCCGTCTCCTGGCATGCCGTAGACGGGGAGGCGTCGGAGAGCCCAGGCGAGGTTGTTGACGAGGATGTCGTTCGGGCCGTATGTCAGCGTCGGGCGGACGATCGCCCATTCGAGGCCCGAGGCACGGAGCATCCCCTCGAGCCGGCCCTTGGCCCGGACGTACGGGGTCGGCGCGTCCGGGTTCGCGCCCACGACGCTGAGGTGGACGATCCGCCGAACACCTGCCCGACGCGCGGCAGCGAAGAGGACAGCCGAATCGACGACCGCCCGGTCGAACGTGGCCTCCCCGCGCGGGAACCGTATCCAGTACGTGTTGAACAGCGTGTCGACGCCGGCCAGAGCATCGGCCAGCTCCACCGGGCGATCGAAGGCCAGGGGGGCGGCGGCGGTCAGCCGCGACCCGAGCGCGTCATCGCCCGGCGGTGTGCGCCGGGTCAGGGTGACGACCTCGTCGCCGCGCGCCAGGAGCGCATCGGCGATCGCTCGACCGCTGAAGCCGAACGCCCCCGTGACCGCGCTCCTCCGTGGCGTGTCCATGCCGCAAGCTTCCAACGGTAACTAGCGCGTGTCAAGTAGCACGTTTGGCGAACCGGTACGATCCGCGAGAATGAGCTCGACCATCCTCGACCTGCTCGACCGTGCGTTCCGGGAATACGCCGACCGGCCGGCGGTCGGAGTGCGGCGTGACGACGGTTCCTCGACGACGTGGACGTACCGCGAGCTCGGGCGGAGGAGCCGGATCGCCGGGTGGCGGCTGCGGGCCCTCGGCCTCGAGCCCGGCGACCGGATTCTCACCTGGTCGCCCTCGACCCCGGAGCTGCCGGCCGCTTACTTCGGAGCGATACGCGCCCGGCTCATACTCGTTCCGCTCGACCTGCGGATGAGCCGCGACGCGATCGAGGGGATCGTCCGGCGGGCGTCTCCGCGCCACCTCGTGCTCGGGACCGGGCGGGACGCCCCGGACCCAGCCGAGGCGGGTTTCGCCGGCTTCCCGACGACGACCGTCGAGGCCCTGTCCGCCGAACCCGACGAGACATTCCCCGCCGACTGGGAAGCCCAGCTTGAGCGCTGGGAGCGGCCGCGCGCGGACGAGATCTGGGACCTCATCTTCACCTCGGGGACGACCGGCACCCCGAAGGGCGTCATGGTCGCTCACGACAACTTCCTGGCCACGATCTCGACGATCCACGAGGTGATCCCGCGGATCGAGCACCGGGTCGTGTCGGTGCTGCCGCTGTCCCACCTCCTCGAGCAGGGAATCGGGCTCCTCTACGCCCTCGACGTCGGGGCGAGCATCCTGTACGTCCGGAGCCGGAATCCGCGGGTGATCTTCGAGGCCCTCCGCGACCACCGGGTGACGACGATGCTCCTCGTTCCGCAGGTGCTCGACCTGTTCTGGAGCGCGATCGAGCGGGAGGCGGAGCGGTCCGGCCGGGCCCGGCTGTTCGGCCTGCTGCGACGGTTTGCCCGCCGCCTCCCCTACCCGCTCCGGCGGCTGCTCTTTCGGAGCGTCCATCGCCGGCTCGGCGGTGAGCTGCGCCTGTTCGTCTCGGCCGGCGCGTTCCTGCCGCCGGCCCTCCAGCAGGCCTGGGAGGACCTCGGCGTGACCGTCCTCCAGGGCTACGGCTCGTCCGAGAACGGGTTCGGGACGATCAACCGGCTCGACGACCATGGGCCGGGCACGGTGGGCCGGCCGCACCCGCCGGTCGAGATGCGGGTCGCCGAGGACGGCGAGGTGCTGTTCCGCGGTCCGACGATGTTCAAGGGCTACTGGCAGGACGCGGAGGCGACGGCCCGGGCAATCGACGCGGACGGCTGGTACCACTCGGGCGACATCGGCCACCTCGACCGCGATGGGCGGCTGGTGCTGTCCGGCCGGACGAAGGACCGGATCGTCCTCCCGAACGGGATGAAGGTCTACCCGGAGGACCTCGAGAACGCCCTGCGCAACGCCGGGATCCGGGACGCGGTCGTCGTCGAGACCGAGCCCGGCCGGATCGAGGCCGTGCTCCTGGCCAAGGGCGTCGCGGAACCCGGAGCCGAGGTCGCGGACGCGGCCGAGCTGGCGCCCCGGATCGAGGCCGCGCTGAAGGCGGCGAACGCGACCCTCGGGCCGCAACAGCGGATCGCCGCCTGGCGGGTGTGGCCGGACGAGGACTTCCCGCGGACCCACACCCTCAAGGTCCGGCGCGACCCGGTCCGGGAGTGGGCCTCCGGCGCGCGGACCGAGCGCACCGAGGCCGCCGCCGCACGCTAGCTCGGGATCGCGATCGCCGTTCCGATCGTCTCGAGGGCGCGCTGGACCTCTGGCGTGCGCTCGTCGGGAGAGTTCGCCGGCGACCAGGCGAAGAAGACGACTGTCGGGCCGAGCTGGCGGAGGACGAAGCGGGAGTCCGGCGGGAACTGGACCCGACCGGGGCCGCTCGCGACGTACGCGGCCTGCTCGTTGCCCGCCGCAGTGGCCGCAGCCTCGTCGGCGAACTCGTACACGGAGATGAAGCCGTGCGTGGGATCGTCCGGCAGCACGACCTGGTAGACCGCCCGCGGCGCGGCCGCGAAGAGCGCCGACTCGCCCGGCCGGTGGGGAACCTGCGCGTCCGCCAGCTGGAGGCCCACCGCGCCCAGGACGCGCGCCAGCTCCGCGCGGGTGGCCGCGACCTCGGCTCCCGTCGCTTCGCCCGGCCCGAACGTCGTCGGCGGGAGCGTCGCCGGGCGGTCGATCGCCGGCCCGGTACCGCAACCGGCGACGAGCAGCCCGGCCACGATGGTCGCCGCGAGCGCGGCAACGGAGACTCGAACGGTCACCCCGGCGGCCACGAGAACTTGCGGCCGCCGAGCAGGTGGAAGTGGAGGTGGTCGACGCTCTGGCCGCCCCACTTGCCCACGTTCGTCACGATCCGGTAGCCGGTCCTCGGCAGGCCTTCCCTGTCGGCGAGGTCGGCGAGGGCGGCGAAGATCGCCCCGAGAAGCGGCCCGTCCGTCTCGCGAAGGTCGGCTGCCGATGCGATGTGCTCGCGCGGCATGACGAGGATGTGGGTCGGGGCTTGCGGGTTGATGTCCTCGATCGCCAGGACGAGATCGTCCTCGAAGAGCTTCTTCGCCGGAGCGGACCCCGCGACGATGCGGCAGAACAGGCACTCAGGATGCATCGGTCACCACAGCTTCGGCTTCGTGCTCATCAGGAACCCGATCGTGCCGACGAGGCCGGCCATCGCGTACGACAGATAGCGCTGCCGCCGCGCCCAGGCCTTCCACGTCGCGTCGTCGGCGGCCGCGCGGATCCCGATGAGCCGCCGGAGGTTCGGGCGCTGGATGAAGAACGCGAGCACCAGGTTCAGGGCGTATATGGCCAGGGCGACCAGGAGCCACGGCTGCTCGAGCAGGCGGAAGCCGAGGGTCGCCAGGAGCCCGGCGCCGGTGATCGCCAGCCCGATGCCGATGACGATCGTGCCGTGCGTCTGCATCCAGAGGAGGGTTCGGACCATCCGGCTGTCGGAGTCGACCGCGGCCCGCCGGGCACGGAGCGCGAACGGCAGCAGGATCGACGGCAGGAACAACCCGACGGCGAGCGCGAGGTGGGTCGCCAGCAGCAGGGGAAACATCGAGGCAGGCATCGACGCCCGATTGTAGGGGCGATGCTCAGCTCGACCCGATTCGTCTCGCCTCGAGGGCGACCCACTCGCCTTCGGTCGAGCGGCCGGCGAGGGCCAGGCCCGCCACGGCGAACGCGTCGCGGACGTCGCCCTCGCGGCCGACGAAGATTCCCGAGGCGACCAGCGTGCCGCCCGGCGCGAGCTCCTCGCAGAGCGCGGGTGCCAGCTCCACGAGCAGCGACGCGATGAGGTTCGCGAGCACGACCTGGAACGGACCGGCTCCGCTCGGGAGGCTCCCCGCCCTCGCCCGCACGCGGCGTGTCAGCCGGTTGCGGCGGGCGCTCGCGCTCGTCGCCTCGATCGCGATCGGATCCGGGTCGAGGCCGAGCACGCTCGACGCGCCGAGCCGCACCGCCGCGATCCCGAGGATGCCGGAGCCGCACCCGACGTCGAGCACCCGGGCCCCGACCAACAGGCCGCGGTCGGCGAGCGCCTCGACGAGCGCCAGGCACAGCCGCGTCGTCGGGTGAAGCCCGGTCCCGAAGGCCATCCCCGGATCGAGCGCGACGACGACGTCTCCGGGCTCGGATCGGTGTCGCCGCCAGGTCGGGCGGATCACGAGCCGCCGCCCGACCCGCAGGACCGGGAAATGCGCCTTCCACGCTTCGGCCCAGTCCTCCTCGTGGACGAGGCGGGTTCGCAGCTCGCCGATCGGCCGGAGGCCGAAGGCCTGGAGATGCCCGAGCATCTCGGTCGCCTCGGTGACTGCTAGCGCGGCCGCCGCGTCGTCGCGCGCCGGCACGTAGGCCCGCACGGTTGCGGGCCGGGTCGGGTCGATCCGCGCACTCAGGCCTTCGTCCACGAGGTCGAACGCCGGCTCGACGCTCGTGCCACCGCGCGCCACCCGGCCGAGGATCTCGCTCACCGCCTCGACCGCCTCCACGTCCGCCTCGACCACGAGCTCGAGCCACGCACCCATCGATCCGGCAACCTCGACGTCGGGTTGCTGCTCGCTCACCGAAGGCCGAGGCGACGCTCTGCGAGCCATCGGCCTGAGGTCTCAGCCAAGCGCGTCGCGGAGCCGTTCGCGGATACCGGCGCCGTTGTCGGAGACCGGCTCCTTGCCCTCCTGGGCGAGCTCCTCGAGCAGCTCCCGCTGCCGCTTCGAGAGCTTCGACGGGACGACGACGTTCACGAACACGTGGAGGTCGCCGCGCGAGCCCGAGCGGCGGAGGTGCGGGACCCCCTTGCCGCGGAGCCGGATCTCCGTTCCCGGCTGCGTCCCGGGCTTGACCTCGACCTCCTCGTCGGCGTCGACGGTCGGCACCGTGAGGCGCGTGCCGAGGGCCGCCTGGGCGATCGAGACGTCGGCCTCGTAGATCAGCTCGGTTCCCTCGCGCCGGAGAGCCGGGTGCGGCGTCACGTGAATCGCGACGTACAGGCTGCCCGGCGGTCCGCCCCGCGGCCCCACCTCGCCCTCGTTCGAGAGGCGGATCTGATGACCCTCGTCGATTCCCGGCGGGATCGTCACCCGGAGCGTCCGGCGGCGCTCGGTCCGACCCTCGCCCTTGCACGTCTCGCACGGCGTCTCGACGATCCGACCCTCGCCCCGGCAGCGGGGGCAGGTCGTGACGTTGACCATCTGCCCGAGCATCGTCTGCCGCACGTTCCGGATCTCGCCCCGCCCGTTGCACTGCGGGCAGGTGATCGGCGCCGTGTCCCGCTTGGCGCCCGATCCGCCGCACGTCTCGCACCGGACCAGGACGGGGAACTCGATCTCCTTCTCGGTTCCCCGGACGGCCTCGACGAACGAGACCCGGAGGTCGTAGCGGAGGTCCGCCCCGGCCTGCGGCCGGCCCCGTCGGGCCGCGTTCGCGGCGCCCCCGAAGAAGGCGTCGAAGATGTCGCCGAAGCCACCGAACCCGCCGCCGAAGCCAGCCTCGGCGTCGGCGCCCACGCCCGCCCGGCCGAAGGTGTCGTATGCCTGCCGGCGCTGCGGATCGGACAGGACCTGGTAGGCCTCGTTGATCTCCTTGAAGCGCCCGGCGGCCGCGCCGTCCGTGTTGACGTCGGGGTGCCACTGCTGGGCGAGGCGGCGGAAGGCGCGCTTGATCTCCGCGTCGGTCGCGCCGCGCGCGACGCCCAGGACGGTGTAGTAATCGCGATCCGAGGCCATTCCCGCCAGATGGTACCGGGAGGCCGCCGCGGCTGGAGCCGCCCGGGCCGGCCGCGGCCGGGTAGCATCAGCCCGTGCCAGACGCGCTCCCCCGCCTGACCGTCGCGATCACCGTCGACCACGACGCGATCTCCGACGGCGTCCGCCGTGGCGACCCTCCGGTCAAGCTGTCGCACGGCGAGTTCGGCCCCCGCGTCGGCGCCCCGCGGCTCCTCGAGCTCTTCGGCCGCGAAGCCGTCCCGACAACCTGGTTCGTGCCCGGCCACACGCTCGTCACGTTTCCCGAGTCGATCGAGGCGATCGTCCGCGGCGACCACGAGGTCGCGACCCATGGCTGGTACCACGAGGACTTCGCCGAGCTCTCACGAGACGAGCAGCGGAACGTGCTGGAGCGGTCGCGGGACGCTGTTGCAGAAACGACCGGCGAGGCGCCGCGGGGCTTCCGGGCGCCGTACTGGTCGCTCGGGCGCGATACGCTCGAGCTCGTCGAGGCCGCCGGGTATCGCTACGACTCCTCGCTGATGGCCGGCGACGCGCACCCGTACCGGGTCCGCCATGGCGATCGTCACTCGGTTGCGGAGGGGACCGCGTGGGGGCGCGAGGGCGCCCTCCTGGAGGTGCCGGTCTACTGGGCGATGGACGACTGGCCCCACTTCGAGCCCGGCCCGTCGCGCGCCGGGTTGTCGGCGCCGTCGAAGGTCCTCGAGATCTGGACGGAGGAGCTGCGCTGGGCCTGGGACCATGAGCCAGGCGGACTGGTCATGGTGACGCTCCATCCGGAGTGCATCGGGCGCGGCCATCGGATGCGGCTCGTCGAGCGGTTCATCGACGCGTGCCGCGAGCTCGACGGCGTCGGCTTCGACCGCCTCGATCGGCACCTCGAGCGCTCGGCGGTCCGGACCGCGGCCGTCGCTCCCCAGGCGAGCTAGCCCGTCCCCCCGATGCTCGCCCTCCTGGCGATCTCGATCCTCGTCCTGGTGGTCTCGGCCGCGATCGCCCTGGCGCTCCCGCTCAGGGGGGCCGTCGAACGGGTAGCGGCAGCGCTGCTGCTCGCGCACGCGACGGTGACTGGCCTGCTGCTGGTCGCCGGGGTCCTCCTGCGTGCGCTGCAGCCCACCGTCGTCGCGCTCGTCGCGGTGCTGTGGGCGCTCGCAGTTGGCGCGGTGCTGGTTCGCGCGGGCCGCGAACCCATCCGGGTCAACCTCGCCGCCGGGCTCGCGGCGGCCCGCGAGGCGGCGGCCCGCGAGGCGGCGCGCGTTCACATCGATCCGTGGCGCTGGTGGCCCGTCGTGGCCCTTGCCGTCGTCGTCCTCGTCGCGTATGCCTGGCGAGCCGTGATCGCGGTCCGCCTCCCGGTGCTCGACTACGACGGCTTCTCGTATCACCTCGTCACGGTCGACGTCTGGCTCCAGACGGGCGAGATTGGTCGCGTCCCTCAAAGACTCTGGTCCGATGGCTACCCGGCAAATGGCGAGCTGATGACGCTCTGGTTGATGGTTTTCACAGGTAGCGATGAGCTCGCCACGTTGACCGGGCTGGCTACGGTCCCGCTCGCATTCGTCGCGACCATCGGGATCGCCCGCCAGCTCGGCGCGAACCGCCACGCGGCGCTGCTCGCCGGCCTCGTGCTCGCGGCAATGCCGGCGTTCATCGCGCTCACGACGACCACATACGTCGACGTGCCGGCAGTGGCATATATGGCAGCTGCCTGGTACCTGGGCCTGGCGGTACTTGGCGCGCCGGGCGGCCCAAGGCGACGCGCCCTCCTGCCGCTCGCCGGTCTCGCCATCGGGCTCGGGGCCGGCACCAAGGCGACGCTCCTGTTTCCGCTGGCGGTCCTGGGTGGCGGGCTGTTGGTGGACGCGGCGCGACGGCCGGCCGGCCGACGGAGCCTGGAGGCGGCGGGTCGGGCTGCGCTGGTCGTGGGGCTGCCGGCCGCCGTCATGGGCGGGTATTGGTACATGAAGAACCTGCTGGTCTTCGGCAACCCGCTCTGGCCCTTCTCGGTCGGGCCGTTCCCGGGCGTGGGGACGTTCGCAGAACTCATCGTGCAGACCCCGGACCAGCTGGCTGCGTTCGGTCCCATCGAGCGGATCGTCAGGTCCTGGTTCGCCGATCCCTGGACGAGGCGCTACGTCTACGACACCCGGCTCGGCGGCTTCGGCATCGAGTGGCCGCTCCTGCTGGTGCTCGGCCTTGCCGGGGCGGCGCTGCTTGCCGGTCGTCGCCGTTTCGCGCCGCTCGTGCTCCTCGCCCTCCCGGCCGCTCTGACGCTCGTCACGATGCCGATGAGCTGGTGGGCGCGCCTGACGTTGTTCGTCCCGCTCCTCGTTGTTGGATTGGCCGCGGTTGCCCTCACCCGTCTGCCCCGCCCGGCGGCCGGCGCATTGGGAGCCCTCATCGTTCTGGCCACGACCGCGTCCCTCGGGGTGGCCACCGCGCACGGGAACGCCTACGTCCAGCAAGGGCGCAGCCTGCCTTCACTGTCCGTCATGCTCAGACTGGTCCGCGCGAGTGCCGAGGAGCGTGGCAGTCTCGGCATCTGGGGCGAGTGCGCTTCGCTGGCTGCGATCCCGCCGGGGTCCAGGGTGGCATGGGACAGCTTCAACATGCTGCACGCCATCGCGGGCCACCGCTACGACCGCTTCGCGATCGCGCCGATCACCGCGACTTCCGACTCGTCGAGCCTCTTCGAGCAGGCGCGGGCGCTGGACGTGGACATCCTCCTGCTCCACGACGCCGGCGTGTCGTTGAGAGCCGCGACGCGCGATCCGCAGCGGTTCACCATCCTCGGGCCAGGTTGTCGGGGAACGCAGATCGTCGCCGTCAGCCAGGACACCGCGAGAAGTCCATGACCGGCGCCACCGACGGGTCTCAGGTCCCGTCGGTCGCCAGCTCCTTCGCCCGGCGGAGGACGCCTTCGAGCATCGGCGGCGTAAGGCGCCTCGTGAACGTGTTCTGCTGGCTCGGGTGGAAGGAGGCCACGACGTGGTACGGCCGGATCCGCGCCTCCGCCCCGTGCCCGAACCTCGGCCGTGGCCGGACCTCGTACCCCAGCGCCCCGAGGGCTCGGAACGCCGCCTCCCAGCCGAATGACCCCAGGGCGACGATCACTCGCGCCCGGTCGAGGAGCCGCAGCTCGCGGACGAGGTACGGGAAGCAGTTGTCGCGCTCGTCGATGGTCGGCTTGTTCTGCGGCGGGGCGCATTTCACCGCCGCCGTGATGTAGACGTCGGTCAGCGCCAGGCCGTCGTCGGCTCGACGGCTCGAGGGCTTGTTCGCCAAGCCCACGTCGTAGAGCGCCTTCCAAAGGAAGTCGCCCGAGGCATCGCCGGTGAAGACCCGCCCGGTCCGGTTGCCGCCGTGGGCGGCCGGGGCGAGGCCGACTATGAGGATCCGGGCATCCGGATCGCCGAACCCCGGCACGGGCCGCCCCCAGTACGGCTCGTCGCGGAAGCGGGCGACCTTCTCGCGCGCCACCTGCTCCCGCCACGCGACGAGGCGCGGACAGCGCCGGCACTCGACGACCTCGGCGTTCAGCGCCGCCAGAGCGGCGCGATCCGTCATCCGCCTACTTCAGCAGCAGCTTGTCGAGCCGGCGCGACACGATCGCAAGGCCGATGAGGCCCATCAGCACGAGATAGGCGACATGCACGATGGCGTTCGGCCCGACCGTCCCGGTGGCGAGCGAGCGGAGAAGGTCGACGCCGTGGTACAGCGGCGTGAGCTGGATGAAGACCCGGATCGGCTCCGGGTACACGCTGATCGGGTAGAACGTCGCCGAGAAGAGAAACAGCGGCAGCAGCACGAGCTGGAGCAGGTCGAAGTCCTGCCATGTCCGCATGAACGTCGTCGCCGCCATGCCGACAGCGGCGAAGGCCCAGCCGATGAGGACCGCCGCCGGGATCGCGAGGATCATCCACGGCGACACGACGAGCCCGAGGACGAGCATCACGGCGAGGAACCCGATGGCGTAGAGCGTCCCGCGGATCAACGCCCAGGCGATCTCCCCGAGCGCCACGTCCCCCACTCCGAGCGGGGTCGCGAGAACGGCGTCGTACGTCTTCTCGTAGTTGAGCTTGAAGAACACGTTGAACGTGCTGTCGTAGATCGCCCCGTTCATCGCCGAGGTCGCGAGCAAGGCGGGCGCGACGAAGAGCTCGTAGGGGATCGGGCGGCCGTCCGGGCCGGGGATCGTGCCGATCAGCCCGCCTATCCCGAGCCCGATGCTGAGCAGGTAGAACAACGGCTCGAAGAAGCCCGAGAAGATGACGAGCATCGTCCGCCGGTAGACGTAGATGTTCCGCTCCACGAGCAGCGCGGCGCGACGGCTGCCGAAGATCATCGGCGGGGCGATCCTGGTCAGGAGTGCCATCTCGTCGGCGCTACTTCACGAGCCGGCGGCGGAACGTGAGGACTGTCGCCAGGGTGCCGCCGCCGGCAAACAGCACGAGGACGCCGAGGTGGACGAGCGCCATCAGAGGGTCGGCGCCGATCGTCCCCAGCGACAGTGACCGACACAGCTCCACGCCGTGCCACAGCGGGGTGACCCAGGCGAGTGGCTGGAGGAACGCGGGAAGCTGGTCGATTGGGAAGAACGTGCCGGAGAACAGGAACAGCGGCGTGATCCCAAACCGGAAGATCGCGTTGAACTTGTCCATCCGGTCCTGGGTCGCCGCGAACGCGGCGATCGGCGCCGAGAAGGCCATCCCGGTCAACGCGGCCACGGGGATCGAGAAGATGACGAGGGGCGATGGCGCGGCCCCGAATGCGATCATCACGAGGACGAAGATCGCGGCGACGAGCGTGATCCGGGTCGCGATCCAGCCGAGCTGCCCCAGCGCGATGTCGGCCGGCCGGAGCGGCGTCGAGTGCATCGCGTGGTAGCGCTTGATCCACACCATCCCGGCCATGATCGGGAAGGTCGATTCGAACGAGGCCGTCTGCATGACCGTCGAGGCGAGGAGACCGGGGGCCAGGAACTGGAGGTATGGAACGCCGAGCGCGGCGGCCCCGCCTCTGTCGATGAAGGTCCCGAGCCCGATGCCCATTGCGAGCATGAACAGGATCGGCGCCAGGAACGAGTTGAAGATCGACCCGCGCCACGTCCGCCGGTAGAGCAGGAACATGTGCTCATAGGACCGGGCCGCCTGGGCGAGCATCGGGCTACTCGATCAGGCTCCGGCCGGTCAGCCGGAGGAAGACGTCCTCGAGCGTGCTCCGCCGAACCAGCACCGTCTCCGGTTGGAGGCCCCGCTCGTGGACCGCGGTGGCAATCGACTCGCCGTCGTTCGAATAGACGAGGACGCGGTCGGGGAGCTTCTCGATCCGCTCCCCGAGGCCGTCGAGCTTGCCGTTCAGCGTCTCCTGGACGCCGACCGGGAAGCGCATCTCGGTCACCTCGCGGGTGGAGTACTGCTCGATGAGCTGGCGGGGCGAGCCCTCGGCGACGATCTTCGCCTTGTCCATGACGACGAGCCGGTCGCACAGCTGCTCCGCCTCGTCCATGTAGTGGGTCGTCAGGACGAGCGTCGTGCCGCGCTGCTTGAGGCGGTAGAGCCGCTCCCAGAGGAGGTGGCGGGCCTGCGGGTCGAGACCCGTCGTCGGCTCGTCGAGGAGCATCAGCTGCGGCTCGTTGATCAGCGACCGGGCGATCGTGAGGCGCCGCTTCATCCCGCCGGACAACGGCTCCACCCGGTCGTTCGCCCTGTCCGAGAGCTGGACGAACTCGAGCAGCTCGGTCGCCCGGCGCGACGCCTCGCTTCGGGCCAGCCCGAAGTAGCGCCCATAGATGACGAGGTTGTCGCGGACCGTCAGCTCGGTGTCGAGCGTGTCCTGCTGGGGAACGACGCCGATCCGGGCGCGGATCTGCGGACCGTGCACGGCCGGGTCGAGGTTGAGGATCCGGAGCAGCCCCTCGGTCACCGGCGAGACGCAGCCGATCATCCGCATCGTCGACGTCTTCCCGGCGCCGTTCGGCCCGAGGAATCCGAACGACTCGCCGCGCGCGACGTCGAAGTCGATCGCGTCGACGGCGACGAAATCGCCGAACTTCTTCGTCAGGCTCCGGGCATGGATGAGCGGCGGGGCCGAGGGATCGGGCATGGGGTCGCATGGTACCGCAGCGTCCGGTCAGGGCCCGTCAGCATTGCTCTTGGTCTTGCCGTTCCATCGGAAACGTGCTACAGTACGGGAGCAGATAACTCGACCCAAACGGAGCCGATCATGGGCACTCTTCCACAACCCGTCGAAGCGCTCCTCGGTGTCGCGCTCGTAGGTGAGCTGACGGTCGTCGACGCCACAGGCCACCCGGTAACCTATCCGCTGATTCCGCTCTACGACGGCAAGAAGATCTACCTGACCTCATCGACGCTCTTCAGCCGGAAGCTCGAGCACATCAAGGCCAACCCCAAGGTCTCGCTGTCGCTGACCGATCCGATCGCGCTCGACGGGCGGACCGACCGAGCGACGATTCAGGGAGACGCGCGGGTTATCGAGGAGGATCCGCACGGCGGCTGGGAGCGACTCCTCCCGATCTGGGAGGCGAAGGAGCCGGCCATCACCGCGTTCCTCAAGGCTCGCGTGGCATTGCCGCTGTTCTTCGAGCGGTCGCTGATCGAGATCACGCCGCGCAAGGCGCTCTACTGGGAGGACGGCGATGCGACGATTGCGCCGCAGATGACGATCGTCGGATCGGAGGCCGCCTGATGGCCGCGACGACGCCCCGGACTCCCCCGCTGTCGGCCCGCGAGGGCCTCGAGAAGCTGACGACCTACCCCTTCCAGATCCTGACGTTCGTCGGGGCCGACGGCTACCCGGTCAGCGTCGCCCTCCTGGCGTTGATCGACCCGGCGCGCGGCACCGCCCTCTTCCGGGCGCCGGCCGGGCTCACGGTCCCGACCGACGCCGACATCAGCCTCACCGGCTCGCACATCCGGCCGCAGCCGGGCTACGGCTACGACGAGCGGCGCCACGTGACTGCGTGGGGCCGGGCGACCGCCTCGCCCGACGGCGCGACGATGAAGTTCACCGCGCATCGCGCGTGGGGCTGGGACGAGGCGGAGGTCC
>DASYTG010000003.1:0-4318 GCA_036002525.1 Candidatus Limnocylindrales bacterium
GGCACGACCTTCCGGGCCGGCAAGCGCGCCTCGCCCCGGCGCTCGAGCTGACGGAGCCAGATCCAGGCGCCGATCCCGACCGCCAGCGTCAGCAGCCCGCCCACCGCGAAGGCCTCCGGCACGCCCCAGCGCGACGCGATCGCGCCCATGAGCAGCCCGCCCGCCGGCACCGAGGCGGAGAACACCGTCGTGTAGACGCTCATCACCCGGCCGCGGAGCTGGTCCGGGACGGCCAGCTGGATCGTCGCGTTGGCCGTCACGGCCATCGCCAGGCCCCCGGCGCCGACAACCGTCATCGCGAGCAATGACACCGGGAACGAAGTCGACCACGCGAGCGCCAGGGATCCGAGCCCCAAAGCCACCGAACCCAGCACCATGTTCCGCGGCCGAGGCCGCCGCGCGAACGCCACTCCCAGCGCCGCCGCCGTCGACCCCACCCCGGTCGCCGTCATCAGGAAGCCGAACCCGGTCGCGCCGACGTCGAGGACGTGGTCGGCCAGCGGCGGCGCGAGCACGCTGAAGTTCATCCCGAACGTCGCGCCGAGACCGACGACCACCACCGCCAGGAGGACCAGCGGCGTCCGCCGCACGTACGAAACGCCCTCGGCCAGGTTCCCGACCACCCCGCCCAACGAGGTCGGCCGAGCACCGCGCGGCGCCGGCCGAAGTTCCGAATCGCGCATGAGGAGGTAAGCGGCGATCGCCCCGATGAAGCTGACCCCGTTGAAGAGGAACGCGATCGAGATGTCGAACCACCCGATCAACAGCCCGGCGACCGCCGGCCCGACGATCCGCGACCCGTTGAACAGCGCGGCGTTCAACCCCACCGCGTTCGTCACGTCCTCGCGACCGACCATCTCGACCGCGAACGCCTGGCGGGTCGGCATGTCGATCGCGTTGACGAACCCGAGCGCCACGGCGAGCACCGCGATGTGCCAGACCTCGACGACGCCCGTAGCCGTCAGCCCGAACATCGCGAACGCCAGGACCATCGCCGCGGCCTGGGTCCAGATGAGCGTCTGCCGCTTCGGCAGCTGGTCGGCGAGGACGCCACCGAAAAGCCCGAACAGGACGACCGGCCCGAACTGGGCGACGGCAATCAGCCCGAGCATCCACGGGTCGCCGGTAAGCTGGAGGACGAGCCAGCCCTGGGCGACCTGCTGCATCCACGTCCCGACGAGCGAGACCGCCTGGCCGCCGAAGAACAGCCGGTAGTTGCGGTGGCGGAACGCCCGGGCCCCGTGGAATCCGGCGAGGGTCACGGGGTGCCGCCGTGGTCGTGATCGGCCGGCTCGCGGCCGGCCTCGATGTCGGCGAGGTGCGACTCGAGATGCCGCCGCCGGTCGCCGGCCTCGTCGATCATCTTCTCGAGCCGCTCGACCTTGCGGCGCAGGGACGCGACCTGCCGGTCGACCCGACCGATCGCGTCGGCGACGATCGCCCGCCGTTCGGCCGGATCCGCGGTCGCCCGGAACCGGGCCCGGTTCCGGGTTCGGACGGTCTCGTCGTCGAGGAGCTGGCCGATCTCGGCGAGGCTGAACCCGGCGTCGTCGCGGAGGCCCTTGATGAACCGCAGCCGCTCGAGATCGTCCGGGTCGAACAGGCGGTAGTCCCCCTCCGACCGGGCCACCGGCTTCAGGAGCCCCAGCTCCTCGTAGTAGCGGATCGTGCGGGTCGTCAGGCCTAGCTCGGAGGCGACCTCCTGGATCCGGAGGAGGCGCGGCTGGGTAGGGGCGGTGGGATTCACCGCCCCAGTCTAGCGAAGATTGCCGTTTACGTAAAGGTTAGAGAACGGTTGCTCGAAGCTAGCTGACCCGAACCCGAAGATTCCCGTAGGGGAACGACTCCGGGAACCCCCCGATCTGGATGTAATACGTGACCCCGGCCACCGAGTCGAACGTCACCGCCGCCTGGAGCGTGCGGCCGAACGGCTCGACTGCCACGTCGTCGACGCAGCCACCGGGGACAGGCGTGAAGCCGCCGGCGCCGTCGGCCGTGTAGACGGCGATGACCGTGTCGTAGTCGCTGCCGGCCGTGTCGATCGTGATCGGCTCGCCGGTCCCGACGACTGCGTACCAGACCGTGAAGCCGACCGGGACCTCGAACACGTCGCCGGTCTCGGGATCCTCGAAGGTCAGGCACTCGTACGGCGCCTCGCGGTCGGGCGACGCGCCCTTCGTGGCGACGCTCGTCCGGTCGCCGACCTGGAGGAGCTTCGCGCCGCTGGGCAGATCGTTCGACGGCACCTTGCCGCCCGGCTTCGGGCCGGCCGGGAAGGTGAAGATCTCCTTGCCGGTCGCGTCCTGGAAGACGCAGGCACCCAGGTCGAAGACGTGCCCGTCGATCGCCAACGACCCTTCGACGTCGAGCAGCACTCCGCTCCCCTTGAAGCGGGCAGTCGCGTTGCGGAGGAGGAATTCGAACGGTTCGCCGGTGCTGGCGATGACCAGGTGGACCGAGCCGGTTCCGCCGGTCAGTTCCCCGGTCTGCGGGTCGTAGATGGTGAGATCCGCGTCGAACGTCCCATCGACCAGGGTCCCGCCCCCGAACCCGGCGACGTCTGGCCCGACCACCGGGTCGACGAACACGTCGACGAACGAGTCGCCCTCGTGGACGTCGAAGAACAGGAAGGCGGTATCCCCGGCCGCGTTGCTGAGCTCACAACCGATCGTCCGCTCCGTGAAGTGCCTGACGAACGAGCTCGGGTTCGTCGCGAAGACGCTGACGGTGGTCTCGTCGCCGAAGCAGCCGTCGAGCGAGAACGTGGCGTCCCCGACCTGAAGCGTTCCGCTGGGGTCCATCGGCTGGGACGTGCCGGTGAACCGATTCTGGTGGTTGCCGTCCTTGAACTGCTCGTCGAAGACGAACGGGTCGCCGGACGGGACGAGGGTCGCGGAGAAAGTCGCCTGACCAGCGCTGTTCCCGCTCGAATCGCGCAGCGGGATGGAGCCGCTGAGCGTCGTTCCGTCCCACGTGACCACCGGAGCCGCTTCGAAGTCGGTCGTCAGGGCCGGTTGGCCGATGGGCTCCGAGGTCGTCCAGTATTCGACGAACGCGCTCGGCCCGAACTCGTCCGAAATACCGGCGCTGAAGAAGGCGGAGCCGGATCCGGACGTCGGCGTCAGCAGGTCGCAGAAGACGCTGACCGAGTGATCGGTGAAGCGCGTGGCCCGGGCCGCGGAGGCGGCAGCGGGCAAGCTCGCGACAAGCACGAGCGCACCAACGAGAGCGATCAGGCGACGCATGTCATCCCTCCCCTTCCCCCTGGAGCCTTCCGGCTCGCGAGAGCATTGTCGTCCCGCCGTCTACCCCGGGCTTTGCCGGTCGTGGATACGATTCGTCGCGATGATCACCGCCGAGCAGCGAGGCATTGCGGATCCCGCAGTGGCGGTCCTGCTCGCCTCACGCGAGCCGGCGATCCGGCAGGGGGCCCTGACTCAGCTCCTCGGGAGGCCGGCGGACGATCCCGAAGTCGTCGCCGCCCGCTCCAGGATCCGCCGCGGCCCGCTCGTTTCGGGCCTCCTCGCCGGCCAGGAGGACGGCGGCGGTTTTGGAATTCACCCGTACGGGAAGTGGGGCGGCGCGCACTGGCGGCTCGTCACCCTCGCCGATCTCGGCGTCCCGCCCGAGACGCCGGGGCTGCGCGAGGCGTTCTCGACGGTCCTCGACTGGGTCGCCGGCGAAGCCCACGTCCGTGGCGTGAAGGTGATCGACGGCCGCGCCCGGCGGTGCGGCAGCCAGGAGGGCAACGCGCTGTTCGTCGCCGCCCACCTCGGCGCGTTCGACGAACCGCGGGTGGGCCAGATCGCGTCATCGCTCGTGCGGTGGCAGTGGCCGGACGGCGGCTGGAACTGCGACGTGCGGCCCGAGGTCACCCACTCCTCGTTCAACGAGAGCCTGCCGCCGCTGCTCGGGCTGGCGGCGTACGCGCGGGCCACGGGCGACAGCGATGCCCGGGCCGCCGCCGATCGTGCCGCGGAGTTCCTGCTGAAGCACCGGGTGATCTACTCGGAACGGACCGGTGAGCTCGCCCATCCGTCGATTGCCCGGCTGCGCTACCCGCCGTACTGGCACTACGAGCGCTGGCCGCGCTGAAGGCCCTCGCATCATCCGGCCACCTCGGCGACCCGCGAACGTCCGACGCGCTCGACTTCCTCGAGTCGAAGCGACGGCCGGACGGGATGTGGCACCCGGACGGCTATCACTGGAAGGCGCCGGGATCGGCAGGCTCGAACGTCGAGGTCGTCGACTGGGGCCGCGGCGCACCGAGCGAGCCGCTGACCCTCGGCGCGCTCTGGGTGCTGCGGGCGGCGGGCCG
>DASYTG010000004.1:0-14827 GCA_036002525.1 Candidatus Limnocylindrales bacterium
GCCGCGTAGAACCGCTGTCGCGCCGCGGCGAGCGACCGGATCGACCCGATCGGGTCGCGCCCGCCGATGAGCGGCCGGACCACCGGGCTGCGTCGAAGCCGCTGGGCAAGGACCTCCGGCCGGCCGTCGATCCAGATCGGCACCCGGCCGCGGTACAGGAGCCAGCGGTTGCGCGGGTCGAGCACGGCCCCGCCGCCGGTGGCGACGACCCGCTGGATCCTGGCTCCGGGATCCGGCTCGCCCAGGCTCGCGACCGCCGCACGCTCTCGGGCGCGGAACCCCGTCTCTCCCTCGTCGGCGAAGATCTCCGGGATCTTCCGGCCGGCCTGTCGCTCGATGATCCCGTCGAGATCGATGTGGCTCGCGCCGTGCCGCTGGGCGAGCCGACGCCCGACGGCACTCTTGCCGCTCCCGGGAAGCCCCACGAGGATGACGTCCACCGGTCAGTCGTCGCCGCCGGAGCCGGCGACATCCGTCCCGCGCGCGGCCGCCCCGGACAGCGGCCGGGCGATCCGCTCTCGGTACCGCAAGCAGTTGTCCTTCGTCTCGGCGAGCGAATCGCCGCCGAACTTCTCGAGCACGAACCGGACGAGCGTCAGCATGACCATCGCCTCGCCGACGACTCCCGCCGCCGGGACGACCGAGATGTCGCTTCGCTCGTAGTGGGCCTTCTCGACGGCCTCGCCGGTCACGAGGTCGGCCGACGGGAGCGGCTTGGCGAGGGTCGAGATCGGTTTCACCGCCCCGCGGACGACGAGCGGCTCACCGTTCGTCACGCCGCCGGTCAGGCCGCCGGCGTTGTTCGTCCGGTGGATCCAGCGACCGTCCGTCCCTCGGCCCTCGATGACGTCATGGACGGCCGAACCGAACCGCCGCGTCTGTTCGAACCCGAGCCCGAACTCGACGCCCTTCACGATGTTGATGCTCGCGATCGCGGCGGCGAGCGCCCCGTCGAGCCGGCGGTCCCACTGGACGTAGCTCCCAAGCCCGATCGGCAGCCCGTGGACGACGACCTCGAACACGCCGCCGACCGTGTCGCCGTTCGACCGGGCCTCGTCGATCCGGGCGATCATCCGCTCCTCCGCTTCGGGGTCCGGGCAGCGGAGGGGCGACACGTCGGCCTCGTCGCGGGACCGCGTCGCGCGGGCCGGATCGACGGCCACCCCGCCGACCTCGGCGGTGAACGACCAGCACTCGATTCCGAGCTCGCGGAGGAACGCCCGGGCCACCCCACCCGCGGCGACCCGTGCGGCCGTCTCCCGGGCCGACGCGCGCTCGAGGACGTTCCGCACGTCGTCGAAGCCGTACTTCAGGGCGCCCGCCAGGTCGGCGTGACCCGGGCGGACCCGGGTGACCGGGGTCGCCCGCTTGTTGCCGCCGCCGGCGAGCGCCGCGAGCTCGCCGGCCTCCGCGGCGGAGAGCGGCTCGACCTGCATCACCCGAGTCCAGTTCTCCCAGTCGCGGTTCCGGACGAGGAGGAGGATCGGCGACCCGAGCGTGACCCCATGCCGGACGCCGGCCAGGATCTCGGCTTCATCGTGCTCGATCGTCTGGCGCGCTCCGCGGCCGTAGCCGCGCTGACGCCGGGCGAGATCAACGGCAAGCGCCTCGGCGGTCAGCGGGAGACCGGCCGGGATCCCTTCGAGGATGACCCCGAGCGTCGGCCCGTGCGATTCCCCCGCCGTGAGGAAGCGGAACCCGCCCACGCCGGTCGCGACCCCGTCGTTCCGGTCAGTCGCCGGAGCTGGCGCCGGGTGCGGTTCCCGCCCCTGCCCCGGACGCGGCCCCGACCGGCTCCCCCTCGGCCGAGCGAACACCGCCGGCGCGCGCCTCGGCGAGTTTCTCCTGCATGAGCTCGAGCGGCGCCGGCTGGCCCGTCCAGAGCGTGAAGGCCGCCGCGCCCTGGTGGAGGAGCATGAGCTCGCCGTCCATGATCGTGCTGCCGGCGGCCTCGGCGTCGCGCAGGAGGCGGGTCCGGTTGTAGATGAGGTCGAGAACGAGCAGCTCCGGCGGGATGATCTCGGCCGCGATCGGGCTCTCGTCGGACGCCAGCCCGATCGACGTCGCATTGACGAGCAGCTTCGCCTTTGCCAGCTCGGCCTCGATGATCGACTCGTGCCACGGCATCGCCCGCAGCTCCATGTGGGCGGCGCTGCGGCCGAAGTGCTTGACGAGCGCCTCGGCCCGGTGGAGATGGCGGTTGAACACGACGATCCGCTGGAATCCCTCGGTGATCAGGCCGTAGACGACGGCGCGGGCACCGCCCCCGGCGCCGAGGACGATCGCGTTGCGCGGCATCTTCTGCTTCCCGACGAGCCGGTCGAGCGCGGTTCGGAAGCCGGCCACGTCCGTGTTGTGCCCGACGAGCCGCTTGCCTTCCTTCGTGATCGTGTTGACAGCGCCGGTCGCGTGGGCTTCCTCTGTCAGCCGGTCGACGAGCGGCACGACCCGTTCCTTGTGGGGGATCGTGACGTTCGCCCCCAGGAACTCGTCCGACCGTAGCTCGGCGATCGCATCGGGCAGCTGGATCGGGGGTCGGTCCCACAGCTCGTACGTCGCGTCGACGCCCTGGGCATCGAACGCGGCCTGCTGCATCGCGCCGGACAGCGAATGGGCGACGGGATGGCCGATGAGGACGACGCGCCTGGTCATGCTCGGACCCTTTCGAGTTCAGCGAAGAAGCCGGGATAGGAGATCGAGGCGCTCGCCGGCCGGCGGACGAGCGTCTCGCCGTCCGCGACGAGGCCGGCGATGGCGAACGTCATCGCGAGTCGGTGATCGTCGAGGCTGTCGGTCGCGGCGCCGGTGAGCCGGCCCCCGCCGCGGATCGTCAGGTCGTCGCCGTCGACGTCGACGCGCGCACCGAGCGCCGACAGGCCGGCGACGATGCCGGCGATCCGATCGGATTCCTTGTGGCGAAGCTCGCCCGCGCCCCGGATCCAGGTCCTGCCATCGGCCACGGCCGCGGCGAGACAGAGGACCGGGATCTCGTCGATCGCCGCGGCCACGTCCGCGGGGCCCAGATCGATCCCCCGGAGCCGGCTCGACCGAACGGTCAGGTCGGCGACCGGCTCGCCGTCGCCGTCGTCGGCACCGCCGGGTCCATCGCCGGGCGCGTCGCCGCCCGGCCGCTCGTCGATGTCGGCCCCCATCGCCCGCAGGATGTCGATGATCGCGCGCCGGGTCGGATTGACGCCGACGCCGCAGAGCGTCAGCTCGGCGTCCGGGTGGGTCGCCGCGCCCACGAGCCAGAACGCGGCTGCCGACACGTCGCCGGGAACACGCCCGTCGATTGCCTGCACGCGTCCGCCTCCTTCCACCGTCACGGTCACGCCGCCGCTCTCCCCCGGCTCGGTCCGGACGCCGATGCCCCGGGCACGCAGCATCCGCTCGGTGTGGTCGCGGGTCGCAACCGACTCCCGGACCGACGTCGCCCCGTCGGCCCGCAATCCCGCCAGCAGGATCGCCGACTTCACCTGTGCGCTCGGCACCCGAGGCTCGACGTCCACCGCTCGAAGCGGCGTGTGCCCGACGACGGTGACGGGTGGGAGGGAGTCGTCGAGGCGGGCGTGGAGCTCTGCTCCCATGGAGCGCAGCGGTTCGATGATACGAGCCACCGGGCGGCGTCGCAACGACTCGTCGCCGTCGAGGGTCGCGGTCAGCGGCAGGCCGGCGAGCAGCCCGGCGAACAGGCGGAGGCTCGTCCCGGAGTTGCCGCAGTCCAACACGTTGGCCGGCTGCCGCAGGCCGTCCGCACCGGGTGAGACCACCCGGTAATCGGCCGTCCGCTCGTCTCCGCCGACCCGATCCACGGTGGCTCCCAGCGCCGCGACGATCCCGGCCGTCGATCGGACGTCGGCGCCGTCGCCCGCGCCCTCGATCCGGCTCACCCCCTCGGCCAGGGCCGCGAGCATCAGCGCCCGGTGGCTGATCGACTTGTCGCCGGGCAGCGTCAATTCGCCCCGCAGCCTGCGCGCCGCCCGGACCACGGCGACGTCGCCATCCACCGCGCTCCGCCGACCCGCTGCCGCGCCGTTCAATGCTTCCCCCCGCCGCCGATGCCCAGCGCCGCGCCGCCCTCGACCGGGTCACCGTGGAGCGAGCGGACCTGCTCGTGGACCGGCACGAGGGCGGCCATCATCTCGGCGAACTGGGGGATCGTCAGCTGCTGCTCGGCGTCCGAGAGGGCCTCCTCCGGCCGCGGGTGGACCTCGACCATCACGCCGTCGGCGCCCACGGCGATCCCCCCGATCGCGAGCGGCTTGACGAGCCAGCGCTTGCCGGTCGCGTGAGACGGGTCGACGATGACCGGCAGGTGGGTCAGGTGGTGGAGGAGCGGAACGGCCGCCAGGTCCATCGTGTTCCGGGTGTACGTCTCGAACGTCCGGATGCCCCGCTCGCAGAGGATGACGTTCGGGTTGCCGCTGCTCACGATGTACTCGGCGGCCATCAGCCACTCCTCGACGGTCGCGCCGTAGCCCCGCTTGAGCATGACCGGCCGAGCCACCCGCCCGACCGCCGTGAGCAGCGAGTAGTTCTGCATGTTCCGGGTCCCAATCTGGAGGATGTCGGCGTACTCGGCGACGATGTCGACCTGGTTCGGCTCCATGACCTCGGTGATCACCGGCAGGCCGGTCCGGTCGCGCGCCTCGGCGAGATAGCGGAGCGCCTCGACGCCGAGGCCCTGGAACGAGTACGGGCTCGTCCGCGGCTTGAACGCCCCACCGCGGAGCACGGTCGCCCCGGCGGCCCTGACCCCGTCGGCCGTCTCGAACAGCTGATCCCGGCTCTCGACCGAGCACGGCCCGGCCATTACCGTCAGCGACCCGTCGCCGATCGTCGCGTCGAGGACCCGGATGACCGTGTCCTCGGCCCGGAACTCCCGGGAGGTCAGCTTGAACGGCCGGCTGATCGGGGTGATCGTCTCGACCCCGGGCAGCGCCCCGAGTCGGCTCATCAGGAGCTCCTTCTTCGGCCCGACGTCCCCGACGACCGCGATCACCACCCGGTCGGCGCCCTGGTGGTCGTACGGGGTCATCCCCTCGGCGAGGATGTGGCTCTTCACGCCGAGGATCTCCGCCTCCGTCGCCGTCACGGCCATCACGACGAACATCGAACCGTGTCCTTTCGATCCCCTCGATCGCTTCGAACGGCGGGCCGCGCCGAGGAAACAAAAAGAGCAGAGGCCGAACCTCTGCTCCACCCGGCACGACCCGCGAACCCGGGTCTTACGATCCGGGAACCGTCATGCCGGGCCCTGATAAAAGAGGAACGTGCGCATGTGCGTGCGAGAGACCGTAGCCGAGCGGGCCTCGGCGTGTCAATCGGCCGGAACCCCAGCAGGCGGCCGGCCGGCGGCCGACCGCCCGGCCACCGCTCCCTCCGCGCAGCCTCGCCGGAGGGCCTCGGCATCCTTCGCCGGGCGCTCGATTCACGGTCCGGCTGACCCTGTCGGCCGAAGGGCCTGTGCTACGATTCCGAACGCTTGCGCGACGCGGAGAGGTCGCATAGAGGTCTAGTGCAGCGGTTTGCTAAACCGCCATGTGGGGTAACCTGCATCGAGGGTTCGAATCCCTCCCTCTCCGCCACTCTCCCGTCGCGTCAGCGGCACGCGCGCCCGTAGCTCAGTGGATAGAGCGTTAGGTTGCGGACCTAAAGGTCGTGGGTTCGAGTCCCGCCGGGCGCGCCAGCAATACCCCCCGAAAATTCCCGCCGCCCCGTGGTAACCTGCCCGCCATCTCCTACTGAACCGGTAGGAGATCACCGCCACACGGACCGCCACACGGCCAACCACGCGGAGGGAGCGAGATGGTCAACGAACCGGCACGGGACGAGGCTGCTGCGTCCCCGACCCAGGCGCTGCCGAAGGGCCAGGGGATCAGCGAGGACTGGGCCGCGACCGTCGTCGGGCTCGTGCTCGTCGTCCTCGTCCTCGTCGGCATCATCGGGAAGGGTCTGGTCCCGTGAGCGGCGCCGAAGTCGCACGGCCGGTCGCGTCGCCGATCGCGACGGCCGGCCTCGGGCGCTGGGGATGGGCCGCCGCTTCGCTGGTCCTGCTCCTCGGTCTCGGAGCCCTCGTTCGCTACCTCGACACGAATGTGGCGAGCTGGTTCCCGACGGTCAACTGGCTCAAGTCGGTCGAATTCCCGATCTATGCGATCGCGGTCGGGCTGGCGACAGGGGCGATCCTTGGCGCTCTCGGGCTCCGGGATCGCCTCACGGTCGCCTTCCGGACGGAGTTCCTCATCAAGACCGGCCTCGTGCTCCTCGGCGCGTCGATCAACCTGGCGGTGATCGCCCGGGCCGCCGGGCCGGCGATCCTCCAATCGATCATCCTGATCTCGAGCGTCTTCCTGATCTCGTGGTGGGTCGGCGGTCGGCTGTCGATCGATCCCAAGCTGCGGGCGCTCCTGTCCGCCGCCGTATCGATCTGCGGGGTCAGTGCCGCGATCGCGGCGGCCGGCGCGGTGGCGGCTCGACGTGAGCAGCTCGCCTACGTCACGAGCCTCGTC
Source organism: Candidatus Limnocylindrales bacterium (assembly GCA_036002525.1). GTDB lineage: Bacteria > Chloroflexota > Limnocylindria > Limnocylindrales > CSP1-4 > JACDAV01. The sequence continues at coordinate 6,513 of DASYTG010000004.1, forward strand.
ATCCTCTTCGCGCTGCCCTCGATCTTCATCCAGCCATGGCTGGCCCAGCAGCTGGGGCTCGACCCCGTCGTGGCCGGTGCCTGGATCGGCGGCAACATCGACACGACGGCCGCGGTCACCGCCGCGGGCACGATCGTCGGCGACGACGCCCTGAAGATCGCGGCGATCGTCAAGCAGACACAGAACGCGATGATGGGGATCGTCGCCGTGCTGTTGACGGCGTACTTCGTCTTCCGGGTCGAGCGGGTCGAGGGCGCAACCGTTGGCCTCGGTGCCCTGTGGCAGCGCTTCCCGAAGTTCATCATCGGCTTCGTCGCTGCCTCGGCCCTGGCCACCCTGTTCATCAACTCGGCCGCCGATGCGAAGGCCGCGGGTGACATCGTGGCGGTCGCCGGGACGAACCTGCGGGTCTGGTTCTTCATCCTCGCCTTCGTATGCATCGGCGTCGAGTTCCGGCCGGCGGCGCTGCGGGAAGCGGGGGCCCGGCCGGTGGCCGTCTTTGCCGCCGCGTCACTCGCGAACCTCGTCCTCGCCCTGATCCTCGCCACGCTGCTGTTCTCCGGGTTCAAGCTCGCCTGAGCTGCGTTCACCCTCGCCCGGCGCGCTAGCATGGCCGTGCGGCCGCGGGCGGTCGGCAGGCGGAGGTGAGCGGTGGAACGAGTGGGCTTCGTCGGGCTCGGGACGATGGGCGGCGCGATGGCGGCCAACCTGGCCAGCGCCGGCTTTCCGCTGACCGTCTGGAATCGGACGCCTGGACGGGCCGGCCCGCTGGTCGAGCGGGGAGCGTCGGGGGCCCCCACCCCGGCCGCGGTCGCGAAGGCCTCGGACGTCGTCGTGACCTGCGTGTCCGACACGCCCGACGTCGAGTCGATCCTGTTCGGGCAGGACGGGGTCGCCAACGGAGCCCGAAAGGGCCTCCTGGTCATTGATTGCTCGACGATCTCGCCGTCGGCGACGCGCGACTTTGCCACGCGCCTCGCCAAGCTCGGGGTCAACCTCGTCGATGCGCCTGTGTCGGGCGGCAGCGAGGGCGCGAAGAACGCCACCCTCACGATCTTCGTCGGCGGCAACGCGGCCGGGTTCGAGCGCGCTTACCCGATCCTCTCGGCGATGGGCAAGACGATCACCCACGTGGGCCCGATCGGCTCGGGCCAGGCGGTCAAGGCCGTCAACCAGGTGATCCTCGCCGGGACGTATCTCGGCGTGGCCGAGGGGATCGTCCTCGCCCTCAAGGCCGGTCTCGACCTGCCGCAGGTCGTCGAGGCGCTCGGCGGTGGCGCCGCCCAGAGCTGGGTTCTCGCCAACCGGAGCGAGCGGATGACGAAGAACGACTACCCGCTCGGCTTCAAGATCGCCCTCCACCGAAAGGACCTGGCGATCGCGCTCGACATGGCAAACCAGCTCGGGGCGGGCCTGCCCGTCACGGCCCTCACGGCCGAGTTCGAATCCGAGCTAATCAAACGGGGCCACGGGGACGACGACGTCTCGGCCCTCGCCCGGACGATCCGCTCGCTGTCCGGCCTCGACGCCTAGGCCGCGACCGCGCGATCGCATCTATCACGCTGGGTGATAGGAAGAGCCCCCGGCGAGCGTAGCCTCCTCCACAGGTCGTCGCGTGGCCGACCCGGCCACACGGGTGAGACCACAGTCCCATCGCTGGACGCGATGATCGGTCCCCTCGACAGCGCGGAGGCCGACGGGTCCGGCCGGGCGCCGACCCCCGCCTCTCAGTCGAGCCCGACAAGGAGCAGCGGGTCGCCCGCCTTGCCGTCGTAGCGGGGCCGGAATCGGTCGACGTTGTACATCGTCGCGACGTCGACCTTGCGCGGTCCAAGCGCGGGGTCCGGCAGTGAGGTGTGGGCGTATTTCCCGTCCCGGATCGCGACCATCCGGCCCGTCGTGCCCGCCTCGACGAGGTCCATCGCGACGTTCGCGAACGTGATCGCGACCATCGAGTCGAGCGAATCCGGCTCGCCGCTCCTGAGGTCGTACGTCAGCTCCGAGGCGACCGCCTCGATCCCGGTCCGGTGCCTGAGCTCGGCGGCGAGCGCCTCGCCGACGTTGGCCTTGTGCTTGTGCCCGAAGGCATCGGCCTCGCCGACGGCGGCAACCTTGGCGCCCTCCCAGGTCGCGCCTTCGGCGGTGATCACGAGGGCGTACCGGCTGGGGTTGTTGTCATGGTCCCACGCGAGAAGCTCGGACAGCCGGTCGAGGTTGTACGGGACCTCCGGGATGAGGCAGCGCGACGAAGTGACATAGGCGGTGTACAGGGCGGAGAACCCGGCATCCCGGCCGAAGATCCGGAACACGCCGATCCGCTCGTGCGATCCGAGCGTCGTCCGCTGGCGGTTGATCGACTCCTTCGCCCGGGTGATCGCAGTCGAGAACCCGATGCAGTACTCGGTGCCCTGGACGTCGTTGTCCATCGTCTTCGGGATCGCGACCAGCGGCACCCCGGCGTTGACGAGGACCTGCGAGTAGCTCAGCGTGTCGTCGCCGCCGATCGTGACGAGGACGTCGAGGCCGAGCGCCTCGATGTGGTCGAGGACGACCGGCGTCAGGTCGAACACGCCGTCCTCGGTATTGAGCCGCTTCCGCTGCTCCTGCTCGAGCGTCGCCGGCAGGGCCGATTCGGGCATCTTGCGCGGGTTCGTCCGCGAGGTGTGGAGGACGGTCCCGCCGGTCCGGTCGATCGTCCGGGTGTTCGCCCGATCGAGCACCCGGACGTAGTCGGGGTCGAACTCCGGCCCGATCCGGCCGTGGGTGAGGCCCTCCCAGCCGCGCCGGATGCCGACGATCTCCGAGCCCATCTCGGTCGCCCGGTAGACGACGCTCTTGATCACCGCGTTGAGGCCCGGCACATCGCCGCCACCGGTGAGGATTCCGATCCGTCGCGTTCGAGCCATCGCGCGCTCCAGGAGCCTCTCGAGATAAGTGGTGCGGCGGGGACTGCCGCGTCCACCGGGCATGCTAGCGCCATGGACCAAGCCCCGGCGTCGGCGCCGTGGCCGGGCTGGATGCGCCTGTATGATCCGCCCATGAACTACGAGCTGTACATGGGCGAGGCGCTCGCCGAGGCGCGCAACGCGCTCGCCCGCGGCGAGCGACCGATCGCCGCGGTGGCAGTCGTCGACGAGGCAATGGTCGCCCGGGCTCACGACCGGGTTCGTGAGACGAACGATCCGACCGCCCATGCCGTCGTCGTGGCCCTCCGCGAGGCGGCCCGCAAGCTCGGCACATCGAGGCTCGGCGATGCAACGATCTTCTCGACCCTCGAGCCGTGCGCGATGTGCGTCGGAGCGCTGCTCGAGAGCGACGTCGAGGCCCTCGTCTTCGCCCTCCCGAATCGCGTGGACGGCGCGGCCGGGACGGTCATCCAGCTCGCCCAGCACGACCTCCTGCCGCGCCGCGTCCGAATCGTCAGCGGCATCCGCCGCGACGAGGCCGAGGAGCTGTTCGCAGCCGCCCCCGCCAACCGCGCTCCCTGAGGCGGGCGGCCGTAGCGCGTGCCCCGTGGGCGCCGTGGGTCCGCGGCGCGCCGTCGGCAGGCGGGTTTCCAGCCACATCGAACAGAATCGCGGACCGACCCATAGGTCCATCGGCCATGAGGCGGACGACGGTCGAATGGGCAGGGAAACGCTCTGCCTCTGACGCTCAAACCGTCGTGCGATCGGCGGTCGCGGAAGCGGCGGCCTCCTTTCGGCATCGCTGGTCGCGTCCAGGCTCGAACGTGTTCGACACCGCTGGAAACCGGTCGCGGCCGCCCGGCTTTGGCCGAGGTCTTTGCTATCCTCTCCCGCGGAGAGGTGTCCGAGTGGTTGATGGTGCCGCTCTCGAAAAGCGGTGTGCGAAAGCACCGCGGGTTCGAATCCCGCCCTCTCCGCCAGCAGCAGTCGACCGGCCGGTGTGACACCGGCCGGTTTCGCGTCCCGGAGAGGTCGCCTAGTGGACTATGGCGCCGCACTGGAAATGCGGTTCGCGGCAACGCGTCGCGGGTTCGAATCCCGCCCTCTCCGCCACTTCGCCCACCGTAGGGACGCCGATCCGAGCGTTGGCCGCTGCGGTCCTCACTCACGCACATCGAAGTGCGCTCGCTCCGGTCCTCGCCGCCGCCTTCGCCTCGACGCCCCGCCGGCGGGCGCATCTCTCGCGGCCACGATCAAGGCATCCGGGGTAGACTTCTCGAGCCGTGCTAGGCGGGGAACTAGCGGTGCCCTGTACCTGCAATCCGCTCCAGCAGGGCTGAATTCCCTCCCGAGGTCTCCGTCCTCGAATGCCGACGCCTCGAGCGACGTTGAGGGCCGGGTCCCGCGCAGCGGCGACTCGCGAACCGTGTCAGGTCCGGAAGGAAGCAGCACTAAGCGATCTTCGTCGGGTGCCGCGGAACGGCCTGGCCTGAGTCGCTCGTCGCGGCGGGCGCGGGGACGTCCAGGTCGACGGAGGGTGCACGGCGACTTGACTTTCGCGCGCGTGCCCGCAGGAGCGCCGCGACCCCCAGGAGCGCTGTGACCTCGACCGCACCGCACCAGGCCATCTACCGCCGCTGGCGGGCCCAGACGTTCGGCCAGATCGTCGGCCAGGAGGCCGTCGTCGAGACCCTCCGGAACGCCGTCCGAACCGACCGTGTCGCCCACGCGGTCCTGTTCGTCGGTCCGCGCGGGACCGGCAAGACGTCGCTCGCCCGGATCCTGGCAAAGGCGCTCAACTGCACGGATCTCCGTGACGGCGATCCGTGCGACGCGTGTGCCGCGTGCGTCGGGATTCGGGAGGGGACGACCCTCGATGTCATCGAGATCGACGCCGCCTCGAACCGCGGCATCAACGAGATCAAGGAGCTGCGCGACCGGATCAACTACGCGCCGTCCGAGCTCCGCCGGAAGGTCTACATCCTCGACGAGGCCCACCAGATCACGAAGGATGCCTGGAATGCCCTGCTGAAGTCGCTCGAGGAGCCGCCCGACTTCGTCGTGTTCATGTTCGCGTCCACTCACCCGCAGGAGTTCCCGCCGGCGATCCTGTCGCGGCTCCAGCGCTACGACGTCCGCCGGCTGACGGTGCCCGAGATCGAGGGCAAGCTGCGCCGGATCCTCGACGCCGACGGTCGGGTCGCCGAGCCGGACGGGATCAACCTCATCGCCCGGCTTGCCGCCGGCGGGATGCGCGACGCGGAGTCGATGCTCGACCAGCTCCTCGCCTCGGGCGGAGACCGGCTCGACGAGTCGCGCGTCCGCGACCTGCTCGGGCTGGCCGACAGCGAGTCGGTCGACGGCTTCGTCCGGGCCCTGGTCAACGGCGACGCCGTCGCCGGGATCGAGATCCTCGACGGGCTCGAGCAGCGCGGCCGCGACGCGCGGGTCTTCCTGGACCAGGTCGTCGACGCGGTTCGGGGCGCGCTCGTCGCCGGTCTGTCGGGCAGGGCGCCGGATGGCCCGTCTCCGGCCCGCCTGGCCGCGGGGGCCCGACGGCTCGCGGCGATCGACCCGAGCCGGGCGGGGATCGGCGGCCTCCGGCTCCAGCTCGAGCTGGCCCTGTTCGCCGACGCCGGGATGTCCGTGTCAGCGCCCGCGGCGTCACGCGTCGCTCAGGAGACGCCCGAACCAAAGGCACCCGAATCGAACGCGATCGCCGCGCCTCCGCCCCCCGCCCGAAAGGCGCGCAAGACGCCCGAGCCTGCCGCCGCGACGCCGGCCGAGGTTCCCGAAGCTCGCGAACCCTCCACGCCACCCCAGACCGAGGCCCCCGCCGCGACCGTGCCGAGCGACGACCTCGCGACCCTCCTCGCCGGCTGGGCGCCCCTCGTCGCGTCGACGAGCCCGGCCACCAAGGCCGTGATCTCCGAGTGCCGCCCGCTGAGCGTCGACGACAACGTCGTCGTCCTCGGGTTTCCCGAGGCGAAGGGGTTCCTCAAGGAGGTCGCCGAGCGGAAGCGCCCCGACATCGAGGCCGCCGTCGGACGGCTCCTCGGCCGGCCGGTCGCCGTCCGCTGCATCGCCACGAACATCGACGTGGTCCCGCTGCCGTCGGATTCGGACGCCGCGTTCGTCCTGGCCGAGGCGCGGCGGATCTTCGCCGAGGACCTCGTCGACGTGAGCGAGGTCAGCTGAGCCCGAATCCCGCACACTGGCGGCGCACCGCGCCCGAGGAGGAGATCCCCACGATGGGCATGAACCTGCAGCGGCTCCAGCAGCAGATGATGCAGGAGCTCGGCCGGATCCAGGCGGAGCTGGAGGCCGCGACGGTCGACGGCTCGGCCGGTGGCGGCGTCGTTCGAGCAACGGTGACCGGCAAGCAGGAGCTCGTGTCCGTGACCATCGACCCGGCCGCGGTCGACCCATCCGACGTCGACATGCTCCAGGACCTCATCGTCGCGGCCGTGAACGACGCCCTCCGCGAGTCGCGCGACCTGGCCGAGCGGAAGATGGCCGCCGTGACCGGCGGCCTGAAGCTGCCGGGCCTCTAGGCCCCGTCCGCGACGTGCCGACGCTGCTGATCGAACCGGTCGCCCGGCTCATCGAGTCGTTCGCCCGGCTGCCGGGGATCGGCCCGAAGACCGCCCAGCGGCTGACGTACCACCTGCTCCGTGCCCCCGACGGCGAGGCCCGAACGCTCGCGGCCGCCCTCGTCGCCGTCCGCGACCAGGTCGTCTTCTGCGACCGCTGCTTCAACATCAGCGACGCGCCGCTCTGCCCGATCTGCCGGGACGACGCTCGGGACTCCCTGCGGCTTTGCGTCGTCGAGGAGCCCCTCGACGTCCTGGCGCTCGAACGGACCGGCGAGTTCAAGGGCCTCTACCACGTGCTCCACGGGGCAATCTCGCCGATCGATGGCGTCGGCCCGGACCGGCTGAAGATCAGGGAGCTCCTCGCCCGGGCCGACGAGGCCAAGCGCGACGGGGCGCCGCTGGAGGAGGTGATCGTCGCCACCAACCCGACGCTCGAGGGGGAGGCGACCGCGATGTACCTGGCCGAGCGGCTCGAGGGCGTCGTCGGGGTCGTGAGCCGGATAGCCCGCGGGCTGCCGGTCGGGGGAGATCTCGAGTACGCCGACGAGGTCACCCTGATCCGGGCGCTCCAGGGCCGGCGGGCGGTCTGACAGGTGCCTCCGCGGGCCCGCCGGCGGCCCGAATCAAGAAACGAACATTCGTGCGATATCCCGTTGACGGGTCGCCCCGTTTGAGATAGGATTCGGTCTCGCGCGAGTGGTTTGACAGCCTGACCGGCTGTCGCTACCATTCGCCGCCGTGCCATCTCCCCGGAGGCGGCGATTCCGTCGGTCGTCCACACGGCCGGCGAGGTGGTCCGGGTTTGACAACCCAGGACGCCAAGCCCCATCATTCAGGGCTCTGCGCCGGTGGCTGTCATGCCTTCGGAAGCTGCACCTTAACAACTGAAGAGTGGTAGGAAATCCGGTAAGGATGTGCGAGCGGTCAAACCCTCGGAACCACGTCACGGCCGCAAGGTCGTGCGTACATTCGGAGAGTTTGATCCTGGCTCAGGATTAACGCTGGCGGCGTGCATGAGACATGCAAGTCGAACGGGCGACTCGGGCTTGCTCGAGTCGCTAGTGGCGGACGGCTGAGTAACGCGTAGGTGACTTGCCCTGAAGTGGGGAATAACTGCCCGAAAGGGTGGCTAATACCGCATGTGGTGGTGCGTTCAATCGTACCAGTAAAGCCGCAAGGCGCTTCAGGAGAGGCCTGCGTCCGATTAGCTCGTTGGTGGGGTAACGGCTCACCAAGGCGACGATCGGTAGGTGGTCTGAGAGGACGATCACCCAGACTGGGACTGAGACACGGCCCAGACTCCTACGGGAGGCAGCAGTCGGGAATTTTGCGCAATGGACGAAAGTCTGACGCAGCAACGCCGCGTGAGGGATGACGGCCTTCGGGTTGTAAACCTCTTTTGTCAGGGACGATGATGACGGTACCTGACGAATAAGCCACGGCTAACTACGTGCCAGCAGCCGCGGTAATACGTAGGTGGCAAGCGTTGTCCGGATTTACTGGGCGTAAAGAGCGCGCAGGCGGTCGTTCAAGTCGCGTGTGAAAGCCCCCGGCTCAACTGGGGAGGGTCACGCGATACTGATCGACTCGAAGGCAGGAGAGGGTAGTGGAATTCCCGGTGTAGTGGTGAAATGCGTAGATATCGGGAGGAACACCAGTGGCGAAGGCGACTACCTGGCCTGTTCTTGACGCTGAGGCGCGAAAGCTAGGGGAGCAAACGGGATTAGATACCCCGGTAGTCCTAGCCGTAAACGATGGACACTAGGTGTTGGTGGTATCAACCCCGCCAGTGCCGAAGCTAACGCATTAAGTG
>DASYTG010000005.1:0-14977 GCA_036002525.1 Candidatus Limnocylindrales bacterium
GTCCCCTCGCGGGTCCGTGTCCCCTCGCTGGCCGTGACGACGACCGGGTAGCTCCCGGCCGGGAGCGACGGAGGCACGGTCACGGTCACGGTCGCCGAGGTCGCCGTGAAGCCCGTCAGGCTCAGCTTGCTCAGGGCGACCGGCATCCCGGGCGGCGTCGTCGCCGACAGGTTGAGCGTCTCGAAGTGGGTTGCCGTGCGCTTGATGGTGATCGGGAGGCTGACCGTCCCGCCCGCCTCGCCGATCGGGGCCGGGGCGGCGACGGTGACACTGAAGTCCCCAGCCGGCCCGATCCTCGAGACGTCGAGCAGCTTGTCCGGGTAGGGGTCAGGGTCGGTCCACCGCTTCCAGTTCGTCGACGCGAGATACTGGAGCGCGCCCTTCACCATGCCGGGGGTGGCCCACGGCCGGCTTGCCTTGTAGAGGGCGATGGCGCCGGTGACGGCAGGCGTCGCCATCGACGTTCCGGACATGTAGGCGTACCAGTTGCCCGGCATCGTCGAGGTGATGCACTTGCCCGGCGCGATGATGTCGACGTCCGACCCGTGGTTGCTGAAGTCGGCGAACGTGTCGTCGACGTCGTATGTCCCCCACGAGTAGCAGCGGTTGCCTCCGAGTCCTCCGGGCTTGCCATCGGTATCGGCCAGGGCGGAGACGGTGATGACCTCGTTGTATGCGGCCGGGACCCGAGCCGCTGCGCTGCCCGAGTCGTTGCCCGCGGCCACGGCGACCGTGACCCCCGACGCGACGAGCCGGCAGATCGCCCGGTGGAGGACGTCGTTGTTGGTCAGGCCGCAATTGAGGTCGTCCTTGCCCCACTTCGCGACGCTCATGTTGGCCGCCTCGAACATGGGTCTCGAGTCGTCGGCCGGATCGCGCTGGGCGGCAACCCAGTCGAGCCCGCAGATGTACCAGGACAGGTAGCCGTAGCCGTCGCTGTTGAGGATCCGGACGGACCACAGTCGGACGCCCGGCGCCACCCCGACGACCCCGAACCCGTTGTCTAGCGCTCCAACGGTGCCGGCGACGTGAGTGCCGTGGCCGTGTCCGTCGCCCCACGCGTCGCGATCCGAGCTCGTGCAGTTGACCCCGCCGGCGATATTGAGGTCCGGGTGCGTGGCGATGCCCGTGTCGACGATCGCCACGTCGGCGTCGACTCGCTGGTCCACGCCGTCGATCTTCGACACCTTCGAGGACCGCCCACCGATCCGTGAGACGCCGGTCGGGACAGTCTGGCCGGCGATCTCGACGACTTCGTCGGGGATCACCGCGGCGACATCGGGATCCGCCCGGAGGGCCTTCACCTGCTCGTCGGTAAGCTTGCCGGCGAAGCCGCGGATCGCCCGGGAGTAATAGCGGTCCGCCTTCAGCCCCTCGCGGTCCGCGTGACGCGTCCGGACCGCCTTTGTGTCCGCGCCCTTGGCAATGACGACGATGTACCGGTCTGTGGCGTCGAGGCCGGTCCCGGTCGGCTCTGCCGCGAGGGTCTCGTCCGGGGATGCCCCCCGAACCGGGAGTGCCGAGAGGAGGAGCAAGGCGGCCAGAACGAACGGCAGAGCTCGGGATCGCATCACCGCGAAAGGCTCGCCGCCCGGCGGTGCCCCGACAAGACACCCGGTGGTCACGGTCCGGGCTAGCCGACGGGGGTTAGGCGGAACTACCCCGATGGTCAGGCAACGGGGCGGAGCCGGTGGGCATGGTGCGGTCCGGAGGGGTCCGGCGCGCTCTCACAAGGCTCGCAGGCGTCAGCCGGGCGCCCGATTCGTCGCCACGAGCTCTCGCTCGGCGCTGACGACCCGGGCGATGACCGCGTCGCGCAGGCGATCGAGGCCGGTCGATACCGAGCCGGCGGCGCCGCTGATCGAGGTGAGCTGCGACTTGAGGCCCTTGATGACCTCGAGCTGCTCGCGGATCCCGGCCAGTGCCTCGGCGATCGCGTCCTGGTCGAGCTCCGCCTCGGTCTCGCGGACCGTGTTCAGGGCGAGGAGGCGCGCGAGGCGCAGGGCCGCCTCGAGGGTGCCCCGGTCCGGCGCACCCGGATCGAGGACGCAGTAGACGTCGCCCGCCCGCACGTCGAACGGCGCGATCCCGGTGGGCGCGTGAGCGGGCGTGAACACAACCAGCCCGACCGCCGCGCTCCGGTTCGTCTTCGCGTCGCGGAGCTCCTCGCGCATCTCGCGCCCCGACACCCGGCGGTCCTTCGCCTCGACGACGACCCGCAGCTCCGAGCCGCGAGCGAGCGCCGGGTTGACCGTCAGGACGAAGTCGCCCTTCTTCGAGCGGAGCGTGTCGCCGGCCTCGTCCACGGTCCGGTCGAGGAGGTCGCCGGCGCCCCGCGCGAGCTCGCCGAGGAGGTCCTCGAGGAGGTCCTCGAAGTCCGCGCCCTTGGCCGCCGACTTCGCCCGCTCCGTGGCCCGGGCCGTCGCGGCGGCCTCGATCGCCACGAGACGCTCCTCGACCGACCTGAAGCCGGCGGCGATCTCCTGGCGGAACTGGTGCATCGGCGAGTTGAGGCGGGTCGGGTCGAGGAGGACCGCGAGCTTCGAGGCGTCACCGTCGAAGTACGACTCGAGCATGCCGCGGATCCGGCCGATCGCGCTATCCCGCTTCCGCTCGTCGAACAGCTCCTCCACCATGCCGCGCAGCGCGCCGCGGTCGCCGAGGAACTTCTCCAGCGTCCGCGGGAGTCGGCCGTCGCCGTCCGCAAAGTTCGTCCGGAGGGTCTGCTCGAGCGCGCTCGCCGCCCGCTCGTTGACCTGCTCCGCCTGGCGGACGAGCTTCTCGAACTCGCCGCGGACCACGTCGACGTTGACCGTGACGCCGGTGTCCTGGAGCGCGAGGAGCCCGATCTTCAGGGCGCGCTCCACGATCGCCGGCAGGTCGTCGGCCGGACGGTCCGCCAGGAAGCCGGCGAGCGCGGCGTCCGCGACGACCAGGCGGTCGACGACGATCCGGTCGCCATCGACGAGGACGCTCGGAACGGGCTCCGGTGGCGGTGGCAGCTGGACGATTCGGCGGGCTTCCATGGGCCAACTGTCGGGGCAGCCCGTGACAGCTTGGGTGTCACGACGCGGAACCGGTCACCCGCCCCGGCGGACCGTCGCCTCGATCAGGCCATGCGGCTCTCGCGTCGCGACGAAGACCTCGCCCGGATTGACCTGCCCGAACGGCGACAGGTCGACGAGCCAGTGGTGGAGGTTCGGAAGCGACATTCGGACCTCGTCGACCTCGGGATGGCGCTCGAGGATCGCCCGACCGACGATCCACACGCTCGCCTGGACCGACGGGCTGTGGTGCTCGGCGAACACGTCGAGGAGCGTCACGCCGACGGCGTCGAACGAGGCGTCGAAGTCGACGTGGTCCGGGTGTCCTCCGTAGCGCCAGGCCGCGCTGATCATCGTGGCCATGATCCGGTCGTCGACCTCGGGCAGGGTCGTGTATTCGTCGCGCGGGAAGCCCTTGAAGGCAGACTTCGTGGTCTTCATCACGGTCAGGTCGCGGATCCCCGCCTCGATCGCGGCGCCGGCAGCAGTCGCCGACACGACGGCCGTCCGGGTGAAATCGCCCGACCGGAAGAACGCGTCGGCCGCCGGTCCGTCCTCGGTCGGGACCCGAACCCAGCGGTGCTCGTCGATCGACGCGGTCGCGCGCTCGACCTGGTCGAAGCCGAGGAAGTGTCGGGCGACGACGAGACCGAAGCGCTCGATGGCGCCGGTCAGGTGCTCCCGGGCGAAGGCGTAGACCGTGTTCTTCATCGTGTCGGTCGCGACGACGTTCGCGTTGTCGCCCTCGACATGGGCCGCCTCGAAATCGCCTTCGAGGGCGATCCCGACGGTCAGGTCCCGGACCTCGTGGCGGTCCTCGTGTCGGATGACCTTCACGAGCCGGATCGCCGACTTGCCGTAGCGGTTCGGTCCGAGCTCGATCACGACCCGATCTCGCTTCCGGCGAGGCTCGCGTGCCTCGCCCGGGCGATCGCGACGACGTCTCCGAGCGCCCGTCGCCGCTCTGCGCCGCTGTCGGCGTGGAGCGCGGCCTCGAACTCCGGGATGAGGGCATCGCGCGGACGGCCGGCCACGAACACGCAATAGCGAAACCCGAATCGGGCCTCGTAGGCGTCGTTCAGGCGGGCGAGCTCCGCCGCGACCCGCCGGCGCTCCGCCTCCGCTTCCGCCCCTGCCGCCTCCTGGTCGTAGCTCTGCTCGACGTACGACATCGGCGACACGGACCCGGGCGGCGCCCCGAGGCGCGGATGAGCATCGATGAGCTCGCGCTGCTCGTCATCCGGCATCGCGAGGGCGATCTCCAGCGCGCGCTCGAACAGCCGGTCCGTGGAACCGAATGGCCGCCCCGCGGCGAGGCGGGCGAGGAACCGCGGGGCGCCCTCGAACAGCGGCGCCATCGTCGCGACGAACTCGGGCTCCGGCAGGCGATCGAGCCGCGCGGCGTCGACGGCGATCATCCGCGATCAGCTGCCGCGATACGTGGTCATCGCGAACGGCGCGAGCAGGAGCGGCACGTGGTACGACCGGCTCGTGTCCTCGATTCGGAGATCGACCGAGATGCGGCGAAAGAACCGCGTCTCGTCGCCGCTGCCCGGCGAGCGCTCGCCGACGAGGTTGAACTCGAGCCGGTAGTCGCCCGGCGACATCGGCCTTTCGAGGAGGTCGCGGACGCGGCCGTCGGCGTCGGTCAGGGCCTGGGTGAGCCGCACCGGCCGGTTGTCCTCGCCGAGCTTGTAGAGGATGACGTGGACGCCCTCGGCCGGCAGCCCCCATTCGGTGTCGAGGACGTGGGTCGAGATCGTCGGTCCGGGGCTCTCGGGGCCGCTGGCCACGCTATCCTCCGCCCATGGCTGACTTGCAGATCCGCGTCGGCGACCTCCACTTTAGCGCCCGCTGGGAGCCTGCCGCGCCGCGCACGATCGAAGCCATCCGCCGGCTCCTGCCGCTCGAGTCGCGGCTCATCCACTGCCGCTGGACGGGCGAGTCGACGTGGATCCCGTTCGGCGACTACCGGCCCGGGATCGACTACGAGAACCACACCTCGCACCCCGCGCCGGGCCAGCTGGCGATCTATCCCGGCGGGATCAGCGAGTGCGAGATCTTCTTCCCGTACGGGGCCTGCACGTGCTCGTCGAAGGTGGGCCAGCTGGCGGCGAATCACTTCGCCTCGGTCGTGGCCGACGACGGCTGGCTCGACCGGCTGCGCGAGATGGGCCGGCGCTGCCTCTGGGAGGGCGCCCAGCCGATCTCGATCGCCGAGATGGCGTGACCGACCTGCTCATTCGCCGCGGAACCGTGATCACGGCCGGCGGATCGCGGCGCGCGGACGTCGCCGTCCGCGGCGGGTCGATCGAGGCGGTCGAGGCGGATCTGGAGGGCCTGGCGGCTGGAGCGCGAGAGGTCGTCGACGCGTCGGGCCTGCTGGTCCTGCCCGGCATCGTCGACGTCCACACCCACACCCGGGTCGCGACCGACGCCGAGCCGGACCGCTTCTTCCAGGACAGCGTCGCGGCGGCCTTCGGGGGGACGACGAGCTTCCTCGCGTTCAACAACCCCGGCACCGGCGCATCCGCTGGCGCATCCCGGTCGCTCGCCGCCGGACTTCGCGAGTGGCGCGAGCGAACCGAGGGCGACGCCGCCATCGACTACGGCGTGAGCCTCGCGATCACGGGTTCGCACGAGGACCCGGTGGACGAGCTGGCCGGGATCGTCGACTCGGGCGTGCCGACGTGCAAGGCCTTCATGGTGTTCGACTTCCGGCTGCCCGAGGACCGGCTGTTCGAGGCGATGCGGGCACTTGGGGCGCGGGGCGGCATGCTCGAGGTCCATTGCGAGGATCCGGTGCTGATCGATGCGGCAGTCGCCGCCGCACTTCAGCGTGGTAACACGGGAGCGCGCTATCACGCCACCACGCGAACGACCGAAGCGGAAGCAGTCGCGACGCACCGGGCGATGGCGTTCGCCAGCGCCGCGGACGCGCCGGTGTACATCGTCCACCTGTCGTCGGCCGCAGCACTCCACCAGGTCCGGGCGGCGAAGGCATCGGGAGTCCGGGCCTGGGCCGAGACCTGTCCGCACTACCTCGTCCTCGATGAATCCCGGTACGCGCAAGCCGATCAGCTCGACGTCGCCTGCGCGATCGTCTCGCCGCCGCTGCGGTCACCGGCCGATCGCGACGAGCTGTGGGCGGGACTCGCAGACGGCGGCCTCGACCTCGTCGCGACCGATCACGTCCCCGACCGCCGTGGCGTCGAGAAGGCGGAGGCCGCCGCCGGCGTGAGCTTCGACCGGATCTCGAACGGCGCGCCCGGGATCGAGACGCTCCTGTCGGTCGTCTACTCGGAGGGCGTCGCGCGCGGCCGGATCACCCTCGAGCGGATGGTCGATCTACTCGCCACGACCCCGGCCCGGCTGTTCGGGTTCGGGCGGAAAGGGGCCATCGAGCCGGGACGCGACGCGGACATCGTCCTCTTCGACCCCGCCGCTCAGCGCGTCATCGAGGCCGCGGACCTCCACCACACGAGCGACTACACGCCGTACGAAGGGCTCGCCGTCAGCGGAGCGGTTCGGAGCGTCTTCGTCCGCGGTGACGCCGTCGTCCGGGACGGGGCGTTCGTCGGGCGGCGTGGCTTCGGGCGGTTCGTCGAACGGGCGATCGCCGCCGGTTAGCGCGCCGCCGGACTCGGGGCTGCTCCGACGCGCGAGGGCTCGAGCGCCCCGTCGCGGCCGTTCGCGTTCGTCAGCCGAGGAGCGGGTACGCCCGGAGGGTGAAGAACTCGGCGAAGTCGTCGTCGAGGACCAGCTGGTCGAGCAGGTCCGCGGCATCACCGAAGCGTCCCACCAGCCGGCCGCCGATCCCGGCCAGCTCCGTGTCACGGATCGCGCCGTACATGTCGGCCGAGACGACCCGCCCGTCGTCCAGCTTGGCGTTGATCGTTCGCCACTGCCACAGCTGGGAGCGGCTGATCTCGGCGGTCGCCGCGTCCTCCATGAGGTTGTTGATCGCGGCCGCACCGTTGCCGCTCAGCCACGACTCGAGATACCGCAACGCGATACCCACGTTCAGCCGAACGCCGGTGTCCGTGATCGTGCCGCCGCCGACGTGGAGATCGAGCAGCTCATCGGCGGTCACCGCGACCTCCTCGCGGAGAAGGTGCTTCTGGTGCGGCCCGACTCCCAAGCGCGAATCGAAGATCTCCGTCGCGAGGGGAACGAGGTCCGGATGGGCGACCCATGTGCCATCGAACCCATCGCGCGACTCGCGCTCCTTGTCCTCGCGGACCCTGGCCATCGCTACCTCGTTCACCGCCGGGTCACGGCGCGACGGGATGAAAGCGGCCATTCCGCCGATCGCGTGCGCCCCGCGCCGGTGGCACGTCCGTACGAGCAACTCGGTATACGCCCGCATGAACGGGACGGTCATCGTCAGCTGGGACCGGTCGGGCAGCGCGAGGTCCGGCCGGGACCGGAACTTCTTGATGCAGCTGAACAGGTAGTCCCAGCGACCCGCGTTCAGACCGGCGCAGTGCTCCCGCAGCTCGTAGAGGATCTCGTCCATCTCGAACGCGGCGAGGATCGTCTCAATGAGGACGGTGGCTCGGATGCTCCCGCCAGGGATGCCGAGCAGCGATTGGGCAGTCCAGAACACGTCGTTCCAGAGGCGCGCCTCGAGATGGCTCTCGAGCTTCGGCAGGTAGAAGTACGGCCCGCTCTCGCGGAACTGCAGCGCGCGGGCGTTGTGGAACAGGTACAGCCCGAAGTCGAACAGCGACGCCGACATCGGCACGCCGTCGACGAGGACGTGGGCTTCCTCGAGATGCCAGCCGCGGGGCCGGACGACGAGCGTCGCCGTCTGCTCGTTCAGCCGGTACGACCTGCCCTCCGGCGATTGGAACGACAGCCGCTGCCGGACCGCGTCGCGCAGGGCGGCCTGTCCGCCGATGACGTTCGCCCAGGTCGGCGAGAGGGCGTCCTCGAAGTCGGCCATGAAGACCCGCGCCCCGGAGTTCAGCGCGTTGATCATCATCTTCGGCTCGGCCGGACCGGTGATCTCGACGCGGCGGTCTTCGAGGTCGGGCGGCGCGTCAGCCACGCGCCAGTTCCCGGCGCGGACATCGGTCGTGTCGGCGAGGAAGTCCGGCATCTCGCCGGCATCGATCCTCGCCTGGCGCGTCCAGCGTCGCTCGAGGAGCTGACGGCGGGACACCCCGAACTCGCGCTGGAGCTGGGCGACGAACGCCAGCGCGGCATCGGTCAGGATCACGTCGCTGCCGGGCACGGCCGGGCCGCGCAGCTTGACGCCGGGCACGGACATCACCA
The DNA here is from genome assembly GCA_036002525.1 of Candidatus Limnocylindrales bacterium. Taxonomy (GTDB): domain Bacteria; phylum Chloroflexota; class Limnocylindria; order Limnocylindrales; family CSP1-4; genus JACDAV01. Next base: position 8,325 of record DASYTG010000005.1, read on the forward strand.
GCCTCCTGCGTCGCGGATCAGACGGTGGAGCACCCGCGCCGCCACTGCACGCCGGTACTCCGCGGTCGAGCGGACGTCGTCGATCGGCTGGATCTCGGCCGCCAGCGTGGCCGCGGCCCGCTCCGCGATCTCCGGCGTGGGGCGGCCGCCCTCGAGGACGCGCTCGGTGTCGTGGGCCCGGATCGGCCGGTCGGCGACGGATCCGAGGGCGAGGCGGACGTCCGACCACCCCTGGCCGCCGTCGCGCCAGGCGAGCGCCATCACGACCTTCGAGATCGCCTGGGCGCGGCGGGTCCCGATCTTGCGGAACCGGACCTCGCGCCGAGCGATCAGCGGGATGCGGATCCGGAGGACGAGCTCGTCGGGCGCAAGCGCCGTCTTCCGGTACGCCACCCAGAACCCGGTGACGGGGATCGTTCGCTCGCCGCGCGGTCCGCCGACCACGATCTCGGCGTCGGTCGCGAGCAGGACCGGTAGCGTGTCGCCGGCCGGCGAGGCGTTGGCGACGTTGCCGCCGAGTGTCCCCCGGTTCTGGATCTGGGCGGCGCCGATCGTCGCCGCGGCATCGACGAGCGCTGGGACGTGCTCGCGACACACCGGCGAGCGGCGGATCTCGGAGTACGTTGTCAGCGCGCCGAGGGTGAGCGCCCCGGTCTCGAACGCGATCCCGCGGAGCTCGTCGAGCCGCCACAGGTCGATCATCCGGTCCGGGGCGGGACCGAGCTCGCCGGTGATCTGGACCATGACGTCCGTGCCGCCGGCGATCGGCCGGTGGGGACCGGTCGCGAGGATCGCGAACGCCTCGTCGAGCGAGCGGGGAACCTCGAGATGCGGTTCGACGGGCACGATCAGCCTTCGGTGTCCGTGGGGCGGCTCCGGCGCCGCCGGCCGGTTACCCGGCGGAGGAGCGCCAGGATCAAGCCCGCGATCAGTGCGAGGAACGCGAGCTGGCGCGGCGTGACCGCGACGGCGACGTCCGCGGCGCGCGTCGGCCGAGCGGGCGGGTCGTCCTTGATCGGGCGCTCAGTTTCCGGCTCGACTTCGGTCGTCATCTCTCGTCCCTCCTCGCAACCATCGCGATGGCCTCGACGATCTTCGTATAGCCGGTGCAACGGCACAGGTTGCCGGCGATGGCCTCGCGGATTCCAGCGTCGTCGGGGCCGCCATCCGAATCGATCCATGCCCGGGCGGCCATGAGCATCCCCGGCGTGCAGATTCCGCACTGGGCGCCGCCGGTCTCGAGGAACGCGGCCTGCAGCTCGTCAAGAGTGGGTCCGATCCTCTCGGGGGCTCGGCGGGCGAGTCCCTCGACCGTCCGAACCGTCGAGCCGTCGACCTGGCTGATCGGGACGAGGCAGGCGTCGACGACCTGGCCGTCGAGGATCACCGAGCACGCCCCGCACTCCCCTTCCCCGCAGCCCTCCTTCGTCCCGGTGAGCCCGAGATCCTCGCGCAGGACGTCGAGCAGCCGGCGCATCCCGGGCACATCGAGCTCGACGGGCGAGCCGTTGACGAGGAGCCGGACGTTCACTTCTGCGGACCGCGCAGTGGCTGGGGGTCGGTCGGGGCGTCGGGCCGCGGGTCGGTGCCCTCGACGATCGGGGCCTCGATTGCACCTTCGACCCGGTCGGCACCGGCGGGGACCGTCGGCGAGGGCGCGACCGCCGTCACCCCGAGGGCGGCGAGGATGCGTTCGGGGGTCGCCGGGAGCTCGTGGATCCAGGCCCCGGTCGCGTCGTGGATCGCGGCCACGACCGCTGGCGCCCCGACGTCCATCGGCAGCTCGCCGACCCCCTTCGCGCCGTGCGGAGCCCCGCTGAACGGGGCCTCGACGAGGATCGATGTGATCCGCGGCGCGTCCAGGGCCGTCGGGATGAGGTACGTCGCCAGCCGGTCGTTCAGGTAGCGGCCGTCGCGCAGCTTCATCTCCTCGATCGTCGCGTAGCCGATCGCCTGGAGCGTGCCGCCCTCGACCTGGCCCTCGGCGAGCGTCTGGTGGATAACCCGGCCGACGTCGTCGACGGCCACGACGTTCGTCACCGCGACCTCGCCCGTGTCGAGGTCGACGTCGACCTCCGCGACGCACGACGCCCAGCCGAACGCCGGGTACGCATCGCCGCGGTACGTCTCGTCGTCGAAATGGATGCCGGGATACGGCTCGAAGCGCTGGTCGATCCGGACGCCGCCGCTCTTCGCGGCGTGGTCGCGGTACCCCTCGGCGAACGGACGGCCCGTTGCCGATTCGACGGTGTCGCGCAGCCGCTCGGCCGCCTTGATGCACAGGCCGCCGACGACCATCGCCGTCCGGCTCGCAACCGTCGGGCCACTGTCGGGGACGAATGCCGTGTCCTGCGGCGCGATCTCGACCGCCTCGTAGGGCACGCCGAGGGTGTCGGCGACGAGCTGCGGAAAGATCGTCTTCGTCCCCTGACCCATCTCGGTCGAGGCGGTGAGGATCCGGATCCCGCCGGCCGCGGTGAGCTCGACCGACGCAACGCTCGCCAGCTTGACCTCGCCGGAGCCGGTGAACCCGGCGCCGTGCCAGGCGAGCGCGAGGCCGATCCCCGACGCACGCCGGCTCTTCCCGCTGGTGAGCGGCGATTGGCTTCCGTCGACCGCGGCGTCGTCCCGGGTCCGAGCCGTCTTCTCGCGGAGGCGCTCGAACTCGGCGGCCTCGGCGGCGCGCTCGAGAACCTCCTCGCCGGCGACGCTCTCGCGGAGGACCTGGCCGGTCGGGGTCGTGTCGCCGACGCGGTAGACGTTCCGCCGCCGGATGTCGAGCGGCCCGATCGCCAGGGCGTCGGCCAGCCGGTTGAGATGCGTCTCGGCGGCAAACTCGGTCTGGGGCGCCCCGAATCCGCGAAAGGCGCCGTTCGGCGGGGTGTTCGTCCGGGTCGCCCGGGCCCGGATTCGAACGTTCGGGCAGCGGTACGGGCCACCGGCGTGGATCGCCCCCCGGCTCAGGACGACCGGCGTCAGCGTGCAGTACGCGCCGCCGTCCATGACCACCTCGATGTCCTGGGCGACGAGCGTCCCGTCGCGCTTCACTCCCGTCCGGTGGGTGACGATCGCGGGATGGCGCTTCGTCGTCGCGGCGATGTCCTCGTGGCGGTCGTAGATCATCCGGACCGGCTTGCTGCACTTCAGGGCGAGGATCGCCGCGTGGATCGCGATGATCGAGGGGTACTCCTCCTTGCCCCCGAACCCGCCGCCGGTCTCGGCCTGGATGACCTGTGCCCGAACGTCGTCGAGGGCCAGCGCGCGCTTCAGCGCCTTGTGGACGTAGTACGGGCACTGGAGGCTCCCGTGAAGGGTCACGCCGCCGTCCTCCCTGGGGACGGCGATCATCGCGTTGTTCTCGATGTAGAGCTGCTCCTGGTGGCCGACCCGGTACGTCCCCTCGAGGACGAGCTCCGCGGCGGCGAACCCGGCGTCTATGTCGCCGGACGCGATCTCGTAGTGGGCGAAGACATGGTCCGACGCGAACGGATCGAAGACCGGGGGCAGGGATTCGGTCCGGATCGTCAGGCCGCGCCTGGCGGCCCGCAGCGTCTCGCGGTCGGGAGCCGCGATGAGCGCGATGGGCTCGGCGTGATGCTGGATCTCGCCGCCGACCGGGACGAGCACCGGCTGGTCGTCGCTGATCAGGCTGACGATGTTCTCGCCGGGGATGTCGGCCGCCGTCGCGACGACGACCGTCGACCAGTCGAAGCCGTCCGCGAGATCGATGCCGACGAGGCGGGCGTGGGCTTCGGTCGAGCGGACCGTCGCTCCGAACCAGGCCCCGGGAAACACGAGATCGTCGGCGTACTTCGCCTCGCCGGTGAGCTTTTCCGGCCCCTCCCGGCGGAGCGGGGCGCGAGCCCGGGCGCGGCCGGGGGCGACCTCGCCGGGGTGGAGCAGGAGGGCGTCGGGCGTGCCCGTCTGAGGCGCGACCGGTGAGCCGGTCCGCCGGGGCTCGGTCCGGATCGTCATGCGGGCTGGGTCCCTCCTTGGCGCGAGAGGGTACCATCGCGCCGTCCGGCCGGCCCCCTGGCCGGCGACCCGGGGCGATCGCCGGCGACGTCTCGTCCCGGCGTCCACCCCGCCACGCCCGAGAGTGCCCTTTTCCAGCCCGCTCCCCACCAATCCGCTCCCCGCGGTGCTGGTCCGCACCGACAAGTGGTACGGGGAGCCCAAGGACCGTCGTCAGGGGAGCCGCCCGTCTCTATAGTCGGCCGAAAGTCGGCCGAAAGTCGGCCGAAATCGACGTCCGCAAACTTCGACCAGGAATAAAAACCGAATGCGGAGCAGCCTCCGAGCATGCCCAACCCGGACACGCTCCTCGCGATCATCTTCCTCGCCGTGGCGGCGAACCTCATCGTCGGCGGGGCCGTTCTCGCCGCCCCGCGACTCCGCAATCGCGTCCGCTCGAATGACCCCGACCTCACCTTCGCGGCGCCAGACCGGCTCCCGAGGGTGGGGTTTGCCGCCGGTGGCCGGCCGGAGGGGCGGCCGGCCATCGGCGTGTTCGGACCCCTGCCGGCCCCGGTTGCCGATCCGGGGACCGGCCTGGACCTCGCCGTGTCATGGTCGCGCTGGCTGCTGGAGGAGGACAGCCGCGTCCGCCGGTACCGCCATCCCGCCACGATCGTCCTCATCGAGATCGACGGCCTCCAGCGACTCATCGACCGACTCGGGGCAGACGCCGCCGACCGCCTCATCCCGCCGGTCGCGGCCACGCTCCGGCGGTATGCCCGCGAGACGGACCGGATCGCGCGCCTGGGTGACCGGACATTCGGCGTGCTGCTGCCGGAGACCGACGAGGTCCAGGCGATCAACTTCGTCGAGCGCGTCCGCACGACGTGCGACCTGTGGCTCGCGTCGGGCGCGGTCGCGCTTCGCCTCGCGATGGGCTGGGCCGAGGCGAACCCCGCTCGAACGGTCGAGGTTGCGCTCGGGATGGCCCAGGACCGGCTGAACGTCGAGCGGCGCCGGCACGGGCGGCTGCCAGACGCCGAGGATGACCGGGAGACGTCGGGGCCACCGACCCGGGCGGGCCAGACGGTCTAGGCCTCGGCCCTGGTCGATCCCCGCCGGAGCGCCCGACCCGGGCGCGCACCCGTGAGCTTCTCCCCGTCGACGACGAGCTCGCCGTTGACGATGACGTGGTCGATCCCCGACGGGAAGCGGCGCGGCTCGTCGTACGTGGCATCGCTGCGCACGGCTGCCGGATCGAAGACGACGAGATCGGCGGCGGCCCCGTCGCGGATCGTGCCGCGGTCCATCAGGCCCAGCCGCGCCGCGGGCCCGCCGGTCATCTTCCAGATCGCGTCCTCGAGTCCGATGATCGCCTCGTCCCTGACGAACTGGCCGAGGATCCGGGGATAGCTGCCATACGTCCGGGGGCTCGGTTTCGCCCCGACGAACGTCGAATCGGTGCCGACCATCCCGGCCGGGTGGCGGAGGAAGCGGCGGATCCCGTCGGTGTGCGGGCCTGGCGTGACCTCGTTTGGTCGGAGGTTCTCGGACAGGAGGAGATCGCAGAGACCATCGACGAGGTCGGCGTGCGTGTCGTCGACGAGCTCGCCGAGCGTCCGGCCCTCCCATCGGGCGTTCTCCGGCCGTCCGAGATAGCCGAGGCGGACGTCACGCAGCCCGCCGGCGCCGGCGAACAGGACGCCGCGCTCGCCCAGCTCGCGGCGGATCCGGTCACGGACGTCGCGCTCCGCCAGGCGCTCTTTCGTGCGGACCGGGCCGCCGGCCTGGACCCACGTCGGGATGAGGATCAGGAGGCGGGTGCTTGCCCACTCGTACGGGTAGGCGTCGAATGTGACGTCGAGGCCCTCGGCCCGCGCGTCGTCGACGAGGTCGAGCATCTGCTCGGCCGAGCCCGGGAACGTCTTGCGGTGATAGAAGTGGGTGATGTGAGCGGGGGCCTCGCCGCGCCGCCCGATGTCGATGGCCTCCCGGAACGGGTCGAGGAAGCGATCGCCGAGCGGGTATCGAACGTGGGTGTGGTAGAAGCCACCGTGCTTGCCGGCCTCGCGGGCCAGCTCGGCGAGCTCCTCGGTCGAGGCATAGCTGCCGGGCGGGTAGTCGAGGCCGCTCGAGACCCCGAAAGCTCCGTGTTCCATGCCCTCGCGGAGCATGGCCTGCTGGCTGGCGATGGCGCGGGGCCGGGCGGGCACGTCGTCCCAGCCGACGGCGGCGATCCGGAGCGCGGAGTTGCCGATGAGATAGGCGATGTTCAGGGAGAGGCCGTCGAGCCGGTCGAGGTACGACGCGACGGTGTCCCAGTCATAGGCGATGTCCGGAATTCCGTCGAGCCCGGAGTTCAGCTCGACGAACGCCTCGAGGTCTTTCCGCTTCCGGAATGGCGCGTAGCTGTTGCCGTCGACCCCGATGACCTCGGTCGTCACGCCCTGCCGCACCTTCGGCTCGTGGAGCGGGTCGGCGAGGATCATCAGGCCGCTGTGGCTGTGCAGGTCGATGAAGCCGGGCGCGACGACCTTGTTCGCCGCATCGATCGTGCGCCGGACGCGGGGTGGGGTCGTGCCGGGACCGATGAGCCGAATCCGACCGCCCTCGACGAGCACCGTCCCGCTCCTGCCAGGCGCTCGGGTGCCGTCGACGATCGTGCCGCCGGTGATCGCCAACTCCGGAGCGGTCAT
>DASYTG010000006.1:0-19156 GCA_036002525.1 Candidatus Limnocylindrales bacterium
GGGCCGAAGGCGTTGCCGGGAACGACCGCCACGCGTTCCTCCTCGAGGAGTCCGCGGGCGAACGCATCGGAGTCGAGGCCGGTCGAGGCGATCCGGGGGAACGCGTAGAACGCGCCACGGGGCTCGAATGTCGTCAGGCCAAGCCTGTTCAGCCCATCGACGAGCAGCCGGCGCCGGCGGTCGTACTCCGCGCGCATCCGCTCGACGTCGTCCTCGGCTGAGGTCAGCGCCACGAGCGCCGCGTCCTGGGCGGTCGTCGGGGCCGACATGATCCCGTACTGGTGGACCTTGACGATCCCCTCGAGGATCGACGCCGGAGCGGCGAGATACCCGACCCGCCAGCCGGTCATCGCGTACGCCTTCGAGAAGCCGCCCATGAGGATCGTCCGCTTGCGCATTCCGTCGAGAGCGCTCAACGCCCGGTGGCGGTACGACCCGTAGGCCAGGCGGTCGTAGATCTCGTCGCTGTACACGAGGAGGTCATGCCGGACGGCGATCCGGGCGAGCTCGTCCTGGACCTCGTCCGGCAGCACGGCGCCGGTCGGGTTGCAGGGGTAGCCCAGGAAGAGCGCCTTCGTCCGTGGCGTGATCGCGGCCTCGACCGCGGCCGGGTCGAGGGCGAAATCGTCCTCGAGCCTCGTCGACACGAACCGGACGACGCCCCCGGCGAACGTCACTGCCGGCGGGTAGGCGACGTAGGACGGCTCGTGGAGGACGATCTCGTCGCCCGGGTCGCACGTCGCGCGGAGGGCCATGTCGACGGCCTCCGAGGCGCCGACCGTGATCAACAGCTCTCGCTGGGGGTCGTACGACACCCCGTAGCGGCGCTCGAGATGGGCGGCGAGGGCGCGTCGCAGCTCGAGGGTCCCGTAATTCGACGTGTAGTGCGTCCGACCCGCCCGGAGCGACCGAACGCCGGCCTCGACGACCTGGGGCGGCGTGTCGAAGTCGGGCTCCCCCACCCCGAGGCTGACGACGTCGTCCATCGTCGCGAGGATGTCGAAGAACCGCCGGATCCCGGACGGTGGCACGGCCCTCACCCGCTCCGCGAGCGCCCGATCCGCAAGCGGGGTGCGGGCCGTGGGGCTGTGGGTCATGGCAGCAATCTAGTGGGTTCCGGCGAGGGCCGCCGCGCGATCCGCGGGCGTCGGCGTGGCCGGGTCGTCGGCGAGCGCGAGCTCGGCCGGCTCGAGGGAGCGCCACGGCGCGTCCGCGGTGATCGCCTCGTAGCCGCGAGCCAGGCGGAACAGCTCGAGCTCCGACCACGGCGCGCCGATCAGCTGGAGCCCGACGGGCAGTCCGTCCGACAGCCCGCACGGGATCGAGACCCCCGGCAGGCCAGCCATGTTCGCCGGGAGCGTGCAGGCATCGGACAGGTACATCGCGACCGGATCGGCGAGCTTCGCCCCGAACCGGAACGCGACCGACGGTGAGGTCGGCGCGACGAGGGCGTCGAAGCCGGCGGCGAACAGGGCATCGAAGTCGCCCTTGATCAGCGTTCGGACCTTCTGGGCCTTGAGATAGTAGGCGTCGTAGTAGCCGGCCGACAGGGCGTACGTCCCGAGCATGATCCGGCGCTTCACCTCGGGACCGAACCCCCGACCACGGGTCACGAGGTACGTCGTCCGGACGTCCCCGTCGCCGAGTCGCGGCCCGTAGCGGATCCCGTCATAGCGGGCGAGGTTCGCCGACGCCTCGGCCGGGGCGACGATGTAGTACGTCGCGAGGCCGTACTCGGTGTGGGGCAGGGAGACCTCCTCGACCGCCGCCCCGGCGGCCTCGAGCGCGCCCACGGCCTCGCGGACGCGCGCCTCGACGCCAGGCTCCATCCCGGGCACGAAGTACTCGCGGGGGAGACCCAGGCGCTTGCCACGGAGCCAGGCCGCGGCCTCGTCGTCGGCTGGCAGGCGGAGGAGATCGTCCGACACGGGAACCTGGGCGGAGGTCGAGTCCCGCTCGTCGCGGCCGGCCACGGCGTGGAGGAGGGCGGCCGCGTCCCGGGCGTCCCGGGCGAACGGCCCGATCTGGTCGAGGCTGCTGGCGAACGCGACGATCCCGTACCGGCTCACCCGGCCGTAGGTCGGCTTCATCCCGACGATCCCGCACAGGGCCGCTGGCTGCCGGATCGACCCACCGGTGTCCGTGCCGATCGCGAACGGTGCGTGGAACGCGGCGACCGCGGCCGACGAGCCGCCCGACGAGCCGCCCGGCACGCGGTCGAGCGCCCACGGGTTCGCGGTCGGCCCGAACGCGGAGTGCTCGGTCGACGAGCCCATCGCGAACTCGTCCATGTTCGTCTTGCCGAGGATCACTGCCCCGGCGGCCCGGAGGCGCTGGGTGATGTGAGCGTCGTAGGGCGCCAGGTAGCCATCGAGAATCCGCGAGCCGGCGGTCGCCTGGCCGCCCTTCACCGAGACGAGGTCCTTCAGCGCAACGGGCAGGCCGAGCAGCGGATGGAGCGCGCCGAGGGCGGCGGCCCCCCCGGCCCGAGCCTCGGCCAGCCGCGCGTCGGCGGTCTCGGCCTGGGCCCGGGCCGCCTCCGGGTCCAGCACCAGCCAGGCGTTCAGTGCCCGGTTCTGCCGCTCGGCGACGTCGAGGTGGGCGTCCGCGAGCTGGCGGGATGAGACCGTCCCGGCGCGGAGGAGGCCCGCCTGCTGGTGGCCGGTCAGCCGGACGAGGTCGTGTGGATCGGCCGCGGGTGTCACCCGGGCGCCGTGCCCTCGTCTCCGCCGAGGATCGGCGGAACCTCGATGAACGGGCCGTCGGTCGCGGCCGCGTTGGCCAGGACGGCTTCGACGGGCAGCGACGGAGCCACGACGTCGTCCCGGAGGATGTTCTCCAGCTCGATGGTCTGGGCCGTCGGGGGGATCGCGTCGGTATCGAGGCGGGCGAGAATCGCGTACTGGTCGAGGATGTGGTTGAGCTCACCCTCGAGGCGACCGAGCTCGTCGTCGGTCAGCCCCAGCCGCGCCAGGTAGGCGACGTGCTCGACGTCCGCCCGGGAGAGTGTGGCCATCGGGCGATGATAGCCGCGTCCCCCGTGAACCGGTCGGGTTGACCGCGCGCACCACGTGACGATCCCGCGTCCGGCGGGGCGTGCGTGGACGCGGCTCGGGATGGTACTGATGGGCCCCCATCGGGGGATGGCGAGTACCCCACCGCGGCGGTGATCCTTTGCCGAGTCCCGCAAGCCCCGGAAACCGAGCAGAGCCAGCGGAGTGCAGATCGCCCGATGTGGGTTCAGAAAAGTCTCGACCGTGCCCGCCGGAGGCTGCTCGGCCCGGCCCCTGAGCCCGCGCCTCCGCCGCCCGATCCTGACCGGATCGAGGACCTCGTCGTGGCCCTCGGTCGGGCCGATCTCGATCGATTCATCAGCGCCCTGGCGTCGTCCCTCGATCCCCACATGCCGCGGCCGGACTCGCCGGCGCGCCTCGGGGGCGCCCTCGCGACGGCGATCGAACGGGCCGGTGGCCACGGGCGACCGGCGGTGACCCGCAGCCCGGCCGGGCTGTACACCCCGGAGTACTGGCACATTCGGGTCGAGGCCGCCGACCGCGTCACCCGCGCGACGATCGATCAGCTCCAGTCCGGCCGGAGGCTCCGCTGATGGCCGCCACCGCCTGCCTCCAGTGCGGGACCCCGTCAGGGACGTCGAGCTCGGCGTTCTGCCGGCGCTGCGGGCTGCCGTACGGAGCGCCGCCCCGCGCCGATGTCGAGCTGCCGTCGTGTCCCGTCTGCTACAGGACGGTCGATGAGGACGGGCGGCTGCTCAGCCTCGACCATCCGGGCCGCCGCGTCGACCTCCATCGCCACGTCGGGGAGCACGACCGCCATCCGGTCGGCGACGACGAGCTCCTCGAGTCGATGCGCCAGGGCGACAAGATCAAGATCGGCCAGTGGACCGCGCCGTTCGACCTCGTACGGCGCTACCTCGTGACCGGCAACGTCGACGGCGGCCGGCGGCGGACGTTCGAGCACAACGCGATCGTCACGGCGATGACCCAGCTCAAGCGATGGGGTCCGGACGCCGGCAAGGCGATCTTCGGCGATCAGCCCGAATGGGAGGCCTCGCGCGCCGCGGTCACCGACCTGATGGAGCGCTACCACCGCGGCCGGTCGCCGGCTCGGCGGCACTGACCGGCCGAAGCCAGCGGGTCTCGTTCCGCACGATCCACTGGGCGGGGTCGGGCCTGATCGCCTGGCGCTCCGGCGAGGCGTAGTACGCGGTATCGGCCTCCTCGAAGGTCCGCTCGCCGCGGAACGTCACTAGCCAGATGAACAGGTTCTCCTCGGGCACGGTCCAGGCCGCGCTCTCGAAGCCGAACCGCCGCCGGAGCGGCCGCACCCAGGTCGACCAGACGGTCATGAAGTCGTCGAGCCGGCCGGGCTCGATCGTGTAGATCCGGAGCTGCGAGCGATTCACGCTTCCGGGTCCTCCTCGCCTGCGAGGAGGCGCCGGAAGCCGGGCTCATCGAGGACCGGGACGTCGAGCTCCTGGGCCTTGGCGAGCTTCGAGCCCGCGCTCTCGCCGGCGACCAGCCAGTCCGTCTTCCGCGACACCGACCCGCCGGGCTTGCCGCCCGCGGCTCGGATCGCCTCTTCCGCCTCCTCGCGGCTGAAGCCCTCGAGCGTGCCCGTGACGACGACCGTCTTGCCGGCCAGGGGTCCGGCATCGCCGCCGGAGCGCGGAGCGGGCAGCTCGACCTCGACCCCGGCGTCGGCGAGGTCCTCGAGGACCGCGACGCCCTCGCCGCCGGGACCGAACCAGGCCGCGAGGCTCGCCGCGACGGTTGGACCGACGCCGTCGATCGCCTCGAACCGCTCGGGCGTCCCGGCCGCCGTCGCCAGCTCGGCCGCGGCCCGGCGGAGCCAGTCGTCACCCGGCGGCACGCGGTCCGCGAGCCAACGCGCGAGCTCGATCGCGGTCGTCCAGCCGACCTGCGGGATGCCGAGGGCCGCGAGGACGCGCTCGAGCGGCCGCCGGCGTGCCCGCTGGATCGAGCGGTGGAGGTTCTCGGCGCTTTTCCGGGCGAACCGATCGAGCGACTCCAGGTCCTCGACGGACAGCCGGTAGAAGTCGCCCCGCCGCTTCACCATCCCGCGCTCGATGAGCTGGCTGAGGACCTTCCAGCCGGCGCCCTCGATGTCCATCCCGCCGCGCCCGGCGAAATGGCCGAACCCCTGGCCGACGCGGGCCGGACACGACGGGTTCGGGCAGTAGTGGCGGACGGCTCCCTCGTCCCGCACGATCGCGGTCCCGCAGACCGGGCAGGTCGCCGGCATCTCGAACTCGCGCTCCTCGCCCGTCCGGCGATCGAGGATCGCCCGGACGACCTCCGGGATCACGTCGCCCGCCTTCTGGAGGACGATTGTGTCCCCGATCCGGATGTCCTTCCGGCGGACCTCGTCGAGGTTGTGGAGGGTCGCCCGGGCGACCGTCGACCCGGCGACCTTCGCGGGGCGGAGGTGGGCGACCGGGGTGAGGGTCCCCGTCCGGCCGACGTACGGGACGATGTCCTCGACGACCGTCTCCACCTGCTCGGGCGGGAACTTGTAGGCGATCGCCCAGCGCGGGGCGTGCGAAACCATCCCGAGACGGGCCTGCTGGTCGAACGCATCGACCTTGACGACGATGCCGTCGGTCTCGTACGGCAGCTCGTGGCGGGGCTCGCGCCAGCGCTCGGCGAAGGCGACGATACCCTCGATGTCGAGCCCCGCCTCGCGCTCCGGGTTGACCGGGAGCCCCAGCCTCTCGAGCCGTTCGAGCGCGGCGGACTGGGTGGCCGTGCCTGACACGGCCCCGTCACCGTCCTCGATCAGCTGGTAGAACCACGTCGCCAGGAGCCGGCTCGCGGTGACCTGCGGGTCCTTCTGGCGCAGCGACCCGGCGCCGCTGTTGCGCGGGTTCGCGTAGAGGGGCAGGCCCAGCTCCTCGCGCTCCGCGTTGATCCGGGCGAACTCCTTCTTCGGCATGAAGACCTCGCCGCGGACGTCGACCGTGACCGGCTCGGGCAGCCGGTCCGGGATCGAGCGGAGCGTCTTCAGGTTGGCCGTGACGTCCTCGCCGATCGTGCCGTCGCCACGGGTCGCGCCCCGGGCGAACCGGCCACGCTCGTACTGGAGCGAGATGGCGAGGCCGTCGATCTTCAGCTCGGCGACGTAGCTCAGGCCGGGCGCCGGCTCCGGGGCGGCGGGGAGACCGAGCGCCCGCCGGACGCGGGCGTCGAACGCGCGCAGCTCGTCGTGGCTGAAGGCGTTGGCGAGGGACAGCATCGGCCGTCGGTGAGGGACCTCGGCAAACGTGCCGGCCGGCGCGCCCCCGACCCGCTGGGTCGGCGAATCGGGGGTGACGAGCTGGGGGTGGGCGGTCTCGAGCGCGACCAGCTCCTGGAAGAGCGCGTCGTACTCCGCATCGCTCAGCTCCGGCGCGTCCTCCGCGTAATAAAGCTGGTTGGCCCGCCCCACCCGCTCCGCGAGGTCCGCGTGCCGGGCGGCCGCCGTCTCCGTGTCGAGCTCGGCGGCCTGCTCGACGAGCACGGGGTCGACCGGGAGGCGATCGGCGGAGCTCGTCTCGGTCATCGTTCCCGCCACCGTGCTAGCCGCCCAGAACGTGTTCGCGACGGACGTCGGCGAGCGTTGGCGTCCCGAGCAGCGCCATCGACCGTTCCAGCTCCTCGCGGAGGATCTCGAAGGCTCGGCCGACCCCGGGCTCACCCGCGGCGCCGAGGGCGGCGACGAACGGCCGGCCGGCGAACACGGCGGTCGCGCCCAGGGCGATGGCGATCAGCGCGTCGCTCCCCCGCCGCACGCCGCCGTCGATGTAGACCTCGGCTCGTCCGTCGACCGCGGCCACCACCGCCTCGAGCATGTCGAGCGCAGCGGGTGAACGGTCGAGCTGGCGGCCGCCGTGGTTCGACACGACGATGCCCGCGGCGCCGTGCTCGACGGCGAGCCGGGCGTCGTCCGGATGGAGGATGCCCTTCAGGACGAGCGGCAGCGAGGACCACGACCGGATCGTCGCGAGGTCGTCCCAGGTGAGCCGAACATGGCGCGAGTCGAGCAGCCGGTCGAGGTCGACCTCGCCGTCCTGATCCGGATCGGCCGCTACCACAATCGAGCGGTCGAAGTTACCGAGCGGGGTGTCGAGCTCCCAGCCGCGCCGTTTCTCCCGCTCGCGATAGCCGAGGACCGGCAGGTCGACGGTGAGGACGATCGCGCCATACCCGGCTGCCTCGGCGCGCCGGACGAGCCCTTGAGTGAACGCCGGATCCTCGTTGACGTAGAGCTGGAACCAGCGCGGCGCGTCGCCGGGAACGGCCTCGGCGACCTCCTCGATCGAGCGGCTGCTGACCGTCGAGAGGCAGAACAGCGCGCCGGCTGCGGCCGCGGCCCGGGCGGTGGCCGGCTCGGCGTCGGGGTGGGCGAGCGCCTGGGCGGCGACCGGCGCGACGCCGATCGGGATCGCGACCTCCCGGCCGAGGATCGTCGTCCGCGTGTCGATGGCGGCGACGTCGACGAGGACCCGCGGCACGAGGCGACGGCGACGGAACGCAGCGACGTTGTCGGCGAGCGTGATCTCGTCTTCGGCGCCACCGGCCAGGTAGTCCCAGGCAGCCGGTTCCAGGCACTCCCGGGCGAGCGCCTCGAGGTCGGCGAGCGAGACGACCGAAGCGATGTCGGCCGACTGGGTTGTCATCGGCGGCACTCTAGCCCAGTGGGTGCCGGAGACGCTATCCGACGACGTCGAGGTTGGCGAGGCTGGCGAGCATCGTCTTGCGCCCGATGGCCGGATCCCGGAAGGCGACGATGACTTCCTCGTCGCTCCGGGTGAGCTTCGAGCTCACGACGATGCCATCGCCCCATCGGGCGTGGCGGACGCGTTCGCCGTCGCGGAACCGGCGCTCACCGGGGATGACCGGACGGACCGGCGGTGCGGCCGCATCCGACCCCGCACTCCCGCCCAACGACCCCGATCTCGCCCCGCCGGCGAACGCCTCGCGGCGGGCGGCGAGATCGCGACTGGGACGGAACGACTCTCCGGGCGACGGCGCTCCCGGGCGCCCACTGCCCTGCCGCCACGCTCCCCCGCCGGCCCGGACCGGCGTTCCGAACCGGGTCGCCCGCCGTGCCCCGAACACGAGGTCGAGGTCGAGCGGTCCCGGCGACTCGACGTCCCCGGGCCCCTCGAGCTGCGGCCCCTCCATGAGGCTCCCGGGGATCTCGAGGAGGAAGCGCGACGGGACCGACGCCTGGCCCATTCCCCACGTGGCGCGGCGCCAGGCATGGGAGAGGTAGAGCCGCCGCTTCGCCCGGGTGATCCCGACGTACGCGAGCCGGCGCTCTTCCTCGAGCTCCTTCTCGTCGTCGAGGGCCCGGCTGTGAGGAAACAGGCCCTCCTCGAGGCCGGCGATGAACACGACCGGGAACTCGAGCCCCTTCGCCGCGTGGAGCGTGATCAGCGTCGCCGCGTCGGCGCCGCCCTCGTAGCTGTCCTGGTCCGCGACGAGGGCGGTTTCCTCGAGGAGCCGGTCGAGGGCGTCCTCCGGCGACAGGTCGTCGTAGCGGGTCGTGACCGACCGCAGCTCGAGCAGGTTCGCCCAGCGCTCCTCGCCCTCCTCCGAGCCGTCGGCGAGCATCGCCCGGTAGCCGGACGCCTCGAGGACGTCGTCGAGGAGCTCGGGGAGCGGCAGGACGCCGACTCGCGTTCGGAGCCGCCGGACGAGTGCCGCGAACTCGGCCAGCGCGTTCCGGGTCCGGGGCGCCATCGTCTCGATGTCGCCCCGCGCCCCTCGTTCGATCGCCTCCCAGGTCGAGACATCGTCCCGGGCGGCGACCCCGCGGAGCGTCTCGATCGTCTTCTCGCCGATCGACCGGCCCGGCACGTTGATCACCCGCTCGAAACTCACCGCGTCCGTGTCGGACCGGAGGATCCGGAGGTAGGCGAGCGCGTCCTTGACCTCGCGCCGGGCGTAGAACCGCGTCCCGCCGACGAGCTGGTAGCGGATTCCGTAGCGGAGGAACGCCTCCTCGATCGCCCGTGACTGGGCGTTCATCCGGTACATCACCGCGATGTCCTGTGCCCGGAACACGCCGTCCTCGTCGTCGGCTCGCCGGGTCAGGGCGGAGCCGCGGCCGCCGACCAGGCCCTCGACCTGGCGGGCGATCCACTCGGCCTCCTCCTCCTCGTTGTACGCCTCGAAGCGCTGGATCGGCTTGCCGCCGGCCTGGTCGGTCCAGAGCTTCTTGTCGGTCCGCTCGGTGTTGCGCGAGACGACCGCATGGGCGGCGTCGAGGATCAGCTGGGTCGAGCGGTAGTTGCGCTCGAGCTTGACGACCGCCGCAGCCGGCCAGTCGCGCTCGAAATCGAGGATGTTCCGGAGGTCCGCCCCGCGCCAGCGGTAGATCGACTGGTCGTCGTCGCCGACGACCGCGAGGTTGCCGTGCTTCGCTGCCAGTGCCCGGACCCAGAGGTATTGCGGCCGGTTCGTGTCCTGGTACTCGTCGACGTGGAGGTAGCGCCACCGATCCTGGTATTTCGCGAGGACGGCCGGGGCCTCCTCGAACAGTCGGACCGCCTCGAGGAGGAGATCGTCGAAGTCGAGGGCGCCGACCTTGCGGAGCCGCTCCTGGTACCTCACCGCGAGCCGGGCGACGATTCGCTCGTGGCGGTTCACGGCGTTCTCGGCGAGGAACGCTGGGTCGAGCATCTCGTTCTTCGCCCGGCTGATCGCGCCCAGCACGGCCGACGGACGGAACTCCCCGGTGAGCGGGAGGTCCTCGTCGCGGAGGATCTGCTTCATCAGCGCCTGCTGGTCGTCGGTGTCGTAGATGACGAACCGGCGGTCGATCCCGATCGCCTCACCGTCGCGCCTGAGGACACGGGCGCAGATCGCGTGGAACGTGCCGGCCTGGACGTCGCGTCCCGGCTCCCCGACGAGGGAGATGATCCGGTCGCGGAGCTCGCCCGCGGCGCGGTTCGTGAACGTCACCGCGAGGATCTGCCACGGCCGGACGCCCTTGACGCCGATGAGGTAGGCGATCCGGTGCGCCAGGACGCGGGTCTTGCCACTGCCGGCCCCGGCAAGGATGAGGAGCGGGCCCTCGGTCGTCGTCACCGCCCGGGCCTGCTCGGGGTTCAGCGCGCCGACGATCGCCGTCGCGCGCTGCGCGGCTGCCTCGGCCCGGGCGGCCTCGGCGGCGGCCTGGGCCACGGGATCGGGCGCGGCCGGGACGTCACCAGACGAGACTTCGCGCAGCCAGTCAGGCTCGACGGGCGTGCTGGCGACGCCCGGATCGAGCTGGGCGAAGACCGTGCCGGGCGCCTCCGCGGAGGCGTCGGCGACACGTCCGCGTGGCCGGCGACGGGGGGTGGGGCTCACCTGCGAATTGTAGGCGGGCGGGCTCTCCTGCGACTCGCGCGGGGCCGGTCGCGGAGCCCGCACGTACGGGAACGGCCCGCCTCGCTGGGCGGGCCGTTCGTTCGGCTCAATGGACCGGCCGGAGGCCGGCAGACGGACTCAGTCGGGGGCGATCTGGTCGGCCGGCGGGGCGCTGATGTTCACGCCGGAGTCGTAGGTGATGTCGAACGTGCCGGTGACGTTGCCCTGCGTGCCGGCGTCGAGGGCGAAGGTGATCTTCGCCGGGCGCAGGTCGTTCTTCCGGGTCCAGACTTCGAGCGACACGTTGCCGATGTCGCTGCCCCCGCCCAGCGTGGCGAGGTCCGCGCCGGTCATGGCGATCCTGACGTGGTAGCAGTCCTGGTCGCCGCACCGCTCGTCGGCGAGCTTCTCCGGCGCCTTCGGGAGCTTGTCGAGGCCCGCACGGAGCTCCGCGATCGCCTTCGTCGGATCCGATGCCTCGTCGGGCACCGAGCCGGTGTCGGCGGCCGTCTTCGTGTACTTGCCGGACGCATCGGCGCCGAGGAACGCCGCCATCGGTCCGACGACCTTCATGTAGACGTTGCCGTCGGCCACGATGACGTCGACGTTCGTCCCCATGAGCGTCGGGGCGTCGACCGTGATCCTCGTCTTCTTCGCCGGGACGTCGATCGCCAGGTCGATCTTGACCGTGGAGAGATCGAAGTTCCCCATCTCGGCCGCGTTGATGGAGCCGCCGAACGTGCCCTTGATCGTCGCGGTCTTGAGGTTCGCGAGCGACTCGATCGACTTGACGAGGATATCTTTCGGGTCCGTCAGGGCGGGAGCGGCGGGAGGAGTGTTGCACGCGAGCACCGCTACTGTGGCGACGAGCGCGAGCAATGCGAGCAGTCGGCGGGGCATGGTGACTCCAGCTTATTGAGTGACGGCGCCACAGGGTCGCCTGACGAGCGCCCCGGTGTCAACCGCGCAATTGTCGCGCGTCTCGTGGCTGGCTGCCAGACGGGCTGATCCGCCGCCCGCGCCCGGAATCACGAGACCCCCGGCGGAACCGGGGGCCTCGACTTGCTGTGCGGAGGGTCCGGACTAGAAGTCCATGTCTCCGCCACCGTGGCCGTGACCGGCCCCCGCGGCAGACTTCTCCTTTTCCGGCATGTCGGTGACGAGGGTCTCGGTCGTCAGGACCAGGGCCGCGATCGAAGCCGCGTTCTGGAGCGCCGACCGGGTGACCTTCGCCGCGTCGACGATCCCCTTGTCGAACATGTTGCCGTACTCGCCCTTGAGGGCGTCGTACCCCTCGCCCTTCGGCAGGCCCTTGATCTTCTCGACCACGACCTCGCCGGGCTGGCCCGCGTTGTCGGCAATCTGCCGGGCGGGTGCCTCGAGGGCGCGCCGGACGATCTCGAGGCCGACCTTCTCGTCGCCGTCGAGCTTGAGCTTGTCGAGCGCCGGAGCGGCCTGGACGAGCGTCGTCCCACCGCCGGCGACGAGGCCCTCCTCGACGGCCGCGCGGGTCGTCGAGAGCGCGTCCTCGATCCGGTGTTTCTTCTCCTTGAGCTCGACCTCGGTCGCAGCCCCGACCTTGATCACGGCGACGCCGCCGGACAGCTTGGCAAGGCGCTCCTGGAGCTTCTCCTTGTCGTAGTCCGAGGTCGTCTCCTCGATCTGGGCCTTGATCTGCTGCATCCGGGCCTTGATCTGGTCCGGCGCACCCTCGCCGTCGACGATCGTCGTGTCGTCCTTCGTCGCGACGACGCGGCGGGCGCGGCCGAGGTCCTCGACCGTGGCCGAGTCGAGCTTCCGCCCGATCTCTTCGCTGATGACCGTGCCGCCGGTCAGGACGGCGAGGTCGCGGAGCATCTCCTTCCGCCGATCGCCAAAGCCCGGCGCCTTGACGGCGAGGACCTGGACGGTGCCGCGGAGCTTGTTGACGACGAGCGTGGCGAGCGCCTCACCATCGACGTCTTCGGCGACGATGAGCATCGGCTTGCCCTGCTGGACCGCCTTCTCGAGGGCCGGCAGGAGATCCGGGACGCTCGAGATCTTCTTGTCGGTGATGAGGATGAGCGGGGTGTCGAGGACCGCCTCCATCCGATCGGGGTTGGTCACGAAGTACGGCGAGATGTAGCCGCGATCGAACTGCATGCCCTCGACGTACTCGACCTCGAGGCCGAGCGACTGGCCCTCTTCGACCGTGATCACGCCGTCCTTGCCGACCTTGTCCATCACCTCCGCGATGATCTCGCCGACTTCCGGATCCGCGGCGCTGATCGCGGCAACGGCTGCGATCTGCTCGCGGTTGTCGACCGGCCGCGACTGGGCCTTGATCTCTTCGACGACGGCCTGGACGGCCTTCTCGATGCCGCGCTTGACGACCATCGGGTTTGCCCCGGCCGTGACGACGCGGAGACCCTCGGCCACCTGGGCCTGGGCGAGGACGACAGCCGTCGTCGTGCCGTCGCCGGCGACGTCGTCCGTCTTCGTGGCGACTTCCTTGAGGAGCTGGGCGCCCATGTTCTCGAACGGGTCGTCGAGCTCGATCTCGCGGGCGATCGTGACGCCGTCGTTCGTGATCGTCGGCGCACCGAATTTCTTGTCGAGGACGACGTTCCGGCCCTTCGGCCCGATCGTCACCCGGACCGCGTCGGCGAGCCGGTCCATTCCCCGCTTGAGCGATCGACGAGCGGTCTCGTCGAAGATCAACTGCTTAGCCAATTCGTCTGTTCCTCCGGATCATCTGTGGGTTGGGCCTCGGTGCCGCGTCAGTCGGCGACGACCGCGAGGATGTCCTTCTGGCTGACGATGAGGAGCTCCTCCTCGTCGATCTTGAACTCCGTCCCGGCGTACTTCGCGTAGAGGACCTTCTGGCCCTCCTTGACGTCCATCGGGGTCCGCTTGCCCTCGTTGTCAAGGCCGCCCGGGCCGACGGCGAGGATGGTCCCCTCCTGCGGCTTCTCCTTGGCGGTATCGGGCAGCACGATCCCGGATTTCGTCATCTCCTCGCGGGGCGTCGGCTTGACCACGACCCGGTCCATGAGGGGCCGGAGCCTGGTCTTGGCAGCGGTGGCAGTGGCCAAGGTGCGTACCTCCTGCGACGGCCTCGAGCGCCGTCCTACTTCCGTGATCCCGGGACCGCCAGACAGCCCGACGAGGCCGCCCGGCACCCGCAACCTGATTGAGCGCGTCGCGGCGGTCGCGATCCGATCCTCCGGGCCGCTCAGGCGCCGTGCGAATCCGCGTTCCCGCGTCGCTTAGCACTCTCGATATGAGAGTGCTAACTACAGTAACGTGCCCGGTCGGCGGCTGTCAAGGCGGGACTTGACGCCCCGTCGCCCCGATCACCGCGGCCCGCCGACTGCTGGGAAAAACGGCGTCGTACGTCTCGACGAGCCGCTCGCCGAGGGCGTCCACCGGGATGCCCCGCCGGTCGGCCAGCCAGCGCGCGGTCACCGCCACCCACTCCGGCTCGTTCCGGGCCCGGGGGGCGCCGGGGGGCGAGAGGAACGGCGAGTCGGTCTCGACGAGGACGCGGTCGGCGGGCACGAGCCGGGCGACGTCGGCAGAGGCCTCTTCACCGCGCCGGAACACGAGCCCTGAGAAGCTGATCGCCGCCCCGAGGCCGAGCATCGCCTCGGCGTAGTCGAGCGGCCCCGAGAACGAGTGGATCACAACCCGGGGCGGCTGGGCGCCGAAGGCACGGAGCTCCGCGAGCAGCGCGTCCTGGGCCTCGCGCTCGCCCTCGGTCGAGCGGCAATGAAGGATCGCCGGCTTGCCGGTCTCGGCCGCGAGCCGCAGGTTGCGCCGGAGGTTGGCGAGCTGGGCGAGGACCGGCGCGTAGAGGCGGTCGTAGTCGAGACCGGTCTCGCCGATGGCAACAACCCGCGCGTCGATCGCGAGCGAGGCCAGCTCGCGCCATGCCTCGTCGTCGATGTTCGCGGCGTCATGGGGATGAACGCCGACCGAGGCGTCGAGCCACGGGAAGCGATCGACGAGGTCGATCGCCTTCCGGCACGACGACGGATCCCAGCCAGGCACAAGGATCCGCTCGACGCCGGCCAGCCGCGCCCCGCCGAGGACGAGCTCGATGTCCCCGGCGAACCGGTCGGCCTGGAGGTGGCAGTGGCTGTCGATCAGGCGCGGGGGCGAAGCTCTCACGTCTCGGCCGGCTCGGTCTCGAGACGGGGGAAGAGCGGTTCTGCGGCGCCGAGGCGACCGGACTCGGACGCGTGGGCACCCCAGCGCAGCTCGTCGAGGATCGGCGGTCCCGCGTTGCCATCCGCGCCGTACGGGTACTCGTAGCCCAGTTGAGCGAGGACACGCGGCGCGGCGCTCGGCAGGAACGGCGCCGCCGCCAGGCCGATCAGCCGGGCGGCCTCGACGAGATCCCCCAGCACGCCCCGGAGGTGCCGGGCCGCCTCGTCGTCGCCGGCCTTGGCCGCCTTCGCGAGGTCCCATGGCTTCTCGGCGTCGACGAGCCTGTTCGCCGCACCAACGAACTCCCAGAGCCCGGCGAGCGCCTCGTGGAGGAGGTACGCGTCGAGACTCTGGCCGTAGGCGCGAATGGCGTCGGCCCAGGCGCCGGCAAGGGGCGAGTCGCCGGCCGCCCGAGACGGCGGCCGCTCACCCGCGAGGTAGCGGTTCGCCATCGAGACGGTCCGGTTGACGAGGTTCCCGAAGTCGTTCGCGAGGTCGGCGTTGTAGCGGCGGACGAACGAGTCCCACGACACGTCGGCGTCGCGGTCGAACGGGACCTCGCGAAGGGTCACGAATCGCGCGCCGTCCGCGCCGAATGCCGCGACGACGTCCTTCGGCTCCAGGAAGTTGCCGCGGCTCTTGCTCATCTTCTCGCCCTGAACGGTCATGAAGCCGTGAACCCAGACCTTCCGGGGCAGCTCGATCCCGGCGCTCATGAGCATCGCCGGCCAGATGATCGTGTGGAACCGGTTGATGTCCTTGCCGATCACGTGAAGATCGGCCGGCCACCACTTCGCGAACGCCTCCGGATCGTCGGGGAACCCGGCCCCCGTGATGTAGTTGATCAGCGCATCGAACCAGACGTAGATGACGCCGGCCTCGGGGTCCCACGACCCGTCCTCGCGCTCGGCGGTCTCGCCGTTCTCGGCGATCGGGAACGGGATGCCCCAGTGGAAGGTCTCGCGGCTGATCGAGATGTCGTCCAGGCCGCCCCGGAGGAACGCCAGCATTTCGTTGCGGCGGTACTCCGGCTCGACCCATTCCGGGTGCGCCTCGTACTGGGCGAGGAGTCGATCGCGGTAGGCGGAGAGGCGGAAGAACCAATTCCGCTCGGTCAGCCATTGGAGCTCGACGTCGGGGTGATTCGGGCAGCGCATCCCGGCCGTCGTGTCGAGGAGGTCGGACGGGGCCTTGAACCCCTCGTTCGGGCAGTACCAGCCCTCGTACGTGCCGAGGTAGACATCCCCGCTCGCGTATGCCCGGCGGACCATCTCCTGGCTCGCCCGGCGATGGTCAGGATCGGTCGTCCGGATGAATCGGTCGGGAGCGATCAGGAGGGCCCCCTCGGCCTCCTGGAACAGGGCGACCATCTCGTCCGCGAACTGGCCCGGCTCGAGGCCCAGCTCCGCGGCACGCTGGGCGATGTTCACGGAGTGCTCGTCGGTGCCCGTCAGGAAGCGGGTGTCGTGGCCGAGCATTCGATGCCAGCGGGCGATCACGTCCGCCCCGATGACTTCGTAGAGCGTGTGGAGGCCGGGGCGGTTGTTCGGGTAGGCGATGGCGGTGGTCAGGTAGAACCGGGGACGGTCGGGCTGGTCGGGCATGAAGCTGTCCTGCTGCGGGAGAGAGGCGACGCGCCGTGGGGGCAGGTCGCGGGCGGACCGGCGCGGCGGTCGCCGCGTCCGGAGGGCGGGTCAGGCCCGGCCGGAGCGCGACCGCCGGGGCATCGCCATGGATCTCCCGGAGCGGTTCACCGGCCGATGATGCGGGCTGGCCGCGGTCGGGGTCAAGGACGACCGGCCGGCGCGTCTCCTGGGAGCGCCGCCGCGGTGAGTAGCGGACCGTGGAGCAGATCCCGCGCGGCGCCGTGGACCGCGGCGCTGCTCGCGCCGGGACCGAGCGCGGCCAGGGTTGAGGCGACGAGATCGAGCGCGGCCGCGGTCCGCGGGCTCATCCGCCCGCGGGTCTCGTCCTGCCATCCCACGGACGCGGTCGCCGTGAGCAGCTCGACGGCGAGCACGTCCTCGGCGACGTCGAGCGCCGCGTCGGTCAGGCGGATGGCCAGCGGTGCGTTCGTCGCGTGGTCCTCGACGCCGAGGTCGAGCGGCGCGACGTCGAGGGTGGCGGGGCCGGCGAGGGTCCGGAGCTCGGCTGCGCGCGCGGCGCCGCTGTACCGGAGGAGCGGCGATCCGTAACGGGACATCCGCTCGAACGCCTCGCCGCCGAACGCGCCGGTGTCCGTCGCGAGACGGTCCCAGAGCTGCCCCGCCCGCCGGTCCGACAGCTGGCCGATATGGGCGAGCGCCGGCCGGATCGCGTCGACCGCGAGGGCAAGCAGCATCGGATGGAAGTTGCCGTTGCTGACCATCCGGCCTTCCTCGATCGAGACGAGCGGGTTGTCGTCCATCGCGGCGAGCTCACCGTCGACGGCCGCCGTCGCGAACCCGACGACCTCCCGGAAGGCCCCGTGGACCTGCGGGGCGACACGGAAGGAGAGCGGGTCCTGGACCGACTCGGCTTCGGTCACGGCCAGCCTGCTGCCGTCGAGAAACGACCGGATCCGGGCGGCGGCGAGCGCCTGGCCCGCCACGGGCTTCGCCGCCGCGACCACCGGCTCCACGATCGACGGATTGCCGCCGGCGGCCTCGAGCGACAGTGCGACGACCAGGTCGGCGACGTCCGCCAGCCCGGCCGCGCGATCGACGACGAGGGCGGCGTGGCCGATCGATACGCCGTTCGCCGAGATGATCGTGAGCCCGTCCTTTGGGCCGAGACGGAGCGGCGCGATCCCGGCCCGCGTCAATGCCTCGCCGCCCGGCAGGCGCTCGCCTCCGAGCTCGGCCTCGCCCTCGCCGAGGGCGACGAGGGCAATCGCCGCCATGTGCATGAGGTCGGACGCGCCGATCGACCCGACGACCGGGACGACGGGGTGGACGCCGGCGTTGAGCATCGCGACGTAGCTTTCGGCCATCGCGGGCGACGCACCTGACCCGCCCCGGGCGATCCCCGCGACGCGGACCGCCATCGCGGCCCTGACGGTCTCGGTCGGGAGGGGCGGCCCCAGGCCGCCGGCGTGGGCCCGGACCACGTAAGCCTGGCTGGCCTCGAGGGCATCGAGCGGCATCCGCTCGTTCCGTCCGTGCCCGAGCCCGGTGTTGAGGCCGTAGACGAGGGCATTCCCCGTCACGAGGCGGTCGACGACGGCCCGCGAGGCGCGGATCCGTTCGATCGCCACGGGGCCGAGGGTGACGTCGGCGCCGCGGGCGATGGCGACGACATCGCCGGTCGTGAGCGGCGCGTCGTCGACGACGACTCGACCGGGCGCGGCAACGCTCATGGCCGCGATCGTAGCAGGGCCCGTGCGGCGGACCGCACGGCAGGCCGCGCGACCCTCAATGCCGGAAGTGGCGCGTCCCGGTGATGAGCATCGCCGCCCCGGCCCGGTCGGCGGTCATGAGGACCTCGCCGTCCCGGACCGAGCCGCCGGGCTGGACGATCGCCGTGACTCCGGCGTCGAGCAGCGCCTCGACCGCGTCCGGAAACGGGAAGAACGCGTCGGACGCGGCCGCTGCGCCGCGGAGCGCGTCGTCGCCGTGGATCGCCCTCGCCTTCGCGACCGCCTCGCGAGCGGCGTCAACCCGGCTCGTCTGCCCCGACCCGAGGCCGATCTCCATCCCGTCGCGGACGATAACGATCGCGTTCGAGGTCGTCGCCCGGACGAGCCGCCACGCCAGGTCGAGGTCGCGCCGCTCGGCATCGGTCGGGGCGCGCGACGTCGGCTGGACCCAGTCGGCCGGGTCGTCCGGGAGGGTATCGGGGGTCGAGACGAGAACGGCGCCACCAGCGGTCCGGACGGCACCGGTCCGCTCGGGCCACGGCGGCGGCTCGTCGGACGAGAGCGTCGGATCGACGACGAGCCGGAGGTTCTGCTTCGCCGCGAGGACGTCGCGGGCTGGCCGGTCGAAGCCGGGCGCGATCACGACCTCGAGGAAGATCGCGCTGAGTGCCGCGGCGAGGTCCGCGTCGACGGGCCGGGTGAGGGCGACGACGCCCCCGAAGGCCGACACGGGGTCGCCGGCAAGCGCCGCCCGCCAGGCCTCGAGGGCCGTCGTCCGCTCTGCGGCCCCGCACGGGTTCGTGTGCTTGACGACGACGCAGGCCGGGCCGCGCAGCGAACGGGCGATCGCCGCCGCGGCGGACGCGTCGAGGACGTTGTTGTAGCTCAGCGCCTTTCCTTGGAGCGGCGGCTCGCCGGTCGCGAACGGTCCGTCCTGCGGACCCGCGCCGGGCCGCCGGTACAGGGCCGCGGTCTGGTGCGGGTTCTCGCCGTACCGAAGCGTCTCGAGCTTCTCGAGGCCGATCGTCAGCGTCGGCGGATACGGATCGGCCGAGCGGGGCAGGCCCGGCTCGTCGGGCAGCTCGACGCCGGCAGCGTCCATCGCGCACGGCAGCTCCGCCGCGATCCGGGCGTCGTAGGCGGCGGTGTGACGAAAGGCCTCGACCGCGAGGGCGGCCCGGAGTCCGGCCGGCGCGCTCCCCTCCCCGTCGAGCGCGGCGAGAATGGCCGGATAACGCGCCGGCGACGT
>DASYTG010000007.1:0-42557 GCA_036002525.1 Candidatus Limnocylindrales bacterium
CCGGTGGACGTTGTCTTCATCGGCTCCTGCACCAACTCGCGGATCTCCGACCTGCGCCAGGCGGCCCAGCTGCTGCGCGGCCGGCGGGTCGATCCGGGGGTCCGGGTGCTGGTGGTGCCCGGGTCCCAGGACGTCAAGCGGCAGGCCGAGGCCGAGGGGCTGGCCGAGGTGTTCCGGGCCGCCGGGGCCGAGTGGCGGGAGGCCGGCTGCTCGATGTGCCTGGCCATGAACGGCGACCAGCTCGGCCCAGGCCAGTACGCGGTGTCGACCTCCAACCGTAACTTCGAGGGCCGCCAGGGCAAGGGCGGCCGGACGTTCCTCGCCTCGCCGCTGACCGCGGCCGCCAGCGCGATCGCCGGCGTCGTCAGCGATCCGCGGCGGCTCCCGGGCATCGAGGCGATCGCGCCCGTCGGCGGCCGCTGACGTGGCCGACCGGTTCGAGACGTTCACGAGCCGGGTCATCCCGCTCGCGGCCGAGAACGTCGACACCGATCAGATCGTCCCCGCCCGCTACCTCAAGGTGACCGACAAGGCCGGCCTCGCCGAGGCGCTCTTCCGCGACTGGCGGTTCGCTGAGGACGGGTCCCTTCGCCAGCCGCCGTTCGTCCTCGACCGGCCCGAGATGGCCGGCCGGCGGATCCTCCTCGCCGGCGACAACTTCGGGGGCGGCTCGTCCCGGGAGCACGCCCCGTGGGCCCTGACGGCGTGGGGGATCCGGGCGATCCTGTCGACGTCCTTCGCCGACATCTTCCGGACCAACGCGCTGAAGAACGGGCTTCTCCCGATCGTCGTCGACCAGGACCGCCATCGCCAGCTGTTCGACCTGGTGGCGAGGAACCCGGACGCCGAGCTCACCGTCGACCTCGAGGCCCAGGTTGTCCACCTGCCGGGCGACGAGGACCTGCCGTTCGACGTCGACCCGTTCGCCCGGGAGATGCTGCTCGCCGGCACGGACGAGCTCGGATATCTGCTGCGCCGCGAGGAACAGATCGAAGCCTGGGAGGCCGACCATCCGGCACGGGTGGACACGACGGCGCGGCTGGGCGCCGCTTGAGCATCCGCGCCTGAGGGTCAAGGGCCCGGGCGTCCCGTCCGGGAACCCGCCGCGGAGGGCGGTCGTCTCGCCGCCATGAAGAAGCACGTCGCGCCCCGCGCGCTCCTGGCCGCCCTCACCGTCTCCCTCCTTGTGGTCGCCTGTTCGAGCGCCGCGGCGCCGTCGACTCCGCCCAGCGAGAATCCGCCCTCGGCGTCGCCGGGCGGCTCGGGCGGTGAGAGCGACCCCGGCGCCGGGTCGGGCGACCCGATCGGCACCGACCCGGGCGACCCGGGGAACGGCATCGTCGACCCGGACCAGCCGCAGCTGGTGGTCCCGAAGCCGGGCCAGCTGAACGTCCATCCGGTTGCGATCGCGGAGATGGAGGTCAGGGTAGAGGGTCGTCACGCGGTCCTGAACGCGCGCTGGTGGAGCGGCGTCGAGCCCTGCTACGTCCTCGACAGCGTCGCCTGGAAGCGCGATGGGAAGACGATCACGATCTCGGTCCGCGAGGGCTCCGGTGCGGGCGACGTGATCTGCATCGACATCGCCATGTACAAAGCCACGGTGATCGACCTGGGCGAGCTCGATCCGGGCGACTACACGGTCGTTGGCGGCGACGGGAACGCGGCGCCGATCACGTTCACGATCGACTGACCCGCCGCGGGTCGTGCCCGCGTCACCCGCCTGTGGGACGATCAGGCGGTGAACCTCTTCGACCTCGGTGCCGTTCTCCTGCTGGTCGTCGCCGTCATCCTCGGCTACCGCTCCGGGGCGCTGCCGCAGGTCGGAGGGCTGGCCGGAGCGATCCTCGGGGGCGTTCTCGCGATCGTCGCCTTGCCGCCGGTCGAGTCGCTCCTCCGAGCGCTCGACCCGGGACCCCGCGCGCTGGCGGTATTGATCTGGCTGCTCCTCGCGGTCGGTGCCGGCGAGGGGATCGGGTCCGGGATCGGCCGGTACGTGGCCTACCGGCTCGGCACCGGGCTGATGGGCCGTGTCGACCGGATCGCCGGCGCGTTCCTCGGGGCGGCGCAGGCGATCCTCATCGTCTGGCTCGCCGGCGGCCTGCTCGCCGCCGGACCGCTCCCTCGACTCGCCACGCAGGCCCAGACGGCGACGTCCGTCCGGGCCCTGTCGGCGGTCCTGCCGCCACCGACGGAGATCGCGGTCGAGCTTGGCCGCCTCCTCAACGACTCCGGCCTGCCGGACGTCTTCATCGGCCTCGAGCCGCTGCCGGCCCCTCCGGTCGCGCGACCGGACGACCCGCGGGCGCGGGCGATCGCGGCGGCCGCGGAGGCGAGCACGATGAAGGTCACCGCCCAGACCTGTGGACTGCTCTCGAGCGGGACCGGTTTCGCGGTCGCCACCGATTACGTCGTGACGAACGCCCACGTCGTCGCCGGAGGCCGGACCATCCGCGTCTCGCTCGGCGGATCCGCGTTCGACGCGGCGGTCGTCCTGTTCGACCCGGACGTCGACGTCGCCCTGCTGTGGGCGCCGGGCCTCCCCGCACCGGCGCTCCGGTTCGCCGTCACGGACCCGGCCCGCGGGGCGGCGGGGGCCGCCCTCGGCTTCCCGGGCGGCGGCGGGATGGTGATCGTGCCGGCGGCCGTGGCCGACCGATACGAAGCGGCCGGGCGCGACATCTACGGCGAGCATCGGGTCATTCGGCAGATCCTCGAACTCCGGGCGGAGATCGACCGTGGCGACAGCGGCGGTCCCTTCATCCTGGCCGACGGCACGGTCGGCGGCGTCGTGTTCGCCGAGGCGCGCACGGACGAGGACGTCGGCTACGCCCTCTCTCCGACCTCGGTCGCCGTGCGGATCCAGCCGGGAGTCGGGCGGACCGGGGCGGTACCGCTCGGCGACTGCATCCGCTAACTGCCGCCGCTACCATCAGCGGCCATGACCACCGTCACCTCCAGCCTCGGCGAGCTGGCCGACGAGTACTGGCAGGCGTACCTCGCCTTCAGCCCGGTGTCCGCCACGTCGATCGGCGATCGCCGGTTCGACGACCGCATGGACGATCCGTCCCCCGAGGCGATCGACGCCTATCGGGGGCGCCTCGCCGGGTTCCGCGAGCAGGTCGAATCGATCGACCCGGCCGCCCTCGACGGGGCCGACGCGGTGACCCGCTCGGCGCTCATCGCCCAGATCGCTAGCGACGTCGCCGGACTCGAGACGGGTCTCGAGCAGTGGGCGGTCGATCCCCTCGAGGGGCCCCAGGTCATCGCGCTCGATCTCGAGGCGATCCAGCCCATCGCGAATGCCGAGCAGGCGCGGGCGATGGTCGACCGCTGGCATGCGCTCGGGCCGTGGCTCGACGAGCACGCCGCGAATGTCCGGCGCGGCCTGGCATCCGGCCGGGTCGCCGTTCGGACCCCGGTTGCGCGCGCGGTGGACCAGATCGACGAGATCCTCCGCCGACCGGACGCCGAGCTGCCGCTCCTCAAGCCACTCGCTGTCGAGCACCCCGACTGGCCGGCGGCTGATCGCGAGGCGTTCGCGGAAGGTCTCCGATCGGCGGTCGCCGGGGTCATCCGGCCGGCGCTCGAGCGGTACGGAGCCGTCGTCCGGGACGAGATCCTGCCGGCGGCCCGGCCGGACGAGCGGGCCGGCGTCCTCCATGTCGAGGGCGGACAGGAGGCCTACCGGAAGCTCATCCGGGTCCACACGTCGCTCGACCTGTCGCCCGATGAGATCCACCGGATCGGGCTCGACGAGGTCGCCCGGATCGACGCGGAGCTGGCCGAGCTCGGCGGCCGCGTCCTCGGGACGGCCGATTCCGAGGCGATCCGCAGCCGCCTGCGGTCCGACCCCGCGCTCCACTTCGCGTCCCGCGACGACGTGTTCGCCACCGCCGAGGATGCGCTCGGCAGGGCTCGCGCCGCGATCCCGCAGTGGTTCGGCCTCCTCCCGGCCGCGGAGTGCGTCGTCGTCCGGATGGGCGAGCACGAGGAGAAGCACTCGACGATCGCGTATTACCGGCAGCCGGCTGTCGACGGCTCCCGGCCCGGCCAGTACTACGTGAACACCTACGCCCCGGAGACACGGCCGCGCTACGAGGCGGAGGCGCTGGCCTACCACGAGTCCATTCCGGGCCACCATCTGCAGATCGCGATCGGCCAGGAGCTGACCGACCTGCCCGAGTTCCGCAAGCACCTCGGGCCGACCGCATTCTTCGAGGGCTGGGGCCTCTACACGGAGCGCCTGTCGGACGAGATGGGCCTCTACTCCGGCGACCTCGACCGGATTGGGATTCTCTCGTTCGACGGCTGGCGCGCCTGCCGGCTCGTGGTCGACACCGGGATTCACGCGCTCGGCTGGAGCCGCCAGCGGGCGATCGATTTCATGACCGCCCACACCGCCCTGGCGGCGAACAACATCGCCAACGAGATCGACCGGTACATCGTCTGGCCGGGGCAGGCCCTCGCCTACAAGATCGGCCAGCTCGAGATCCTCCGGCTGCGCGCGGAAGCGCGCGCGGCGGCCGGCCGGGGGTTCGACATCCGGGCTTTCCATGACGCCGTCCTCGGCCACGGCGCCGTCGGGCTCGAGACGCTGCGCGAGGTCGTCAGCTCCGGCCCGGCGTTCGGTAAGGTTGATGCCACATGAACGAAACCTCGGGCGAATGGCGAAACCTCGGGCGCATGGCGTCGCGGAGCTCCGCCTTCGACCTTGGTGCGTGAGTGACAGTTGTCGACTGAGGTTTGCCGGTAATGAGTGATCCTCCCTACAACAGGCCATCGAATCCCCTGAAGAGGCACTCGGCGAAGCTCACCGACGGCCCGGACCGGGCCGCCGCGCGAGCGATGCTCAAGGCGATCGGCTTCACCGACGACGACCTCGCCCGGCCACTCGTCGGCGTCGCGACGACGTGGATCGAGACGATGCCCTGCAACTACAACCAGCGGCGCCTCGCCGAGTTCGTCAAGGAGGGCATCAGGTCGGCCGGCGGCACGCCGATGGAGTTCAACACGATCGCGGTGTCGGACGGCGTGTCGATGGGAACCGAGGGGATGAAGGCATCGCTCGTGAGCCGGGAGGTCATCGCGGACTCGATCGAGCTCGTCGTCCGCGGCCACCTGCTCGATGCGGTCGTCTGCCTCGTCGGCTGCGACAAGACGATCCCAGCGGCCGCCATGGCGCTCGGCCGGCTCGACGTCCCGGGGCTCGTCCTCTACAACGGGACGATCCACCCGGGGGTCTACAAGGGCCTCCGGAACGCCACTGTCGTGACGGTCTTCGAGGCGATCGGCGCCTACCGGGCCGGGAAGATCAGCCTCGAGGAGCTCTACGAGATCGAGAACGTCGCGTGTCCGGGACCCGGCGCGTGCGGCGGCCAGTTCACGGCCAACACGATGAGCACGGTTATGGAGTTCATCGGGCTGAGCCCGGGCGGGCTCAACGGGATTCCGGCCGAGGATCCGGCGAAGGACGCGGCGGCCCGGCGGTCGGGCGAGCTCGTCATGGACCTCGTCCGGCGCGACGTTCGGCCGTCGGCGATCGTCACCCGCGAGGCGATCGAGAATGCGATCGCGTCGGTGGCCGCGACCGGCGGGTCGACGAACGGGGTGCTCCACCTCCTCGCCGTCGCCCACGAGTACGGCATCCCGCTGTCGCTCGATGAGTTCGGCGACATCGCGGATCGAACCCCGATCGTCGCCGACATGATGCCCGGCGGCAGGTTCGCGGCGACCGACATGTACGAGGCCGGCGGAGTCGGGCTCGTCGCCCGGGAGCTCCTGAAGGCCGGCCTCATCCACGGCGACACACCGAACGTCGACGGCCGAACGCTGGCCGAGATCGCGGAGGCGACCGTAGAGACGCCGGGCCAGGAGGTCGTCGTCCCGATCGAGAGGCCGCTCAAGCCGGTCGGGGGACTGACGATTCTCCGCGGCTCGCTCGCGCCGGAGGGCTGTGTCGTGAAGCTCGCCGGCCACGAGCGCCGATACCATCGTGGCCCGGCCCGCGTGTTCGACTCCGAGAGCGACTGCTACGAGGCCGTGAAGGCGCGCCGCATCGTGCCCGGCGACGTCGTCGTCATCCGGTACGAGGGTCCGGTCGGCGGCCCGGGGATGCAGGAGATGCTGAGCGTGACGAGCGCGCTCGTCGGGGAGGGCGTCGGCGACGAGGTGGCGCTCCTGACCGACGGCCGGTTCAGCGGCGGGACGCACGGGCTGATGATCGGCCACGTCGCGCCGGAAGCCGCACTCGGCGGTCCCATCGCCCTCGTCGAGGAAGGCGACGAGGTCGTCATCGACGTCGACCGCAAGGCGCTCGACCTGAACGTCGACCCGACGGTCCTGGCCGACCGCGCCGCGCGCTGGTCGCCTCCGCCGCCGCGCTATTCGAGCGGCGTGATGGCGAAATATGCCGCCCTCGTGAGCTCCGCATCGGAAGGGGCGGTGACGAGCGGCGAGCGGCTCGCGAGGCGCCTCGCCCGGGCCGGTCGCTGACGCCGTGCCGCCCGATGCGAGCCGTGAACGCCCGCCTCGGCTACGAGCAGCCGCCCGACCTCATCGAATACCGCGGACCGCTCGCGGGCACGGTCGCGGCCCCTCGGGCACGATGACCGCATGACGGACGACAAGGCGACCGAGCAGGGAGGCCAATCGCCCCCCGTGGATCCGGCGGCCTACGACTCGCCGCGCGCGGCGCACGCGCGCGCCCGGGGCCTGTCGACGCCGTACATCCCCGGCGGACGTGACCCGAATCCCGACGGAGCGAAGCGCGAGGAACGGTTCTACGGACGGCTCCTGCTGATCATGGTCGTGGTCATCGTCCTCAGCGGCTTCGTGCTCGGGATCGCCGCCAGCCTTGCGGGGATCGGCCGGTGAGCGAGTGAGCGTGTCCGTCAGGCCGTCCGACGCCATCGCGCCGGAGGCCCTGGACCGGTCCCGGTCCGAGCTCGTCGAGACGCTCCGCGATCTCATCCGGATCCGATCCGTCAACCCGCCGGACCCGCCCGGTGGGGAGCTGGCCGCGGCGACGTACATCGCCGACGCCCTCCGCGCCGCCGGCCTGCAACCAGAGGTCGTCGAGCCGTTCCCCGGTCGCGGCTCCGTGGGCGCGAGGCTGCGCGGCGACGGTACTGGCGGCGAGCCGCTGCTCCTGCTGTCCCACCTCGACGTCGTCCCCGCCCCTCCGGAGGGTTGGACCCGCGATCCGTTCGCGGGCGATATCGCCGACGGCTACGTCTGGGGCCGCGGCGCCGTCGACATGAAGAGCACGCTCGCGATGCAGCTCGCCGTCGTCCGGCTGCTCGCCGCCGAGGCCCGCGGCGCGGGCCGAGACCCGGCGAGCGACCCCGTTCCCGGCCTGACGCGGGACGTCCTGTTCGCCGCAACCGCCGACGAGGAGGCGGGTGGCCACGAGGGCATCGGCTGGGTCGTCGAGAACCGCCCGGACTGGTTGGGGGCGGAGGGTGCGCTGACCGAGTGCGGGGCCGTGAGTCTCACCGTCGGCGGCCGCCGGCTCTATCCGATCCAGGTCGCCGAGAAGGGCTACGCCGTCTACCGGATCCTCGTCCACGGGGCGTGGGGCCATGGATCGATGCCGCGGCCGGACAACGCGGCCGTCCTGGCCGCCGAGGTCGTCACCCGACTCGCCGAGTCCGGCCCGCCCCGGCCGACGAAGGTCATGAAGCGATTCTTCGCGGCTGCGGCTGCGGCGCTCCCCGCCGAACAGGCACGGATCCTGCGCGCGGCCGCGGACCGTGACGGCCGGGCGAGCGAGACCGCGCTCGACGCGCTGTGCGACCCGATGTACGCCCGCGCGGCGCGGGCCCTTCTTCGCGACACGATCTCACCGGACGTCATCCACGCCGGGCTGAAGTACAACGTCATCCCCGGCGAGGCCGAGGTCGTCGTCGACTGCCGCGTGCTTCCGGACACGACCGAGCCGGCGATGCGCGCCGAGATCGTCCGGCGGCTCGGGCCGGAGCTGGCCGCCGCCTCCGACGTGGAGCTCGTGATCTTCGGTCCACCGGTCGAGTCGACCGTCGACTCGCCGCTCTACGCGCTGCTCGAGAACGCTGTCCGCGACCACGACCCGGAGGGCGTGCCGCTACCCGGCATGCCGCCGTTCGCGACCGACGCCAAGCACCTCGCCCGGCTCGGCGTCCCGACGTACGGGTTTTCGCCGCTCCGGCTCGAGCCCGACGAGCGGTTCCTGGAGCGGTTCCACGGGGTCGACGAACGGGTCGGCCTCGAGGCGCTCGACTGGGGCCTACCCGTCCTCTACGACGTGACGCGCCGTTTCTGCGGCTGACCCGCCGACGACCCCGGCTCGCTCGGGAACGCCGCCCTCGGCTCCGGGCGTGATCGTCACGGTCTCGTCGCAGGTCCTGCATTTGAAGATCCGGCCGCGGAGCCAGCTTCGCTCGGGGTCGTGCTCCGCTGGCGTGTGGTGAAGGGGCGTCGGTTTTTCTTCGTCCAGGATCCCCCAGCTCCCGTCGCGGTGCTGGTGCTCGATACGGAAGGCCGTTTCGACAAAGCGAATCTGGTCCATCGGCGAAACCTCGTCAGCAAGCCGCGCCATTCTGCCACCGTCGGACAGGGCGTCGTCGGTCAATCGGATGGACGCGTCGTCTTGATCAGTCGCCCGCGGCGGGAGATCGCATGGGTCGCCAGGGCGGCGACGCCCATCGCGATGAGCGCGCGCTCGGGCGTGGGCATCGGCCGGACGGCGGAGAGGAACTGATCGGCGCGAGCGCGGTCGACGACCCGCAGCAGCGCCTGGCCCCGCTGGGTGAGCCAGAGGGTCCGCTGGCGGCGATCTTCGGTTTCCGGACGCCGCTCCACGAGCCGCCGGCGAACGAGTCCGTCGACGAGGCGGCTCGTCGCCGACGGAGAGCGCCCGATCGCCTCGGCCAGGTCGGCGACGGTCGTCGTCTGGCCGTCGGCGAGGACGTACAGCGCGGCGAGCTGGGTGAACCCGAGCCGGAGCTCCCCGAGCTGGGACGCGAAGCCGATGACGAGCTCCCGCCAGAGAGCCCGACCCATCGCGACCCGCTCCGAAATCTGGCGGACGTTCTGGATTCGGCTGCCCGCGGCGACGACCGCCGGTGACAGGTCGGCCTCGAACCGGCGGGCGATCGTCCGGCCGGGCGGAGCCCGGTGGGGACGAGGGCGCATTCGAACGTGGTCGGCGGCCATGGGGAAAAGGGTACGGCGAGGGGTAGTTCCGTGCAATCGCGCACACATCTCACGCTCGGCGGCCCCGATCCGGCCGACAATCCGCCCGTGCTGCAGACGCTCACGAGCGGCTCATGAGCCGGCTCGCCTTCGTGTTCCCGGGTCAGGGTTCCCAGTCGGTCGGGATGGGCCGGGCGCTGGCCGCCGGGTCCCCCGCGGCCGCGGCGATCTTCGCCGCCGCCGACGAGGCCCTTGGCGAGCCGATCAGCCGGCTGGCCTGGGATGGTCCGGCGGCGGACCTCGACCGGACCGAGAACGCCCAGCCGGCGCTGCTCGCGACGTCGATCGCCTATCTCGCCGCGCTTCGGGACCGCGCAGCCGCGGCGGATGCTGCTCTTCCCGAACCTGCCTTCGCGGCCGGCCATTCGATGGGTCAATACTCGGCGCTCGTCGCTGCGGGCGTCCTGCCGCTCGACGTCGCGATCCGTCTCGTCCGCGAGCGGGGGCGGCTGATGCAGGCCTCCGGCGCTGGCCGACCCGGGGCGATGGCCGCGATCATCGGGCTCGACGACGCGCGCGTGCCGGAGCTCATCGCCGCGGGGTCGGCGCACGGCGTCTTCGGGGTGGCGAACCGGAACGCGCCGGGCCAGGTCGTCGTGTCCGGCGAACGGGCGGCGGTCGAGGCCGGCGCGGAGGCGGCGACGCGCCTGGGGGCCCGCAAGGCGATCGTCCTGCCGGTTTCGGTCGCGGCTCACTCGCCGCTGATGGCGGACGCGGCCGAGGGGATGCGCGCGGCCCTGGCCGCTGTCCCGTTCGCCGATCCCGTGCCGCCTCTGCTCGCAAACGCCGACGGGCACCCGCTCACGAGCGGCGAGGAGTGCCGCGGCGAGCTCGTCGACCACCTGACGACAGGCGTCGACTGGGTCGCGGCGATCCAGAGAATGGCCGCCGGGGGCGTGACGACCTTCGTCGAGGTCGGACCCGGCCGGGTGTTGACCGGCCTGATCAAGCGGATCGCGCCGGAGGCGGAGGGGATCGCGCTCGACGACCCGTCCGCCGCCGATCGCCTCGCGGCGCCGTTCCTCCCCACGCCCGCCTGACCTTCCCGCGGCCCGTCACGGCCGCCCCAAGCCCCAAGGAGCCACTCCTGTGCGCAAGCCCGATTACAACCGCAGAGTCGCCATCACCGGTCTCGGCGTCATCAGCCCGGTCGGCAACGACAAGGAAACCGCCTGGAACAACCTCGTCCGGGGCGTGTCGGGGATCGCCGAGATCACGAAGTTCGACGTGTCGCGGTACGAGCAGAGGGCCGCCGGCGAGGTCCGCGGCTTCGACGCAACGCAGTGGATGGACGCGAAAGCCGCGCGCCGGAGCGAGTCCAGCATGCACTTCGGGGTGGCTGCCGCGAAGCAGGCGCTGACCGATTCGGGCTTCGAGATCGACGACGCGAACCGGACCGACGTGGGGGTCGTGTTCGGCTCGGGCGCGGGCGGGCAGCAGCTGATGATCGACAGCTTCACGACGCTCCAGGAGAAGGGGCCCAACCGGGTCCCCCCGACGTTCATCGCCAACGCCCTCGTCGACTCGCCGTCCGGGATGATCGCGATCGAGACGGGCGCGATCGGCCACAACATGTGCGTCGTGTCGGCGTGCGCGACCGGCACCCACAACGTCGGCGAGGCGGCCGAGGCGATCCGGCGCGGCGACTGCATCGCCGTGATCTCGGGCTCGACCGAGTCGCCCCTCCTCGAGGTCGCCCATGCCGGGTTCGGGAACATGCGCGGCCTCGGCAACCCGCGGCCCGGCGAGCCGATCTCGTCGGTTGCCCGGCCGTTCGACGCGACCCGCGACGGATTCGTCCTCGGCGAGGGCGCCGCCGGCCTGTTCCTCGAGGACCTCGAGCACGCGAAGGCCCGCGGGGCGCACATCTACGCAGAGGTCGTCGGCTACGGCTCCGCGGCAGACGGCTGGGACATGATCCAGCCGATCGAGCAGGGCGCGGGATCGGCCCGGGCGATGCAGATGGCGCTCGACCGGCGCGGGGTGCCGGCCGACGAGGTCGACCTGATCAATCCCCACGGGACGTCGACGCCGATGGGCGACAAGCGTGAGGCCGAGGCGATCTGGGCGGTGTTCGGCGAGCGCGCCTCGGCATCTGCGAAGTCGCTCGCGATCAGCGGGACGAAGTCGATGACCGGCCACATGATGGGCGCGGCTGGGGCCTTCGAGGCGTTCGCGACGGTGATGTCGGTCGACCAGCAGTGCGTGCCACCGACCCTCAATTACCGGGACTTCGATCCGGCCTGCGACCTGTGGGTCGTGAACGAAGCGACGCCGATGCAGATCCGGTACGCGCTGTCGAACAACATCGGGCTCGGCGGGCACAACGGCGCGGTGATCTTCCAGCGCTACGAGGCAAGTTGAAGGGCCGGCCGCAACGGCGCCCAGAAGCGCCCGTTTTCCGCATGCCCGTCGAGTGCACAGGTCGGGGGCTCGATGGACGTGCGGGTTGGGTCAACCGATGACGATGTCGGCATCGAGCACGTCGATGATCGCGCCAGGACGGTGCAGGGACGCGGTCGCCAGGCGTCCGTTCTCGATGCGGGAGGTCGTCGGCTGGCTCACGCCGATCGCGAGCGCGACGGTGATCACCTCGGGATACGCACTCGATGGGCATGTCAATCGGAGGGTCGCTCGCCGAGGCTGTGGATACAATCGCCGCCTTGGCTCCACTCGCGAGGTAATCGACCTTGCCTGAGCGTGACCCGTCCCGTCGCGCTGTGATCACCGGCCTCGGTGCCGTAACGCCGATTGGCAACGACGCGCCCACGTTCTGGCGCAACCTCCTCGCCGGGGTGTCGGGGGCCGGCCCGATCACGTCGTTCGATGCCACCGGGTTCGACGTCCGAATCGCGGCAGAGGTCAAGGACTTCGACCCGACGACCGCGATGGACCGCAAGATGGCCCGCCGGATGAGCCGGTTCATCCACCTCGGGATGGCCGCGGCGGCGGAGGCCGTCGCGGACTCCGGGATCGAATTCGAGACCTGGCCAATCGAGCGGCGCGACCGGGCAGGGGTGGCGATCAACACCGGGGGCGGCGGGATCGAGCAGGTCATCGAGGGTGCCGACGTCATCCGGACGCGCGGCCCCGGACAGGTCTCGCCGTTCGCGATTCCGGCCCTGTCGGGATCGATGGCCGCCGCGCAGGTATCGATGAAGTACGGGCTGACCGGGCCGGTGATCACCCAGGTCGCGGCCTGCGCGAGCGGGGTCATCGCGTTCCAGGACGCCCTCCGGCTGATCCGCTCTGGGGAGTGCGACGTCGTCCTGGCCGGTGGCTCGGAGGCGCCGCTCCTCCCGATGGCGTTCGCCGCCCTCGGAAACATGGGCGCGCTCTCGAAGCGGAACGACGATCCCGAGCATGCCTCGCGGCCGTTCGACCGCGACCGTGACGGCTTCCTGTTCGGTGAGGGCGCGGCGGTCTGCGTCGTCGAGTCGGCCGAGCACGCGCTTGCCCGCGGAGCCACGATCCACGCCGAGGTTCTCGGCGCGGCCCTGACCGCCGACGCGTACCACATCAGCGCCCCGGAGCCGACCGGCCGGGGAGCGGCAATGGCGATGACCCGGGCGATCGCCGACGCCGGTATCCGGCCCGAGGACGTCGACTACATCGTGGCCCACGGCACGTCGACGCCGCTCAACGACGTCACCGAGACCCGGGCAATCAAGGCGGCGTTCGGTGAGTACGCCTACCGCGTCCCGATCTCGTCGCCGAAGTCGATGATCGGGCACTTGCTCGGGGCGGCCGGGGCGGTCGCGGCGCTGACCGCGGTCGGAGCGATCCGCGAGGGCTGCATCCCGCCGACCGCCAATCTCGAGCATCCGGACCCGGAATGCGACCTCGACTACGTGCCGCTGGTGAAGCGCGAGGCGCGGGTCGACACCGCGATGATCAATGGCTTCGGGTTCGGCGGCCAGAACGCCGTCGCGGTGTTCTGTCGATTCGAGGACTGAAGGCTCGGCAACCTCAGCTTCGATCGGCTGTTCGCCCTCCGAGGTCCGAGGCGGAGCTCCGCGACGCCATCGGCCCGAGGACTCCCTCGAACGCCTCGATCCCGTCGACGAGCCACTCCGGAACGGGAACCGGCCGCTCGGCCGCGTAGTCGTACGTCACCAGCACGGACTCGGCGACCGCGACAAGGCGGCGCGAACCGTACCGGCTGTCCGGCGCCGAGATCCGGTGCTCCATCGTGAAGCTCGACCGGCCGATCCTCACGACCCGCGTCTCGACCGCGAGCGTCTCGCCGTAGAACGCCGGGGCGCGGTAGGTCACGCGGAACTCGGCGAGGATCATCCCCTCCTCCGCGCCGTGCACGCCGAGCGGCAGCGGCCGCCCCGTCACCGCCTCGTAGTACGCCGCGCGGGCGATCTCGCAGTACGTGAGGTATGCCGCGTTG
Organism: Candidatus Limnocylindrales bacterium; assembly: GCA_036002525.1. Classification (GTDB taxonomy): domain Bacteria; phylum Chloroflexota; class Limnocylindria; order Limnocylindrales; family CSP1-4; genus JACDAV01. Next base: position 13,631 of record DASYTG010000007.1, read on the forward strand.
TTGACGTGGCCCATCGCGTCCGTGTCGGCGAAGCGGACCTCGACGTCGCGCCGGAAGGCGAAGTCGCCCGACAGGTCGCGCGGATCGTCCGGCAGATCGATCCGCGAGCGTGAAGCTGGTGGGGCCACCCGGCGAGTGTAGGATGCGAACGAATGCCACGGCAGCTCGTTCCACCCTGGCTGCGGCGCGCCCTCGAGGCCGCCGCGGTCTCCGCCGTGGTCGCCCTGGGCGCGCTGGCCGGTGCCGGGCTCGCGGCCGGCGGGCCGTTCACGTTGCCACCGGGGCTCCCGGGTGGGCTTGTCCTCGCACCCGCGGTTTTCGCCTTGAGTGTGATCCCCGTCGCGTACCCGGTGGCGATGGCGGCCACGCGCGGGGACGCCGTCCTCGGGGCGATGGCCGCCCTGCTCATCGCCGCCGACGTGACGGTCGTCGTCGCCGGCGGGCGAGTGATCATGGGACCCGGCGGTCTCGAGCTCGGGAGCGGGCTCCTCGTCGCGACGCTGGCCGCGGGGCCGGCGATCGTCGGGCTCCTGTGCGGCGAGCTGCTCACGCCTCTCGGCTTCGGGCGGCGAGCCGGCGCCATTGCGGCCGTCACCGGGGCCCTCGGCGCCGCGGCCGTCCTCGCCGCCCTGGTCATGGCGGGCTGAGCGGGCCGGACGTCAGTCGACCGCCACTCGACCTCAGGAATCGCGAACGCACGCGCTGACGGTAGTGCCGTCCGGCACACTGCGAAGGTGTCCGCCATCTTTGCGCTCGTCGACGCGCCCTGGGGACCGGTCCACGTGGCCGCGACCGAGGTGGGCGTCGTAGCGCTCGAGCTGCTGACCCCGACCGAACGGTTCGTGACCGGACTGGAGCGACGCCTTCGTACGGACGTCGTTCCGGGGCGGGCTGCGCCTGACTCTCCCGCGCGCCGAATCCTCGACAGCGCCGTGAACGAGGTCGAGGCCTATTTCGCCGGGAGCCGACGGGTGTTCGATCTACCGCTCGATCTCGAGGGCAGCGTGGACTGGGACCGGCTCGTCCTCGGTGGCGTGCGGGCAGTGCCGTTCGGCCAGGTCACGAGCTACGGGCGGGTCGCGCGGCGGATCGGCCGGGCGGGCGCCGCGCGGGCGGTCGGCGGCGCGGTCGCGCGCAATCCCATCGGGCTCTTCATCCCGTGCCATCGGGTCATCGCGGGCGACGGCTCACTCGGCGGCTATGGCGGGGCGTGGTTCGGCACGCGCGAGGCCCTGCTCGAGGTGAAGCGGACGCTGCTCGAGCTCGAGGGAGTCGTCCTTCCGGCGCGTCGCCTGGTCGACTGAGCCGCCAGTCGCCGATCGGGCGAGAGTCAGTGGCGGGGAACGGGCCGCATCGGGTAGACGCCGATGACGACGGGCGTGCACGGATCGAGCGACAGCTCGTAACCAACATCGCCGGCCCGGAGCAGCTCGCCGAGCAGGCTCCCCTCGCGAGCCGGCAGGCCGACGTACACGAGTCCCCCATCGACCGCGACCGGGGTCACCTCGTCCTCCATCCCGTTTATCCCGAACCTGCGGCGGAGCTCGTGCATCGGAACGTAGGCCCGACTCTTGATGAACCTGCGGAACTGCGGCGCCGTCGCTCCCGGCCCCCCATCGCCGTTCCGCGGATGATCGCCGGTCGCGCCGTCTTCGACGTTGAGTGGTGCGGGCGCCGGCTGGAGCGGCCGCGGTGGGAGAGGGCGCTCGCCGGGCCCCGCGACGGGGTGTCCGGGCGAGACGACGGGCGGGCGGAACGGGGCGGGCGACGCGACCGCGGCGTCCAGTGCCGACTGGAACGGCTGGGCCGGGCGGGATTCCGCATCCGCCACGCCGTCGAGCTGGCGTCGGACCGGGCGGTAGCCTCGGCCGGCGTCCTGCCGCGGGCCGCGCGCGGCATGGGCGCGGCCGTGATGCTGACGCCGGCTCATCTGCCGATCGTCGGGGAATCGCCGTCCCCGGAAAGAGCGGCGGCGACCAAGCGCCGCTGGATGGTCAAGGACATGTCCGAGCCGATTTGGGCGGGCGACCTGGGGGTCACCGTTGCCGGGATGATACCCCAAGACCTCGGGCCGCCGAATCGTCAGCCGTTGACGACCAGCAGCTCCCGTGGGGCCTCGTTGAGGACGATCGGGCCGCTCGGGCCGCAGACGACGATGTCCTCGATCCGGGCGCCGTACCGGCCCTCGAGGTAGATCCCCGGCTCGACGCTGAACGCGGCGCCCTCGGGGAGCGGCTCGCCGTTGCCGGCGACGAGGTACGGCTCCTCGTGACCCTCGAGGCCGATTCCGTGGCCCGTCCGGTGAATGAAGTTCGGGCCGAACCCGGCGGCGTCGATGATCCCCCGCGCGACGGCGTCGATCCGCTCGCAGGCGACTCCGGGCCGAACTGCGCCGGTCGCCTCCTCCTGCGCGTCCTGCAGGACACCGTACAGACGGAGGTATTCGGGGTCGGGGCGTCTGGCCGGGTCTCCGCCGGTCACCCAGACCATCCGGGTGATGTCGCTGCCGTAGCCGCCGAGGGTTCCGCCGATGTCGAGGACGACCGGCTCGCCGGCCTGGATCATCCGCTCCGAGGCCTCATGGTGGGGCGACGCGGAGTTCGGTCCGGAGGCGACGATCGAGAACTCGGCCAGCTCGTGGCCCTCGACCAGGAGGCGCTCGCGGACTTCGCGCGCGACGTCGGCTTCGGTCCGGCCGACGAGCGGGCCCGCGGCGATCCGGGCGATCACCCGATCCGCGGCATGGGCCGCGAGGCGCAGGAGCTCGATCTCATCCGGATCCTTGACCATCCGCAGATCGCGGAGGACGGCCGTCGCCGATTCGAACGCCACCCCTGGCAGCGCCGCCTGGAGGCGGAGGAGGTGGCTCGCCCACAGCCGATCCGACACGCCGACCCGCTTCGTTGGCCTGCCGCCGTCGCTCACGAGGGTGGCGACGAGGGCGTGAGGATCCTCGGTCTCCTCCCACGTTACGATCGTGACGTCGGGGCGAACCCCGGCCCGCGCGGCGGCGAGCTCGAGGCGGGGTGCGACGAGCCGCGAGTCCCCGCCCCCGGACGGAACGACGAGCATCGTCAGCCGCTCGAGCGGGAGCGCCTCGTAGCCGGTGAGGTAGCGCAGGTCCGGCCCGACGCCGACGAGCAACGCGTCGAAGCCGCGGTCGGCCGTGACGCTCCCCGCCCGGACGAGGCGCTCCGCGTAGCGATCGGCAGAGATCGTCGGACGCCGGGCAAGCCCGGTCACGTGCTCGCCTTCACGGGCGCGGCGAGCCAGGCTTCGAGCGTCCGCGGCCCATCCTCGAACAGCTTCCGGTACGCCAAGACCCGCTCTGCGCCCGCGGCGAGGGCCCGCTTCCGGAGCGCTACGTCATCATGCTGCCCGACCGCCAGGACACGCGCGCCCGAAGCTGTCGCCTGCTCGACGGCCGCCACACCGTCGTACGCCCGGGCCGTGAGGTCGACGATCGCGAGGCCTGCGCCGCGGAGCGCCGCCACGAACGACGCCATGTCACGAACGCCAACCGGCTCGCCACCCGCCGCCCGGACGTGGCCGGCCAACCGGGTCGCCCAGATGAGGTCGTCAGCGAGCACGGCGACGCGCCGCGGCTCCCCGGGCACGGCCGTCAACGAAGCTCAGCGGCGATGTGCCGGAAGACGTCGCGGGCCGAGACGACCCCCGTCGGGAGCCCGCCGCCGTCGACGATCGGGATGTGGCGGAACCCGCCGACGGCCATCTTGTGGATCGCGACGGCGATCGGGTCGTCATGTCTGAGGACCACCGGGTCGCGGGTCATGACGTCCCGGATCGGGCGCGGCCCGGGCGGGCGCCCGGCCACCTTGAGGACGGCGTCGCGATCGGTGAAGATCCCGACGAGCCGGCCGCCGTCGGTCACGAGCACGCAGTCGATGCCCGCCTCGTGCATCCGCTGGATCGCCTCACCCACGTCGGCTCCGGCGTCGATCGTCTCCGGAGCCGACCCGCCGAGGTCGTCGAGGTGCTCGCCGAGGAGTCGGCCGCGATAGTCGACCGCGGGGGCGGGGATGTCGACGGTGCGGAGATCCGCCCCGCAGTTCTCGCAGTTGTCCTCGCCCTCGAAGTTGTCGTACCGACAGACCGGGCAGAGCATCCACGCCTCCTCGCAGGCCGGCCCCGACGGGCCGGGCTTCACTCGACGGTCCAGGTCTCCCCGCTGTTGAGCGCTTCCTCGAGGTCCCCGACCCCCTCCTGGGCGACGGCCGCCGTGAGCTGCTGCTCGATCAGCTGATCGTGCGTCGGCCGCGGGACCGAACGGAGGACGCCGACCGGGACCGGGAAGTCCGGCCAGAACATCCGCGACAGCATGAGCGCGAGATACGGCTCCACGGCCTGCTCGTCGTGGACCAGCAGGTCGGCCTCGGTGATCCCCCCGACGCCCACCTGGACGACCTCCGGGTGGAGGCCGGAAAGCCGGATTCCCCTGTCGCGGTCCTTGCCGAAGATCATCGGCTTGCCGTGCTCGAGGACGAGCATCCGGTCCTCCCGGACCTCGCGATCGGTGAAGTCGCGCCATGCGCCGTCGTTGAAGATGTTGCAGTTCTGGAGGACCTCGACGAACGCGGAGCCCTTGTGGTAGCCGGCCCGGTTGAGGGTCTGCTGAAGGTGCTCGGTGTGAGTGTCGACCGATCGGGCGACGAACGACGCCTCGGCCGCCAGCGCCACGGTCAGCGGCTGAATCGGCGTGTCGATCGTCCCCGCCGGGGTCGACTTCGTGCGCTTGCCGAACTCGGACGTCGGCGAGGCCTGGCCCTTCGTCAGGCCGTAGATCCGGTTGTTGAACATGATCATCTTCAGGTCGACGTTCCGGCGCATCGAGTGGAGGACGTGATTGCCGCCGATCGACAGCGCGTCGCCGTCGCCGGTTATCACCCAGACCATGAGGTCCGGGCGGGCGGCCTTAAGCCCGGTCGCGAGCGTCGGCGCCCGGCCATGGATCGTGTGGAAGCCGTACGTGTTCATGTAGTACGGCAGGCGGCCGGAGCAGCCGATCCCGGAGATGAAGACGATCTTCTCCTTCGGGTATCCGAAGTCCGGCATGACCTTCTGGGTCTGGGCGAGGATCGAGTAGTCGCCGCAACCGGGGCACCAGCGGACCTCCTGGTCGGACACGAAGTCCTTCCGGGTCAGCTGGATGACGTGGGCGTTTTCGGGGCTGAGGGCGGGCTCGGGCGTGGCGCCGTTGCCGGCGCTCGGCAGGTCTGTCATCGCGACAACCTCAACATCGATCGGCTCCTCGCCCTCCGAGGTCCGAGGCGAAGCTCTGCGAGCCATCGGTCCGAGGATTCGGTCATCTTTCGTCAAGCACGCGCAGGGCTTCGGCTTGGATCTCGGCGATCCGGAACGGCTTGCCCCGAACCCGGTTGTAGCCGATCGCGTCGACGAGGAACCGGGCCCGGATGAGCATCGACAGCTGGCCGAGGTTGACCTCCGGGATCAGCACCCGGCGGTAGCTGTCGAGGACCTCGCCGAGGTTCCGGGGGAACGGGTTGAGGTGCCGCAGGTGGGCGTGAGCGACGCTCCGGCCGTCGGCCTGGAGCCGCTCCACGGCGGAGCGGATCGAGCCGTACGTCGATCCCCAGCCGAGAACCAGCAGGTCGCCGCGGGCGGGCCCGTGCGGCTCGAGGTCGGGAATGTCGTTCGCGATCCCCGCCACCTTGGCCGCGCGAAGGAGCTGCATCCGGTGGTGGTTATCCGGGTCGTAGCTGACGTTGCCGCTGATGTCCGCCTTCTCGAGGCCACCGATCCGGTGCTCGAGGCCAGGCGTCCCGGGCACCGCCCACTTGCGGGCCAGCGTCGTCGGGTCGCGGTCGTACGGCTGGAAGGTCGCCTCGTCGGTCCAGTTCTCGACGCCGATGTCGGGCAGGTCGGCGAGCGTCGGGACGCGCCACGGCTCGGCGCCCGTGGCGAGGAACGCATCCGACAGGTAGACGACCGGGGTGACGTACTTCAGGGCGATCCGCCAGGCCTCGATCGCATAGTCGAAGCACTCCCCGGGCGTGGCCGGGGCGACGATCGGGACCGGCGAGTCCGAGTTGCGCCCGAACATCACCTGGAGCAGGTCCGCCTGCTCGTTCTTCGTCGGCATGCCTGTCGACGGGCCGGCCCGCTGGACGTCGACGACGACGAGCGGCAGCTCGACCATGACCGCGAGCCCGAGGGCCTCGCTCTTCAGGGCGATTCCCGGCCCGGAGCTGGCGGTCATCCCGAGCGCGCCGCCGTAGCTCGCCCCGATCGCCGCCCCGATCGCCGCGATCTCGTCCTCGGCCTGGAACGTCTTCACCCCGAAGTTCTTGTAGCCCGACAGCTGGTGGAGGATGTCCGAGGCGGGCGTGATCGGGTAGCTGCCGTAGAACAGCGGACGCGCGGCGAGCTTCGAGGCCGCGAGGAAGCCGAGCGCGGTTGCCTCGTTGCCGGTGATGTTCCGGTACGTGCCGGGGCTCAGCTTCGCCGGCGCGACCCGGTAGTGGGTGTGGAAGATCTCGGTGGTCTCGCCGAACGCGTAGCCGGCCTTGAGCGCCCGCTTGTTCGCCTCGGCGATGACCGGCCGCTTCGAGAACTTCTCGTCGATCCAGCGGACGGTGGGGTCCATCGACCGCTCGTACAACCAGAACATCAGGCCGAGGGCGAAGAAATTCTTCGTGAGGTCGACCTGCTTGGTGGTCATGTCGAGGCCTTCGAGCGCCCGGGCGTTGAGCGTCGAGATCGGGACCTCGAAGAGCGTCACGTGCTTGAGCGAGCCGTCGGTCAGCGGGTTCGAGGCGTAGGCCGCCTTCGTCAGGTTCTGCTGGGTGAATGCGTCGCTGTTGACGATCAGGGCGCCGCCTGCCGGAAGGTCGCCGACGTTCGTCTTGAGCGCCGCCGGGTTCATCGCCACGAGCACGTCCGGCTCGTCGCCCGGGGTGTGGATGTCCGTGCTCGAGAAGCTGAGCTGGAAGCCCGACACGCCCGGCAGCGACCCGGCCGGTGCGCGGATCTCGGCCGGGAAATCCGGCAGCGTGCTGATGTCGTTCCCGAAGACGGCGGCGGTCCGGGTGAACTGGTTCCCCGTCAGCTGCATCCCGTCGCCGGAATCGCCCGCGAAGCGGATCGTGACCCGCTCGAGGTCGCGGACCTCGAGCTCGGGCGGCCTGGTCTCGGTGGTCATCCGCCTTCGGGCTTCTCCATGAGCTGGTGTGGCCTCGGCGGCAGGTTGAGGAGCTCCTCGGGGAACGCCTCCGCGAGGTACTTGAGGATGTCCTGCGGGCGGACGACGCCGACGAGCCGGTCGTCCTCGTCGAGCAGCGGCACGTTCCGGTACCGGCCGGTCTGCATGAGCTCGATCGCGTCCTGGACCGTCTCGTCGAGGTGGAGGTGCTGGGGCTGCGTCGTCATGAGCGTCTCGACCGGCCGCCCGAGGTCGACGTCACCGCCGACCAGCCGGGCGAAGATGTCGCGCTCGGTGAGGACGCCGGTCAGCCGCCCGTCGGGCCCGGTGACGAAGACCGAATCCCCGGTACCGGTCCGCTGGATCGCCCGAACGCAGTCGGCCAGGCTCGCGCCCGGCGGGACCGTGACGGGCTCGCGCCGGCTGACGACCTTGAGCCGGGCGTCGACGAGGGTGGGAACGCGGGTCGCGACGCCGCGTTCGGAGAGATCGCTCACGGCACGAGTGTAGCCCGTCCGCCGATTCGATCCGGCCGCCACGCTCCGGCGCTGCTAGCCTCCGGCGGTGGATCGCCGCCGGGCCGTCGGGGTGGCCCTCGTCCTCGTCTCGGCCTGCGCGTTCGGGTCCGGGGCGCTCTTCGCCAAGCCGGCCTACGCGGCGGGGGTCGACTGGCACGTCCTGAGCTCGTGGCGGTTCCTGTTCGGGGCCGCGCTGTCGTGGTTGTGGCTGCTGGCCTGGCCGGCGAACCGGCAAGGACTCCGGGCGCTCGACCGGCGAGTCGTCGCGGTGTCGCTGGCGCTTGGGGTCCTCTACGTCGGCAACTCCGGGACGTACTTCGCGGGACTCGAGACGGTCGACGCGTCGCTGGCCGCCCTGATCGTCTACGTCTATCCGGCGCTCGTCGCCGTCCTGACGCTCCGCTTCGGGCAGCGGCTGCAGGGAGCGAGGGCATGGGCGGCGCTCGGGCTCGCGCTCGTCGGGGTGGCGCTGGCCGTCGGCGGGATCGATGCGACCGCTGCGCCACCGATCCAGGGGCTGCTGCTCATCGTCGCGTCGCCGGTCATCTACGCGATCTGGATCGTGCTCGCGGCGCGGCTGTCCGGTGAGCGAGCCGAAGCAGACGACGGCGGGCGAGCCGGGGCGGCGGCCAGCGCGGCGACCGCGCTCATGATGACCGCCACCGCGACGACGTACTGGCTGTCGGCGATCGCGGTCGGACGCGAGGTCTGGCCGGGCGAGGTGCCGGCCGGGGCGTGGTTCGGGCTCGTCGGCGTCGGCGTGGTCTCGACGTTCGTTGCGATCCAGACGTTCTACGCGGGTGCCCAGCGGGTCGGCGCCGCCCAGGCGGCCCTGATCAGTACGATCGAGCCGGTCTGGACGATCGGGCTGGCGGCGATCCTGCTCGGCGAGTCGCTCGCGCCGGTCCAGCTCGTCGGGGGAGCGCTCATCCTCGCCGGAGTCGTCCTCGCCCAGACCGGGCCCGGGGCACTTCGGCCACGGCCGGTGGTCCGCCTCGCCGACGAGTGACCGGCGCGGCTACGTCGCGGCCGGCCGGACGGCAGCCAGAGACCGGCCAGCCCCGTCCGCGATGAAGGCACCGTCCGAACCGATCCCGACGAAGCGGAAGCCGAGCTCGAGATGGGCGGAGACGACCGCCGGATCGTAGACGAGGATGCCGGCCGCCTTGCCGTGCGCTCGGCAGGCGGCCACGACCGTCGTCAGCGCGTCGCGGTAGATCGGCTCCGTGAACCGCCCGGGCACACCGAGTGAGTGCGACAGGTCCGCCGGCCCGACGAACAGGACGTCGACGCCATCGATGGCGGCAATCGCGTCGGCGTCCGCGAGCGCGCCTGTTGATTCGATCTGGACGAGCCCCACGATTCGCTGGCTGATCTCGCCCACCCGGTCGTGGGTGAACGCCCCGAGGTCCGCGCCGCGGGCCCGGAGCGCGACGCCGCGCACACCTTCCGGCGGGTAGCGCAGGAACGAGACGACCTCGCGGGCCTCCTCGGCCGAGTTCAGCCGGGGGACGATGATCCCGCGGGCACCCATGTCGAGGGCGCGCCCGATCCGGAGCCGCTCTCCCGACTGGGGCCGGACGAGCGGAGTCGCGCCGCCGGCCTCGACGGCATGGAGGAGCAGGAGGAGGTCCGCCTCGGTCGCCGCCCCGTGCTCGAGATCGATGACGAGCCAGTCGTAGCCGGCCCTCGACGCGAGCTCCGCGGAGATGGGCGACCCGAGGTCGAGGAACAGCCCGAACAGGGTCTCTCCCTCGAGGATCCGCCCCCGGAGCGGACGGCGGTCGGCTGCGATCACGTCCGTATGATGCCGCCCGCGATCAGCGTTCGGGCGGCTGGTCTCGTCGCTCGACCCGGGCGTGGGTCATGTACCCGTCGCTGCCGGGGTCCAGCTCGAGCGGCGCGGAGGCGCTGCGGTCCGCGCGGCGGCGAGGCGGCGCCTCCGGGTCGGCCCAGCGGCTCGCGGCGAGCACGGCCCCGGCGAGCGTAACCAGCACGCCGATGCCGGCGATGTACACGCCCACCTGCAGCTGGGCCCCGCCAGGCGTGTCGAACGACATCGTGACGAGATGGCGGAACGAGATCACCCAGAGGCACGCAGCGGCGAAGCCGAGCCCGACGGGGATCCAGCGCGATCGCGGCTCGATCTCCTCGAGCGTCCCGCGCAGGCGGACGAAGCCCAGGACGAGCAGCCCGATCACGAGGAGCATCCCGCCCTCGCCGGTATCATCGATCCCCGTCCAGTCGACATATCCGCTCGCCCGGGTCTGGCCGATCATCCACGGCAGCCTCGCGGCGACGATCATGATCGCCGCCCCGATGACGAGGAGGGCGTGGTCGAGCCGCGGCAGCGAACGGCGCCGTCGTCCAGTATCGGCGTGCGGGGGCTCGAACACGGATGCCATGTCCCGACGGTTGTAGCACGAAGTCGCCGGCGGCGGTCCCCCCGATCCTGGTCGGTCAGGATCCGTTGACAAGCCCTGTCATGTCGACGACCTCGGGGTTCCGGCCAGTGATGACGTGGAGCTCGTGTATCACGTCGTCGTCGAACGTCAGGCGCCCGTCGACGCTGGTCCGGTTCCAACCCGCATCGAGGCGGCGCGTCGATAATGCCGGCGTGGCTCACCCGCTCTGGCCGCTGTTCGACCTCCGACTTCAGACCGCTCGACTCGAGCTCCGCCTCCCGACAGACGACGATCTGCGTGGCCTGGCTGCCACGGCGCGGGCTGGGATCCATCCGCCGGCGGAGATGCCATTCGCAGTCCCCTGGACGGACCTTCCGAGCCCGGAATTCGAGCGGAGCTTCGTCCAGTACCACTGGGCGAAGCGGGCCGAATGGAAGCCGGAGCGGTGGGTCCTGAACCTCGCCATGTTCCTCGACGGCGCGCCGATCGGTAGCCAAACGGTCGAGGCGGCCGACTTCTCGACCCTTCGGACGGTCCGCACGGGCTCGTGGCTCGGCATGGCGTGGCAGGGCAAGGGCTACGGGAAGGAGATGCGCGAGGCCGTCCTCGCCCTGGCGTTCGACGGCCTCGGGGCCGAGGCGGCCGAGAGCGGCGCGTTCGCCGACAACCCCGCCTCGGCGGCCGTCTCCATGGCGCTCGGGTACGAGCCGAACGGGATCGATCGGCTCGCTCCCCGCGGCGAGGCGAAGGAGCTGACGCGCTACCGGATGACCCGGGAGCAGTGGGCCGGCCGGTCGCGCGCCCCGACGACGATCCTCGGACTCGAAGGCTGCCTCGAGCTGTTCGGAGCAGGGACTCGGCCGACGGAACGGCCGGCCGGCTGACCACAGGCGCGCTTGAATGCCCCGCTACAGCGCCAGGGCGGAGTTCCGGCGTCTCGACCGCGACAGTTCCTGGGTCCTCGCGGGCGTTGTGATCGGGCATCGCTTCTGGCCGTCCGAGCCGGGCGTCGAGCGGGTACGCGGTCGACTCGTCGCCGCTGGGCTGCTCGGCTGGACGGACCTCCCGACCCCGATCGTGGCGCGCGATGCGGACGCTGCCGCGGAGGCCGCTCTCGAACTGGCCCGGGCCGGCTGGCCGGATCGCCGGCGAGCCCGCGTCCCGCACGCCAGCGGCGTCGCCGAGCCCCATCGGTAGCGGCTACTGCCACTAGCCACGCCGCCACGAGCGTGGCCGCCGCCGGGCTCGGCACGGACTCAGACCTCGGGGTCACGGTCCGACCCGCGCGCCACCTCAGTCGATGACCGACGACACGTCCACGACAACGATCTCGCTATCCAGCACCTTCTCTGTCCCCGCGATATCTCGGATCGCCATGATTGATCGGCGGTCGGGGGACCATGCCGCAGAGAGCCTGTCGGAGGAGATCCCAATGACTCTTGATCGCTCCGTGTCGTACAGCCACGTTTGTGCGGTCCGGCCCCGGATCGACGCGGCGAACAAGAGCCAACGCGAGTCAGGGGACCAAAGGATGGGACCGACGTCTTCGAGACGCATCGGAGTCCGGACCGGGCCAGCCAGGTCGATGTCGCTGAAATAGAGCTCAAACGGCTCGTCAAGCCGCGCCATCCCATCTCGACCGACCGACGACGGTGACACGCCAAATGCCAGGCGACCGTCGGCGCTCAAGGCGGCGTGACGGACACGCGCGGTGTCCTCGCACTCCGCATGGAACATGGCGTCCGCCCTGACACGATCCGTTCCGTGGTCAAGCTGCGCTTCCAAGGGGTGCACCCCGGACCCGTCGACTCCCACCAGCGCATCGCAGATCCGGTTCCCGAAGTACGCCACACCCCGCGCTTGCGTCACATCCCAAGCGAACTCATAGAGGATTAGCCTGATATGTCCCAGCCACACGTCGCCAAGGTCGGCCAGCATGTCCACGTCGCCGGTCGCAGGGTCAAAGGCAGCGAGCTCGATCTCGTGGTAAGCGAAGTCAACACCCTCGAGACGCTTCGGGTAGCACTCGCGTACGAATCCAAGGCGCCCGTCGGGTAGCTCAGTCGGACGCCATGTCTCATCCCGCCAGCAGTCCGCCCTCGGCCCGATCGGAAGCCGGCCGAATTCCGATCCGTCGGGCCGGAATGCGACCAGGTCTGGCGCCCCATGTGGAAGGGGCAGATCCGGGTCACGGTCTGCCACGATCCACCCGGACGGGAGCCAGGCGATGCTGCCCCACGACAGGAACGACAGGCCAATCGGCCGGACAGGCAGCTCCACCTCGGTGATGGAGACCGCGCGATCGTCGCGGTCGAGCCCACCCGCGCAGGACGCGATGAGCAGACCGGCGATCACGAACGTGGTGATGAGCCGTCTGCGGACGTACTTGCTACTCATGATTAGCAAGTATCCCGCGGCGACGGCTTGCCTTCAAGCGCGCCTTGCGCCTTGGCGGTGACGGGCGTCACCGGCCCCTCAAGTCGGACGCCCGAGGCTCCCCAGGACGCCCGCAGTCAATCGGTCAGTCGGGGAAGGCCTCGGGGCCACGCCGGGCGAGCTCCTCCGCCTCCGCCCCGGCGTCCTCCGGGGGGAGCCAGCTGTACGGGTAGCGGTCGTCGTCCATCGCCGCGGCCTGCTTCGTCAGGCGGAGCGGATGGAACGTGTCGACCATGACCGCCAGCTCCTCGGTCGCCTCCTTGCCGATCGACGCCTCGGCCGTGCCCGGATGAGGTCCGTGCGGGATGCCGGCCGGGTGGAGCGTGAAGGAGCTGATGTCCACCCCTCGCCGGCTCATGAAGTTGCCGGCGACGTAGTAGATGACCTCGTCGCTGTTGATGTTCGAGTGGTTGTACGGCGCCGGGATCGACAGCGGGTGGTAGTCGAACTTGCGCGGCACGAAGGAACACACCACGAAGTTCCGCGCCTGAAAGGTCTGGTGGACCGGTGGCGGCTGGTGGACCCGACCGGTGATCGGCTCAAAGTCGCCGATGTTAAAGACGTACGGCCAGAGGTAGCCGTCCCAGCCGACGACGTCGAAGGGGTGGTGGCGGTAGTGGTACGCCGTGATCCGGTCACGGACCTTGACCTGGACGACGTAGTCCCCCGTCTCGTCCCGCGGGGCGACCCATTCCGGGGTCCGAATGTCGCGCTGGCTGTACGGCGAGTGCTCGAGCAGCTGACCGTAGTCGTTCCGGTAGCGCCTCGGCGGCTCGAGCTCTGACGGGGCCTCGAGCCAAAGCATCCGCTGGGCGCTGCCGCTGTCCGGGTCGAGCCGCCAGGTCGTCCCGATCGGGCTCACGAGGTAGTCGCCGGGGCCGTATCGGAACCGCCCGAAGACGGTGTCCCAGGTGCCCGTGCCCTCGTGGACGAAGATCATCTCGTCCGCCTGGCCGTTCCGGTAGAACGTGTCCTTCGGCATCGCGCTGGCCGGCCGGGCGACGCCCATGACGACGTCCGGGTTGAAGAACAGCGGGACGCGACCGGAGACGGGGTCGCCCTTCGGCTCGAGGGCCTTCGTGTTGATGAGGCGGTGGCGATGGGCGTCGTCGTCGGCGTCGTCGAGCTTGACCCGCCGGACCGCCTCGACCCTGTGGGTCCGGGTTGGCGGCACGAGGTGGTAGAGCAGCGAGCTCCGGCCGGTGAAGCCCTCGACGCCGAACAGCTCCTCGGCGTAGAGCGAGCCGTCAGGCGCGCGGTGCTGGGTGTGGCGCTTGTGCGGCACGTTGCCGAGCGACAGGTAGAACATCGGGCGCTCCTCCCGGCGCGGATGTCCAGTCTAGGGCTGCGCCGGACGGATCAGCCAGCCCCAACCGTCATGCTCCGGCGCTCGAGCAGGACGACGTCCCGCCACCGGCCGCGGCGATCGCGGCCGGGCCGCTCCTGGACGCCGACCCGCCGAAAGCCTGCTCGCTCGTGAAGGGCGAGGCTCGCCCGGTTGTCCGCGATGACCCCGGCCTGTAACGTCCACAGGCCTTCCGATTCCGAGGCCGGGATCAGCGCCTCGAACAGTGCCCGACCCACGCCCCGGTTCCGTTCCGCAGCCGTCACATAGACGCTCACCCAGGCGACGCCGGCGTAGACCCGCCGCGGCGGCGGGGCGCTGAGCGCGATCCAGCCCACGACGTTGCCGCGCCGCCGGGCGACGAACCGGCAGCCTCGCCGGTGGGAGGCGTCCCACTCCGGCCAACCCGGGGCTTCCGTCTCGAGCGTCGCGTCGCCGGTCGCGATCCCCTCCTCGAAGATCCGGCGGACCGCCGGCCAGTCGGCCGCGGTCAACGCCTCGACGGCGAGGGTCGTTCGGCCGGTATCCGCGGTCATCCGATCAGCCGCTCCGTCCGCGGGCATCGACCGGCCAGGTGCCGACCACCTCGCCTTTCCGAATTGCGACGAACGAGTCGAACTGGTCGACGACCGGACAGGCGTGGTTCGGGAGGATGGCGACAACCTCGCCGAGCCGCGGTCCGGCGGCGTGGGGAAGTCGCACGATGCCGTGGTAGTCGAAGAGCCGATCGATGACCGCGTCCGGGTAGGCGGCGACGAGGCCGTAGCCCTCGAGATAGTCGGGCTGGTCCTTCGTGAGGCTCTTCGCGCCCGCGTCGACGACCACCTGGCCGGGGACCGACGTCGACACGACCGTCGCCGCCACCCAGGCGGCGAGGCCGTCCGGCCGGACGGAGCCGAGCGCCAGCAGCTGGCGGTCGCCGAGGAGATACGTCCCGGCCCGGATCTCGTTGACCTCGCCACCCGCGGCCAGGAGGGCGGTCGGGGTCGAGCCCGCCGAGACGACGGGCGCCTCGAGCCCCGCGCGCCGCAGCGCCGCCGCGGCCCCGGCGAGTGTCGCCATCTCGTCCGAGGCCGCGCCGGCGATCGCTTCCCGCCGCCGGTAGGCATGGCCCGCGAAGGCGAACACCCCGTCGATCGAGAGCCCGAGCGATCGGGCGGTCAGGGCAACGTCGGCGGCCCGGTTCGGGGCGACACCGGTCCGCCCGTTGCCGGGGTCGATCTCGACGAGAACGCGGAGGGGGCGGGCTGTCCCGGCGACGGCCGCGGCGAGCCGCTCGGCGCCCGGGATCGAGTCAACGCCGACGGCGAACCGGCGAACCGCGTCGTGAAGGGCCCGCAGGCGTCCGGCTTTCGGGCCGTCCGCCCAGACCGGGTACGCGACGAAGATGTCGTCGATCCCTCCCGCGGCCATGACCTCCGCCTCGCCGAGGTTGCCGACCGTGATGCCCTTCGCGCCGGCGCCGAGCTGGAGCCTGGCGAGCCGGACGCTCTTGTGGGTCTTCACGTGCGGCCGGAGCCGGACGCCGCGGGCATCGAGCGCGCCGGCGAGGCGGCGGGCGTTCGCCTCGACGACATCGACGTCGATGACGAGGGTCGGCGTGTCGAGGCCGGACGGCAGGACCGGCGGCACGACGGGGGCACCGGCGAACGCCGTCATCGAGCGCCCTCCGGTCGAGCGACGATCGGGCTGCGCAGCTCGCCCAGCCGGTCGATCGCGAGGACGACCTCGTCGCCGGGCTCGAGCCAGCGCCCGAGGGTCGAGTCCTTGACCTCGAGGAGGCAGCCCGTCCCGACGGTCCCGCTCCCGAGGAGGTCGCCGGGGCGGAGGCGGACGTCCGCCGACGCCCGCTCGAGCATCTGGCTGAAGCTGAACTGGCTGTCCGCCCACGTCCCACGGCTGACCTCGACCGCCGCGCCGGACGGCCCGCAGACCGTCGCCGTCATCGCCAGGTCGTAGCCCTTGCCCCGGCGGGCGTCGGATAGCTCGTCCGGCGTGACGAGCCACGGCCCGATCGTCGCGGCGAAGTCCTTGCCCTTCGCGGGCCCCAGCCTGACGGTCGTCTCGTCGCGCTGGAGGTCGCGGGCCGACCAGTCGTTGAGGATCGTGTAGCCGCCGATCGCCTCCTCCGCCCGGTCGGCCGGGAGATCGGCCGCCGGCGTGTCGACGACCGCGCACACCTCGAGCTCGAAGTCGAGCTCGGCCGAGCCGCGCGGGGCGTGGACCGGCTCGCCCGGGCCGCGAATCTCCGAGGTGTTGCCGAAGTAGAAGATCGGCAGGCGGTACCAGGCCTCGGGCACCTCGCCGCCGCGCCGCGCCCACATCGTCCGGACGTGCTGTTCGAACGCGTAGAAATCGCGCAGCGACGGGGGCCGCAGGACAGGCGGCCCGAAGCGGAGGTCGCCCGCCGCGAGGACCGCATCGTCGTCGTCCGGGCCGCCACGCGGCTCGAAGGCCTCGACGAGCTCGGCGATGGCATCGACCCGGAGGCCCGCCGCGAGGTGCTCGTCGAGGGTCGTGATCGGCGTCCGGAACAGGGGGCTGTTGTGGGTCCGGCGCGGGTCAGCCGCGGCGAGGCGGCGACGCGCGATCTCGAGGTCGAGCCACAGGGTCGGCGGATCGTCGAACGCCGCTGCCAGCCGCCACGGGGCGCCGGCGGGCCCGTGCCGCTCGCGAACGTGAGCGATCTTCACCCCCGGAGTCTAGCCCGGGCCATTCAGCCGAAAAGAGATCCGGCGCCCCGCGGCCGGGGCGCCGGATGAGGTCACGGTGTGGCGCGGACGCGGACCTACTTGACGAGCTCGCCGTTCGGGCTGACGACGTACCAGACGTTGCTCACGCCCTGCCCGTTCGTGTCGCCGGGGGCTGCGTCGCTCGCGAAATGGTAGAGCGGCCAGGTGCTGATCTTCACCTGGTCGCCGCCGTCCGTCCGGGGGACGGTGCTGAAGTCGGAGTCGTCGAGTCCGGCCCCGACGGTGATGTCGCCCTCGGCGAGGAGCGGTGGCCAGGCCTGGGCGCAGGCGTCGTAGCAGGTCGGCGTGCCGGCCGAGTCGGGGGTGAACGCATACAGCGTCCGGCCCTCCCCGTCGACCAGGATCTGGCCGAGCTCGGCGTTGTCGGCGACCATGACGGTCGCGGAGCCTGTGGCCGGGCTCGACTCATCGGGCGAGGCCGTCGCGGCCTGGGTCGGCGGCGCGGCGGTCGGCACGGCGACCGAGGGCGACGATCCGGCCGGGGTGGCGCAGGCCGCCAGGGCGACCGCCGCGAGGAGGGGCAGGAACAGTGACCGGGTGCGCATGGTGAATCTCCTCTGGCATCGGGGGGTGTCGGTAGCGACAGCCACCGATACGCCCGGCGCCGCGCCCCGGTTTCGCCGGGTCGGTTGCCCGCGCTCAGACCCGCGCTCAGAAAAGCTTGAAGTACATCAGCCAGAGCAGGATGAGCAGCGCGACGATCCCGACGAGCGCGATGACGTCCGGCCGCCGCGAATCGAGGAGGGCGGCGAGCTCCTCGGGCGAGGCCAGACCCGGGTCGGGCGCGTCCTTGCCTGCGCGAGCCCTAGAGGTTGCCGCGCTTCGCCTGCTCGCGCTCGATCGCCTCGAACAGGGCCTTGAAGTTCCCGACGCCGAAGCCGCGCGACCCGTGGCGCTCGATGATCTCGAAGAAGAACGTCGGGCGGTCCTGGACCGGGCGGGTGAAGATCTGGAGCAGATAGCCCTCCTCGTCCCGGTCGGCCTCGATCCCGAGCTCCTCGAGGGTCTCGATCGGCACGCCGACGTCGCCGACGCGGTCGGCCAGCGTCGCGTAGTACTCGTGCGGCAGGCCGAGGAACTCGACTCCGTTCTCGCGCAGCTGCCGGACGGTCCCGACGATCTCTTCCGTCCTGAGCGCGATGTGCTGGCAGCCCGGCGAGCGGTACCAGTCGAGGTACTCCTGGATCTGGCTCTTCTTCTTCCCGGTCGCCGGCTCGTTGATCGGAAACTTGATCCGCCCGTTGCCGTTGGTCATGACCTTCGACATGAGAGCGCTGTACTCGGTGTGGATGACTTTGTCGTCGTAGTGGATAAGCTGGCTGAACCCGAACACGTCGCGATAGAAGTCGACGAACTGGTTCATCTCGCCGAGGGCCACGTTGCCGACGCAGTGGTCGACCTGGAGCAGCGACAGGCCACCGGCGGCCCGGGCCGGCTTCTTCACCTTGCGGTACCCGGGCGCGAATGCGCCGTGGTAATCGCGCCGGTCGACGAACGAGTGGCGCGTCTCGCCATAGGTCAGGACGGCGCTCCGCCGGAGGATTCCATCCTCCCCGCCGTCGAGCTCGACCGGATCCTGCGCCGCCTTGGCGCCGCGCTTCGTCGTCTCGCGGAACGAGGCCTCCACGTCGTCGACCGCGAACGCGATGTCGTGGACTCCGTCGCCGTGCTCCCGGACGTGCTCGGCGATCTCGCCATCGGGGGTCAGCGGCGCGGTGAACACGAACGTGATGTCGTTCTGGCGCATCGCGTAGCTGGCCCGATCGCGAACGCCGGTCTCGAGGCCGGAGAAGGCGACCGGGGTGAAGCCCCACAGGGCGCGGTAGTAGGCCGACGCCTGGCGGGCGTTGCCGACCCAGAATTCGACGTGGTCGATGCCTTTCAGCGGAAGGAAGTCCTGGGCCTCGGCGTAGGCGTCGCGGTTGACGCGGGCGCCGGCCTGGTTCGCGGCAGGCATGCCTGCCGGGTGGGCGGCGGTGTCGGTCATCGGTCTGCTCCGCTTCGTGAGTCGGAACGCAATGGTCTCCATCGTAGTCTTGTTCCGTAACCGGGGCCACGGGATGGGAGACTGGGCGAATGGAGCAGCTCATCGGGCGGATCGAGCGGGCGGTCGAGGCGCTCGCCCGGGAGCGGGCACGGGTCGAGGCCGGCGAGCCGTGGCCGCTGAGCGAGCGGTTCGATCATGCCCCTGAGGCGTCCTGGGGTCCGCCGGAGTTACTCGCGCACGTGTCCGAAATGCTCCCGTTCTGGCTCGGCGAGGTCGAGCGGGTCATCGCCGGCGCGGCGGAACCGGTTCCGTTCGGTCGGGTCGGCGACGATCCAGTGCGGATCGCGATCATCGCCCGCGACCGGTCACTGCCCGTCGGCGAGCTGTACGCCCGCATCAGCCAGGGCGTCGTCCGCTGGACCGAACGCCTGTCGACGCTGACTCCGACCGAGCAGGCGAAACGTGGCCTGCACCCGACACGAGGGGAGATGTCTGTCGGGGCGATCGTGGAGGGCCAGATCGCCGGTCATCTCGAGGAGCACGCCGCCCAGCTGGCCACGATCCTCGACGCACGGGCCAGGCAGCGGTGACCGTCATCTACGGGGTCGTGATCGGGATCCTCATCGGCCTGGTCCGGGGAGGCCGCCTCGGGAACCTCGCCGAGCTGAGGTTCGAGTGGCCGCTCCTCGCGATCGCCGGGCTGGCGATCCAGGTCGCGCTGTTCAGCGCCCCGGTCGCGGCGGTCGTCGCGCAGGCCGGGCCCGTCCTCTACGTCGCGTCGACGCTCGTCGTGCTGGCGGTCGTGCTCAGGAACCGGCGGTTGCCGGGCCTCAAGCTGATCGCCCTCGGAGCGATCTCCAACCTCGTCGCCATTCTCGCGAACGGCGGCTACATGCCGGCGGACCCGGCCGCCCTCGCGCTCGCCGGCCTCGATCCGACGACCGGCTACTCGAACAGCATCGTGACCAACAATGCGGCGTTCGCCGCCCTGACCGACATCTTCGCGATCCCAGGCTGGCTGCCGTTCGCGAACGTGTTCAGCATCGGCGACGTCCTGATCGGCGCCGGGATCGTGGTCGCGGTGGCCGCGGGCATGGCGGGACGGCCTTTGCCGGCCGGGGCCGGGACGAGACCACCCGAGGCGGCGCCCGAGGCGGCGCCCGAGGCGGCACCCGAAAGTCCTGGCCCGGTGCCGAGCGGAAACTCCCCCGACTGACCCTCCACCCGGGTACCGATGGGTCATTCCCGCCGACCCGACCGGCCGGATAGCGTCTGAAACGAGGGAATCTCCCTCGCGGGGGCACTAACGCCGAAGGGAAACCCGAATGAAGATGCTGAAGCTGCAGGCGTTCCGCGTCCTGCTCGCGCTCGGCGCACTGGCCGCCTCCGGCCTGGTGCTCGAGGCGGGCCGGCGCTGGTCATAGGTTCGACCCACGAACGACCGGCCCTTGCCCAGGGGCCGCCCGATCGACCGATGAGCCGTCCGGACCGGACGGCTCATTCGATTCTCGGGGTCAGGGGCTACGACGCCCGGAGGCCCGATCAGGGCGGCGGCGGCGGCGTCTCGTCCTTGACGTGGCGCTTGAGGAACTTGAGGATCCGGTTATAGGCGTCGCGCCGGTTCTCCCGCTTCTCCCAACCGTGGGCCTCCTCGTCGTACCAGTGGACCTCGTGGTGCTTGCCCTCGATCTCGAGCGCCTCGACCATCCGCTCGGTCATGAGGGGCACGACGCGCTTGTCCTTCCGGCCGTGGAGGAGAAGGAGCGGGGCCTCGATCCGCTCGGCCCGGTAGACCGGCGATCCGCGCCGATAGAGCTCGGCCCGTTCCGGCTCGTCGGGCGAGCCCATCATCCGGTGGAGGTCGACCCGGCCGAGTCGGTCGCCGTGGCGGTAGCTCTCGGCAATCTCCGAATCCCCGTAGAGGTCGACCCCCGCCCGCCAGATCGAGGGGTCTTCGACGAGCGCGCAGAGCGTCAGGTAACCGCCGTAGGACCCGCCGTAGATAGCCAATCGACCGTCGGACCATGGCTGGTCAGCGGCCCAGCGAGCCGCGTCGACCATGTCCTGGGCGTCGGCGTGACCCCACTCCCGGTGGTTGGCGAGACGGAACTTCCGTCCGTAGCCGGTCGAGCCCCGGAAGTCAACGTCGAGGAACGCGAAGCCCTCGCGGACGAGCAGCTGCTTGAACGGCGTCCACGACCGGAGCGACTGGGACGTGGGGCCGCCGTGCGGGTAGACGACGACCGGGACGCGCTCGCCGCCCCGCCGGCCGGTGGCCCGCGCCGAGCGCCACAACGTGCCCTCGATTCGGAGTCCGTCGCGGGCCATGAACGCGATCCGCTCGCCGGTCGCCATTCGGCCGGGCGCGAAGGCCGCGGCCACGACCGCCGGCATCGAGTCGGTCACCTGGCGCGGGCGGGACCCGTCCGGCGCGACTCCGGGAACCCGCAGCAGCCACAGGTCCTGCGGCCGTGCCTCGCTCTCGCCGAGGGCCGCGACCCACGCCCCGTCGGTCAGCCAGGCGACCGCCCGCCAGACGCCGTCCCACGGATTGATCCTGGTACCCGCGGCCGCGGCCTTCACGAGCGGTGGATTCTTCGGCGGCCGGCCGCGTCCGCGCTTCGCGGCCCCGCCACGGATCGGGGCGACGACGAGATCGACGTAGCCATCGTGGAATTCGGGGTGGCTGAATCGCGAGCCGTCCGGGGACGGCAGCGGTGCGAATCCGTAACCGCCGGAGGGTTCCCCGTGCTCGCGCTGGCCGCTCGTCAGCACCGTTCGGCTCCGCCCGTCGGCCGATCGGTGGATCACCTGGAACCAGCCGTCGGCGTCCGAGACATAGAGGAGGCCACCGTCCGGCGTGAACCGGGCGGCCGTGTCCCACGAACCGGTCCCCGCGATGATCTCCTCGCCGCCGGTTGCGACATCCGCGAAGGCGATCTGCGAGGCATCCGGCGTGTCCGTGAAATACGCCATCGCCGCGATCCGGGCGCCATCCGGCGCCCATTCGAACGACTCGACATCGACGCCGCTCCGGGTCACGGCTCGCGGTTCCGGCGGTTTCGGGTTGGCCGACGGCCGTCCGCGCCGCGGGACGGGCGCGTCGACGACCCAGATCTGGGCCCATCCGCGGCGGCGAGAGATGAACGCGAGCCGGCGCCCGTCGGGCGACCAGCGCGGGGTGTTCGTGCCGGCCGGGTGGGCCGCGACCTGGACGAGCCGTGACCCGTCCGCCTCGATCACCCAGATCGTGTCGTCGCGGACGAACGCCAGGCGTCGCCCATCGGGCGACCACTGGGGGTCGGTGACGGCCTTCTCGGAGGCGGTCAGCTGGACGGGGTAGCCGCCCCGGAGCGGCAGGACGAAGAGCTGGCGGGCACCGGCCGCCTCGAGCGTGTAGGCAACCGAGCGGTCGCGCGGATGAAGCCGGAACTCCCGGGGGGACTCGACCGCGACGATCTGCTCGACGGTCAGCCCGTCCCGGGCCGGGCGGCCCGCGCGTGCGCCGGTCGCCGCGGTGGACCCACGCGGCCGACCGCGTCGCCGGCGGCGAGGCTCGGCGGCGGGCGAGGGAGGGGCGGGCGGCTGGGCGGCAGGCGAGGCGGCGGCGGGCTCGGCGGCGGGCGACTGGGCGGCGGCCGCGCCGCCGACGGAGTCCGTCGCGGCGGCCTCCGGCGCCTCCGCGTCCTGCCCGGCCGCGGCAATCTCGGCCGCGGGATCGGCAGCGGCAGGTTTCGTGCGCTTCTTCCGGGTGGCCATCAGTGGGCAGCCTCGACGCCGTCCGGCTCGGGCCAGTCGATCCGGGCGCACCACGGCCCGACCATCGCCAGGTGGGCGCGGACGTGCCCGTGGAGGCACTCGTACGCCCACCCCCCCGCGTCGGGCGAGGCGAGGTCGCGCGGTGGCATCGCCCGCGTCGCCGCGGCCAGGCGGACGCGGCCCGCATCGAACCGGGCCAGGGCCTCAGCCGCGGTAACGCTGCGGCTCGCGGCGACGCTCCTGGCGTTCCAGGCGTCGATGCCCTCGGCGGGGCCGGAGCGCCACGTTCCGGTTCGCCTGTGTTCGTCGATGACGTCGGCCCCCTCGTCGAACCAGCTCGCGATGTGGGCGACGTGGTCCTTCAGCGTCCAGTCCGGCGTCGGCCCTGGCTCATCCCAGCGCGTCCTCGGTACCGGCCGGACGAGCCCGTCGAACAGGTCGAAGACCGCGGCCTCCGCCGCCCAGAACCGGGTGATCCCCGCGGGCGACCCGTCGCCCGCCGGCCGCGGGTCGGCGAGGAACGGGTCGCCCTCGACCTGCCGGACCCGCAGCCGGTCCGCCCACGGCTCGATCACCCCGAGGTGGTCGAGCGCGTGACCGTGGAGGACGAGGTACACCCAGCCCCACGCCTCGTCGCCCCGAATCGTGTCGGCGGGAAGCCGGCGAGCGAGGCCCAGGAGCGTCTCCCGGGCGGCCCGCATCCTCGAGCGCAGGTCGCCCGCATCGAGCGCCGCCCACGCCCCGCGTCGTCGCTCGTTGAAGTGGTCGAAGTCGCCCCCGTCGTAGTCCTCGTCGGTGGGCCACGGCCCGCCGTCGAGAACGCGCTGCAGATACGTGGCCGCGATCTCGTGCCAGTCGACGACGTGCCCGACGTGCTCCTGGAGCGACCAGTCGGGGCCGCCCGCGTCCGACGGCGCAGCCCCGGGCAGCGCCGACCCCGGATCGTCGAGCCCCGCCCACGACGCCACGAAGCGATCCCAGATCGCCGCCTCGTCGGCCCAGAAGTCACGGCCGGGCGCCCGGAAGTCTACCGCTCGCAGCGCAGCCAGCGGAGAGCGTCGAAGATCGACGCCGACGGCAGTGGCCGCGATCATCGGCGTCGGTCGCCTTCGTTCGACTGCCCGATGCCAGCCTCGAGCTGTTCGCCGAGCTCGACGGTCCGCCGGTAGGCCGCCCAGACGGCCTCCGACAGGACGGTTCGGAGCCGGCCCGACTCGAGCTCGTGGAGCGCCGCGGCGCTCGTCCCGCCGGGCGACGTGACCATGTTCCGCAGCTCGGCCGGATGGACGCCCGACTGCTTCGCGAAGACGGTGCTCCCTTCGAGCGTCTCGATGACGAGGTCGTGGGCGACGTGACGGGGGAAGCCGAGATGGACCGCGGCGTCGATGAGCGCCTCCATCACGAGGAACACGTAGGTCGGCCCGGTGCCGCTGACCGCGGTCGCCATCGCGACGAGCTTCTCGTCGTCGACCTCGAGCTCGACGCCGAGCGCGCCCAGCAGCGCGCTGGCCTGGGCTCGCTGTTCCGCGGTGGTCTCGGGGGTCGCATACCAGACCGTCATCCCGCGTCCGAGCCGGGCCGGGGTGTTCGGCATCGACCGGACGACCTGGTCGTGGCCGAGGATCCCGGTCAGCGCCGCGGTCGTCGCCCCGGCGATGATCGACAGGACGAGCTGGCCGCGCCGCAGCCGGGGACCGATCTCGCGGCCGACCCGGGCGAGCATCTGGGGCTTCACCGCGAGGAGGACGACGTCGGCTCCCTCGACGGCCTCGGCGTTGCCGGCCACGGCGCGGATCCCGTACTCCCGGGCGAGATGCTCCCGGCGCTCGGCACGCGGGTGGCTCGCGACGACCTGGCCCGGCTCGACGAGCTTCCCGCGGAGCAAGCCGGCGATCATCGCCTCGGCCATGACGCCGGAGCCCACCGTCGCAATCGTTCGGCTCGCCAGAGGTGACATCGCCGGGGGAGTATAGCCGCGCCTCCCGGGCGTTCTGGCGTAGTTCCCCGGCGCGAACCGGGACGGCCCGTGCTCGCCGTCGCCGCGCCCGCGCCAATAATTCGTGCGGATCGCCCGCGATCGGCCTGCAAGCGCCTCAGGCGGTCGCCCGCCCGAGGAGGAAGAAACGGCCGGTCGTCGTCACCTCGGCGTCGGCGAACCCGGACCGCAGGAGCCCGGCACGAAGCTCCGTCGGGGGATGGAAGGCCTTCACGACCCGGAACTCGCGGCCGTCCGCGAGCCGGCGGACGGCGATGTCGCCGCTCGGCAATGGATTGTCCACGGCGCCCGACTGTGGGTCCGGCAGCGAGTCGATGAACGCAAACGTCCCGCCGGGCTTGAGCCAGCGTCGGGCGAGGGCGAGGAACGCGTCGAGACGGGAGCGTGGGACATGGCTCAGCCAGAAGCCGGCGAACAGGCCATCGACCTGGCGGTCCGGCTCCGCCCACGCATCGCGGACATGGAGATGGGCGCGCAGCCGGTGGGCGACGAGGCGCTCACGCGCGCGGTCGAGTGTCGCCTCGGCCGCGTCGTAGAGCGACAGCTCGCCTTTGCCGGCGAGGAGGGGCGACCACCAGCCGGTGCCCGCGGCGAGCTCGACGATCGATCCGTGGAGCGGCAGCTGGTCGAGCCAGCGGCCGGCGGCGTCGAGCTCGGCGTTCCACGCGGCGTCGTGGACCGGGCCGTGGCTGTAGCGACCGCGGCGGAGGTACCAGTCGTCGTACTCGCCGGCCCGCGCCGCGTAGTAGGCCCGCATCTCCGCGTCGATTTCGGCGTCGACCGGGGGATCCCGGGCAGGGCCAGGCGGTTCGGGCGCCTTGGCCACGCCCCTTTCCGCGAGAGCATTCCGGAGCCGGAACCGGAGGAAGCCGTTGTCGCCGGCCTTGCCGACGCACGTCGGGCAGAGCTGGGCCCAGCCCTCGAGGTCGTCGGGGCCGCGAACGGACCAGGCGCTCCCGCACCAGAGGCAGTCGAACGTGGTCCGGAACGGCATCGGCCAGCCGGTCAGGCGACCGGCGTCCAGCTCCCGGGTGGTGCGACGTCGACGAACGCGTTCGGGTCGAAGATTTCCGCCAGGAGCTCGATCCCGTCGATGACCCGCGGACCCGGCCGGGAGAAATAGGCCGATCCGTCGACCGCGAAGATCTGCCCCCGCCGGACCGCCTCGATGTCGTGCCACATCGACGGGCGGGGCACCCTGTCCCATTCGTCGACCGTGGCCGCCAGGTCGTAGCCGCACGGCATCAGCACGAGCATCTCCGGATCGACCTCACTGATCGCCCACCAGGTCGTCTCGACCGACTGCTCGCCGGCCTCCCCGAGAAGGTCCCATCCGCCCGCCCGTCGGATCTGCTCGGGGACCCAGTGCCCAACCGCGAACGGCGGATCGAGCCATTCGAGGCCGACGATCCGCGGCGGCCTGACGCCGTTCTCCCGGCGCTTCTGGACCTTCCGCTCGATGGCGCCGAGGCGGGCTCTGAGCGCCTCGACGAGGTCGACCGCGGCATCCTCCGACTCGGTCATCGCTCCGATCGTCGTGATCGAGTTGAAGATGCCCTCGATCGACGTCGGCTCGAGGGAGACGACCCGGATCCGGGAGTCGATCGCCCGGGCGACGTCGTTCACGTCGCGGTAGCTCACCGCGCAGACCCGGCAGAGCTCCTGGGTGAGGATGAGGTCCGGCTGGGCGGCGGCGAGCGCCTCCTCGTCGAGCGCGTACAGCGACGATCCGCCGTGGACGGCCGCTCCCACGATCTCGTTGATCGTGCGGCTGGGCGTGCCCTCGAGGTCGTACACGCTCCGGGTCATCACCGGCCGGCCGAAGGCGGACGGCGGCCAGTCGCATTCGTGGGTGACGCCGACGAGCTCGTCGACGAGGCCGATCGCGCAGACGATCTCTGTAGCGGATGGGAGCAGGGAGACAATTCGCATCGAGGTCTGGCGGCTCCGGCAGTGCGCCGCTCACGGCGCGCCATTCGTGGATGATTGCAGCCAAGCGCAACATGGCGTCGCTGGCTGGCGTCGGCCTCGGCGGCGGAACCGGCACCCTCGGCGGCGGAGCCGGCACCCTCAGTCCGGAGCTGGCACCCGCTCCCGGAGGCGTGAGGCGGAGCCCCGCGACGCCATCACCCCGACGGCTTGAGCTCGTCGACCGACGCTCTCGCGGCCGCCTTGTCGGTGTACCAGATCGCGTCGATCTGGGTGTAGTTCGCCCACTCGGGCGGCAGCGATTCCTCGGGGAAGATCGCGTTCACCGGGCACTCGGGTTCGCAGGCGCCGCAATCGATGCACTCGTTCGGGTCGATGAAAAGCTTGCGGTCGACGCCTTCCTCGTAGTGGATGCAGTCGACCGGGCAAACCGACACGCACGAGATGTCGAGCACGTCGATGCAGGGCTCGGCGATCACATAAGTCAATCCACATCCTCCTGGGCGCTTCCCGGACCCGACCCGGCGCGGACTCGAAGCGTACACCGGACAGGCCCGGATCGCCGTTCGGCCGACGCTCCGGGAAGGCCTGCTTCAGGGGGGTCCGGTTCTCTGGCCGGAACAGCACCCCGCCGTGCTTGACAGCACCCGAGTCCGGCCCCAATGTGCCGCCATCCCGCGCGCTGCCGGGAATTCCGGAGCCGCGCCCCGGCCCGGACCGTCACCAGGTCCCACGCCGCGCGCCGACCGTTTGCCGGTGTCGGGACCTGTGCTTCGAGGAGCGCCCTTGCCGATCCCCAGCGCCGCCGACCCGTCGACCGGCGACGGCGGGCATCCCTTCGTCGGGACCGCGCCGGCAGGCGCCGCCGCGGTGAGCCTGCAGGGCGTCGAGAAGCGGTTCGGGGACGTCGTCGCGGTCGCCGGGATCGACCTCGACGTCGCCGACGGCGAGTTCTTCTCGATGCTCGGGCCGTCGGGGTCGGGCAAGACGACGACACTCCGGATGATCGCCGGCTTCGACCTCCCGACATCCGGGCGAATCCTCCTCCACGGCGAGGACGTCAGCCGCCGCCCGCCGTTCGAGCGGGACGTCAACACCGTGTTCCAGGACTACGCGTTGTTCCCGCACATGACGGTCGGCGAAAACGTGGGTTATGGGCCGATGGTCCGCCACGTGCCGCGCGGCGAGCGCGAGACGCGGATCCGGGACGCCCTTCGGATGGTCCGCCTCGACGGGTTCGACCGCCGCAAGCCGAGTCAGCTGTCGGGTGGACAGCGGCAGCGGGTCGCCCTCGCGAGGGCGCTGATCAACCGGCCGCGCGTCCTGCTCCTCGACGAGCCGCTCGGCGCCCTGGACCTCAAGCTCCGCGAGGAGATGCAGATCGAGCTCAAGGCGATCCAGCAGCAGGTCGGGATCACGTTCGTCTACGTGACCCACGACCAGGAGGAGGCGCTCACGATGAGCGACCGGATCGCGGTGTTCAACGAGGGCCGGATCGAGCAGGTCGGCGCCCCGGCCGAGGTCTACGAGCGCCCCGCCACGCCGTTCGTCGCCGGCTTCGTCGGGACCTCGAACCTGCTCCGGGACGAGGTCGCCCGGTCGATCGTCGGTCGGTCCGGGACCTTCACGGTTCGGCCGGAGAAGATCCGGCTGGGCGAGCCGGACGCGCCGGTCGCGGCCGACGAGATCGGCGCCCCCGGGCGGATCCGCCAGGTCGTTTACCTCGGCCCGGACACGCGCTACCACGTCGCCCTCGACGCCGGCGGCGAGCTCGTCGTGACCCAGCAGAACCTCTCGACGACGTCGATCGACGCGCGTTCCGCGCAGGGCCGGGCTGTCCGCCTCGTCTGGAAGCGACAGCACAACCTCTCCGTCGGTGTCGACGGGGCATGAGCGAGACCGCGCCGGAGGGCGCGGGCGAAGGAGGAGCATGCGGACCCGGAAGTTCCTGGCGGGAGTGGCGTCGCTGGCGCTGCTCGCGGCCGCCTGTACGTCGCAGCCCGGGACGTCACCGGGCGCCAGCGGCAAGCCGAAGCCGAGCGTGCCGGCCTCGCTCGGGGCCAACGAGGGGGCGTTGAACCTCGTCGCGTGGGCGGGTTACGTCGAGAAGGACTGGGTCACGCCGTTCGAAGCCGAGACCGGCTGCAAGGTCAACGCGACCCTCGGCAACACATCGGACGAGATGGTGACGCTGGTCAAGTCCGGCAGCTTCGACGGCGTGTCCGCCTCCGGTGACGCCTCGAACCGGCTCATCGCCGCGGGCGACGTCGCGGCCGTCAACCTCAACCTCATCCCGAACTTCGCCAACGTGTTCGAAGGGCTGAAGAACAAGCCCCACAACACGGTCGATGGCGTCGCCTATGGCGTCCCGCACGGGCGCGGGGCGAATCTCCTGATGTGGCGGACGGACGTCGTGACGACTCCGCCCGACAGCTGGAGCATCGTCTTCGACCCCAGCTCCCCGCACAAGGGCAAGGTCACGGCATACGACGCGCCGATCTACATCGCCGACGCGGCGGTCTACCTCATGGCGACGAAGCCGGACCTGAAGATCACCAACCCGTACGAGCTCGACGACGCCCAGTTCACGGCCGCCGTCGACCTCCTGAAGCAGCAGAA
>DASYTG010000008.1:0-26014 GCA_036002525.1 Candidatus Limnocylindrales bacterium
GTGCCCCCGCTCCACGCGACGAGCCGCCAGCGGACGCTCCGGACGAGCCGGGCGTCGGCGGCGGCGGCCCGGAGCTCGATCGGGTCGTCGCGTGGCCCGGACGGGGTCCCGTCAGGCATCGCGCAGCCGGTAGCCGACCCCCCGGACGGTTTCGACGAGCGCTCCTGCCTCGCCGAGCTTCGTCCGGAGGTAGTGGACGTAGGCATCGACGGCGTTCTGGGTCACCGCCACGGCGAACGGCCAGGCCTGATCGAGCAGCTGGTCGCGGCTCAGTGCCTGGCCGGGATGGCGGAGGAAGCACTCGAGGAGCGAGAACTCCCGCGGGCTGAGCTCGACCGGGCGGCCCGACACCGTCACCCTCCGGGACGCCTCGTTCATCTCGATCGGCCCCACCGCGAGCTTCGGCTCTGCGCGACGAGGTCCCGGCTCGGCCCGCCGGGCGAGCGCCCGGAGGCGGGCCGCCAGCTCGGCGTAGGCGAACGGCTTGACGAGGTAGTCGTCGGCGCCGGCGTCGAGCCCGCTGACCCGGTCGTTGACGGTGTCCCGCGCCGTCAGCATGAGGATCGCGACGTCGCGCTTGTCGCTCCGCAGGCGCCGGGCCACCTCGAGGCCGGACAGGTCGGGCAGGCCGACATCGAGGATGACGACGTCGACGCCGTCGGCCGACGCGAGGTCGAGGCCAGTCTCGCCGTCCGCGGCCACGTCGACGATGTGGCGGTCCTCTTCGAGCAGCCGCTTGAGGACCCGCCTGAGGCGTTCGTCGTCCTCGATCACGAGGAGGTGCATGGCTTGTCGTGTCCCTTCAGGCGGCCCCCGCGACGGCCGGGCAGGTGGCCGCCCGGAGCGATGGTATTCCCAGCCTGCCGGGACGACATCACAGGCCCTCGACCTGAGAGAACGCTGAGAGTCGCGGCCGCTGGCCGGGCGGCGGGGCCGATTGGCCGTTGCCCCGGTCCGGACCAGGGGCTAGGATGGCCCGACCGAGCCGGCACCTCGCACGGGGCTCGTCCGCGCCGCTTGCGGCCGGATGCATGAGCCCGCGATGACCCGGCCGGGATGGAGGAGCCGTCATGGCGACAGTCACGTTCGAGAACGTCTCCAAGAAGTACGGAGACGTCGTGGCGGTCAAGGATCTCAACCTCGAGATCGGCGACGCCGAGTTCATGGTCCTCGTCGGGCCATCCGGGTGCGGCAAGACGACCAGCCTGCGCATGATCGCGGGGCTCGAGGAGATCACCTCCGGCACGCTCCGGATCGGCGATCGCGTCGTGAACGACGTTCCGCCGAAGGACCGCGACATCGCGATGGTGTTCCAGAGCTATGCGCTCTACCCGCACATGTCGGTCCGGGACAACCTCGCGTTCGGCCTGAAGTTGCGAAAGGTGCCGAAGGCGGACATCGAGAAGCGGGTCCAGGAGGCGGCGGGAATCCTGTCGCTCGAGAAGCTCCTCGACCGCAAGCCGAAGGAGCTCTCCGGCGGCCAGCGCCAGCGCGTCGCCCTCGGCCGGGCGATCGTCCGGGAGCCCGCCGTGTTCCTCATGGACGAGCCGCTCTCGAACCTCGACGCCAAGCTGCGGGTCCAGACCCGGGCCGAGATCGCCCGCCTCCACCAGCGCCTCAAGACGACGATCGTCTACGTCACCCACGACCAGGTCGAGGCGATGACGATGGGCACCCGGATCGCCGTGATGAGCGACGGGTTGCTCCAGCAGGTCGGGACGCCCCAGCAGCTCTACGACAAGCCGATCAACCGGTTCGTCGCAGGCTTCATCGGCAGCCCGGCGATGAACTTCGTCGACGTCACCTCGGACGGCACGAATCTCACGGCCGAAGGCGCGATCAAGGTCCCGATGCCGCCGCGCTTCCGCGAGGCCGTCGGGGCGACCCAGGGCCGCAAGCTCGTCGCCGGTTTCCGGCCCGAGCACATCGAGATCGGGGAGGGCACGTCGACGGCGGCCCAGTTCCGCGCCACCGCGGACGTCGTCGAGTACCTCGGCAACGAGGAGCTCCTCCACGTCAGCGTCGCCGGGCGCGACATCGTCGCGATCGTCGACTCGGAGAATCGCGTGAAGCCGGGCGACGTGCTCGACCACCACGTGCCGCTTGAGAAGATTCACCTGTTCGACGCCGAGAGCGGAGCCTCGCTGACGGCGCGCGAGTCGGTGGCCGCCGCGGTAGCCGCGGCGTCGTGACCGAGGCCGAATCGCGGCCCGGGGCGCCGGCGGCGCCCCGGGCCGCTTCATCTTCGCAACCGGATGCCAGCCCTCTTCCCGGCATGGATCTCTCCGAGCGGGTCGTCGACACCGAGATCATCCACCGCGGCTACTACCTCGACTTCCGGATCGTGACCGTCGAGCGGGCCGATGGCTCACGAGCCCAGCGCGACATCGTCGGACACCCGGGCGCGGTGGCGATCATCGCCCTCGACGACGACGGCCGGGTCCTGCTCGTTCGCCAGTGGCGCCTCGCCGTCGGGGCGGCCCTGCTCGAGATCCCGGCCGGAACGCTCGACGTCGACGCGGCCACCGGCAGGACGGAGGACCCGGACGCGGCGGCGGCACGCGAGCTCGAAGAGGAGACCGGCTTCCGGGCCGGCCGCTGGGAGCGGCTCGGCTCGTTCTGGACGGCTCCGGGATTCGCCACGGAGCTCATGCACCTCTACCTCGCCACCGATCTGCGACCCGCTGACAGCGATCGAGCCGGGCCGGACGAGGACGAGCGTCTCGAGCTCGAGCGGATGGCCTGGCCGGACGCGGTCGCGGCCGCCGACCGGGGCGAGATCGCCGACGCGAAGTCGCTCGTCGGCCTCTACCGGCTGGCCCGCCGGATGAAGACGCCGGGCCGCTAGCCCGTCTTCGTCGGGTCCGGCTTGTCGAGAGCCTCGCCGAGGCGGGCAAGCGCGCCCTGGTAGAGCTTCGAGGCGGGGCTGAGCGCGACGGCCAACCTGAGGTGCGTTCGCGCCTCGCGCCGCCGTCCGAGCTGCTTCAGGCTCTGCCCCAGCGCGTAGTGCGCGTAATGGGCCGACGGGTCGACCTCGAGCAGCGACTCGAACGTCTCGCGCGACAGCTCATGCTGGCCGCTGTTGTAGTACGCCCGGCCGAGAGCCTCGAGGATCGAGCCTTTGCCGGGTTCGGCGCGCGACGCCCGCTCCAGCACGATCGCCGCTTGGGCGTGGTGGCGTCGACGCA
This sequence comes from Candidatus Limnocylindrales bacterium, assembly GCA_036002525.1. Lineage (GTDB taxonomy): Bacteria > Chloroflexota > Limnocylindria > Limnocylindrales > CSP1-4 > JACDAV01. The sequence continues at coordinate 3,189 of DASYTG010000008.1, forward strand.
TCAGCTCCTGGCCCCGCTGGAGCAGCGCGTAGGCGCTCTCGTGCTCCGGCTCCGCCTCCGCGGCTGACTCGTCCTCGTCGGGCCGCTCCTGCGGCCGGCTCCCGCCCATGCCTTGATGGTGGCACGGATCGCGGCTTTAGTGTGCCCGGCGTCGGCGTCCCCTCGTCCCGCGTGTTTCGCTCAGCGAGCGCTGCGTCGAAGGAGGGCTCGAAATGGGGGCTTCCGCCGACGGTTGTTTCGCTCGGCGAACGGAACGTCGCAGGAGGGTGCCGCCGGCCGTTGTTTGGTTCGCTGAGCGAAACGTGGCTCACGGTCGCGCGACCCCCCGGGCCGGAACCCGAACCGCTCCCCTACCCCTCCGGCCAGGCGGCGAGGTCGATGGGCTTCAGGCGCGGCGACGGCGTCAGCCCCGGAATCCGGCCGCGCTTGGCGATCGGGCGGCCGTCGATCTCCTTGATGTCGCCGGTGAAGTCGATCGGGGCCGCCCCGCTGATGTAAGACCCCACGGCGAACGAGTCGACAGGGGCGCCTGCCTCCTGGAAATACCGGATCCGATCGGGGTTCAAGCCGCCCGACACGACGACCTTCACGTGCCCGAACCCGGCCTGGTCGAGTCGGGCCCGGACCTCGTGGACGAGGTCGGCCGTCACCCGGCCCCGCTCGGCCGGCGTATCGAGGCGGATGCCGTAGAGGCGGTCGCCGAGGGCGTGGGCGACGCGAAGCGACTCCTCGGCCTCGTCCTTGAACGTGTCGACGAGGACGATCCGCGGGACGTCCGGGTCGAGGTCGCGATCGAACGCCAGCGCGGCCTCGACGGTGTCGCCGAAGATCAGGACGAGCGAGTGAGGCATCGTCCCGGTCGGGCTCAGGCCGGCGAGCCGCGCGCCGGCCGGCGTCGAAGCTCCGACGCACCCGCCGACGATCGCGGCGTAGTCGAGGACGTCGGTGATGTCGGGATGGACGTGGCGTGCGCCGAACGACACGACCGGATGCGGCGCGGCGGCCTCGACGCACTCGCGGGCGGCCGTCGCCCAGCCGGTCGACTGGGCGAGCATGCCGAGGAACGCGGTCTCGTACAGGCCGAACTTCCGGTACCGCGCCCGAATCCGGAGGACGACCTCCTTCGGGGCGACGCGATCGCCGTCGTCGAGCGCCTCTAGGGTCGTCTCCGCCCGGTCGGCGGTCGCGAGGACGTGGCCGAGCAGGTTCTTCGCCTCGTCGATTCCGCAGAGGACGGCGTCGTGCCGGGCGAAGACCTCCATCGTCACGAGCGGGTCGAGCCCTTCGCGTTCGAGGATCGCCTCCGCGCGGGCGAAATAGACGTCCGCCGACTCGCCGGACATGATCTCCGGCGAGGGCCTCGTCCGCCGAATCCCCATCAGCTCGCGCCGCGCCTCAGGGTCGGGAGGACCACGGTGGATCGTCTCCTCTGTCGGGCGGCTTCGGTGGGTCGGGAGGTGGGACGACGACGGACGCGGGCGGATCGCCGGGGAGTGTAGCGTACGGCGCCGTCGCATCCGGATCGATCGGCGTCGCGGATGCACCCGCCGCCGGCCCGGCCGCCGGCCGCGCCGCGGCCCGCCCGCGCCGGCGGCGGCCGAGGAAGATCGCGCCGGCGCCAAGGACGAACGCGCCACCCGTCGCGGCTCCTGCCGTGACGACGCGAGTCCTGCCCACCTCCGGCGCGCCATCGATCAGGGCCCGGACATCGGCCGCGTCCGCGACCGCCGCCGCCAGGTCATCCGCCTCGAACGCGGCCGTAGCGGCCTCGAACTCGGTCTCGGGCTCCGTCCCGAGCAGGCCAACGGCCGTGATGACGTCGCGCTCCCGGCCGAGCGCGTCGCTGGCCGCCACGAGCGCGTCGAGCGCGGCGAGCTGCTCGGCGGCCAGCGCCCGGGCGTCCTCGAGATCGACCTTCGCCGACTCGTACGTTTCCTCGAGCTTGGCGGTCGGCGTGAGCCCCAGACCCGCGGCCCGGACCTCGATCGCCTCGCGCGAGGTGATGACCGCCTCGGCTTCGTCGATCGCCGTCTCGGCCCGGGCGAAGTCCCAGACCGCCAGCTTCGAGCGGACCGAATACGGGGCGAGCCAGCCGTCGCCGGCCTCGAGCAGCGCCCCGTACGACGCCCGAGCGGCGGCCCGCTCGTCGAGGATCTCGTCCTGGTGCGGCTCGATGACCCAGCGCCGGAAGAGCTCCTCCGCCTGCGTCGAGTCGCCGACCTCCTCGAGCAGGTCGAGGAAGCGACGCCAGTCTGTCACCCCGGCGACCTTCTCCGGGGCCGGGGCGCCGGGGTAGGCCGTGTCCCCGTCGGCGGCGGCCTCGATGACGTCGCGCATCCCATCGACCCCGATGTCGTCGACCAACCCGCGAACGACCGTCCACGACGCGTCATAGCCGAACGACTCGCGGTCGTCCGTCTCCTCGTCGTCGATCCGTCCGGGGTGCCGCCAGGCGTTGAGCTTGACGTGTCCGGTCGAGTTCGGGCTGATCGAATCCGGACCCGGGTTTCCGAGCTTCAGGTCGCTGATGACGAGGGAGGCGTACTCATCGGCGAACCCCTCGGCGATCCAGCGGCCGGAGAACAGGTCGCCGTTGAACCAGGCGTGTGACGCTTCGTGGAGGATCGTCTGGTCGTCGAGGTCCTCGCCGATCTCGATCCGGTCGTCCTCCGTGTAGTACACGCCGGCGTAGCCCTCGAGGAGCGGGGTGTGGACCTCGTACACGCCGACCTCGCCCTCGACCGGCCAGTCGAGGCCGATGTTCCGCTGGAGGATGGGCAGGCCTCTCTCCAAGAGGTCGTGGACCTTCGTCCGCCAGTCGGAATCCTCCGGCCACGCGCGGACCGTCAGCCGGGCTCCGCCGATCACGAGGGCGTCGCGGGTGAGTTTCGCCGGCCGTTCCGCATCGACCGTCACGAACCAGCGGTCGGGATCCGCGATGGCCTTCGCGGAGAGCCGGATCGTGTCGGCGTCGGACGTCCTCGTCATCGGCGAGCCGGTGACGTTCGCGTCGAAGACGGCGGGAATGACGATCGTGACGCTCGACCGACCGGGATCGCAACACGCCCAGGCGTAGAACGACGAGAACGCCTCCCCGACGCGGATGTTGCTGTCCGAGCGGGGCGCGCCACCGGGCAGGTCGAACGTGATCCGGATCCGCTGCGTTTCCTGGTAGTCGAGATTGCTGGCGAGGCGGACCGTCAGCGCCTGGAACCCATCCTGCTTCGACGCGGTGGCGTTCAGGCGCCTGCCGCCGAACGTGGCCCGGATCGCGGTCGCCTCTTCCTGGATCCCGAAGGTCAGCCGGTCGTAGAAGTACCGGGTGATGACGCTGCTCGTGACGCGGTTGGGCTTGAGGTTCGTCGCGGTGACGTCCATGACGACGTGGACCGTCCGGTCGGCGGGATCGAGGGTGTAGGTGCTCGCGACGGTGAGCCGGAGCTCCTCGGCGGCGCGAGCCGGCTGGGTCGTGGCGGGCGCGAGCAGGAGGCCGAGCGCGGCGAGGAGCCCGAGGGCGGCACGGGCCGCCGGCGCGGAGCGGGCTCGTCCGGTCGGGCGGCGGTCCATGCTCCCTCCCTGCGTCGTCGTGGGACCGTCCTAGCCCGCGGCCGGTGGGTTGGGCGAGGCCGAGCCGAATGGCCCCTCGCGCCGCGCCGCACGCCAGCCTCGCGCGTACGACACCGAGACGAGGATAGCGAGCACGACGAGAATCGCCACCCCCGTCCCGGCAAGGATCCGGTTGCGCCCGGTCTCCCCGGCGGCGGTCCAGGTGCGGTAGGCCGCCGACGCGGCCGTGGCCGCAGACTCCAGCTCGCCGCTCGAGAACGCCACCTTGCCGGCGGCCAGCGTCTCCTCCGGCGCCGTGGCGAAGAGGCCGATCTGCTCGAGTGGGCCGGGGGCCGTCAGGCGGGCGGCCGCGGCGGCAGCCAGGGCATCGATCGTCGCCGCCTCCGCGTCGGCCTCCGCCGTCGCGGCCGCGAAGCCGGCATCGCCCTCGAACGCGGCCTCGAGCCGGGTCGGCAGCCGGAGACCGGCCGCCGCGGCCGCCTCCTCGAGCTCCGCGCGGCGGGCGATGAGCGCCTCCGCGTCGCCGAGCATGGCCCCGACCTGCTCGAATCGCCAGGCCCGCAGCGAGTCGCGGACGGACCGGGGCAGCTCCCAGCGGCCCGCCGCGCGGACGACCGCCGCGTAGCGCTCCCGCGCCTCGCGCCGAGCGTCGAGGAGTGCCGCCTCGTCGTCCCGCACGACCCACCCCCGCCACAGGTCGTCGTACGTCTTCCCCGTCCGGTCCTCGAGGAGGTCGAGCAGGCCACGCCAGTCGGGCGGGCCCATCCCGGTTTCCGGCGGCCGGACCGCTCCCGCGTCGACGTGCGGCGGCTGGTAGGCGGTCTCGCCCGCGGCCGCCGCCCGCCAGACCTCCCGCAGGCCATCGAGGCCGGCCCGCTCGCCGATCAGGGCGGCGAGCTCGTAGGACGCGGCATAGGCATAGCGCTCCGTGAGGCGGTCCTCGGGTGCCGGCTGCGTCTGGCCCGCCGCCCACGCGTTCAGGGGGATTCGGGCGTCGCGGAGCTCGTCGGTCAGGCCGGCCGGGGCGATCGCTTCATCGAGCCGCCCCGCCGTGGCGACCGCGTAGTACGACGCGAACGCCTCGTTCGCCCAGCGGTCCGCGAGCAGCGCGCCGTTGAACCAGGCGTGGGCGGCCTCGTGGAGGATGACGAACGAATCGGCGTAGTAGGCGATCTCCATCCGCCCGGCGGCCGGGTCGAACAGCCCGGCATGGCCGCCGACGGATCGGCTGACAGCCTCCTGGACGATCAGCGGCTGGGTCCGCTCCCAGCGGACGCCCGTGAGCTCGCCGAGGACCGGCAGGCCGCGCTCGAACAGCCCGCCGACCCGTGTCCCCCACTCGGCGTCGTCCGGCCAGGCGCGCACGGTGACGGCGGCCGGCGACCCGCCGACCTCGAGGTCGAGCCTCGTGTCGACGTACGCGGCGGTCCCCTCCGCGACGAACCAGGCCGAGAACGCCGTCGCGTCGGGCAGCGGGCCGGTGCTGAAGATCGTCCGGCCGGCGGCGTCGGTCGTCGGCGCGGGGAGCTCGCCCGCCTCGACGTGGGCCGCGTAGCCCTTCGGGAAGACCACCGTGACCGAGCTCCCGGCGACGCCGTTCGGATAGCCGTACGCCCAGGCCGGGAACGTCACGAGCGCGCCGCCGACCCGGACGTCCCGTGCCGGCTCCCCGCCCGGATCGGGCAGGTCGAACGTCAGCCGGAAGCTCGCCGTCTTCCCCGAGCCGATCCGCTGGCCGAACGACAGCGCGAGGACCTGGTGGTCGGCCCGCCGCCGGCTCACCCGGACGCTCGGCTTGCCGCTCGGAGAGGTGATCGCGAAGGCGGTCGTGCCGGGCGGCACGGCAAGGAACGCCCGGTCGAAGAAGTACCTCCGGGCGGCGCTGTCGCGGAGGTGGTTGCGCGCGACGAGGTCGACCGTGACGCGGACGACCTTCTCCTCCGGCACGACCTCGTACCGCGCCTCGCCGACGAGCGTCAGGTGCGGCGTCGCGGCCCGGGCCTCGCGGATGCCGGCGGGCGCGACGACGAGCCCGGCGGCGACGACCGCCGCGAGCAGGCTCGGCGCGAGCCCGCGGCGATGAACCACGGCCATCACGACCCGAACAGCTCCGGCAGGCGCCCGGCGTAGCGATCGAGGAGGGCCGCGTTCCGTGGCGGCCGGTCCCCGTAGCCGTCCGGCGGCCGGCCGCCGAGCCACAGCCAGCCGGCCGATTCCTCGAGGAGCTGGTCGCTCACGCCGAGGATCCGGGCGAGGGCCAGGCCCAGCTTGTCGGCGTCGAGGTCGGCGCCGCCGAGCTCGACCATGAGGATCGGCCGCTCGTCCTCGCCGATCGAGAATTTCACGAACGGCAGCTCGTCGTTCCAGCGGAGCAACCGCCGGTACGACTTGCGGAAGAGGTCGCTGATCGGTGGGGCGTAGTGGCCCCAGCAGATCAGGCCGAGGTCGGGCTGGCAGATCAGCGTGACGCGCAGGTCACGGCGGCGCCGGCCATCGAGGACGAGGTCCCAGGCGACGATGCCGTCTCGGTCGGCCCGCTCGACGGGCTCCAGGCCCAGCTCGCCGAACCAGCGCTCGACATCGGCCGGGCGCAGCCCCGCGGGGGCAACCCGGGGTGAGGACATGGCGGGCAGTCTAGCCCGACTCCGAGGGGCCGGCTTCAGACGGCCGGTCAGCCGCCGCGCGCCCGGGCGGCCCCGTTGCCGCCGGCCGCGGCCGCTTCCTCGACCGGGACCATCGCCACCGCTACGGGCCGAGGCTGCTTCCGGCGCTCGCCGATCGGCTCGACCGACGCGCCGGTCCGGACGACCTTGGTAAGGAAGTCGGAGGTGCGAACGTCGCCGGCGATCTTCACGTTTCGCCCGATTCGGACACCGCGCGGGATGATCGTCCGCTTTCCGACGACGTTGATCCCCGTGTTCAGGCGGCTCGGCTCCTGCTTGTTCGGCGTGTCGAAATCGGGCCCGTCGCCGACGATCGCCCCCTGGCCGACGACGACCTCCTTGTCGAGGATCGAGCGATCGACGACGGCGCCGGACCGGATCACCGAGTCGAACATGACGATCGAGTCCCGGACGACCGCCCCGACGTCGACCCGAACGCCGGGCGAAAGGACGCTGTTGACGACCGTGCCGTTGATCAGGCAGCCGTGCGACACGAGGCTGCGGTGGACCTGGGCCGTCGGGCCGATCTTGGCCGGCGCCCGCTCTTCCGACCTCGTGTGGATGAGCCATTCCTTGTCGTACAGGTCGAGCTCCGGCTGGTCGACGAGGAGCGCCATGTTGGCCTCCCAGTACGACTGGATCGTGCCGACATCCTGCCAGTAGCCGTCGAACCGGTAGCCGAAGACCCGCGCCCCGCCGTCGAGCATCGCCGGAATCACGTGGCGCCCGAAGTCGTCGCGATTCTCGCCGATCCAGCGCCGCAGGGCCCGCTTCGAGAAGACGTACACGCCCATCGAGGCGAGGTCGCTCTTCGGCTGCTTGGGCTTCTCCTGCCACTCGACGATCCGGTCCGAGTCGTCCATCGCGAGGATGCCCATCCGGGTGGCCTCGATGAGCGGCACCCGGCGGACGGCGATCGTGACGTCGGCCCGGTGGCGACGATGGGCCGTGATGAACGGCTGGTAGTCCATCTTGTAGATGTGGTCGCCGGCGAGGACGAGGATCGTGTCGGACGACTCGTGCTCGATGACGTTCATGTTCTGGAGCACCGCGTCGGCCGTCCCGCGATACCACTCCGCGACGCGGCCGCGGGCGATGTACGGCTGGAGCAGCTTGACGCCGCCGCGGTTGCGGTCGAGGTCCCACGGCCGGCCGAGGCCGATGTGGTCGTTCAGGGAGCGCGGGTTGTACTGGGTGAGGACGACGACGTTGTCGATGTCCGAGTTGACGCAGTTCGACAGCGTGAAGTCGATGATCCGGTACTTGCCACCGAACGGGACCGCGGGCTTGGCGCGAACGGACGACAGGATCGAGAGGCGCTCGCCTTCACCGCCGGCGAGGATCACCGCCATGGTCCGCTTCATCGGGCCGTCCTTCCACTGCCTGCCGATGACGCTGTCGGGGGCGATGCTAGCACGGGCTTCCGGGTCGCCCGATCGCAGCCGGAGACCCCGACGAGACCCGGGCTGGGAAGCTAGAGGAACAGCCGCGGGTTGGCGAAGTTGCCGTTGAACTCGACCATCCAGTGGAGGTGCGGCCCGGTTGTCCGGCCGGTCATGCCGTTGTAGGCGATGATCTTGCCGGCTCGGACCCAGTCGCCGGCTCGAACGGTCGGTGGGCGGACGGCGTTGTCGACGTGGCCGTACCACGTCTGGAGATTGGCCGAGTGGGCGATGATGACGATCCAGGCCTTCGGGTACGGGTCATACGGATTCGGGCCGGCGAAGACGACCGTGCCGGACCCGGCTGCGTGGATCGGGGTGTACATCGGAGCGGCGATGTCGATCCCCTTGTGGAAGTGGGCGCAGTCGCCGAGCGGCGGCTCCCAGGCGAAGCCGGTACACCCGAAGTTCTGGGTGATGGAGCCGACCATCGGCCACTGGAGCGTGCCGTTGTACTGCGAGGGGATCCTGCCCTGTGCGGCGGCTTCGCGGACGAGCCGGTCGATCTTCGAGGCGAGCGCCCGCTGGGCCGCGGCGGCCGCGGCCATCGACCGCCTGAGGGCCGCCTTGTTTCTCGCCAGCCGGGCGAACGTGGCCTTCTGGCGGGCGAGCGCCCGGGCCGTCTCCCGCTCGAGCTTCTTGAGCTGCGCCTGGGCGGCCTTCAGGTCCGCCATCTGCTTGTCGAGGTCGCGCTTCTGGGCGGCCGTCTGCTGGCGGAGGAGATTCGTCTCCTGACGAGTCGCGAGGACCGTCTGGTGGAGGGCGGCGAGCGTCTCCTGGTCCTCGATGATCTGCTGGGCGAGAGCCCGGTCCTGTTCCCCGATATCGAGCTGGTAGCTGACCTCGGTCAGGACGTCGGCGAACGAGCCACCGGACAGGAAGGTCTCGAGCATCGTCGTCCGGTCGGTGTCATAGGCGTTCCGGAGCCGGGTTGCGAGGAGGGCGCGCCGCTCGCCCAGCTGGGCCCGCTTGGCGAGCTCCTGGGCCTCGACCACCCTGAGCTGCCCGTCGAGGGTCTCGAGCGACTTGACGAGGGCTTCGTACTTCGCCTTGACCTCGTCGATCCGCTTGGCCATGCCGTTGATCCGGACCCGAAGGACGCTGAGGTCGGCGTTGATCCCGCGGAGGGCCCGGGCGGTCGCCGCGATCTCGGCCTTCAGGTCCGCCTGGAACCCGTTGAGCTGGGCGACCTGGTTCTTCTGGGCGGCGATCTGCTTCTCGATCGCCTTCTGCCTGGCGACCGCATCCGAGAGCTCGTCGCCTGCGACCCGGCCGGCGGGCGCGACGAACAGGCCGCTCACGAGCGGGACGATCATGAACAGGAGGAGCAGGCCCCGGGCGAACCGGCGGGGGGCGGTCCCGGAGAGGCTGAGCGTGCTCCTCGGTTGCGGGCGCATCAGGAGGCGGTGGTCATCGTGCGAGCAAACTCCGTAAGCGGTGCGCCGGCTGGGGGCCGGCGCTCGGTGCGGCTACGGCTACGCCCGCCGGTGACTCGCCGTCCGGACGCTGGGCGTGGTGCCCGGGGACGAGACCGGCCTGGCCTGTGAGTTAGCAGCCGAGGCGGAAGCTAGCAGGGGGATCCCCCCGCCCGCATCCCCCGAACGTACCGAAGGCTACCAGTAACCATGTTCCCACATTGCAGGAACGTTGCAGCGGAAATGGGGTCTGGTGGGGTCCGCGGAGGCGATGCGGGGACCGGTGACTAGCCTTCCGGAGGGACGATCCCCGCGGCCAGGTCGACGGACTCGTAGTGGTCGACCCGGCTCTCGAACATCGCCGGCAGGTCCTCGTCGAGGGGCTTGCTGACATCCGGCCCAGTCCAGGCCTGGATGTCCTCCCAGTTCCGCCAGAACGAGACGACGACGACCTCGACGCTGCCGCCGGCGAACCGCCGGGCTACGTCGACCCGGACCGGACGGGGCCGCGTCCCGCGGTTGCCGAGCGTGTGGGTCACAAAGCGGAGGATCGGACCTTCGTCGCCGGTGGCGCCCCGGACGCGGAACACCCGGAGGATCATGACCCACCCACTATACGAGGCGGCGGGTAGTGGCTCTCCGAGGCCGTCTCCCGGCCGTCAGTTGCCGCAGGGCGCCACGTTTCGCCAGTTGAGGACCGTGTCGGTCACGGCCTGGTCGCCGGTCGTCCCGTAGCTCAGGGTGAGCAGCCGGTTGCCGATCTCGCCGCAGGTGCCATCCTTCTCGACGTGCTCCCAGTCGCCGAGGGTGTACTTGTACTCGAGCTGGGTCGACTCCTTGCCGGTGAACGAGATCGTCCAGTGGGTCGAGTCCACCCGGGTCAGGACCACCCCGCCCGGATCCCACTGCGGGTGGCCGCCGTCCAGGCGATCGAGGAAGCCGGCGATGTAGACCGAGCGACCTGTCCCGTCGGTCGTCGCGGGCACCGTCACGTTGAACGTCAGCGAGACCGTCCGGAGCTGGGCGGTCGCCATGACCTCGTCTGAGTCGGCGGAGCGATTGAATGACGTGTCGACCGAGCGGACGACGTACCAGTAGGTGCGGCCCTCGGCCACGTCGAGGTCGGTGAATTCCGAGGCGGCCAACCGCGCGATGCGCGCGTAGGGACCGCCCGAGGCATCGCCCCGCAGGACCTCGTACCCGTCCAGCGTCGGATCGCCCGCGACGTCGTCCCAGTCGAGCTCGACGCCGGCCGGCGACGCAGACACGACGTGGAGCCCGGTGGGCACGGCTGGCGCCGTGATGTCGCCGGTGGACTCGACGGTCAGCGAGCCGGCCTCAGCCGCCGAGTAGCCGTTCTGGATCCCGTCGAGATCGGCGTAGACCCAGTCGCGGCCGTCCGTCGTCGTGTAGCGGTATGCGTAGTCGTACGTGCCGACGGCCTCCGGCAGCATCGACGCGACGAACTCGTCGTTGTTGCCGGAGTCGACGTTGAAGCTCGCCTCGACCCACGTCCAGGCGGGATTCCCGGACGGATCTGACCCGTCCGGCCCGAACCCGAGCTGGGCCCGGAGGCTGGGCGTGGCGCCCGGCTGGTTCGTCTCGCCGTCGATCCAGACCTGGCCGTAGGCGTTGTCGGTCCGGTCTGTCGTCGAGATCGTATGCGTCATCGAGGGCGGCCACTGGAGGTTCGCCCAGCCGATCGTCAGGTGGGGGATGCCGCTTACCTCGTTCGACGGCGCGCTCGCATTGCCGGACGCGTCGACGGCGCGGACGACGACGTAGTACAGCCGGGCGTTGTCGAGGCCGTCGATCGTGAATGTGGTGCCGGCCACGGGCGCGGCGTTGGCCTTGACGTAGCCGCCGCCCGACAGCGGGCTCACCCAGACGTCATAGCCGGCGGCCCCGGCGGCAGCGTTCCAGGCGACCGAGAGACTGTGGGACGCCTCGTGCGTGATGAGGAGCCCGCTCGGCGCAGGTGGCGGGGTCAGGTCGACGGGTCCGGTCGCGAGCAGGAGGCTGGACATCGCGGGCAACGTGATCTCGACGGCGCCGCCACTCACGACGGCGGATCCGGTCGACGACGTACCGACGCCGAGGCGCCGCGCCAGCGACGTGCCGTCGGGCAGGTAGCCGCCCACCGGAACGTGGAGCGTCCGGCTCGCGGCGGAGCGGTTGATCGCGACGATCGCCGCCCGGTCGCCCGTCCGGCGGCCGTAGGCCACCGTCCCCGCATCGTCGTCGGCGAGGAGCATCCGGAGGTCGCCGTCGGTCAGCGCCGTGAGCTCGTCGCGGAGATCGGCCAGCGACGTGTAGTGGGCGATTAGGGCGGCGTCCGGCGATCCGCCGAGGTCGGTCCACGGGTACGTCCGCCGGTCGTCGGGATCGTCGTCGCCGGTGATCCCCGCCTCGTCGCCGTAGTAGATCGTCGGCGCGCCCGGCACCGTGAACTGGATAAGCGACGCGAGCCGGAGCCGCTGCTTGCCGGCCGTGACGTTGGCTCCATCCAGCTCCCGGCCCGCGGCCGTCTCGGGGCCCGGCGTGAGCGTCCAGAGCAGGCGCTCCGTGTCGTGGCTGTCGAGGAGGTTCATCAGCGAGTAGTACGCGGCGTCCGCATAGTCCTCGCGCTGCGAAGCCATCCGCTCCGCGAATGCCGACGGCGGGATCGAGTGGCCGCTGTCGGCGAAGCCCTTCGAGTCGAACGGGCCGGGCGCCAGGAACGCGATGACCGCGTCGCGCAGCCGGTAGTTCATCGTCGTGTCGAGACGGTCGCCGCGGAGCATCCGCAGCAGCGTGCTGTCCTTCTGCCACGTCTCGCTGATCGTCAGGGTCGCAGGATCGGCGGCCTTCACGACCGAGCGGAACGTCTCCCAGTACCCGTCGGGGAACGACGGGTCGCCGGACACGTCCATCCGCCAGCCGGACGCGCCGGCCCGGATCCAGCGCCTGGCGATGCTGTCCGGCGCGGTGAGGAAGTACGCCTGGACGTCCGGCCACGACTTCGCGAGGACGGGGATCGAGTCGAACCCGAACCAGCCTTCGTAGTCGGCTGCGCCGCACGGAGCGTTGTCATTGCGGAACACGAACCAGTCGCGATACGGCGAGTCGAGCGACTCGCAGGCGCCCATGGTCGAATAGTGGTGATACCGGTCGAACAGCGGGCTGTCGCTGGACATGTGGTTGAACACGCCGTCGAGGACGATCCGGATCCCCTTCCGGTCGGCGTGCTTGACGAGGTTGTCGAAGTCCTTCTGCGTCCCGAAATACGGGTCGATCTTCTTGTAGTCCTGCGTGTCGTACGAGTGGTTCGAGCCGGCGTCGAAGACCGGGTTGAAGTAGATCGCGGTCACGCCGAGCGCGGCGAGGTAATCGAGCTGCTGATCGACGCCTTTGAGGTCCCCGCCGAAGTAGTCGCGGCCGCGCGGCTGCTCGGTCGACGCGCCCGGGGGCGGCGTCGTGTCGAATCGCCACGGGCAGGTGGTCGCATCGGCGTCGGCATAGTTGCGGCAGAAGCCCTCGGGCTTGACGCCCCATTGGAGCTTCAGGACGGGATCGTCGTAGCGGACGTCGCCTGTCGTGGGGTCGTTGTCCTTCCGGCCGTTCCGGAACCGGTCGGGGAAGATCTGGTAGATCACGGCGTCCTTCGCCCAGTCCGGGGCGGTGAATCCCGGCACGTGCTGCATCAGCGCCCAGCTCTGGTCGATCGGGTCGTCGCTCGGAGCGCCGAGGCCGCCGTCGAGGGCGGGCGTGTTGTCGGCGTAGTAGTCGGTGTCGCTGCCGTCGGTGACGATGAACCGGTACCAGAGGTTGTCCGGCTCGTCGGCGAGCGAGGGGATCGTCACCTGCCAGAAGTCGCACGTGTCGTCTTCGAAGCCGGCCTGGTAGCAGCCGACGTCCTCGGCCGCGAGGGACAGCGGGACGATCTGCTGGCCACCGAGCCGAAGGCTGTAGACGCGAGCCTTCACGCCAGTCACGTCGTCCGCGAAGGTCCGCATCCGGAGGGTGACGGCCGTTCCTGCGGGCACCGCGCCACCGGGCGTCCGATAGAGCGGGTCGCGCGAGTCGTGGCGGAGGCCGTCCCACTCGACGTTGTTGTCGTGGCCGTGCCCGGCCGATACCGTCAGGACGTGCGTCGAGGCGACATACGTGAACGTGACGTCGGCGTTGTCGACCGGGACGGTGAAGGGGATGTTCGCTCCGTTCGGCACGCCTCCCTGGCCGTAGTTCTCGTCCCACGACTCGTTGATCGCGACCTTCGTCTCGTAGGCGCCGGCCGGCAGCGCCGCCGTCTCGAGGACGTAGGTTCCGTCGCCGTCCACGTCCTGCAGCCAGGAGCGGAGGCATCCGGGATCCCAATCGCCGGGGCAGCCGATCTCGCTCTGGAAGCTCCCGGGCGCGACCGCGATGACCGAGTTCTTGTTGTCGGTCACCCAGTGGGAGTCGTGGTCGTAATAGAACTTCACGCTCGCCGCGGTCGGCAGGTTCAGTGGGATGTTCGCTCCGTCCCGGACCGCGTAGCGCCCGTAGTTCTCGTCCCACGAGTCGTTGAGCGGGGCCTTGTACTCCCAGTCGCCGGCCGGCACGGAGAACGTGCCCTGCCAGACGTCGTCGGCTGCGTCGAAGGCGAGGTGCGAAGCCGCGCAGTCGGGCTGCCAGTCGCCGGAGCAACCGAGCTCCTGCTGGAGACTCCCGGCGATCGTCACCGCCGACGGCGCGGGCGTGTGGCTCGCGAGGGCCGGCGCGACAGTCGCCGCGGGCACGAGCTGGGCGAGGAGGCCGGCCGTGGCGGCAAGCGCGGCGACTCGGGCCCGAAGGCGGCGCACAGCGGGGCGGGATGGGTGACGCATGTTTCGGACCTCCCCTTGCCGGTGAGGGTCGCGTCCGCGCACCGGCGCTGTCAACGGTCCGGCGGTGTTTAGTGGCGTTTAGTCGGGACGCGTGGTGTCGGCAGGCAACAGGGCGGCCAGCCCAGACGCGCGATCGGTGTCCCGCGGCACCGAATCGTTGGCATCCGGCAACACGTGGATCAGGGACGGATCAGCACCGACCAGAGGGCGCCCAGGATGAGGAACGGGCCGAACGGCACGTAGCTCCGCCGGCCGATGCGGCGGGCGGCGAGGAGCGTGACGAGCACGAGCCCTGCGACGACGAGCCCGAAGAAGAGGCCGGCGAGGGACCGCCATAGGCCGGCCATGAGCGCCACCCCGGCAAGCAGCTTGACGTCGCCGAGGCCGAACGCCCCCGCTCCGAACGCGAGCGACGGGATGTACAGCGCGGCGGGGATCACGATGGCGGCCGCGACGGCCGGAAGGAGCTCCGCGCCGACGAACGGGTTGCGGCCGCTCGCCGCGTAGACGAGCGCGATCGGGATCACCGGCAGGGTCGCGATGTCCGGGAGCAGCCGCTGGTCGAGATCGGTCGCCAGGCCGACGATCAGCGTCGCAAACCACGCCCCGAAGAGGGCGAGGGCCAGGCCGTCGCCTTCGAACCGCGCCGGCAGTAGCCCGTACGCCACTGCCGCGCTCGCCCCGACCACGACGGTCCGCCAGTCGAGGGGCCGGCCCGGCGGATGCTCCTCATCGTGCCCCGGCCAGCGCGTCGCCAGCCGGTCCGCCGCCAGCCCGAAGGCGAGGCCTGCCACGGCGAACGCGATCGACAGCGGTGACGGCACCCGGCGAGTCTACGGGGACCGGTCGGCGCCTGTGGCGCGCCGGCTAACTCGCCCCGTTCTTCGCGCCGGCCAGGGCCAGCTCGACGAGCGTGGCGTGGGCCACGCCCGTCGCGCCACGCGGGGCGTACGGCGTCGCCTTCCGGTAGTACGCAGTGCCGGCGATATCGAGATGGGCCCACGGCCGGGTCACGAACTCGCGCAGGAAGAGCCCGCTCTTGACGAGCGAACCCTCGGCCGTCCCCGAGTTCTGCAGGTCGCCGTACCAGCTCTCCATGTCCGGCAGGTAGTCGTCGATCAACGGGATCTGCCAGTAGCGTTCGCCGGCGCGGGTGCCCGCGGCCACGACCTCGTCATACCAGGCCTGCGGCTGCCCGAACGCACCGGTGATGAGGTGGCCGAACGCCCGCGCCACCGCTCCGGTGAGCGTCGCGACGTCGACGAGGTGCGTTGCTCCGAGCCGCTCCGCGTAGGTCATCGCGTCGCCGAGGATCAGGCGGCCCTCCGCGTCCGTGTTCGTGATGTCGACCCACTTTCCGTTGAGCGCCTTGACGAGGTCGCCGGGCCGGGTGGCGTGGCCGCCGGGCATGTTCTCGACTGCGGGAGCGACCGCAAGCAGGGGCGTGCCCGGCGCGAGGCGGGCCGTCGTGACGATGGCCGAGATCACGGTGCACGCACCGGTCTTGTCCAACTTCATCTCTTCCATTCGCTCGGCCGGCTTGATGCTGATCCCGCCGGAGTCGAAGCAGACGCCCTTGCCGACGATCGCGAGGTGCCGGTCGAGGGCGTCCCGCTCGCCCTCCCCACCGGACCGGATGACGATCATCCGCGGCGGGTTGTCGCTCCCGCGTCCCACCGCCATGAACATCCCCATCCCCATCTCGGTCGCCCTGTCCGGACCGATGACGTCGACCCACAGGTGGTGCTTGCGGGCCAGGGTGAACGCCTCGTCGGCGAGGACCTCGGGCGAGACGTCGTTCGACGACCGATTCGAGAGGGTCCGGGCGAGGTTTGCGCCCTCTCCGATGATCACGCCCCTCTGGGCGGCCTTCTTCAGCGCCGCGGCGTCCGCGCCGGGCGCGACGAGGATCAGCTCGTCGAGCTTCGGCGGCGCGGTCTCGACCTTCTCGCGATAGATCGTCTGGGGGTCATAGGAGCCCTCGACCACGCCGCGGGCGACGAGCTCGGCGACGAGCTCGGCGGCGTGCTCCGCGTCGTCGGCGAGTGCGTCGGCGAGGGGCGTGATCCAGAACGCGACCTTCGAGACCGTGCGGCCCCCGAGGCGGCGCTCGGCCGCGGCCGCGACCCGGACAACCGTCTCCCGATCGAGCTTCGCGGCCTCTCCGGCTCCCACGACGAGGATACGGCCAACCGGCAGCTCCCCCGACGCCCCGACGGCCGACGAATACCGCTTGCCGCTGAGCTCGCCGAAGTCGGTGAGCGCCTTGAGCTCCCCGCCGCTCCGCCGATCGATCTCGCCGAGGCCGTCATCGAACGTCGGATCCCCGACGACCGGCACGACGAGGACATCGGCCTTGACCTCCCATGGCTGGTCGGTGACGACGCGAAGCTGCACGGATCGATGCTCCTCGGGCGGCGGTCGTGGCGTCGCAGTGTAGCGGGCGGCGTATCCGGGCGGCGACACCCCGGGCCGCCCGGTCAGGGGCTACGGAGCGGGCGACGGCTCCCCGAGGTCCGCGATCGCCGCGGCCAGCCGGGCCCGCGCCTCCTCGATCCCGATGACCGCCTGGTTCAGTCCCCCTCGGGCGATCTCGGCGAGGATGATCACGAGGTTCGAGGTGTTGCGCGGCAGTGCGTCGCGGGCGACTTTCTCGGCCGCGAGGGCTTCGCGGATCTCGGGCGTGACCCTCGTCGGCGACTCCGCCGATACGACGTAGAGCCGCCGCAGCGCCACGTCGTAGTCGCGATTCCGCCGGATCCACTCGCTGAGCGTCGCGACGTCGACCGTGTTCTGGAGCTCGACCCGCAGCGCGTCAGCGTCGATCAGCAGCGCGGTCGCATCGTCGATCCGCTCGAGCGCGATCGACCAGTTGCTCTGCAGGCCCGCATCGATCGCCGACACGATCGCCTGGTCGTGGGCGTCGAGGAGCCCGGTCAGGCGGCCGGCGCTCAGGCTGCCCTGGGCGAGTCGCGCCCAGCTCGTCGCGAGCCCGTTCGTCGCGTCGACGGCGGCCACCAGCCGGGCGTGTCGATCGAGGGTCGCCGCCGAGTACTGCCATCGGGCGTCGGACCCGGAGACGGGCAGGGCGAGAAGCACCGCTCGAAGCGCCGTGCCGGCGTCGCGAATCCCCGTCACGACGACGGTCCCGTCGGCGATGGCGGCGTCGAGGGTGTCGAAGTCAGCCGCGGTGAGCGCGGCCAGCGAGCCGCGGCCGAGGACTCCCAGCCGCTCGACCTGGTCGGCGATCGCCGACAGCCGGGCGGCCGCAGAGTCGAGCGAGCCGCGGATCGCCGTGTCGCCGCTCGAGGTCAGCTCGGGCCGGCCGGGCCCTGCCGGCGGGTTGTCGAGCCAGCCGACGAGACCGGCGCTCCCCAGCGCGACGAGGACCACGACGACGAGCCAGAGGACGGGGAACAGGACGCGTTCGAGCCGATCCGGAACTGCCGCGGGGGTCGTCGTCATCGGGTCGGGCTGCAGCGTAGCATCCGGGCATGTCGTCCCTCTCCCCGGCGGCCCTCAGGCGACTCGTCGAGGCGATGCCGAAGGCGGAGCTCCACCTCCATCTCGACGGCTCGCTCCGGATCGACACGGCGATCGACCTCGCCCGCACACGCGGGATCGACACCCCGCGCGACTGGGCCGGGATGTTCGACGCCCTCGTCGCCCCCGAGCGGTCGACCGACCAGGCCGACCTGCTCCGGGCGTTCGAGCTGCCGATCGCCCTGATGCAGGACGCCGAGGCGCTCGAGCGGGTCGCATTCGAGCTCGTCGCCTCGAAGGCGGCGGATCGCGTCCGGTACGTCGAGATCCGCTGGGGGCCGCTGCTCCACCTGGTTCGCGGGCTCTCCCTCGAGGATGGCATCGCGGCCGTCGTTCGCGGAGGCGCACGGGCGGCAGAGCGCGCGGAGGTGGTCGTTCGGTTCATCGCGACCGCTCTCCGGTCGCACGACCCGGCGGACAACGTGCGGCTGGCCGAAACTGCGGCCCGGTTCCGCGACGAGGGCCTCACCGGGTTCGACCTCGCCGGACCGGAGGCCGCGTTCCCCGATCCCGTCGCTCACCTCGCCGCGTTCGAGGCCGCGAGGGCCGGCGGCCTGCGGATCACCCTCCACGCCGGCGAGTGGGGCGGCGCGGCGCAGGTGCGTCGGGCCCTCGAGCTACGACCGGAACGGATCGCCCATGGGCCGCTGGCCATCGACGACCCGGACCTGTGCCGGGAGCTGGCATATCGCGAGGTGACCCTCGATCTCTGCCCCACCTCGAATGTCCAGGCCGGGATCGTGCCCGGGGTCGAGGCGCACCCGCTCGCCGCGCTCCACCGCGCCGGCGTCCCGGTGACCCTGTCGACCGACGACTCGACCGTGTCGAACGTCACGTTATCGGACGAGTACGAGCGAGCCGTGACGCGGATCGGGCTAACGGTGCCGGAGCTCTGGACGATCGACCGGCACGCGCTGTCGGTGGCATTTGCGGATCCGGGCTCGCTCGAGTCGCTCCGAACCGAGTTCGAGGCGTGGGCCGCCCCGATCCCCGAGCTTGCCTAGCCGGCCAGGCCGTCGAGGGCCGCTGCGAGCTCCTCGGCGTTCGCCGCGATCGCGGTCGGGCGCTCCTCGGCGGACATCGAGTCGAGCTGATCGCGCGACGTCACCCCGGTCAGCATGAACACGCTCCGCGCCCCGACCGCCCGAGCCGCCGCGACGTCCGTCACGAGGCTGTCACCGATCATCACCGCGTCCTTCGCGTGCCCGCCGGCCGCCCTGGCCGCCTCCTCGAGGAGCAGCGGCGCGGGCTTCCCGATCGACAGCGGCGTGACGCCGGTGGTCGCCTCGAGCGCGGCGACGATGCTCCCGGCTCCGGGTTTGAGGCCGCGTTCGGTGGGGTAGACCGGGTCGCGGTTCGTGGCGATAAACCGGGCGCCGCCACGGATCGCGTCCGCGGCCACGGCCAGCCGGAGGTACGTCAGCTGCGGGTCGAGCCCGACGACCACCGCATCGGGCCGGCCCGCCGCCTCGTAGCCGTCGATCCCCTCCTGGTTCGCGCGCGTGGCGGCGTGGCCCGCCGTGACGACGTCGAGGCCGACGTCTCGCATCTCCCGCTCGAGGCCGCCGGCCCCCAGAACCAGGACGCGGCGGATGCCAGGGGCCTCGTCGCGCAGGTAGAGCGCGGTGGCCCGCGCCGAGCTGACGATCCGGTCGGGGCTGACCGGGCAGCCCATGGCCCCGAGGCGCGTGACGTACTCGGCCCGATAGTGCATCGAGTTGTTCGTCACGTAGACGATCTCGTCGCCCTTCGCCGCCCGGTGGGCGAGGACCGCGGCGACGCCCGGCACGGGATCGGCGCCGCGGTAGACGACGCCGTCGAGGTCGACGAGGAGGAGCATCGCGGCGGATCGTACAGGCGAGGGTCGAGGCCGGCCCGGATTTGGCCGAGACCGGGAACCCCTAAGCTCCGGGAGTGCGCCGAACCACCACCGATCCGCTCGCCGGCACCGACCGTCTCCTGATCGACGGGACGAACCTGCTCCATGCGCTACGGCGCGACGGGGTCGGGGCGCCTCCGGCCGCCCTGATCGGGCGGCTGCGGGGCGCCGTCCCGGCCGGGGTCGGGATCGAGCTGGTCCTGGACGGGCAAGCCGAGCCGGGGATGCACGGCGCCCGCGTCGCGGCGGGGCTCATCGTCCGGTACGGCGGCCGCCGGACGGGCGACGACGTCCTGCTCCGACTGGTCGACGAAGCGCGCGCGGCGGGCGACGGGCGCGAGGCGGTCGACAACATCCTCGTCGTCACCGACGACCGGCAGCTCCGGCAGGCACTCAGGGCGCATGGCGTTCGGACGGCCGGCACGCAATGGCTCATCGGTCGGCTCGAGCGGGGCCGGCTGTCGGCCCCATCGACGGGCAACGCTCGCGGGCCGGCTCCCCAGGGACCCGAAGACCGCGACGACCGGTCCGGCTGGCGCCCCGGTCGCGGCGCCACGAGGAAGCGCGGCAACCCGAAGCGCCGGCCGAAGGACTCCTCACCCGACTGAGCGCCGGCGTCAGCCTGCCGGCGTTCCCATCCACACGACGATCCCGTCTCCGGTACGCACCAGCGCGACGATCCGACCGGGCAGGCCCACGATTGTCACCGATCCGGATGTGGGCTCGATCGGCGCGCCGTCGCCGATCCGCGACCAATCGACACCGTCGGCGCTCGTCCACAGACCGTGAACGCTGGCCCCCGCACGGACCGGGGCCTCTTCGACCAGGGCGACGAGGCCTGCCGCCCCCGCGGTGATCGAGATGATCACGGGCCATCGATCGAGCCTGGCCCCCGGAGGACGCGGTCCCTCGACCTCCTGCCACTGGCGCCCGTCCGGTGAGGCCCACGCGGCCGCCGGCGGTCCCCCGCAGTGGTCGGCGATCACTGGGGTGAGCGCGGCGACGCGGGCGGTCCCGAGCTGGCACTCAGGAATCTCGCCGGCCCCGCCCATCGCAAAGATGCCCCCGGCGAACGGTACGGTTCGCCAGATGGCCACGCCCCGATCCGGGCCGGTGAACATGGGGTTGTCCCCCGCCAGGTCGTCCCATGCCCCGGCGGACGCGCTCCGCCAGATCACCCCGTCCCAGTCCTGCCCGCGCTGAACCATGCCGGCCACGACGAATCCATCGAGGGTCGGGCGGAGGTCGACCAGCGAATACTCGCCGAGCCCGAACGGTGCCGGGAGCTCCGCCCAGGCCGACCCGTCGGAGGTCGACAGAACAACGGGCCGGCCCGCCACGACGCCGGTGGTCACGAAGTCCGTCCTGGTCGCGGTGAGGGGGCTTCCGGGAGGAACTGGTGGCTGTCCCGTCTCGACCCAGTGCTCGCCGTTCGCTGAGGCAGCCACGAGGCCGACGTCATTGCCTCCGCTACGAAGCCCGAAGGCAAGGAAGCCGACGGGACCAACGGCAATCAGCTGTGGCTCGAACGGTTCCCCAGTTGCGAGCCTGATCTCGCGACGCTGCCAGTCGACGCCGGCGTTGGAGGTGAACAGCGTCGACATCGATCGGACCCCGCCCTCGGCGGCCGGGTCCGGTACCGTCGATCCCCCCCAGCCGACGATCCACGGGCCGTGGCTCGTCACTTCGTTGAGAAATGTGCCGGCTCCCTCGAGGACAGGGGCGTCGACGCGCTGCCACCGAACGCCCGGCCAGTGCTCGGGAGCCGGAAACGGCCGTGCGGCCGCCGGGGGTGCGTCGACGGGCGGCTTCGGGGCGCCGATCCAGAGCGCCGCCGCGCCAAGGGCGACAACGACGACCGAGGCGACGGCGACGATGCGTGCCCGGTCGCGCACGGTCCCTCCCGTTGGGTGCATCCCTTGACGGACTGAGGCCCCGGGATGTGCCGGGGATGGCGCGGATAGAATGACCGCGTGACCGTCCTCGAAACGATCCAGCGGATCTGGCAGAGCTTCCTCGACTTCATCTCGATGTTCGTGATCCCCGACTGGGGTTCGCTCATCCAGCTCCTGCCGGTGTTCCTCGTGCTGTTCGTCCTGGGGCCGATCCTCTCCCTCGGGCTCCTCGTCTGGCTCGTCTACTTCCTGCGCAAGCCCCGCGCCCCGCTCGCCTCGGACCCCGAGGCGGTCGCGGCCCCGATCGGCGATGACGGCAAGCCGGTCATCCCGCGTGGGGAGCCGTTCTGCTACCGCGACGGCCTCATCTATCCCGCCAACGCCCGGCGGTGCGAGGTCTGCGGCGACGAGCTGTCGGTCCGCTGCCCGAAGTGCGACGTCGGCCGGCCGGCGTCGATCTCGACCTGCGGCAACTGCGGGCTGGTCCTCAAGGTCCGGCCCCAGGCCCAGGTCGTCCGCCCCGCTCAGCCGCCGCCCGGCGGCGCGGCAGTCGCCTGAGCGCAACCATCCCCCGCTACTGAGCGTCTCGAGGAAGCGACCATGGCCAACGCATCGCAGATCCTGTTCATGCTCGGGACCATCGCCCTCGCGGTGGGGTTCGCGGCCCACGTCGGCCACGCGGTGCTCCTCGCCAACGGCCGCCGGCTGGCGGTCTTCGCCACCGCCCCCCAGCCGGCGTGGGCCGGCGCCGTCACCGGGAGCTTCGCGGCCGGCCGATCGGCGGCGGCGGCTCCCGAGAGCGCGGCCCCGAGCCCGCTGGCCCGGGTCGCGGTCGTCATCACGCTCCTCGCCTTCGCCGCCCTCGTGGCCTCGCTGGCTCTTCGCGGCTACATCGTCGGGCGCGGGCCGTGGGGCAACATGTACGAGTTCACCGTCGCGTTCGCGACCTCGGTGACCGGCGGTTACCTCTTCCTCCAGCGCCGCTACGCGATCCGGTCGATCGGGTTCATCCCTGTCGGCGTGGCGCTCGCGCTCCTGCTTTACGCCTCGACCCTGCCGTCGCAGATCGAGAACCTCGTCCCGGCCCTCCAGAACGCACCACTCCTCACGATCCACGTCGGGATGGCAGTGATCTCGTACGGGATCTTCGCGACCTCCTTCGCGGCCGCGGTCGGGTACCTGATCCAGGGCCAGCGCGACCGGTTCTCGTGGCTGCCGTCCCACAAGACGCTCGACGAGGTCGCCTACCGGGCCGTGATCATCGGCTTCCCGATCTTCGCCACGATGATCATCCTCGGGTCGTGGTGGGCCTCGATCGCCTGGTCCCGCTACTGGGGCTGGGACCCGAAGGAGACGTCGGCCCTCGTCACATGGCTGACGTATGCGGTCTACCTCCACGCCCGCAACCAGCGCTCGTGGGCCGGCCGGCCGGCCGCGCTGCTGCTCGTGGTCGGGTTCGCGATGGTCCTCGTGACGTACTCGGGCTCGCTCTGGTTCAGCGGCCTCCACTCGTACAGCGGGCTTCAGCCAGGCAGCTGATCCTCACGAGCCTGTCAGGGCGCGGTCGTCGGCTCG
>DASYTG010000009.1:0-10337 GCA_036002525.1 Candidatus Limnocylindrales bacterium
ACCCCGGGCGGGATCGTGACCTACACGGCGAACGTCTCGAACTCGGGAACGGCCAACGCGGACGACGTGGTCGTGCGGCTGACGCTGCCGGCCACGGGCCTCAACCACGTCATCTCGAGCGCGTCGAACGGGTTCACTTGCGAGTTCCTGTTCCCGAACATCGACTGCGAGGGCGATCTGCCCGCCGGCGGCACCACGGAAGTCACGCTGGTGACGCACGTTACGGCAGTCGCCCCGCCCGACACATCCGTCACAGTGACGGCCAAGGTCGACCCGGACAATGCGATCGTCGAGGACGACGAGACCAACAACGAGCTGAGCCAGACCACGTCGGTCACAGGCAGCTGCGCAATCCCCTGCGTAGACCTTGTGGCCAGCCCGATCGTCGCGAGCCCCGATCCGGTCAATGCCGGCGACGTCGTGACGTTCATCATCGGCGTCGGTAACGCCGGATCCAACCCCACCACTGGCGACTTCGACATCGCCCTCAAACTCGGCGGCGCCGCCTTCACCTTCGACGGTGGATTCCAGTCGGCCCAGCCGAGCGACGACTACAGCGCCACAGCCGGCTTCGACTGCACGTACCTCCTCGGCGACACGGTCACGTGCACGGGCGATCTCGACGGTGGCGAGGGCGTCCTGATTATCCTGAAGGTCCGGGTGACGGATCCGCCCACCGACAATGCGATCAGCCTGCAAGTCACGGCCGACTCCGGCACTTCCGAGCCGGAGGCCGACGAGCTCAACAACGAGGCATCGACGAGCGTCACCGTCGTCGACACGCCGTAACGAACCGAGAGCCAACGGAGAACGAACATGCGACCGATCAGCATCCGCGCTGAGAGAACAGACGCCCGCCGTCTTCGGTGGCTCGCCGTGCTCTCGATCATCGCGCTGGTCGCGGCGTCAGGCGCCGCCGCGGCCGGCCTGGCCCGCCCACAGCCTGTCGAGGCCGCTGCCGGGTGCCGGATCTTCGTGGCCGCCGGGGATGACATCCCCGCCGGCCACGATCTCAACGACGACGCGAAGCGGTACCCCGAACAACTCCTCGAGGACCACCTGATCTCACCTGGCTGGTGCGCCTACAACCAGGGCAAAAACGGGCAGACCTCGTCGGCGTTCATCAGCGCCGGCGGCATGGCGAACGCCTACAACATGCGTCCCGACCTTCTGACGATCCAGCTCGGCGAGCAGAACTCGACGATCGTGAACCTGATCACGTCCTGTTTCGACAAGATCAAGGACCACGACTTCTCCGGCGGCAACGCTTGCGCCGCCCAGATCCTCGCCAACCAGACCGTGTTCGACAACCTCCGGAACAACTACACGACGATCCTCCAGACCACGCGGGTCATGGCGTCCCAGCGACCGGCCCTCGTCATCGGGGTCGTCAACTATGCGAACCCGTATCCGCAGGCCGGCGACGTCGTGGCGAAGTTCACCGAGCTGTGCTCCAAGGTCATCGACGCGATGATCAGCTGCCTGGCTCGATGGGCCCAGCTGCCCCCGGCCTTGACCACCATCGACCAGGTCTTCCAGAAGCTCAATCAGACCCTGAAGGACGCGATGGCGCCATTCCAGGCCGGCCCGAATGGCTGGCGCTGGGTGTACGTCGACATCTACCCCAAGTTCAAGGGCCACGAGATGAAGATGGAGGTCACCCTCAAGCTCGAAGAGGTGTGCCACTTCTGCGGTACCACTGCGTCGTACACCGACAACCATGAGGGGACCAAGAACATCGGCACGGACGAGCCGTGGTGGATCGAGGGGAGTGACGGGACCAAGCTCCCCGAATACCTCTTCATCCCGGGTCCGCTCATCGATCCGCCAGTCGTGATCATCCGGGTGTCCCAGAAGACGGTGGGGATGGGCGTCTGGGTCAACGCCGACGGGCAGCAGTGCATCGCGGACGCCATCTGGGAAGCGGACACGATCCATCCAGGGACGACGCCCCTGAAGTGGCTGCTGAACTATGGCGAAGCATCGAACTCGGACATCTGTCAATGAGCGGTCGAGGGGAAGGAAGGATCGGGATGCGCAGGCTGACAGCAATCGCGACGGGCGCGTTCGTGGCACTCATCGTCGTGTCCCCGGTGAGTGCGGGGCCGATCACCGGCGACACGGAGCTGCTCGGCGCACCCGTCACGGGAACGACTCTGGACGTGGAGGTCTCGATCGACAGCGTCATTCCGGTCGTGGCGTACGAGTACGCGATCCAGAACGAGTGCGACCTTGGCAGCAAGGGCGGCCGCACTGTCCAGCACGACGACATCGTCTACTGGACGTTCGAGGAGGACGGCACGCCCCACGCGGTCATGCCGGTCTACCTCCAGTCGATCCCGGCCGGGACGGACTGCGAGGTCTTCCTGATGCGCGGTAACACCAAGGTCAAGGGGTCGACCACCGAGTACACCGTCGAAGAGGCCCCGGCGCCCTGACCCGGCGCCCCCGCGGAGAACCCACTCGGGCCGCCCCGACTCGCTAGAGTCAGGGCGTGGACACTGCCGCGCCCAAGGCCGACCTTCGCCGGACGAAGCTCGTCTGTACGCTCGGCCCGGCGACCGGCGAGCGCGCCGCGGAGCCGGCGCGATGACCGTCGCACCTCTCCGCGTCTGGCTCGAGCGCGGTTACGACGGCGGGCAATGGGGCGCCTGGCTCCTCGACGTGCCAGGGGCCTTTTCCGCGGCCGCGGCGCGGCCGCTCGCCCTCTCGCAGTCGCCGTCGACCCTTGGCTGGTTCCGCGACTGGCTCGACCGCCACGGCGAGCCGCTGGCGCTCCCCGCCGTCGGCCCGGTCGAGGAGGTCGAGGAGGTCGCGGCGACCGTCGTCGACGGGTATGAGCGGAACGCGACGTTCGCCTCGGACGAGCACGCCGTGGGGCAGGACGAGCTCGAGGCGGCGATCCGCCGGGTCGGGTTTGCCCGGACGGACCTCGTGGCCGTGCTGGGCGCGATCCGCCGGCACGAGGCCGCGGCTGGCCCGCTGGCGACTGCCTCGGAGGACGGTGAGCGCACGCCGGCCGAGATCGTCCGCCACGTCGCCGGCGCCGAGACCTGGCTGGGCAGCCGGCTCGATCCCAAGGCCCGGTTCGACGGTCGTTCGGGCGACGCGGACCCGGACGCCTATCTCGCGGCGACCCGGGAGTGGGCGATCGACAACCTCCGGCGATTGCATGCGGCCGACCCTGACGCAGCGCGAACGGACGGCAAGGGCGAGTCGTGGACGCTCGCCAAGGTGCTGCGCCGCTACGTCTACCACTCGATCGACCACCTCCGCGAGCTCGACCGCCGGCTCGGCCGGGCCGAGCGACGAGCCGATCGCCTGTCGATCCGGACAGACCGCCTCGACGATGTCGCCCCGCTCATCCGGCTCCTCCGGTCGGTCGGCTGGGATCGACGCACCCAGGAGCCGGAGCGATTGCGGCGGGCGATCGCGGCCAGCCATGCGATGGTCGGCGCGTGGGACGGCGACGACCTGGTCGGGTTTGCCCGCGAGCTTGGCGACGGCGAGATGAACGCCCTGCTGTCGATGGTGGTCGTCGATCCTCGATGGCAGGGCTTCGGGATCGCCGATCGACTGATCCATGCGCTCATCGATGGCCGGCCGGGTATCCGTTTCACGCTGGCAGCCGCGGATGGCGTCGAGGCCTACTACCGGCGCTTCGGGTTTGAGCCGGACACCCACGCGATGGTCCGCCGGCGGGCCGGGTAATGACGCAGGCGCCCCGGGTTGTGCCGGGCCGCGCCGGCGGCCGGGTCCGCCGGCTCTACGTCCGTTTCGCGCCACCGGTCGTCCGCTCCGCCCTCCGGGCAGTCCGAGCGGGTTGGCGCCGGCTCGTCGGCCGGTGGCTGCCGCACCCGACCAAGCGCGCCTTCGCCCTGGCCCTGCCCGAGCCGCCCGTATCGGCGCGGTGCTCGCGGCGGAGCGGACCGCGCGGGCTGTTCCGCAGGCGCCCTCTGGCGAGCGTTTGGATCGACGTACCGCGATCGCTCTACGTCGGCCGGATCCTCCGCCGGTCGGGCCTGGCGTGCTACGAGTCGGCACCAGTGAGCTGCTTCCTCGCCGCTCTCGCGACGCTCGACTGCCGTCTCGCCTTCGACATTGGCGCGAACGTCGGTCTCTACACACTGTTGGGTGCCGGCCTCACGCAGGCCCGCGTCGTCGCCTTCGAACCCGAGCCCAGCATCGCCGCGGCCCTCGCCTGGACGATTCGCCTGAACCGCCTGTCGGCACGGGCCGAGGCCGTCGCGGTCGGAGCGCGAGAGGGCCCGGCGCCACTCTACATCTCGGATACGACCGACGCGTCGAACTCACTCAATCCCGGTTTCCGCCACGCCACCGGGACCATCGAGGTCCCGGTCGTCACGCTCGACGGCTACTGCCGATCCGCGGGGCAGTGGCCCGAACTGCTGAAGATCGACACCGAAACGACGGAGCCGGACGTCCTGCGCGGGGGGCCCGAGCTCCTCGGCCGGCGGCCGTGGATCCTGTGCGAGGTCCTGCCCGGCGGCGCGGGCTCGGAGATCGAGGGGATCCTCGGCCCGCTCGGCTACCGCTGGTTCCAGATCGCCGACGAGATGCCCCCCGTCGAGCGCGACCGGATCGTCGGCCACGAGGCGTTGGAGGCATCGAATTGGCTCTTCCTGCCGGGGCCGCCCCCGGCCGGGCTGTGGGACGCGGCGATCGACTGGCGGCGCCGGATCGGGGACTGCCAACCGCTCCCCTGAGGCAGGCGAACGCCTGTTCGGTTTGAGTCGACTCAAGTACAATGGACACACCATGCCCCAGGACCAGCTCGTCGTTCGCGGTGCTCGCGAGCACAACCTCAAGGACGTCACCGTCGCGTTCCCGCGCGACCGGCTGGTCGTCATCACCGGGCTGTCCGGATCGGGCAAGAGCAGCCTCGCGTTCGACACGATCTACGCCGAGGGCCAGCGGCGCTACGTCGAGAGCCTGAGCGCTTACGCCCGCCAGTTCCTCGGCCAGATGGAGAAGCCGGACGTCGACCAGATCGACGGGCTGTCGCCGGCGATCTCGATCGACCAGAAGGGGGCCAGCCGCAACCCACGCTCGACCGTCGGGACGGTCACCGAGATCTACGACCATCTCCGGCTGCTCTTCGCCCGGGTCGGTCATCCGCACTGCCCGAAGTGCGGCCGCGAGATCCAGCGCCAGTCCGTCCAGCAGATCGTCGACCAGGTCCTGTCGCTGCCCGAGGACACCCGCCTGCTGGTCCTCGGACCGCTGATCAAGGACCGCAAGACGGAGGGCGATCGCGTCTTCGAGGCCGCCCGGCGGCAGGGCTTCGTTCGCGTCCGCGTCGACGGCGAAATGTACGACCTCGCCGACGCGCCGACCCTCGACAAGTACAAGCGCCACAGCATCGAAGTCGTCGTCGACCGGTTCGTCGTCCGCCACGCCGAGGCCCCCGAGGGCGCCGGCCGCGACCCGGACGGCCGGCCGATCGATCCGGCCACCGGCGATCCGATCCCGGATCCGGATGCGGCCCGGCTCGCCGACTCGGTCGAGACGGCCCTCCGCCTCGGCGAGGGCGTGGTCCTCATCGCCGCGGCGCCGCGGGAAGGCCAGCCGCCCGCGTTCGAGGAGCGCCGCTACAGCGAGCGCTACACGTGCGCCTACGACGGCACGACGATCGACGAGCTCGAGCCGCGCAGCTTCTCGTTCAACTCGCCGCACGGCGCGTGCCCCGTCTGCACGGGCCTGGGGACCCGGCTCGAGATCGACCCGGACCTCGTCATCCCGGACCGCTCGAAGAGCCTGGCCCAGGGTGCGCTCGTCCCGTGGTCGAAGATGCCAACGGACGCGTCGTGGCGGCTGAAGATCCTCGAGGCGATCTCCAGGGCACACGGCTGGGACTTCAAGGCCCCGGTCCGCGACCTGCCGCCGGAGGCGATCGAGTACCTGCTCCACGCCTCGAAGGACGAGAAGGTCGTCGTCCGGTACCGCCATGACCGGGGCGAGAACACGTACAAGGCGACGTTCGAGGGTGTCGTCACCAACCTCGAGCGGCGCTACCGCGAGACGGACTCCGAGTACATCAAGACCGAGCTCGAGAAGTTCATGGTCAGCCGCCCGTGCCCCACCTGCCAGGGCCGCCGGCTGAAGCCGGAGATCCTCGCGGTCACCGTCGACGGCCAGAACATCTCGGACGTCGCGACGATGTCGATAACCGAGGCGCTCGACTGGGTGGCCCGGCTCCCCGCCAGGCTGACCGAGCGCGAGCGGACGATCTCCTACCAGGTTCTCAAGGAGATCAGCGCCCGCCTCGGGTTCCTCGTCGACGTCGGCCTGGACTACCTGACCCTCGACCGGACGAGCGTCACTCTGTCGGGCGGCGAGGCCCAGCGGATCCGCCTCGCCACCCAGATCGGGACGACGCTCATGGGCGTCCTGTACATCCTCGACGAGCCGTCGATCGGGCTCCACCAGCGGGACAACGCGAAGCTCATCGCGAGCCTCACCCGGCTGCGCGACCTCGGCAACACGGTCCTCGTCGTCGAGCACGACGAGGAGACGATCCGGACCGCCGACTGGGTCGTCGACATCGGGCCCGGGGCCGGCGAGCACGGCGGCGAGATCATCGCCAACGGGCCGCTCGAGGCGGTCCTGGCCGAGCCGCGATCGATCACAGGCGCGTATCTCCGCGGGGAGCGGTCCGTGCCCATCCCGCAGGAGCGCCGGCCGCGGAACGGCAAGGAGCTCGTCATCCGCGGGGCCCGGGAGCACAACCTGTACGACGTCGACCTGCACGTCCCGCTCGGGACGTTCACCGCCGTGACCGGCGTGTCGGGAAGCGGCAAGTCGACCCTCATCACGGACGTCCTCTACCGCGCCTTGGCCCGCGAGCTCAACGGCTCCCGCGAGCCGGTCGGCGCCCACGATGCTCTCGAGGGCGCGCAGCACGTCGACAAGATCATCGAGATCGACCAGAGCCCGATCGGGCGGACGCCCCGCTCGAACCCGGCCACCTACACCGGCCTGTTCGGCACGATCCGGGAGCTCTTCGCCGGCGTGCCCGAAGCGCGCGTTCGCGGCTACTCGCCCGGCCGCTTCTCGTTCAACGTCAAGGGCGGCCGGTGCGAGAACTGCAAGGGCGACGGGATCCTGAAGATCGAGATGCAGGTCCTGCCCGACGTCTACGTGACGTGCGAGGTCTGCAAGGGCAAGCGCTACAACCGCGAGGCCCTGGAGATCCACTACAAGGGCAAGTCGATCGCCGACGTGCTCGAGATGACGATCGAGGAGGCGAAGGACTTCTTCTCGGCGGTCCCGAACGTCGCCGCGAAGCTCCGCACGCTCTACGACGTCGGGCTCGGATATGTCCATCTCGGGCAGCCGGCGACGACCCTCTCGGGCGGCGAGGCGCAGCGGGTGAAGCTCGCCACGGAGCTCTCGCGCCGCGCGACGGGACGGACGCTGTACGTCCTCGACGAGCCGACGACCGGGCTCCACTTCGCCGACGTCGAGAAGCTCCTCCAGGTCCTCCACCGGCTCGTTGACAGCGGCAACACGGTGATCGTCATCGAGCACAATCTCGACGTCATCAAGACCGCCGACTGGATCATCGACCTCGGCCCGGAGGGCGGGGCCCGGGGCGGCCGGATCATCGCCGAGGGGACCCCCGAGCAGGTCGCCGCGATCCGCGGCTCGGCCACCGGGGAGTACCTCGCCCGCGTCCTGCGCGGTGAGCCGCTCGTGCCGCTGAGCGACGTGACGTTCGCCGAGGAGGCCGGGCGTGGCAACGGCCGGCGACGTCGGGTCGCGCCACCGGCTCGCATCGCCCCGAGCCGAAAGCGGGCCGCGGCCGCCCGCTGACCCGGCCCGCCCGACGAGGTCGGCCGGGGGTACGATTCGGCGCGTGCCTGAGATCGACTACGCCTTCCTCGCGGATGCCGCCCAGACCGCGCCGGGTCACAAGTTCCACGTGATCGGCGGGGGCGTGAGCCGGGTCGGCGGCCGGACGTTTCCACTCCGTCATCCGCACCTCGCGCTCGTCGTCGGGCTGTCGGTGTCGTCGCCCGAGACCGACCGATCGCACGAGATCCGGTTCGTCCTCGTCGACCCAGACGGACACGAGGTCGCCGGCGCGACCGGCAACCTCGTCGCCCACGGCCGGGACGACGCCCGGGACGCGACGCTGACCTTCTCGATCGACCTCTGGAACCTCGTATTCCCGGCGCCCGGGGACTACTCGTTCCGCCTCCTCGTCAACGGTTCGGAGCGGAAGCGGCTGCCACTGGTCGTCGCGCTTCTCGCCGAAGATGACGCGGTCCCGCCGGCCGAGCGGCGGTTCGATGCCTGATCCTGCTCGGGCACTGCGGGGCCCGGCCCGCCACGAGCGGCCCGAGATCGACGAAGCGGCCCTCGTCGCGGCCCGCCACGCCGATCGGCTGGTGGCCGCGGCTGGACAGCTGGGGTTTTCGCGGTGGGAGGCGTTCCTCGCACCGATCCCGGACCGGCTCCGGGACGACGAGCCGGCGGCCCTCCGGAGGACGGCCCAGCGGGCGCGGGCGGCGTACGGTCCGAAGGACTCGATCCGGGACGCCCTCCCGGCCGACCTCACCGAACCGTTCCTCGACTCGATCGATCGGCTTCTGCGCGAGCTCGCCCGGCGCGAGGCCGCCGCCGGGCGCGACTAGCCGGGCGCGACCAGGCCGGACCAGGCTAAGCCGTGCCGGGCTTGGCCGGCGGCCAGGGGCCGGGGAACGGCTCGGCCGCCCGGCGAGCGGCCCACTCGTCGCGAAGGATCGCCATCGCGACCACGTCGACGAACCGGCCATCCCGATAGGCCCCGTGGCGGGCGACGCCCTCCCGGACGAAGCCGGCCTTCTCGTATGACCGGATCGCCCGCTCGTTGAAGTCGTAGACGTCGAGCCAGAGGCGCTCGAGCCGCAACCGGCCGAAGCCGAAATCGAGCAGGGCCTCGAGGGCGTCCGTGCCGAGACCCTGGCCCGTGATCGCCGGGTCGCCGAGCGAAATCCCGATCCCCGCGCTGCCGTTCGTCAGGTCGACCTCGAACAGGCCGAGCGTCCCGATCGGAGTGTCATCGCCAAGGCGACAGATGATGAAGAACCAGCCGCTCGTCCCCTGGCGTTCGAGCATGCCGTCGAACCAGCGTTCCTCCTGGGCCACGCTCATCGGCGCGCGGGTCGTGATGAACCGCGACATCCCGTAGTCGTTGAGCCACGGCACCATCGCCGGGATGTCGGACCGTTCGGCGGCGCGGAGGAACGTGCGCCGGCCGCGGAGGACAGGCTCGGGGCGACGCGTCATCGGGCCACGATAGCGTGTGGCGAGCCGTCCGGGGCGGCCTCGAAACCGAGCTCACCCGGCGTGAACGCCTCGAGAAGGAACTGGGACGGCGCCGCCGGGTCGTAGAGCAGCGTGAGCGACCGGCGGGCGCGGGTCCAGGCCACGTAAGCCAGGCGACGCTCCTCCTCGAGCGCCCGCCCGGGCTCCGGTGAGGACTCCACGGATCGACGGCTCGGGAACCTGCCAGCCTCCATCCCGACGACCGCAACGTGGTCCCACTCGAGGCCCTTCGTCCCGTGGGCGGTCGCGAGGGTCAGCGGCGCGTCGTCGCGGCGGAGCGCGGCGAGCTTCGCCCGCGTCCCCTCGACGGCGGCGCGGAATTCGTCGAGGTCGCGGTACGCGGCCGCCCAGCCGACCAGCGCGCCGGCCAGCTGCCTGTCCGCCGGCTCGTCGCGCGCCGAGCCGGCCACTCGGGCTAGCAGCGGCAGCCGCGCGTCGGTCCGTGCGACGGCGTCGAGCATCGTCTGGACGAGCGGCGACTCCACGAGCAGCTCGACGCGCGGGGCGCGGAACGGCAACCCAAGCTCCATCGCCGCCGCGACGGCCGGCCGAAGCTCGGCATTCGTCCGGGCGAGGATGGCCCGCGTCGTGTCGTCGGCCGGCCAGCTCTCGAGGACCCGCCGGATCCGGACCACGTCATCGGACGCGTCCGGGGCGAGGACCAGGCGACCGGCCGCCTCCGAGCCGGCGAGAATCCGCTTGGCAAACCGCTCCCGGTTTGCCTCGATCAGCCGGACCGCCCGTTCGACGACGGGCCGCGGGCAGCGGTAGTTCGTCACGAGATCCACCCGCCGCAGTCCCGCCAGCGCCGAGGCCAGCCCGAGAACCCGTCGGACGTCGGCCAGGCGCCAGCCGTAGATCGACTGGTCGTCATCGCCGACGAGGAAGATCCGGTTCGCCGGCGCCGCGAGGAGCAGCGCGAGGTCGAGCTGCGAGCGGTCGAGGTCCTGCGCCTCGTCGACGAGGAGGTGGGCGCAGGCCGCCCGCCAGCGGCCGAGGAGAGT
>DASYTG010000010.1:0-17892 GCA_036002525.1 Candidatus Limnocylindrales bacterium
GAGCGTCAGGTCCGGCGATCGCCTGGACGGGCGGGCGGTCGCCCGGCCGCCGGTCGCATCGAGCTGAATGCGGGTTCGGCCGCCGGTGGCTTCGGGGTCGACCAGCTCGAGAACCACGTTCCCCTCCCGCTCGTACGTGCGTGTCTCGAGGGCGCGCGAGACGTCGAACAGGCGGACCCACATCCCGTCCCCGACGTCCGACAGCACGGCGGCGCGGGCGTTGGTCAGGAACCAGCGCAGACGCTCGAACGGGCTCCGCCGCTCGGCCTTGACGGTCGCGACCCAGTCGATGTCGGCCAGGTATCGCCAGAGCGCCAGGTAGGCCTCGTCGTCCAGGGCATGGAGCTCGTCCACGAGGAGCATGTTCCGCGGCTGGTGGTTCTCCCACTTGTCCTCCGAGCGGTAGCGGGCGTAGCCGTCGACCACGCCCGACGCGTCCCGGTGGAGCGCGAGGAAGCCCTTCCAGCGCGGATCCCAGGCGCTCTCTCGAAGGCCGAGATCGAAGTCCCACGAGGAGTCACGCCGGCGGATCTCGCCAGCGTGTTCGACGCGCCAGGCGTCGTACACGCCCTTGATGAGGTCCCGTGTCTCCGGGCTGGGCGTCGCCAGCTCGACCGTGCCGGCAGGCTCGCCGTGAAAGGAGGTCGCCCGCGTGTCGAGCGTCCATGTCGACTCGAAGCAGCCGGGCCCGTAGCCGAACCGCCCGTAGATCGGGTACTCGGAGGCATAGAGGAGGGCGACGGCCTCGCCCCGCTCACGGCTCGCCGCGTGTTCCGCGGCGACCATGCCCCGCAGGACGCCGCGACGGCGGTGGGTTGGGAGGACGGTGACGTTCGTGACCGAGCTGCCGGGGATGTGCGCGTTTCCCGGCACGGTGAGCTCGGTGGGCCATGTCCGATAGGTGCCGACGATTCGGCCGCCCTCGAACGCCGCCCACGCGCGATTGAGGTCCCACAGCGGCCTGACGTCCGCGACGACCTTGTCGACGTCGGGGCGGGCGAGGAAGCCGGTGCTCATCGAGTCGATGAACGCGGGCAGGTCGTCTTCGCCGATGCGGCGAATCTCGGGCGTCATCGGGCGGACGATAGCAGGCGATCAGTTGCCCGGGCCGCGGGCACGGTCGCTGCCGAGGAGGCTCGCGGCCGCGGCGAGGGACGCGCGCTCTGGATCCGTGATGAGATGGCGCCGATCGTGGCTCGACCGCTGGACGAACGATTCGAGCCGGTCGTCGAGCTCGCGGAGTCGGGCGAGCTGGCGTGCCTCGATCGCCGCCCACGCGGGGGTCGTCGGTCCTTCGGCCATCAGCGCGAGCAGGTGCTCAAGGCAGAGATCGGCCGCGGCCACGGCATCAGCCCACACGGGATCCGCGGTCAGGTGGACGAGGCCTGCAACCGTCACCTGGTCCGCCCGCCGAACCTCGGCGCAGATCGGACACCGCGACGGGGTCTGCGCGTCCGCAACCCGTTTCGACTTCGACCGTCCCCGCGCTGCGTGCGCGGCCGTGACCTCACGGAGACGGATGCGCAGCTGGGCGTTGAACAGGATCGCCGGTCCCAGCAGGCCGCCGGAGCCGCGGCGGTCCGCCTCGACCAGCGCGTGGACGTGCGGTTCGCAGAAGCCACGGGCCTCGTCGAGCCTGCGTCGGAACGGGACGTCGTTCACGAACTCGGCGAGGATCGATGCCATGTACGACCGTTCGCGATCGACGCGCTCGCGGCAGAGCGGACAGCCAGGAGCGGCGAAGGCGTCGGCCAGGCGGGCGTCGGCACCGCTGTGAACGGGCAGCTCGGGCACGGGTGCATCGTGCCCTACTCCGCGGGTTTGGACCTGACGTGCCGGGCGGCCGGACCGTTCGTCGGCGCCCGAGGTTTGACAAGCAGGCTGGGCCCGCGCAATTGTCGGCGGGAAATGCCGAAGACCCGCCGCGTGGCCGGCGTCCTGCTACTGCTCGTCCTGGCGGTCGGCGCATGCGGGAACACCGAGCGGACTCCTGCCCGGGTGACCATCAGCGGCGCCGTCTTCACCGACTTTCACGTCGACCTGCCATGCGCCGACGGCCCGCCGGCCATGCGCCCGGACGAGCTCTCCGGGATCAAGCTCACCTTCTCGGATCCCCAGGGGGTCGCGTTGGGCGCCGCCCTGACCGGACCCCTGAGAGCCGAGCCGATCGCGGACGGCTGCCGGTTCCTGGCGGACTACCAGGCGGTGGTGCCGCCGGCCGCCATCTACCGGGTGGAGTTCGACCCGCCGGAGCCTCGGACCTTGCCGGGCGGCGGCTACTTCGACGGCGCCGGGCAACTCGCGCCACAGGAGATCCGCCACGACCAGCTGGTGGCCGCCGGATTCACCTGGACCTTCGAGGCGCCGCCTGCGTTCGTCGTCCCGTGACGCCCGGGATTCAGTCCTTCGGTTCGAGCTTCAACGCCGCCGAGTTGATGCAGTAGCGCAGGCCGGTCGGATTCGGGCCGTCGTCGAAGACGTGTCCGAGGTGGCCGCCGCACGCCGAGCACAGCGCCTCGGTCCGGGTCATGCCGTACGACCGGTCCGAGTCGGTCGCGACCGCGCCTGGATCCGCGGGCTCGAAGAAGCTGGGCCAGCCGGTGCCTGACTCGAACTTCGCGTCCGAGCGGAACAGCTCCTGCCCGCACCCGGCGCAGCGATACGTCCCGGGCCGGTGCTCGTCCCAGAGCTCGCCGCTGAACGACCGCTCGGTGCCCTTCTCCCGCAGGATCCGGTATTGCTCGGGTGTCAGCTCGGCCCGCCACGCGGCGTCCGTCCTGGTGATCGGTGCCTTCGATTCCGTGTTGCTCATGGGGTCATGCTACGCCTGAGATGCCGAAAGCCGCCGAGACATGACTGCCGATGTCGTCGCGGGCGTGGCCGTCGTCGTCGCGGCCTACCTGCTCGGATGCATCACGGCCGGCTGGTACCTCGTCCGATGGCGAACGGGTCGCGACCTGCGCCAGCTCGGGAGCGGGAGCCTCGGCGGGCGGAACGTCTCGCGAGTGCTGGGGCTGCGCTGGGCGGCGGTGGTGGTCGCGCTCGACCTTGTCAAGGGCGGGCTGGCCGTGCTGCTCGCGTTCGCGCTTGCTCCGGGATGGGCCGGGCCCGCGATCGTCGCCGTTGTCCTGGGGCACGTGCGGCCGATCCAGCTCGATGGACACGGCGGCCGGGGCCTCGCCCCGGCATTCGGGGCGCTCGTCGTGGCGGCGCCGATCGCCGCCCTGGCGGCGGCCGCGACGTTCGCCGCCCTCGCGCTCCTGTCCCGGTCGACGCTCGCCCCGGTCCTCTTGGCGACGATCGCCGCGCCGGCCTGGGCCGCCTGGCTGGAGCTGCCCGCCGCTGTCGTCGGCGGCATTGCCGGTGCCGCCGCGGTCGTCGTCATCGGACACGCGGCTCGCCTGCGGACACTGGTGGCCCAATGAGCGGTTACACGGTGAGACTCGCCACCGAGCCCGATGAGTTCGAGCAGATCCACGCGCTCAACTACCAGACGTTCGTCGAGGAAGTGCCGCAGCACGAGCCCAACCCGGAGCGGCTCCTTGTCGACCGATTCCATGACGAGAACACGTACGTGGTCTGCAAGGTCGGCGACGTCGTCGTCGGGATGGTCTGCGTCCGCGACCGGCGGCCCTTCTCGATTGACGAGAAGATCGGGCCGTTCGAGGACCATCTCCCGCCCGACGTGCCGGTACCGGCCCGCCCGTGCGAGATCCGGCTCCTCGCAATCGAGCCGGGCCATCGCGGCGGGCGGGTGATCTTCGGCCTGCTGTCGAGGCTGCTGCGCCTCGGCCTCGAGCGCGGCTACGACTTCGCGCTGATGTCCGGCCGGCCGGCCAACATGGCCCTCTACCGGGCCCTCGGGTTCCGGCCGTTCGGGCCGATGACCGGTTCGCCGGAAGCGCCGTTCCAGCCGATGTACGCGACGGCCGAGCTGTTCGCGATCGCCCAGGGACGCGGCCGGCTGATCGCGACGCTGCCGGCGATGCTGGCGCGGGGCCTCGACCGTGCTAGGCGGCGAACTCGTCCTGCGGCTCGCCGATCTCGATCGGGTTGTTGAGCGGGTCCTTGCTCCATTCGAACCAGCCGCCGTCGTATACGGCGATTCGCTGCCAGTCCATGAGATGGGCGTAGAACCACGTCTCGCTGGCTCGCCAACCCGTGCCGCAGTAGAACGCGACCCACTTGTCCGGTGTGATCCCCGCCTCGGACCAGTTGGCCGCGATCTCCGGATACGCTCGCATCGTGTTGTCGACGTTCCGGTAGTGCTGCATGTGGTAGGCGTCGGTGCCGCAGTTGCCCCAGACGTCGCCGGCGATCCGGCCCGCCGGCCCGATGTAGTTGTAGCCGCTGACCTTGCCGATGTGCTCCTTCCAGGTGCGGACGCTGACGAGCGCCGCGCCCGCCGGGTCGGCGAGGATCTGCTTCGCCTCCTCGATGTCGACGATGACCTCCGGCCGGAGCGGGATCGCGACGCCGAACTCCGCGACCGGCGATGGCTCGCGGATGACCGTCTCGAGCGGGTTGCCGCCCTGGACCCACCAGTCGTAGCCGCCGTCGAGGAGACGGACGTCGTCGACGCCGGCGTAGCGCAGGATCATCGCGGCCCGGGTCGCGGCGATCTGTCCGGCCCGCCGGCCGGGCCACTTCTCGTTCGCGTGGCCCTCGGTGTCGCGACCGTAGACGACGACCGTCGTGTCGCTCGTGATTCCGAGCGCCCGGAGAGCGGTCTCGAGTGCCTCGGGTGAGCGGCGGTTCCAGTCGGCGGGGTCCTCGAGCCAGTTCGTGTCGAGGTAGAGCGCCCCCGGGATGTGGCACTCGGCGTACTCCTCCGGCACGCCGAAGTTCACGTGGAGCAGGAGGAACCGACCGCCCGGCGCCGCTTCGGGCCGCTCGCCTGCGAGCACCCGGCGGAGCCAGTCGATGTGGACGAGCTTCTCGTAGTTCGGCAGCCGCTCGACGGGCAGCGTCTCGTCCGACGACCAGGCCGGCCAGCCGGGCTCGTAGGCGCGGACTCGCTCGTTGCCGAGCGCCTCGAGCCAGACGCGGAAGGCCGCGACGTCCTCCGGCTGGTCGCCATAGACGACGACCGTCCGGCCGGTGACGATGCCCTTCGACTGGAACAGCCGCAGGATCTCCTCGTCGTCGACGCTGCCAAGCCAGGCCCGGGGGAACGCGACCGCGCCCGGGATGTGGCCGCCCCGCGGCTCGCCCCCGAGACGCCAGCCGTTGTAGGCGGCAAGGGGCCGGACGTCGACGATCGTCAGATCTGGCTCGGCCAGCCGGCGGCGGAGCTCATCGGTCGAGATCCGGGGATCGACTTCGGCCTCGAACAGATTTGGACTGGTCATCTGTGACGGTTCCTCGACAGGTTGGACGGGTGCGGACGATGGCACGAAACGATGGGCACGAAAAAACCCCCGCCGAGCAGGGGTCAAGGTGAGTGACGGTGCGCCGACCTCGCGTATCGGTCGCTCAGGTACACCACCTGCCCTGCCCGGCAGGAGCACAACACATGCAGCGGATCGCACGCGCCGTGGTGACCATGACGGGCGGCATTCTGACAGCATCGGGGGTTTTCCGGCAAGAGGCGATTTCGCGTGAGCCGCGGGCAGGCCGGGGCCCGTCCTGCCGGTCGGCTCGGCCAGGGTTGACGGGGCCGGAACTCGCGACCATAAATAGGCAGCACGGACGACCTCCCGATCGGCGACACGAGGTGCGCGATGGCGAAGCGGGCGAACGCGAACCGCGCGACCAGGGGGTGGGCGACCGGCAAGAAGGCCGCCGGCCGGCTGGCCCAGGTCGGCAAGGAGTCGCAGGACGGTCGCGGGGCGACGACTGCGGTCGCGGAGGCCAGGCCCGCCCGAATGAAACGGCCAGCCTACGAGGAAGAGCTCGCCCGGCTCGACATCGAGCTGGCAAGGCTCCAGGAATGGATCCGCCATGCCGGGCTCCGGGTGGTGGTCATCTTCGAGGGTCGCGACGCGGCCGGAAAGGGCGGGACGATCAAGACGATCTCGGCCAGCCTCAACCCGCGGATTTGTCGGGTCGTCGCCCTCGGCACACCGACGGAGCGCGAGAAGACCCAGTGGTACTTCCAGCGCTACGTCGAGCACCTGCCGGCGGCCGGCGAGATGGTCCTGTTCGACCGGAGCTGGTACAACCGGGCAGGTGTCGAGCGGGTGATGGGCTTCTGCACGGAGGAGGAATACCGGGAGTTCCTTCGCTCGTGTCCCGACTTCGAGCGGATGCTCATCCGGTCCGGGATCATCCTCGTCAAGTACTGGTTCTCGGTCAGCGACGAGGAGCAGGAGAGACGGTTCCAGGCCAGGCTCGACGACCCGACGAAACGGTGGAAGCTCAGCCCCATGGACCTCGAGTCGCGGACACGGTGGGTGGAGTACTCGAAGGCCAAGGACGAGATGTTCGCCCACACCGACACGAAGCAGGCTCCCTGGTATGTCGTCCAGGCCGACGACAAGCGGCGCGCTCGGCTGAATGCCATCCACCACCTGCTGAGCCTCATTCCGTACGGCGATGTGCCGCAGCAGGAGATCCGGCTCCCGCCGCGGCAATCGGACCGCGGGTACGTCCGGCCGCCACTTTCCGACCAGACGTTCATCCCCGATCGTTACGGCTGACGCGGGCAGGAGCGGACCGGTCGATGGAACGGCGAGCCTGGCTGGACGAGCGTCGGGCGGCGGTCGAGGAGGACTACACCCGAACCGCCGATACCTACGACGCCGGGGACATCCGGATCACCCCGACCCACCGGCGCTTCGTCACCCGCCTGCTGGACACCTGCCCGCCGGACGGGACGGTGCTCGACGCGCCGTGCGGGACCGGCAAGTACTTCGGCCTGGTCCGCGACGCGGGTCGCCAGGTCGTGGGCATCGACCAGTCGGCCGGGATGCTCGCCCAGGCCGAGGCCAGGGGGCTGGCGACCCGCCTCGAGAAGGTCGGGCTCCAGGAGCTGTCGTTCGTCGGCCAGTTCGACGGCTCGATGACGGTCGACGCCATGGAAAACGTCGGGCCCGAGGACTGGCCGCTCGTCCTCTCGAACCTCCATCGGGCGGTTCGTCCCGGCGGCCACCTCTACTTCACCGTCGAGGAGATCGACGACGCCGAGATCGACGCGGCGTTCGCGGAGCTGTCCCGCCGAGGGCTGCCGGTCGTGCGCGGCGAGGTGATCGAGGGAGACGTGGCTGGTTACCACTACTACCCGGGTCGGGAGCGGGTGGAGCGCTGGCTGGCGGACGAGGGCCTGATCGTCGTCGAGGATGGCTACAACCAGGAGGACGGCTGGGGCTATCGCCATTTCCTGGTCCGGGACGCGACGGGCCAGCCGGGCCTCCCGGCCTGAACGCGTCGAGCGCCGCTCGCGCACTTTGCTGCCACGAAGGAGGGTCGCATGGCCTGGGAGAGGTCGCCACAGGAGCTCGCCGACCGCTTCGGTCGCGTCATGGACCGCTTCCCCGACGCCGAGCGGCGGAAGATGTTCGGCTACCCCGCCGCATTCATCGGCGGGAACATGGTGACGGGGCTCCACCAGCGGGACTGGGTCGTCCGCCTGCCGGCCGATCAACAGGCGACGGCCGTGTCCGAGGGGGCGTCGGCGTTTGAGCCGATGCCGGGGCGGCCGATGAAGAACTTCGTTGCGCTGCCGGCTCCGATCATCGCCGACGACGAGGCGGTGGCGCGATGGGTCGAGCGGGCGATCGCCCACGGCAAGACCCTTCCGCCGAAACGCTGATCAGGGCGGCGGGCGTGCGGGCATGACCGACGACCTGGACAGCCGGGAGGCGGAACGCGTCCGACGCCGGGACCGGGAAGCTGCGGCCCCGCAGCGCGACCTCATGCGCCCCGGGATGGGCAAGGTGTTCAAGCAGATCGGCGACGCCCAGGAAAAGGCCGCGAAGGCTGGGAAGGCTGCGCATGACCGGCCGAAGCACCGGCGGCGGACGGGCAAGCCCGGCCCGGGCGATCCCGGTTCGCAATAGCCGGCGCGTGGACCGTCAGGCCGCGCTCCTGTCGCAGCGATGAAACCTCCGTCCGAGGCGACCTGCTGATCGAGACAACCCTTCGTGCGGAGGCTGGAACGATGACTGCATCCCGCACCCGGCCGACCCGGCCAACCCGACGGAACGGGCTTACCCGCCGGCTGGATTTCGTGGCGCTCGTGGGGCTCGTGTTCGCAGCCCTGGCCGTTTCGGCCGTTCTCGGCCAGGACGGCAGGCTCGGCGGAAAGCTTCGGGTCGGCGGAGAGATCAACATCGGCGCAGGCGAGACCATCGAGTCGGACCTGTAAGCCTTCGGTGGGTGAGGCGAGGACCGCCTCGCACCTCACCGGCCGGAGGGACTATTGTCACGGGGGTGTTGCCCCGAATCACCGGGTTGCGTCGGCGCACCACGAATGCGACCCTGCCGGCATGTTCATCCGCCTCCGCACCGATCCCCCGGACGAAGCCGCCGCGCTCCGCGCCCACATGCGCCGGCTCGGCCGCCCGGAGCGTCAGCGGACCGAGGCCGCTCGCCTGCGGATCATCCTCAGCCGTGCCTGGCGGGTGGGCCTCAGGGAGCGCCTCGCCGACTCCACCGACGGCCCAACCCGCGCCTGACGACCACCGCCAGCCG
Source organism: Candidatus Limnocylindrales bacterium (assembly GCA_036002525.1). Lineage (GTDB taxonomy): Bacteria > Chloroflexota > Limnocylindria > Limnocylindrales > CSP1-4 > JACDAV01. The sequence goes on from DASYTG010000010.1 coordinate 8,635, forward strand.
AATATCGCACCCAGTGAGGAGACGCGGACCCGGCACGCTCGGCTTCCCATCGATCTCGTCGGCCGTCGAGGCTGGCCGCGCTCGCTGATGGCGATTCCGATCGCTCAGCGTGATACGTACCCGGGAGTCGGGAACCAGGTCTAGCGCACCGCCGGCTGGTCGACCGAGACCCACCGGCGGTCGAGCGCCAGCTGGATGACCGTCGGCCGATCGCCGGCGAGGGCCTGGCGGAGCGCCGGCTCGAACCCGTCGTCGGAGTCGATCCGCACCCCCCGCGCGCCACATGCCCGGGCGACCGCGGCGAAGTCGATCGGCCCGAGGTCGGTCCCGACCGGATCCGTGTCCGCCCGGCTCTCCTGGTGCATCCGGATCGTTCCGTACCGCTCGTTGTCGAACGCCACGACCACGACCCGGGCATGCTCCCGGACGGCGGTCTCGAGCTCGGCCATCGACATCGCCAGCCCGCCGTCGCCGACGAGGGCCACGACCGGCCGATCGCGATGGACGAGGGCTGCGGCGATCGCGGCCGGGAGGCCGTAGCCCATCGCCCCGGAGGTCGGGCCGAGGAACGTGCCGGGTCGGCGGAACCGGAAGCCCCGGGCTGCCCAGCCGCCGAAGTTGCCGGCGTCCGTCGTGACGATCGCCTCGTCCGGGAGGACCCGACGCAGGGTGGCGATGGCCCGGCCGGGGTGGATCCCCGGACCCGACCAGTTGCCCGAATCGACGGCTGCGTCCCGCTCCCAGGCAGCCCGGTCGCGTTCGTTCACGGCGCGGCGGGCGTCGACGAGCCCGGCGTGAAGGACCGCTCCCCGGAGACGCTGGACGGCGGCCCGGAGGAATGCACGGGCATCCGACCGAACCGCGATCGTCGGTGGCTCGAGGCCGTCGCGGCCGTCCCGCGGGGCCAGGTCGACGTGGGCCCACGGGACGCCCGCCGCGGGGATCCGGTAGCCGAAGGTCGTCACCTCGTTCAGTCGTGAGCCGATGACGAGCATCGCGTCCGCCCGCTCGAGTCGCTCCCGGACCGACGGCGGCGAACCGTAGCCGGCCATCCCGAGATACAGCGCGTGGTCGTTCGAGATCACGTCGCCTCGTCGCCACGCCGCGATGACCGGGACGTGGAGAAGCTCGGCGAACCGGGTGAGGTCGCTCGATGTGCGCGCCCGGAGCACCCCTGCGCCGGCCAGGATGACGGGCCTCTCCGCCGATGCCAGGAGCTGGAGGACGGCGCGGACGTCCGGCACGTCGGCTCGCGGCGGGCCGGGGCGGGTGAGATCCACAGTCAGGTCCGCCGCGACCTCCTCGTCGAGGAGGTCCTCGGCGATCGACAGCAGGACGGGCCCGGGGCGCCCGCCGAGCGCCTGACCCACCGCTTCCCTGAGGGCGCCGGCGACCTCTACTGGGTCGCGCGGCTCCGCGCTCCACTTTGCGAGGCGGCCGAACGAGCCGACCTGGTCGACCTCCTGGAACGCCTCCCGGCCCTGGAACCTGCGCTCGACCTGGCCGACGACGACGAACATCGGCGTCGAGTTCTGGCGCGCGGTGTGGATCCCGATCGCGAGGTTCGCGGCCCCGACCGCACGCGTCGCGAGGCAGGCGGCGGGCCGGCCGGTGAGCTGGCCGTACGCCTCGGCCATGAACGACGCCGCTCCCTCGTGGCGGGTGGCGACCACCCGGATGCCGGCTCCGGTCAGCCCCTCGAGGAGGCCGAGGAAGCTCTCGCCGGGAACCGTGAAGGCGTAACGCACGCCGGCGGCTCGGAGGACGTCCGCGACGAGACGACCGACCGTTCGCGGCCCGGCCATGACCGGGACACCGGCGGGGATGGCGGCAACGGTTTCCGTCGCGTCGGCCTCGGTTGGCGCTGTGTCGACGGCCGGTTCCACTGGGGCGGCTGCGGGCTCGGCGGTGTCGACCGCGGGCTGCGGCGTGTCGACCAGTGGCTCAACGGTGTCGACCGCGGGCCTGACGGTGTCGAGGGCCGGCTCGGCTGGGACGACCGCGGCCTCGACGGTGTCGACGGCCGGTTCGGTCGGGGCGGCCGGCGCATCAGGCGGCGCATCGTCAGCCGGCGGGATCTCGCCGACTGCGTCGGGCGCGGCCGCTGGATCCGGCTCGGCGACCCGATCGAGGTCCACCTGTGCTCCACCGTTATCCGAGGTTGAGTCGTCGTCTGTCGGCTCGGGGTTTTCGTGGGCCGTCTCGGCGGCGACAGCCGCCTCGGGCGTTTCGGTCGACGGCGTAGCCGTCCCCGTCTGGTCGATCATCGATCCGTCTCCAACACTAGAAGCCGATCGGCGCCGAGAACGTCGAGAGCACGAGGCCCAGGATGACGATCACCGCGACGACGATCATCAGGATCCGCCCGAATCGGGCGCCCGGCAGCACGGTGGCGACCTATCGGTAGTTCTGGAACTGCAACGGCACCGCCTCGTCGAGCTCGCGCAGCCGGCCGATGACCCGCTGGAGCTCGTCCTTGCTCTTGCCAGATACCCGGACGGCGTCGCCCTGGATCTGGGACTTGACCTTCGGGAACTCGTCCCGGATGAGCTTCGAGAGCTTCTTCGCAAGCGTCTCGTCGAGACCGCGACGCAGGCCAATCGTCTGACGGACCTTGTTCCCGCCCGCCTCCTCGACCTTGCCCCACTCGAAGATCTTCAGCGAGAGACCGCGGCGGACGGCCTTCGACTCGACGAGGTCCTTCACTGCGGCCGCCCGGAACTCGTCGTCGGTCAGCAGGGTGAGCTCGTCCTTCGCCTGGGCCAGCTCGACGGTCACGCCCTTGAAGTCGTAACGCTGCTGGACTTCGCGCCTCACCTGGTCGAGCGCGTTCCGCAGCTCCTGCTCGTCGAACTCGCTGACGACGTCGAACGAGACGTCTCCGGCCATCGTGCCTCCTCCCCTGTGCCCCCGCTCCGGACGGCCCGGCGGGGGGAGCGGCCCATCATGGTACCCGGCGTGTCCCGTTCGGGATGCGAGCCGGATCAGCGGGCGAGGAGCTCGAGGAGGCGCTCCCCGATCCGGTAGCTCCGGCCACCGCCCATCACGAGCACGGCGTCGCCGGGACGCACCTCGCCGGCGAGCCAGTCGGCGGTCGAATCGACCGATCCGGGCGCGCCGACGGGGATCCCCGGGCGCCGCCCTGCAACCGCGTTCGCCAGCCCTTCGGGCGTGGCGATCGTCGTATCGGGATCGCGGCCGGCCCAGATGTCCGCAATCGCCACCGCGTCGGCCGTCCCGAGGGCCTCGGCGAACTGGTCGAGGAGCGCCGCCGTCCGGTGGAACGTGAGCGGCTCATAGACCGCCCACACCCGCCTTCCGGGTTCGCGCTGGCGAACGGCGGCGATCGTCTCGCGAATCGCCGTCGGATGATGGCCGTAGTCGTCGTAGACGACGACTCCTCGCGCCTCGCCCTTGCGCTCGAGCCGGCGGCCGACACCGCTGAAGGTCCCGAGCCCGTCGACGATCGCCGCGGACGGCGTGCCCAGGCTGAGTGCTGCACCGGCGACGCCCAGCGCGTTGGCCGCGTTGTGCCGCCCGGCCGTCCGGAGCCGCGCCGTCAGCGGCCCGGCGAGCGGGTCGAGGCCGTCGAGCTCGAGGGTCGTGCCGCCCGGATCGGCCGCCACGATCCGGCCGAGGACCGGCGTCGCCGCGCCGGCCGCGCTCGCGTACCGCTCGCCGAGGCCACGGAGGACGCCCCGCCGGGGTGGCCCATCGGTCAGGGCGTAGGCGACGACCCGGAGCGGGAGGCCGAGGATCCGATCGAGGATGGCCTCTACCCCGTGATCGCCGGCGTTTGCCACGACGATCGCCGGCTCGGGGGCGCGTCGGATCCACTGCTCGAACGCATCCGTCACGGCGGCCTCGTCGGCGAACACGTCGGGGTGGTCCCACTCGGCGTTCGTGAGGACGACGACCCGGGGCCGGTAGGCATCGAAGTTCCCGGCGTACTCGTCCGCCTCGACGACGAAGTGCGCTCCCCTGCCCCACCTGGCGGTCGCCGGCAGGCCGCCGGTCGTCTCTGCCGGCAGCAACGCCCCGACGAATGCCGACGGGTCCGCACCGGCCGAAGCCAGCACGTGGACGAGCCACCCGGCGGTCGAGCTCTTGCCGTGCGTGCCCGCGACCCCGATGAGGATCTTCGCCGTGGCCGCGTCCGCGACGACCTGCTGCCACGGCTCGAGCGGGATGCCGGCGGCCCGTGCCGCGACGAGCTCGGGATGGTCGGGCGCGATCGCGGTGAGCGCCTTCGTGACGGCGAGGCGCTCCGGCCGCGGGCCGCTACCCGTGACATGGGCCGCGTCGTGGCTCCAGGCAAGGGCGATTCCCTCCGCCTCGAGCGGCGGCGTGTACGGCGACGGGCCGCCGGGATCGCAGCCGGTCACGACCGCGCCGGCGTGATGGGCGAGCAGCGCCGCGGCCGACGCCCCGGCGCCGGCCGCGCCGACGACGTGGATCCGCTCGCCCGCCCGGATCGGGCGCGCCTCCCGGACCGCCGCGAGCCCCGCCCCTATGGCCGAGGCCTCGCGTGTCACCGCGTGGCCCGCGACGCCCGCGTCGCCCGCGACGCCCGCTCGAGGAGCAGCTCGAGTGCGGCCGCGGCGCCCAGGCGCTTGTTCTCCGACCGGTCGCCCGTCCAGTGGAAGCGGCGGACGTCCTCGCCGGCGTCGTCCGCGACCGCGACGTACGTCAGCCCGACCGGCTTGGCCTCGCTCCCGCCGCCCGGTCCGGCGACCCCCGTGACGGCGACCGCCAGCCCAACGGCGAGCCGCTCCCGCGCTCCGACGGCCATCGCCCGCGCGACCTGGGCGCTCACCGCGCCATGGGCCGCGAGGAGCTCCTCCGGGACCCCGAGGAGGGCCTCCTTCGCCTCGTCCGAGTACGCGACGACGGCCCCGTTGAAGTAGCCGGACGAGCCGGGGACCTCGGTCAACAGGTGGGCGACGAGGCCGCCAGTGCACGACTCGGCAGTCCCGACCGTCAGCGATCGGCCGAGGCACATCTCCTGCAGGCGCTCGGCGAGCTTCACGAGGTCCGCGAGCACGACCGGCGATTCGACGGCCACCGGCTCAGGTGCGGCCGGTCTGCCGCGGCGCCCTCGGCGGCTCGAACAGCCAGGTCTCGGGCACGCCCCGATCGCCGAGCGGACCGAGCGACGTTCCGTTGAGCGTGAACCACGTCACGCCGGACGACCCGGTGCGGACCTCGATCGACCGCTGGCCGGTGACGCTCACCGTCTCGCCATCGGCGCAGACGTCGGTCCGGCACTGGCTCTGGTCGTAGAGCCCGCCGTCGACCCAGATCTTCAGCCACGCCCGGCCGCCCTTGATGTTGATCGTGAGCGTGACGCCCTCGTACGCAACGGTCACGTCCCGGCTCAGCGAGGTTGTCTTGCCCTCTTTGCTCGACGCGGTGACGGTCAGGGCCCAGCGACCGGTGGTCAGGTCGAGCGGCGCGGCGAACGAGCCGTCCTCCTCGACCGTCGCGACGACAGGGGCGGGTGCGGGCGGTGGCTGGCTCGCGGCGGGCGATGCGCTCGGTGGCGGGGAGGCCGGAGCCGGTTCGCCCTCGGCCGGACCCAGGTAGGCCGCGGTGATCTCGACCCGCTCGGCATTCCTGGCCACGCCCTGGACGGGGATCGCGCCGTTCTCGAACGTTGCTCCCTCGGCCGGCTGGTCGACCGTGAGCGTAGGCGCCTCGATGACGAGGAAAGGCACGGTGATGAACCGCTGGGTGATCGTCTCGGACACCTTGTGGGTCTCCGGGTCCACGGCGCTGATGTCGAACTGGTTGCGCCCCCGACGGAGGTCGACCTCGACGCTCCACGTCCCGTCCGCGGCGGCCGACACGCGGTACGGCTGCTCGCGGCCCGGGGTCGCCACCGAGACCGTGGCGCCCGGGATCGAGGTTCCGCGGAGGACGTACGTCGTGGTCGACTCCTCCACGGTGGAAACGGCGACCGCCGGGTCCGATACGGTCAGCGTCGGCGGCCTCGCGAATCGGAGGACCTGGACGCCCAGGTACACCGCGAACGCGATGACGCCGACGGTGAGGAGGGCGGCCCACACGACCGCCGGCGAGAAGGCCAGCCCCTGGCGCGGCGCGGCCAGCGGCCGGGGGACGACGATCGGCTCCCGCTCGCGCGCCTCGCCTCGCTCGTGACGCCAGTCGCGCAGGACCTCCTCGGGATCGAGCCCGAGGTAGAGCGCATAGTTGCGGAGGAAGCCCTTCGTGTAGACCGCGCCGGGCAGCGCCCGCCAGTCGCCCCGCTCGAGCGCATCGAGATAGCGGGCGCGGATCTTCGTGTCGCGCTCGGCCCGGTAGAGATCGACGCCCTTCCGCTCGCGGGCGGCAAAGAGGCGCTGCGGCAGGCCCGGGGCCGGATCGCCGGTGACGTCCGTCAGGCCGATCCCGGCGTGGAGGTCCGCCCGCCCGCGACGGGCCTCGTCCCGAGTCGTCACTCGTCCCTCGTCACTCGTCGTCGTCCTCGTCGTCCTCGGCACCACCCGCAGACCCGGCCTCGCGGCGAAGGACCGGTCGCGCGTTCGAGCCGTCGAACGCCCCGATGTACCCTCGCTCCTCCAGCTGGTCGATGATCCGGGCGGCCCGCGCGTAGCCGATCTTCAGGCGTCGCTGGAGGAGCGAAGCCGACGCCCGATCGTACTCCCGAATGACGTCGACGGCGTCGGGCAGCAGCCGGTCGGCGTCGTCGTCGACGAGGTCGTCGATCGAGCCCGTGCCGTCCTCGTCGCTCTCGATGATCGAGAGGTCGTAGTGCGGGTCGTCGATCTGCTCCCTCCAGTGGTCGACGACGCGGAGGATCTCCGGGTCGGACACGAACACACCCTGGAGCCGCATCGGGCGGGGCAGGTCGGACGGCTGGTAGAGCATGTCGCCGCGCCCGATCAGGTCCTCCGCGCCGGGCGCGTCGAGGATCGTCCGCGAGTCGATCTGGGAGGCCATCGCGAACGCGATCCGGCTCGGGAAGTTCGCCTTGATGAGGCCCGTCACGACGTTGACCGAGGGTCGCTGCGTGGCAAGGACGAGGTGGATGCCGGTCGCCCGGGCTTTCTGGGCGAGGCGGACGATCGGTTCCTCGACGTTCTTGCCCTCGCGCATCATCAGGTCGGCCAGCTCGTCGACGATGATCACGATGAACGGCAGGCGGTCCTCGGGATCGGCGCGGGCGTCGTTGTAGGCCCGGATGTTGCGAGCGTTCGCGCCGGCGAACCGACGGTAGCGGCTCTCCATCTCGTTGACGGCCCATTTCAGGGCGGCCTTCGCCCGTTCTGGCTCGGTGATCACCGGGACGAGTAGGTGGGGCAGGCCGTTGTACGAGGCGAGCTCGACCCGCTTGAGGTCCATGAGGATCATCCGGACGTCGTGCGGGGTCGCCTCGCAGAGGAGGCTCGTGATGAGCGCGTTGACCATGACGCTCTTGCCCGAGCCTGTCGCCCCGGCGATCAGCAGGTGCGGCATCTTCGCGAGGTCGACCGCCTGGGCCTTGCCGGCGACGTCCCGCCCGAGGGCGAACGTCAGCGTGGAGCCCGACGCCTTGAAGTCGACCTCCTCGAGGATCCGGCGAAGGGCGACGATGTTGAACTCCTTGTTCGGGATCTCGATCCCGACGGCGCTCTTGCCCGGGATCGGCGCCTCGATCCGGAGCGATCGCGCGGCGAGGGCCATCGCGAGGTCGTCGGCCAGCGCCTCGATCCGGCTGACCTTGATGTCCGGCGCGGGCTGGACCTCGTACTGCGTGACGACCGGCCCCGCGTTCCGGTTGACGACCTGGGCCGGGATGTTGAAGCCCGCCAGCTTGCGGACGATGATCTCCTCGTTCCGCCGGTGAGCCGCTTCCTCGCCGCCAGGCGCGGTGGGCGCCTCGATGTCCTCCAGCAGGTCGAGTGGCGGGAGCTCGTACTCGATCCGCGGCTCGGCCGCGTCGCCCGCATCCGTGACGTCGTCCGGGTCGCGGTACGACCGCGGCGGAGCGGCCAGCAGCGTTGCCGACGCCGCCCCCGGCGAGCCGCGGAGCGGGGCGAACGTCGCCGACGTGGGAACGTTGCTCGGGACGGCGGACGGGATCGGGAGTGCCTCGTCCTCCTCTTCCTCGTAGTCCTCGTCCTCGTCCTCGACCTCTTCCTCTTCGTCCTCGCCCCTGCCCCACAGCCCCCTCTGCCCGGGTGAGCCGGGCCCGACCGCGACACGGGGTCCGCGGCCGCTCCGGATGCTACCTCCCCGCCCGTTGCCCGCCGAGCCATTCGCGCCCGCCCGGGCGCGGGCTCTCAGCCCTTCCTCGGCCCGGGCCGAGAGGACCGACGCGACGCCGCCGATCGGCCGGGTGAAGGGTTCGACCAGGCTGCGGAGGGGCCGCTGGAGGGCGACGAGAAGCGAGCCGACGAGGACCCCGGCGAGGACGACGAACGCCACGGGGTCCTGGAGCGGGCCACGGAGCGCGTCGGCGAGGGCCGTCCCGATCCGGCCGCCGCCGCGCTCCGGGAGGAACTCGAGGACCCCGAGCAACGCCACGTACGCGACCGCTCCGGCGATGAGGCGCCACTGCCAGCCGGGCTCGAGCGCGCCGTTCCACTCGATGTAGGCGCCGGCGCCCAGCAGGAGGAACGGCAGGAGCCATCGGCCGCTGCCGAAGAACGGGACCACGAGGTCGCGGGCCCAGCGGGTCAGCGTCCCTTCCTCGGCCGGCAGGAACAGCATGATCAGCATGACCACGCCGAGGACGAGGAGCGTCAGGCCGAGCAGCGAGCGGGCGACTTCCGGCGGCACCGAGAACGTCGGCAGCCCGATCCCTCGCCGCCGACGCCGGCGGGCCTGGCTACGGCGTGCCATGCGCTACACCTCGACGACGACCGGGAAGACCATCGGCCGCCGCTTCGTCTGCTCGTAGAGGAATCGCGAGACGCCGTCCTTGATCTGGCTCTTCAGGAGCGCGATCTCGGAGATGTGGTCGCCCGGGTTGTCGATCGCCGCGATGACGCGGGCCGCCGCCTCCTCGATGAGCGGGTCCTGCTCGTTGAGGTGGACGAAGCCGCGGGTGATGATCTCCGGCCGTCCGATGACCGTTCCCGTCTGCTTGTCGACCGTGACGACGATCATGAACATGCCGTCGTTCGCCAGCGCCCGCCGGTCGCGGAGGACGATCTCGCCGACGTCCCCGACGGACAGGCCGTCGACGAAGACGTAGCCGGCCGGAACCGGGCTGCCCCGGCGGGCCGAGCCGTCGGCCAGGATCTCGATCGG
>DASYTG010000011.1:0-13089 GCA_036002525.1 Candidatus Limnocylindrales bacterium
CTCGAGCCCGTTGTCGAATCGAACGAGCAAATTCTTGCCGAGCGCCTCGACGCCGGTCACGGTCGCGCCCACGACCCGCTCGACCTGCGGCCCGGGCACCCGTGCCCGCGCGGCCGTGACCTCACGGCCGAGGAGATACGGCCGGAGGCCCGATGCGGTTCGGTGGAGGGTGTCGCCTTCCGGCACGACGAGATCGGGTGGCTGGTCAGCGCCGGCCCGCAGATCGGGCTCGCGCGCCGTTGCTGGCGGCAGCCCAGGGGGTCAGCGGGGGCGGCGCGGCGCGCATGACGAGGCCGCGGTAGCCGGCTGCGAAGCCGGCGTCGAGAAGCGTCTGCCGATGCGCGGACTCCCCGACCGGCAACCCATCGATCTTGCCGATGACGAGCTCGCGGGCGCGGCCGTCGACGACGAGCCCGCGCAGGGCGGATGCCGCCGTCACGGCCAGCTCCGGGTCGTCGAAAGCCGGCAGCGTCTGGATCGACGATCCGCCTCGGTCGACGTAGAGCACCGCCTCCCCGTCAACGAGCACGACGTAGGCGCCGGCCGCGCGCTGGAAGGGGCGGCGGTCGTCCTCGCCGCGGCGCGGCCACGAGATCGCGGCGCCGTACGGGTTCGCCGGGTCGGCGGCGGCCAGGAGGTGAACGTGCCGCTCCCCCGGCGAGGCGGCCGGCTCACGCGCTGCCCGCAGCCGGTCGATCGCCCCGGCCAGAGCGAACTGGGCCGCGCCCAGGCCCTCGACGAAGTACCCGCGCCGGATCCGCCCAGCTTCCTCGAGCGCGCGGAGGATCGGGTAGACGGCGCTGAATCCACCGTCGATGCCCTCTGCGACGACGGCCTCCCGGGTCACGATGCCGTGCCGGTCGAGCAGCGCGAGCGAAACGGCGTGGAGCCGTTCGGTCGCACTCGACCCGGACGCCCCCGGTTCAGAAGTGACAAGCGACCAGCGCCCCGCCGCCTCCGGTGGCCCGAGCGACGTCAGCCGGCCCGGCCGGCGGCGTGCGTCGCGGCCCGGCCGCTTCCAGCGGAGCGCCCGGATCGGGGAGAACGTGTCGTTCGTCACCTCGCCGGCCCAGACGAGATCCCACAGCGCGTCGAGCACGTCGCGATCCGAGCCGCCGCCCGCGGCCGCGTACAGCTCGCGGTAGAAGGAGGCCCCTCGGCGGGCGAGGTGCTCGCGAATTCGCTCGTGGCGTTCGCTGCTCGGGCGCTCGGCGGCATCGACGACCCCCACGGGTCGGAGAATCTCGCGGCCGGGTCGGTGCAGCGCAATCCGACCGTCGTCGCGGCCGAGGCTCCCCCGCCCCACCCAGGCGACCTCACCCAGCGCGCCGAGCTCGTCCAACAGCCGCGGCTGATAACCCGGAACACGGACCGGCAGGAGGTCGCGCTCGAGGACCGACGCGGGGATCGGCAGGCCGGCGAGCTGGTCGACGACCTCGGCGAGACGCTCGAGGGCCGCGGTCCCGCGGAGCGGCGACACGACGTCCCCGGCCGCGGCGACGCCCTGCCAGGCCGGCAGGAAGCGAGCCAGCGCCGCGGGGTCGACCGGCTCCACCTCCCGTCGGAGCCGCGCCAACGACCGCCGCCGGAGCAGCCGCAGGACGTCCGGATCGGACCACTCCCGCTCGGCGCCGTCGGGCCGGAACTCGCCGCGGAGGATCGAACCCGCGGCGAGCAGCCGCTCGAGCGCATCCTCGACGATCCCGACCGGCAACCGCCACCGCGCCGCCGGCTGTGGCGTGAGGAACGGGCCGTGTGTCCGCGCCCATCGCGCGAGCAGCCCCTCCAGCGCCGCAGTCGTGGGGCCGAGGAAGGCATGCGGCACGCCCGCTGGCGGCGCGACGCCGACCGCGTCCCGATAGCGCGCCACGTCCTCGATCGCGATCCAGCGCTCCTCCCCGCCGATCCGCACCGCGACGGCACGGCGCCCGCCAGCCAGCTCGGAAAGCCACGCATCTGCAGCCCGCGAACCGCCCTCCACTCGGGCCGCGACCTCATCGGCCGACAGGTCGCCCAGCCGCCGGAGCAGGTCGTGGACCTGGTCGGCCGTCGTCGCCCGTCGGTCGTCGGTCAGCGCCTGAAGCGACAGCTCGAGATCGGCCAGGGCATCGGGATCGAGCAGTTCGCGCAGCTCTTCCTGGCCGAGGAGCTCGCGGAGAAGGTCGCGGTCGAGCGTCAGCGCGCCGGCGCGGCGTTCGGCCAGCGGCGCGTCGCCCTCGTACATGTAAGCCGCGACGTAGTCGAACATCAGCGAGCTCGCGAACGGCGATGCCTTCACGGTCTCGACGCTCTGGACGGCGATCTCGCGGCTCGCGATGCCGGCGAGGATCTCGCGCAGGGCCGGGATGTCGAAGACGTCGCTCAGGACCTCGCGGTACGTCTCGACGAGAATCGGGAAGCTGCCGTAGCGGCTGGCGACGGCAAGCAGGCCAGCCGCCCGCTGGCGCTGCTGCCAGAGCGGCGTCCTCGATCCGGGCCGGCGGCGGGGCAGGAGCAGCGCCCGCCCGGCATTCTCCCGGAACCGCGACGCGAATAGCGCCGAGGATCCGACCTGCGCCACGACGAGATCCTCGACGTCCTCGGGATCGGGGAACAGCAGCTCCTCGATGCCGTCGAGGTCGCCTTCGGGGAGCCGGATCGCGATCCCGTCGTCGGACCAGATCGTCTGGACCTCCTGGCCGAGGCGTTCGCGGACGCGGGACTCGATCGCGAGCGACCACGGGGCGTGGACGCGGGCGCCGAACGGGGTGAGGATGCACAGCCGCCAGTCGCCGAGCTCGTCGCGGAACCGCTCGACGACGATCCGCCGGTCGGTCGGGAGCGCGCCGGCGACATCCCGCTCCTCCTCCAGGTAGGCGAGGAGGTTCTCGGCGGCGAGCTCGTCGAGGTCGTGGAGCTTGCGGAGCTGATCGGCAGCTCTTGCGCGCGCTCTGGGGCCCTTCGCGAGCTCCGCCTCGGTCTCCCGGACGAAGGCGCCGAGCGCGCGACCGAGCTCGATCGGCCGGCCGACCATGTCGCCCTTCCAGAACGGCAGCTTGCCCGGAACGCCCGGTGCCGGCTCGACGAGCACCCGGTCCTGGGTGATCTCGGCGACCCGCCAGCTGCTCGCCCCCAGGACGATGACGTCGCCGTGCATCCCCGCCCGAAGCTCGTAGACCATCTCCTCGTCGAGCTCGCCGACGCGGCGGCCCGGCGTTCCGGCCTCGCCGACCATGAACACGCCGAACAGGCCGCGGTCGGGGATCGTGCCGCCGCTCGTCACGGCGACGACACGAGCGTCGCGGCGGCCCTCGATGACGTCGGTGACGCGGTCCCAGGTGATCCGCGGCTTCAGCTCGGCGAACTCGTCGCTGGGGTACGCGCCGGCGAGCATGCCGAGCACGCCCTCGAGGACCTCGCGGCTCAGGGTCTCGAACGGAGCGGCCCGTGTCACCGTGGCGAGGATGTCGTCGACGGTCCAGCGGTCCTGGACCGCCATCGCGACGATCTGCTGGGCGAGGACGTCGAGCGGGTTGCGGGGCAGGGTCGTGGCCTCGATCTCGCCCTCGTGCATCCGCCGCGTTACGACCGCCGTCTCGAGGAGATCGCCGCGGTACTTCGGGAAGATGATCCCCTTGCTCGGCGCACCGACCTGGTGACCGGCCCGCCCGACCCGCTGCAGCCCGCGGGCGACGCTCGTTGGGCTCTCGACCTGGATGACGAGGTCGACGGCCCCCATGTCGATGCCGAGCTCCAGGCTCGACGTGGCGACGAGGGCGGGAAGGCGGCCGGCCTTGAGCTCCTCCTCGATCTGGATTCGCTGCTCGCGCGCGATGCTTCCGTGGTGAGCGCGGACGAGCTCCTCGCCGGCCAGCTCGTTGAGGCGGTGCGCGAGGCGCTCCGCGAGGCGGCGGCTGTTCGTGAAGACGATCGTGCTCTTGTGGGCCCGGATGAGCTCGAGGATCCGGGGGTGGACGGCGGGCCAGATGCTCGTTCGCATGTCGCCGTTCGTCGCGGGGCCGCCCGGCTGCTCGTCTGCTGGTAGCACCTCGCCCAGGCGGGCCATGTCCTCGACCGGGACGACGACCTTCAACTCGAGGGGCTTTCGGGCGCCGGCATCGACGATGTGGACCTCGCGGCCCTGCCCGGTGCCGCCGAGGAAGCGGGCGATCGTCTCGAGCGGCCGCTGGGTCGCGGAGAGGCCGATCCTTTGCGGGGGTATTGCGGTCAGCTTCTCCAGCCGTTCGAGAGAGAGCGCGAGGTGGGCGCCCCGCTTCGTGCCGGCGATCGCGTGGACCTCGTCGACGATCACGTGCTCGACGGTCTTCAGGATCTCGCGGGCCTGGCTCGTCAGCATCAAGTAGAGGCTCTCGGGCGTCGTGACGAGGATGTCCGGCGGGTGCCGCGTGAGGTCCCGTCGCTCGTCCTGCGGCGTGTCGCCGGTTCGGCTCGCGACGGCGATGCTCGGGGCGGGCTCGCCGAGCCGGGCGGCCGCCAGGCCGATTCCCGCCAGCGGGGCGCGGAGGTTGCGCTCGATGTCGTAGGTCAGCGCCTTGAGCGGCGAGACGTAGAGAACGCGGACGCCGTTCTCGATACTCGGCTCGCGCGCCAGGCGATCGAGCATCCACAGGAACGCGGCGAGGGTCTTGCCGCTCCCCGTCGGCGCGTGGATGAGCGTGTGGCGCCCCTCGGCGATGGCGCGCCAGCCGTCGGCTTGCGCCTGGGTCGGCGCCTCGAAGGTCGCCTCGAACCAGGCGCGAACCGGCGCACTGAACGGGGCCAGCGGATCCGCGATGGGCGTAGCTGTCTTCATGGCAGACGGACAGTGTCGCCGAAATACGTGACACGGAGTGTCGCCTTCACAGAGTCGGGCGGCCGTGTATCCCAGTCAACAAATCGCCACTGGTGATCCGCCAGGGCCGGCAGACGACCTCCTTCCGCATCGCGCGTGACTCTGTAGCACGAATGGCGCACCAACCGGCTCGTATGTGGCAGCCAAGGGGCATTCTGTTGACTGTGCGGCACGCCGATCCGCCCGCCAGAGCTGGAGGCTATGGCGTGGGCTCTCGCACCAAGTTGCAGCTGGCTGCCGACCGTCGCACGATCGAGGTGCGTCGTGCGCTCGGGGCCGAACTCCGTCGGAACCGGGAGGACCAGGGACTGAGGCAGAGGTCGGTCGCGGCCGAGGCCGGCATCGACCGAGCCCACCTGTCCCGGATCGAGTCGGGAGGCGTGGCGAGCGTCGCGACCCTTTCGCGCGTGTCAGCGTCCCTGGGTGGCGACCTCAGCCTGCGATTCCACCCGGGCACCGGGACGCACATCCGTGACCACATCCAGTCCGCCATGATCGAGGCGCTGCTCACTCGACTCAGTCCGCGATGGAAGCGCTTTCTGGAGGTGCCGGTCTATCGACCAGTTCGCGGCGTCGTCGACATCGTCTTGCATGATCCCTCGTCGCGTCAGCTCGTAGCCCTCGAGGTCCACTCCGAGATCCGGCGCCTCGAGCAGCTCCTTCGCTGGACGCGCGAGAAGCAGGACGCACTCCCATCGGCAGAGATCTGGGAGTTTGCCGCGGCGCGAGGACTTCCCACCGTGTCCGGCTTGCTGGTGCTTCGATCCACGCCGACGACGCGGGCGCTCGTTGGGCAACATGCCGCCACCTTCCAGGCTGCCTATCCCGCCCGGGCAGCCGAGGTGTGGACCAGCCTGACGGGCACGGCGCCATGGCCAGGTGCTGGTCTGATCTGGGCGTCCGTTCGGGACGGGCGCGCAACGATCCTCGATCGCCCGCCGCGTGGGGTCCGGTTCGGGCGGTAGGCGTCAAGTTCGGGGGGCAGGCGTCCGGATCGGCATCTCCGCGGGCCTGCTCCGAACCCGGGCGACCGTTGGAGCCGAGGGGGCCGCCGAAGGTACGCCTTTCGACCCCGTGAAACGGGACCTAGACTCCGCGCGTCTTGTGCCTGCAGGCACCGAGAGGGCCGTCCCATACTGACGAACTGGCGATGACCGCGACTTTGCTCGAGCGTGCACGCCGGGCGACCCCGCTCGGCCGTTTCGCGCGCCCTCGGGCTGGGGTCGTCGCGGCCGCCGTGGCGCTGATGCTGGTCGCTGCGGCGTTCCTCGCCGCGGCGTGGTTCGAACGGACCTATGCCGGGCGGGTCCTGCCCGGGGTGTCCGTGGCCGGCATCGACCTGGGCGGTGCGTCCCCCGAGGAAGCCCGCGCCAGCCTCGCGAACGTACCGATCCAGCCCGCCGGCCTCGTCCTGGTCGTGGGATCGAGGACGGAGACGGTCGCGCCGGACGTGCTCGGGCGCCGTATCGCCATCGACGCGGCCGTCGACAGGGCGATGGCTGCCGGTCGAGAACGCGGATTCCTGGGCGACATCGGCGAACGGATCGGGCTCCTGCGGGACGGCCGGCAGCTGCCGCTCGGGGTCGCCGTCGACGAACCCGCGCTCGCGGCGTGGATCGCCGGCGCGGCCGGCGAGATTCGGCGCGAGCCGATCGACGCGGCGATCGTACCCACCGGCGCTGGTTGGGAGATGACCATGTCGGTCCGCGGCGCCGCCCTCGACGAGGCCGCGGCGACGGGCCTGATCCGCGATGCGCTCCTCGGCGGAGTGGCCGGCACGCCCCGGATCGTCCTGCCGGTGCGGTCCATCGGCGCAGGGATCGACGACGAGGATGTGGCGCTCGCGATCCAGGCCGCGACACGGATGACGGCGAACGTACAGCTGACGCTCGACGACAAGAGCTGGACGATCGCGTCGAAGAGGCTCCGCGGGGCGCTCGACTTCGTCCAGATCGAGGGGCGGATCGTGCCGGTGACGAACGGATCGCGCCTCGAGGCCGCCGTCGGGACGCTGTCCGCGAAGGTGAAGGTCGCTCCGCGGCAGACCCTCCTGCTCAAGACGAAGTCGGGCGCAATGTTTGGCTACGTCCCCGGCGCCGCCGGCCAGAGACTCGACGTCAAGGCGACCGCGCGGGCCGTCGCGGAGCTCGTGGCCGAGCGAAGGGATCGCACGTCGGATCCGTCCACGGAGGTCGAGCTCGCCACGATCGGCGTCCAGCCGAAGATCAGCTCGGAACAGGCCGCCGCGATCGCCCCGCGGATGACCCGGATCTCGACCTGGACCACCAGCTTCCATGTCGGCGAGCGGAACGGGTTCGGCAACAACATCGTGATCCCGGCCCGGCTCATCAACGGAACGGTCGTCAGGCCCGGCGAGGTGTTCGACTTCTGGCGGGCGGTTGGACCCGTGACGGCGGCACGCGGCTTCCGGCTCGGCGGCATCATCCAGGGCGGCCGGACGAACCCGACAGGGGCGATCGGTGGCGGGATCTGCTCGGCGTCGACGACGCTGTTCAACGCCGCGGTTCGTGGCGGCTTCCAGATCCTCGAGCGGTCACCGCACTACTACTACATCACCCGCTACCCGCTGGGCCTCGACGCGACGGTCTCGAAGTCGGGCGGGGTGAGCACCCAGAACATGCGGTTCCGCAACGACACCGGCGTGCCGATCTACATCCGCGGACTCGCGGGCTCGGGTTGGGTCCGGTTCGAGATCTACTCGCTGCCCACCGGGCGCTCGGTCACGTTCAGCAAGCCAAGCGTCTCGAATATCCGCCGGGCGGTCGACCGGGTCGTTCGGACCAGCGCCCTTCGAGCGGGCACCAGCCGCCGCGACGAGACGCCGGCCAACGGCATGGACGTCGCCGTCGTCCGAACCGTCCGGGACGCCCGGGGCACGGTCATCCACCGCGACCGGTTCGTCAGCCACTACGCCCGCGTGGACGGCCTGCTGCTCATCGGCATCGGCTGAGTCACCTCACGCTCCGCTGCACCGGCCAACCGCGCCCACGACCGGCACGCGCCGTGTCTGTGAGTCAACAAATCGGGCGGTTGGTGGCTGGTCGAGCGCTCGATCGGTCAGTTCCGCGTCCCCGGAGCACGCCGCTGCGCCGAGTCCGCGCTGAGCGCGGGTTTGAGGCGCCACCGACCGCCAGTAGAGGCCGTAGGTGTTGACTGTGAGACACGCCGACCCGCCTACGGCTGGAGGTCGAAGCATGGGCGCTCGGACAAAGGCGCAACTGGACGCCGACCGCCGAACGGTTGAGACGCGACGTGCTATCGGCGCGGAGCTGCGGCGGAATCGGGAGGACCAGGGGCTGCCCCAGCGGTCTGTGGCGGGAGGCGCGGGGATCGACCGAGGTCACCTCTCCCGAATCGAAGCCTGGAAGGTCGAAGCGAGCCTCGGGACGCTGTCACGCGTATCGGCGGCGCTTGGGGGCGAGCTGAGCGCCCGCTTCTACCCTGGAACCGGTTCGCGTATCCGAGATCACATCCAGGCGGCAATTCTCGAGGCGCTCCTCGGCGAGCTCCATCCACGTTGGAAGCGGTTCGTGGAGGTGCCCGTCTATCGACCCGTCATGGGCGTGATCGATCTTGTCCTCCACGATCCCGTCGCCGGGCACGTCGTCGCGGTCGAGATCCAGTCGGAGCTGCGCCGGCTCGAGCAGATCGTCCGCTGGTCCCACCAGAAGCGGGACGCACTCCCATCCGCGGCCGTCTGGCGCTTCGCGGCCTCGGAGGCTGAGCCTGCCGACTCCTCCCTGCTCGTCGTCCGATCCACCCGAGCAACCCGGGCTGTCACAGGCGACCACAACGAGCTGATCCGGTCGCTCTTCCCGGCCCGAGCATCCGAGATCCACGCTGCCCTGACGACCGAGGCGCCCTGGCCGGGTGCCGGATTGCTCTGGGCTGCGGTGGAACGTGGAAAGGCGCGCCTGATGTCGAAGCCGCCTTGGGGACTCAGCCTCGGACGGTGAAACGAAGCCGGCCCGGGGTCCGGGCCGGCTTCGGCGGGAGTGACGGCGGCCGGGTGGGGTCAGCCTGCCGGCGCACCGGCGGGATGTCGGCCGGTGAAGAGTCCCGGACGCCACGGCGTGCCGAGCAGCGGGAGGAGATAGCGATCGAGGCCGTAGTAGCCGGCGACCTTCCAGGCGAGGATGAGGCCGATCGCAAGGGTGAAGAGCACCGGGTTGGTCGAGGCCGAGCCCGCCAGGAGGAACGACATGTTCATGAACGCTCCGAAGAAGGCGGCGATCCCGGTCAGCGCACCCGCCAGGAGGGCGACCCCGATGGCGATCTCACCGAACGTGATCAGCCAGGCGAACCAGGTCTCGTGGCCACCGGCGAGCAGGAAGTTGATGAAGTCCCGATACCACTCGTACGTGATCGGCGGGCGACCGCCCTCCGGCACCGCGGCGGCGCGCTCCCAGTACGAGCGTAGGGCTGAGCCGCCACCCAGCCAGGCGTTGTTCGGGTCCGTCAGCTTGTGCCACCCGGCGTCGAGCCAGGCGAACCCGAGGAACAGCCGGATCGGCAGCCACAGGAGGCCGGCCCGGGTGTTGCTGAACAGGTAGCGCGTGAAGGCGGGCCCTTCCACGTCCACCGTCTGGCTGGCGGCGCTCTTCCGATCCTCGAACAGGATCACGATCAGCGCGATCGCCAGGACCCAGAAGCCGACCGTGACGACCTGGCTTACGATCCCCTCGGGAGGACGGATCCAGGGATTCTCCATGTAGAACAACAGCGCTGCGGCCAGCAGTCCAACCGGCATAACCCAGCGTCGCAGACTCGACATGCTCTGCCTCCTTGATGCCCTTCGGCCCCACCCTCGGGCGGTTTCCATTCGTTCCGGATGTCTGATGCGAGGCTACGACGGCCCCACCGACCGCGGGTGGGCCCAACGGCCCCTCCCGGTAGGCCGTCCGTCCCCGATTCGGCGGGCCTTCCCGAAGACTCTACCGGCGAATCGCGCGGAGGGCGTGCGGGTCCACCCTGGTGAGCGGCGCCGCGGCGGGTTCCATCCCGAAACCCGCGCGCTCGAGCAGCCGGTGGGCGATCGAGGAGCGGAGGGCGTGGTCGAGCGGCTCGACCGGGTCCCGCTCGGCCACGGTCACGAGCGCCTCGATTACACCGTCGACCTGAGCCACGAGCGCGCCCAGCAACCGCCCCGCCAGGCCCTGACGGCGGAACCCCGGCGCCACGCCCAGCGCGAGCAGCTGGCGGGGCGCCCCGCTCGGCCCGGCGAACGCGAGACCCACGATCGCGTCTCCGGCCACGGCGGCGACCGCCACTGAATCGGAAACTCGGAGTGCCGCGAGAAGCAGCTCCTTGGCCGCGGCCGGATCGAACGGCGCGATCACGCGAGGGGCGATCTCGAGCGTCGCGAGCTCGGCCACTGTGAGTGGATCGAGGAGTGTCGGAGTGGTCGTCACGGCGGGCGGAGCAACGCCCCGAGGCGGCGCCACGAGATCCTCCGCCGCGTCCCACCAACCCCTCCGAGCCGCCTCCCGCAGCAACGCCGGCAGCGCGACCATCTCCACCAGCCCCAACCCCGCGAGCGACGCGCCTTCGGCCGCCAGCTGGTCACCGGCGACCGGCTCGCCCGCGTTCGGCTCGTCCTCGAACGTGGCCGGAAGCGGCGCCTGGCCGAACCGCCCCGCCTCCACCGCCCAGCGGTCCCGCCACGCAACCGGCGTCGCGGCCGGCGCGGGCAGGTGCGCGCCGGCCAGCCAGACGAGGGACCACGCCCGCGGCACAACCCGATACGCGTCGTAGCCGCCGCCCCCCGTCGACAGCCATCGACCGCTCGCCCACCGGTGCGCCACCCGATCGACGAGCCGGGCCGCCTCGCCCATCGCCGTGGTCGTGACCCGCAGGTGGGCCAGAGGATCCCAGGCATGCGCGTCGCAGCCGTGCTGCGAGACGACGACGTCCGGCCCGAACGCCGCCGCCACCGCCGGGACCAGCGACGACACAGCCGCGAGCCACGCCCGCTCCCCCACCCCGGGCTCGAAAGCCACGTTCAACGACGTCCCCGCGGCCTCCCCCTCGCCGAGCTCGCCGAGGAAGCCCGTGCCGGGAAACAGGTACCGGCCGGACTCGTGGAACGACAGCGTCAGCACGCCCGGATCGGCCCAGTGGATCGCCTGGACACCGTCGCCGTGGTGGACGTCGACGTCGAGATAGAAGACACGCAACCCCTCGCGGCGGACGCGGGCTACGGCCAGCGCCGGGTCGTCGTAGATGCAGAAGCCGGACGCCCGATCGGGCATCGCGTGGTGGAGCCCACCGCCCGGGTGGAACGCGTGCTCGACGTCGCCCCGCAGCACCGCCTCGATCGCCTGGATCGAGCCCCCGGCGACCGCGGCGCCGGCCTTGTGCATCCCGGCAAACGACGGGTTGTCGCCGCCCGGCCCGATCCCCGCCTCGGGCGGTCCCCACGGGTCGGTCGAGAACCGCTTCACGGCCGCGATGTAGGCCGCCGTGTGGCACATGAGGAGGTCGTCGTCCGCAGCCGGCTCGGGCGCCAGGCCCGGCCGCGCCCCGAGGTGCTCGAGCAGGTCGATTCCCGGCCCGAACCGCCGCGGGGTCAGCGGATGCGACGGGCCGAAGTCGTAGCGGTCCGAGTTCGGGCCGAACACGAGCAGCGGTCCGGGAAGGGTTCGCACGGGTCCCACGGTGGCAGGATAGGCGGAGCCATGGAGCGAACCTACGCGACGCCGCTGCTCGACAAGCTCGGGGTCAAGCCCGGCGCCCGCGTCGCGATCGTCGGCGTCCCCGACGCCGACTTCCGCGCGCTACTGGCCGACCGGACGACCGACGTCACCGACGGCTGGCCCAGGCCCGACACCGACCTCATCTTCCTCGCCGCCGACTCGATCGACGAGCTCCTTCGGATCGGACCGCTCCAGGAGTCGCTCGTGCCGAACGGCGCGATCTGGGTCGTGTCACGCAAAGGGAAGGCCGCGACCCTCCGCGACGTCGAGGTCATCAAGGCGGCGAAGGCCGTCGGGCTGGTCGACAACAAGGTCGTCTCGTTCTCGCCGACGCACACGGCGCTCCGGCTCGTCATCCCTGTGGCGAGGCGCGACCGCCCGGCCGAACGCGGCCGCCGCTGACCAACCCGCCGCGGGGAGTACCATCCCGATATGCCTGCCGACCTCGGCCTGATCCTCGTCGTCATCCTCATCCTCGTGCTCGTGTGGCGCGGCCCGAAGACGCTGCCGAAGCTCGGCGAGGCGCTCGGGCGCGGCGTTCGCGAGGCGAAGCGCGAGGCGAACGAGCTCCGATCGGACAAGGACGAGCCGGCACCCTAGCCGCTCGGCAACCCGTCCGAATGCCCCCTCGTCAGAACGGCGACGCGCCGCCCGACCTCACCAACCTGACCGCTCGACCCGGGCCCGGATCGCATCGGACGACGATCGTCGTCGAGGGTCGATCGCTCACGACGCTCGCCGATATCCCGCCGCTCCGGAACCGGCTGCTGTTCGTCGGGCTCAACCCGTCGCCGGTCAGCGTCGAGGCCGGGCATTACCACCAGGGCCGGCTCGGCCAGACGTTCTGGCGGCGGCTCGTCGCCGCCCGGATCCTCCCACCCGACACCCCGATCGAGACCGCCGATGACGCCCTCCTCGCGGCCGGCCACGGGATCACCGACCTGCTGAAGGTGCCGTCGGCCCGCGATACCGCCACGCCGGCCCAGCTGACCGCCGGCGTCGGGCCGCTCTGGCAGAAGGTGGCGGTCTGGCGACCGGCCGCGATCGTGTTCGTCTATAAGCGGGCGGCCGAGATCGCGGCCGGCCGGCCGCTGGCGGAGCGCTGGGGCCAGCTGGTCGGTGTCGCCCTCTCCGGTCGGCCGTGCTTCCTCATGCCGGGCCCGTACGCTCCTCGGGAGGAGGTCGACGAGGGCCTGAACTTCATCCGAAACCTCGGGGCGGCACTGCCCGAGGAGGGCTCGTGAACGGCCAGGTGGAGATCCTTCCGACCCAGGGCCAGGAGAAGGGTTAGAGGCGTTCGCGGGCTGCTTGGATCGCGGCGCCCGGATCGCGTGGCGGGTCGCCGTGGCCGGGCAGGACCCGACGAGGTGCCAAGCCCGCCAGCCGATCGAGTGACGCGGCCCACGCCGCCGCGTCAGGCGGACCAAGGATCGAACGCGAGGGCCCCGGCCCGACGAGGTCGCCGGCGAGGATGAAGCCATCGGCCGCCAGGGCGATGTGGTCCGCCCGGTGTCCGGGCGTCGCGAACACGCGCAGGTCGGC
>DASYTG010000012.1:0-285395 GCA_036002525.1 Candidatus Limnocylindrales bacterium
CGTCAGCTCCCCGGCCACGAGCCTGGTCATCGCCGTCGTCCGCCGCTGGTCGCTGCTCGTCATCGTGATCGTCTCCCTCATCGGTGGAGACTGACAAATTCACTGAGCAGTTAGCAGTGACAGATTCGCTGAGCAACGACATCGTCCACCGGCAGCCTTGACCGGCCCAACCAGAATGGACTCGCCGATCGCGCGCGGAGTCTGACTGAGGAGGGGCGATGAGCGTCGCATCGATGGCGAAGCTGGCCGAGCCCGGGGCGACCCCGCCGGCCAACGCGCTGAACCTGATCACCGCGTACATCCCGTCGGAGGCGCTCGCCGTCTACATCGGCGCGCTTGGCATCCTGGTCCCAACCGCCGAGGCGACGCCCGACCAGATCGGTCGGGTCCGGCTCGTCTGCTTCCTCGCGGGCCTTGCGGTCGCGGCCGTGATCGCGGTTGCCAACGTGGACGCGAAGAAGATCCCCGATCCCCGGGAGCTCTGGCGCCGCAGGCTGGTTATCGCTGCCCTCGCGGGCGTCGCGTTCGCGATCTACGCCGCCGCCACGCCGAGCTTCTTCGTCCAGGACACGTGGCTGACAATACCGATCAGCCAGTGGGCGGCGTTCGCGGCGCTGATCGGCACGGTTGCGGTGTTTCCCCCGCTTGCGAAGTCCCTCAACGTTCGCGACGCGGAGCCGCCGAAGCCATAGCCCGCGGGGCGGCTCAAGCCTGGAGGTTCGGATTCCAGACAACCTCCCAGAGGTGGCCGTCGGGATCGCGGAAATAGCCCGAGTAGATGCCCCACGGCCGCTCGTGCGCTGCACCGGTCAGGGTCGCGCCGGCTGCCTCGGCCTCGGCAAGCACGGCGTCGACCTGATGCCGCTCCCCTACGAGGTGGCCGATCGAGAAGTCGCCGCCCGTCGAGGCTGCGACCGGGATCCCGGCGTCCTTCGCCAGGTCCGATCGGCCGTAGAGCGACAGGATGAGCCCGCCGCCAAGCTCGATCATCGCCGCGGCGCCGCCAGGCTGGGTGTCGTCGCCGATGAACTCCGTGCCGACGATTCCCGGCGACTCGAGCCCGAGCGCCCGGTAGAAGCGGAGCGACCGCTCGAGGTCCTCGACGGCCAGGGTGATGACGTGGATTCGGGGATTCATGCCGCCACCTCCGCTTCGGTCAATCCGTAAGATCAGGGAACACTTCAGTCCTCGGCTCGGGACGTACCGAACCTTGGCACCGTTGGCAGACTCACGAGCTCACCGTCTTCGACAGCACCGCAGGTCGAGACTCGGCCATGAGGCCTGATCTCCTTGTCCCGGTCGCCTTGTGGGTAGCCATCGTGCTGGCGGCGTTCGTGGTCGGGCGCGTGCGGGTTGGTGATTGGAGCCCCCGCCGCGACGTTCCCGTAGTTCTCGGTGTGGCTGCTCTCGGGGCGATAGCCGTCGGCGTGGTCTTCGCGCCGCCGATCGTCGCCCTCCTGGGAGTTCCGGTCGGGCTTGTCCTGACCGGTATCTACATCCTGACCAACAAAGACCGGTTCACAGGCACGACCCCATCATCCCGGCGCCTCATGTTGTGGATGGGAGCGGGCGCGCTGGTCGGTGGCTTGATGGGAGTTGTGCTCGGGATCCTGCGACTGGCGCCGTAGGAGGTCTGTAGGGTGTCCGATCCTGTTTGGACGGTAGGGATAGCTGGAGCCGTGTTCGGCTCCGGCATAGGAGTCATCGCGGTGATTGGCATGATCACCTCTGCTCGCGACCCTGCCCGACGCATACTCGCCGCTGGTTGGGCGTTCGTAGGAATGTCTCTGACGGCCGCCTCCGGGGCCGTTTTGCTGATCTCGCGGCTCGGAGATCGGCTGCCGTTACCTGCAGGGCTGCCGGCGATCGGCCTCCTGGTGGCCGTTGCGTTTCTCTTGCTCGCCCGCGCCTCCCGCCTGTTTCGGCACTCTCAATCGTCACGACCCGACTAACAGCCGGTACTCCCGGCATCCTCACCTCCCCAGGAACTGCATCGCGCCTCCACGGCCTGCACACAATCCGGGCCGACGATGGCTCCACCAGGCGGTCGGACGATCGCCGACAGTGGAGAAACGATCGACATGAACGGACGAACGATCGCCGGCGTATTGCTGGCCCTCCTGCTCGTGGCCGGCGCGGCGGCCATCGGGATCACGGCGTACAACGCGGGGGTCACCGCCGGCCTCGTCGAGAGCGGCCAGGTGGTCGTCGCGCCGGGTCAGGCGACCGGCCCGTACGTCGGCGGCTACGGGCCGGGCTGGGGCAACGGCGGCTTCGGGTTCTTCGGCTTCCTCGGCTTCCTGCTCTTCATCTTCCTGGTCTTCGCCCTGATCCGGGCCGCCTTCTGGGGCGGACGCGGGCACGGCGGCTGGGGACCGGGCGGGGGTGGACGGTACGACCGGATCCGCGAGCTCCACGACGAGCTCCACCGGACCGGCGGATCGACCGGCCCGGGCACGACGAGCTCGAACCCGACCGACACCCCGCGCTCCTGACGCGCGATGGCGCCGGCTCCCGCGAGGGGGCCGGCGTCTCCGTGTGCCGCCTACGATGAGCATCCGATGAAGACCATCCTCGTCGTCGACGACGAACCGAAGATCGCGGCGCTCGCCCGCGACTACCTCGAGCACGCCGGCTTCGCGGTCGTGACCGCGGCCGACGGTCGGGCGGCCCTCGACACCGTCGGCCGGTCGAAGCTCGACCTCGTCGTCCTCGATCTCGGCCTGCCGGAGGTCGACGGCCTCGACGTAACCCGGGCGATCCGCCGCGATTCGTCGCTGCCGATCGTGATGCTGACGGCCCGCGACGACGAGATCGACAAGCTGCTGGGCCTCGAGCTGGGCGCGGACGACTACCTGACGAAGCCGTTCAGCCCGCGTGAGCTCGTCGCGCGGGTAAAGGCCGTTCTCCGCCGCGTCGACGCGGGGCGTGCGCCGGAGTCACGCGACCGCGAGATCATCAGGGCCGGCGACCTGACGCTCGACCTGCCCCGGATGCGGGCGGACGTCGCGGGCCGTCCGGTCGACCTGACCCCGACCGAGTTCCAGCTGCTCGCGACGATGGCCGCCCAGCCGGGCCGAATCTTCACTCGCTCCCAGCTCCTCGACGCCGTCCACGGCGTCGCCTTCGAGTCGTACGAGCGGGCGATCGACACCCACATCAAGAACATCCGCCGCAAGCTCGAGCCCGACCCACGCGAGCCGCGCTACGTCCTCACGGTCTACGGCGTCGGATACCGGTTCGCGGACGAGCGGCCGTGAGCCCGGGCGGTGGCTGGGGCCGGCAGGGGCCGCCGCCGTGGTGGCCGTCCGGCGAGCCGTGGCCACCGCGCCGTGGGGGACCGTGGCGCGGTCACGGGCCCTGGGGCCGGCGCGGACCGTTGGCGCGGGGGTTCGGGTGCCTCTTTGGGCTGTTCTTCCTCCTCGGGCTCGCCGGGCTCGTGGGCCTGGTTGCGAGCGTGGCCGGAGCCGTGGGACCGCTCGCCGCCCTTGCCCGGGTCCTCGGCCTCGTGATCCTGGTGGCGGCGATCGTCACCCTCGTCGCGGCGGGCCGGACGTTCCGCCGGGTGGCTGTATCGCTCGACGAGCTCGTCGAGGCGGCGGACCGGGTCGAGGCCGGCGACTACACGACGCGGGTCACCGAACCCGGCCGTGGCCCGCGACCGATGCGCAACCTCGCCCGCGGCTTCAACGAGATGGTCGCCCGCCTCGAGATCGACGAGACGCAGCGGCGGAGACTCCTCGCCGACGTCAGCCACGAGCTGCGCACGCCGCTCGCCGTCGTTCAGGGCAACATCGAGGCGATGCTCGACGGCGTCCACGAGGCGGACGAGGCGCACCTCGCCGCGATCCTCGAGGAGACGCGGGTGCTCGGCCGGCTCGTCGACGACCTGCGGACGGTCGCCCTCTCGGAAAGTGGCAGCCTGTCGCTCCACCGCGAGCCGACGGACCTGTCGGTCGTGGCGACCGACGCCGTCGGGGCATTCCGGTCCGCCGCACAGGCCGCCGGCGTCAACCTCGGTGTCGAGATCGCCGACGACATCCCGCTCCTCGAGGTCGACCCGGTCCGGATCCGTGAAGTGATCTCGAACCTCGTCGCGAACGCGCTCCGCCACACGCCGGCGGGCGGGTCGGTCACGGTCGTCGCCCACGTCGAGGAGGCTCGGCGGTCGGATCGGGCGGTCGCGGTGACCGTCCGCGACACGGGCTCCGGGATCGAGCCGGAGCTGCTTGCCCACGTGTTCGACCGGTTCGCCAAGGGTGCCGGCTCACGAGGCTCCGGGCTGGGCCTTGCGATCGCGCGGGGCCTCGTCGAAGCCCACGGCGGCTCGATCGACGTCGAGAGCGCGCCCGGTCGCGGCTCGACGTTCCGGTTCCGGCTCCCGCTCGCCGCCGAGGCCGGCTGAGCTCGAGTACGGGCCCCCCGGCTCGGCACGTGAGTGTCGGCAGGGCGACACGCGTAGCCCGACACAGCTGCCCCCGCCGAACGTCTCCCCTCCGCGATCGTTTGCCTGCCATGAACGCCGACAGGTAGGAGGGGGCCATGGGCAATGCCGGCACCGCAACGTTCTGCGCTTAGGGAACCCTGGAGGGTCAGATGAAACGCTTTGGAATTCTCACCAGCCTGGTGATGGCGAGCAGCCTCGCCTTCGCCGCACCGGTGCTCGCGGCGGCGCCGGCCAATGACACATACGCCGGCCGAACCTTGATCGGCTCCATTCCGTTCTCCGAGTCCATCGATACGACCGAGGCGACGACCGACGCAGACGACGTCGAGGCCAACGCCCCCTGCGGCGCGCCGGCGACGGAAGCCAGCGTCTGGTACGAGGTCACCGCGGCCGCCGATGGCGGCTTGGTCGTCGACGTGTCGGCTTCCGGCTATCCCGCCGGCGTCATCGTCGTCACCGGGACCCCGGGCGGCTTTTCGCTCGTCACGTGCGGGCCGTTCGCCGTGGCCTTCGAGACCACTGCCGGCCAGACGTACTCGATCCTCGCCTTCGACTTCGAACCGGGGGGCACGAACGGAGGCACCCTCAGCATCACGGTCCAGGAAATCCCGCCGCCGCCGGTGGTCGACGTGACCGTCGATCCCTACGGGACCTTCAACTCAATCACCGGTTCGGCCACGATCACGGGGACCGTGACCTGCACCGGCACCGCGGACTTCGCGTTCATCGACGTCCAGCTTCGCCAGACGGTCGGCCGGTTCACGGTTTCCGGTTTCGGGTTCATCGAATTCACGTGTGATGGAACGACCCAGCCCTGGAGCGTTGAGGTTTCCCCCGACAACGGGCTGTTCAAGGGCGGCCGCTCGGTCGCCGTGACATTCGCGCTCGCGTGCGGGCCGTTCGCCTGCGGCGAGGACTTCGAGGAGCACATCGTGAGACTTCGCCGCTGACCGAACCGCGAAGCGTTGCCGTCGCGCGCGGTGACGCGTCGCCAAGGGCTCGACGAAACTGCAGGGGCGAGGCACGTGCCTCGCCCCTGCTCTTGCTCTCGGAATCCTCGACGGGAGGGCGGCATGCAGATCAGGTTTCAGCACCGGGCACACCCGCGCATCGCGGAACGCAGGAAGGGGGGCCGCCCACGACCGCCGCCGAACACGTCGGCGTCAACGGCAGGATTGCCCTGGCGCTCACGACTGCCGTCGGCACGATGTGGTGTGCCTACGCGTTCGCGGCTCTCGCGCTCGTCGTCCTGCCGCAGGCGATCGGAGGCGGGCTGCTCGCACTGGTCCAATGGACGAGCCAGACGTTCATCCAGCTCGTGATGCTGTCGGTCATCATGGTCGGGCAGAACATCCTGGGGCGCGCCTCGGACAAGCGGGCGCTGATGACGTACGAGGATGCCGACGCGACCTTCCACGAGGCGGGCCAGCTCCAGGAGCACCTCCGACTCCAGGACGACGCGATCAACGCGCTGCTCGAGAAGATCGACCGCCTGGAGGCAGGAATCACCCGCTCGTGATGCCGTCCTGGTGGCGAGCGGTGGACACGCTGGGGCGTCCGAACGGACAATCAGGATCCGCGAGGAGCACGCACCCATGGACGACCCCGACATCTTCGGCTACATCAACGAGCTGTCGGCCGAGGAGGAACGTCTCTATGCCACGGCCGCCGACGGCTCCGGCCTCACGGCCGACGCGACCGAGCGGCTCGAGAAGATCAAGGTCGAGCTCGACCGGTGCTTCGACCTCCTCCACCAGCGCCAGGCTCGCCGATCGGCCGGCCTCGATCCCGAAGAAGCGGCCCTCCGTCCGGCGGAGGTCGTCGAGCGCTACCAGCAGTAGACCCCGGGATCAGGTGTCCTTCGGGCTGATCACCGCGGATGGTCTCCGGGGCGCACCGTGGAGTCCGCCGTCGTATGAGCGTCGATCGAGGGGGTCCAGGCCGCGCGCGGTGCCCGGCGGGATGAGCTTCGTGTGGTGGGCGCGGTCGAGGTGCTCGACGATCGGCCAGAGGTCGACCTCGGTCGTCATCCAGCCGATCCGGTCGAACTGGACGAGCGAGACCGGCCGCGAGTACGACCGGAGAGTGCGCTCACCGTCCCAGTTGTAGTAGTGGTCGAAGTACGACATGACCAGCTCGCGGATCGTCCGGTACACGGGCGAGCGGTAGCGAAGGCCGGCGAACTTCGAGATCGCGACCGAACCCCACAGGCCATTCTCGCGGAACACCGCGAGCACATGGTCGTCGTCGCGGACGGCGACGAGGTCGACGAGGAGCGGCGGGCGGCCGCTCACCCGGAACGCGGCCGCGGCGAGGAACGCGCCCTCGGCGCAGTGGGCGGTCCGATCGCGGAGGACGCGGCGCGGCGAGCGGAGCGTGTCGCCGTGGGCCTCGTGGTTGTAGTCGAGGCCGTCGAGGTAGGCCTGGATGCGTCCCGGCGTCGAGAGACGACGAAGGGCCGCCAGCTCCGAGCGGGTCAGGCCGTACAACGCTCGTTCAGCCGCTCGTCCTGTCGAGATGCTGGAGCAGGCGGTGGGCCGCGAGCTCGATCTCCTTGTGACGCCACTCGGCGGCCCGGTACTGGCACGCGATGAGGCCCGTCCGGTGGATCCGACGGAAATCCCCATAGACGAACGCGTAGCGACCCTTCGTCTCGTCGGCCGCCCCGTCGGTGAGGCCGAGGTGCCACTCGGCGTACTCGTCCCACGAGTGCGACTTCAGGAACGCGTTCTCGTCCTCCGCGGCGGGCTGGGACTCGCCCCAATCGCTGTCGAGCACGTACCGGCGGGCATCGATGAGGCGCCGGGCGTGCGCCACAGCGCGGCGGTTGACCTTGTACGAAGCCATGGCGCGATTATGACCCCGGGAGCGCGCGGCCCAGGTTCAAGGCTGCATGATGCCCGCGTGAACACCGATCCCTCGAGGGCAACCGGGTGCTGATCGGCGCGATCCTGCTCGGCCTCCTCGTCGGGCTCCTCGTCGGCGGCAGCATCTGGAATCTCGCGAACGTCCGCCTTCGGTGGATCGGCGTCCTCCTGCTCGCCGTCGTCGTCCGGTTCGGGACCGAGGCCGCGATCGGCAACGGCATCGAGCTCGCCGAGCAGCTCCGGCTTCCGCTGTTCGGCGGCGCGTACGCCCTGCTGCTCGTGGGCCTGTGGGCGAACCGGGCTCATCCGGGAATGAGCCTCGCGTTCGTCGGGATCTTCTGCAACCTCGTCGCGATCACCCTCAACGACGGCCGGATGCCGATCTGGGAGCCGAGCCTCATTGCCGCCGGGCTGTCGCCCGAGGACGCCCGGACCGTCTTCCACACGCTCCTCCCCGCGGCGCTCGACGCGGACTTCCTCCGCCGCGCAGGGCCGCTGGCCGATGTCATCCCGATCCCGGTGCCGGTCGTGCGGAACGTCGCGTCCGTGGGGGACCTGTTCCTTGCTTCGGGGTTGGCGTTCTTCCTCTTCGCGACGGTCGTCCGATCGCCGTCCGAGGCCGACGAGGAGGAGCGGGCGCTGGCCGAGCGGCGGGCGGAGCTGCTCGCCGGGCCATCGGGCGTCCGCCGGCACCGGATGACGGGGGGCTCGAGCCTGGCGCCGGGACTGGCCGAGTGGGCGACGCTCGAGCGGCCACTCGTCGGCGGCCGAGCCGCAGGCCCAGCCGGGCCCGGGATCGCGCCCCCGGAAGCGGAGGCCCTCCCCGAGTCGATCTGGGAGACGGCCGAGACCGTCGTGATTCCGGCGCCATCGGCACTCGAGCGGCCGGCCGTGATCGTCACCCCGGCGGTCGTCCAACCTGCGGTCGCGGCGCCGGCACCGGCGGTTGCGGTCGAGCCGGCCCGACGCCACCCCTACGTCCGACTCGCCCTCAATAGCTCCTTCTCGGCTCTGTGGGCCGGCCAGGCGATCAGCCTCCTCGGCGATCGGGTGCATTACATCGCGCTTGGGGTGTTGGTCCTCGCGACGACGAACTCGATCTTCGCCGTCGGCGCGGTGTTCTTCGCGGCGTCGCTGCCGAACCTCCTCTTCAGCCCGCTTGCCGGGACCCTGGTCGACCGCTGGGACCAGCGGGAGGTCATGGTCGTCAGCGATCTCCTCCGCGCGGCCATCGTGCTGCTGATCCCGCTCGCCGCCATCACCAATATCGTGCTGGTCTATCCGCTGGCGTTTCTCGTGACGACGATATCGATCTTCTTCCGGCCCGCTCGGGTCGCGGTCCTTCCCAGGATCGTCCGCGACGACGAGCTGCTGACCGCGAACTCCGCCCTGTGGATCGCGGAGACGATGGCCGACATCGTCGGATTCACCCTCGCCGGGCTGTTCGTGTCGTTCCTCGGCCCCAATATCGCCCTGGCGTTCTGGATCGACGCCGCGACCTACGCCGCGTCCGCCGCGCTCATTTGGACGATCGTCGTCCCGCCGGTCCAGCGGTCGGCGGAGGCCGCCGCAGGTCGCGAAGGCTTCACAGCGGAGCTCCGTGAAGGTTGGCGGTTCCTGCGCGGAGACCGAATCCTGCTGGCCAACACGCTCCAGGCGACGGTCGCCCAGTTCACCCTCGGCGTCGTCATCGCCCTGACGCTCGTGTACGCCCGGGATACGATCTTCGACCCGACCTGGGACGCGGAGGCGAGGTTCGGCTTCCTCGAGGCGGGCATCGGTGTCGGCAGCCTCGTCGGCGGCATCGTCGTCGGGCTCATCGGCGGCCGGTTCCCGAAGGGGCGGCTGATCATCCTCGGCTACGCGGCGTGCGGTGCGTTCATCGCCTTGCTCGGCGTGACGAGCCAGCTGCCGATCGCGATCGGTCTCATGGCCGGCGCTGGGCTCGCCAACATGATCTTCGTCATCCCGAGCCAGACGCTGTTCCAGCAACGAACGCCGGCCGAACTGCTCGGACGTGTAGCGAGCTTCCGGTTCGCGCTCGTGTTCGGGGCAATGACGATTGCGATGGCTGTCGGCGGCATTCTCGCGGAGAAGCTCGGCGTCGCGCCGGTGCTCGGGATCTTCGGGCTGCTGACGCTCGCCGCCGGCCTGGCCGGGATGCTCGTGCCCGCGGTGAGGGACGCCTGACGCACTCACCTGATTCTCGCTGTCGCAGAATCCGCGGGTTCGAGGAGTGGCCGATTGGGGCTCGATTTCTTCACCGATCGATCGTCAGCATCATCGCCGACAGCCTTGCCGACCAGGCTTTGTGCGGCGTGTCGGGATCCGAGCTCTTCATGCCCTGCCCGGGCGATCCGTGGTGGGCCTCATAGCAGGATCGAGCGGTCCGTCTTAGGGGACGCGCCCTCCGGTACACTGGCGCCCGCGCGGCCCCGGGCCCGTACCGGCGCGCCCGCGAGAGGAGACCCACCGGAGAATGACCGAACGACCTGACGGCGCGCGGCCTGCGCCGGACGAGCCGGAGGCCGTCGGCGAGGAGGCGACCGAGCTCGAGGCCGACGAGGCCGAGGCCGCGGCCGCCGATGCGACGGACGCGGACGACGAGGTGGCCGAGGGTGACGCCGCCGCCGACGCCGACGCCGACATCGACGCCGACACCGACGCCGAGACTCAGACGATCGCGGTCCCCGTCGCCCCGATCGCCGCGCCCCCCGCGCGTCCACCGGTCCGCGAGCCCGAGCGCGCCGCTCGCCGGCCGGAGCGTGCGCCTGTCGCCCCGCCGCCGCCCTCGCCGTCCGAGCAGGCGGTCCACATCGGCGATCGGGCATCGAAGGTCTTCGTCATCGCCTCGGTGCTGATCTTCCTGGCGATCCTGTTGAACGGAGTGCTGCTCGGGGTCGGAGGGGCGCTCTCCCCGATCCCGACGCCGACGCCGCGCCCGACCCCGACCGTCGCCCCGACGACCTCGCCGGTGCCGAGCGGGTCGCCTGCAGCCAGCGGGTCACCGGCGCCTACCACCCCTGCCAGCCCGGCCGCGAGCGCGAGTCCCGCTCCGTCCTGACCCCGGCCGCCATATCGCCGGGCGTATCCTCCGACAATGAGCGAGGCGCGCGGCGCTCGATCCGATGCAGCCCGCGCGGAGATGGTCGCGAGACAGCTCCGCGGTCGGGGGATCAGGGACGAGCGCGTCCTCGCGGCGATGGGCGAGCTGCCGCGCGAGGCGTTCGTCGCCGACTCGCGACGGGACTACGCGTACGTCGACGGCGCACTCCCGATCGAGGCCGGCCAGACGATCAGCCAGCCCTACGTCGTCGCCCGGATGACCGAGCTGCTCCGGCCGCAGCCGGGTGATCGCGTGCTCGAGATCGGGACGGGCTCGGGCTACCAGGCGGCGGTGCTGGCGAAGCTCGGCGCAAATGTCGTGAGCTACGAGCGCCAGCCGGAGCTGGCGGCCACGGCCCGCGAGAAGCTCCGCGACCTGGGGTTCGGTGACCGGGTCGACGTCCGACTCGGGGACGGCAGCGCCGGCGACCCGGAGGGCGGGCAGTACGACGGGATCATCGTCACGGCGGCCGCGCCGCGCGTCCCCGAGGGCCTCCTCGAGCATCTGAAGGACGGCGGCCGGCTCGTGATCCCGGTCGGGCCGCGCGATCACCAGGACCTGCTCCTCATCGAGCGCCATGGCAACGAGTGGACGCAGCGCTCGGACGGGCCGGTCGTCTTCGTGCCGCTCGTCGGCAAGGGCGGCTACCCGGACTGAGGGCGACTTCGCCCGCGTACCGTACAGCCTGGCCTCACCACTGGCGATCCCGATCTCCAGCGAGCGGACTGGGGGTCGGAGTTATCACGCTGAGTGATCGATCGAGCGCGAATCCCGCGTGACGCAGTACCAGACTGGACGGATCCG
This sequence comes from Candidatus Limnocylindrales bacterium, assembly GCA_036002525.1. Taxonomy (GTDB): domain Bacteria; phylum Chloroflexota; class Limnocylindria; order Limnocylindrales; family CSP1-4; genus JACDAV01. Next base: position 11,225 of record DASYTG010000012.1, read on the forward strand.
ATCCCCAGCCGTGCACGATCAGAGTGGAATCGATCAGTCAGAGCACTACCGCCGAGAGGTCCAGCGCCGGCGGCCTCCCTCGGTATACTCGGCCGCGATGACCCATGTCTTCGTGGCGCCCCATCCGGACGACGTGGCGCTGTCCTGTGGCGGGCTGATCGCCGGGCTGCGCGAGCTCGGCCAGAACATCACGATCCTGACGGTCTTCTCCGGTTCGGGCGGCGGCGACGGCCTGACCGCGTACCAGCGGGAGGCGCTCGGGTTCGGTAGCAAGGCGATGTGGCCGGTGACCGAGGCGTTCAACCGGTCGAACATCCGGAACGATTGGCCGGTCTACGGCGACGACACGTCCGCCCCGCCGTGGGCCGCCCACAGCGATCGGCTGGAGGCGACCCAGGAGGACGCCGACGCCGCCGCCAAGCGGTTCTGGCAGCGCTCGTCGTGGTACCGCCGGGCGAGCATCCGGAACGAGTCGCTCGCCGGGCAGGCGGTGATCGACACGCTCCCGACCCAGGGTGCCGTCTACACCGACGAGGTCATGGACGCGGCCGCGGCCGGCGAGATCATGGCGCGCCGCCGGATCGAGGACGAGCGGTACGCATACTTCGCGGAGGCGTCGATCGTCTTCCTCGACCTGCCGGACGCCGTCTTCCGCGGCTACGAGGGCGACGCCGAGCTCCTGGGTGAGCCGCGTGCCGACGACGTCGACCCGTCCGAGGTCCTCCGCCGCGAGATCGTCCGGCTCGAGCCCCAGAAGGTGTACTTCCCGCTCGGGGTCGGGAACCACGTCGACCACCAGCTGGGACGCCGCGCCGGCGTCGGCCTGTTGAACGAGCGGCGGCGCTGGATCATGCCGGGGCCCGACTACGCCGGCATCGTGACGTTCTACGAGGACTTCCCGTATTCCTGGTGGAACCGGTTCCTCCGCCTCGATGACCTGCCGCCAGGAGCGCTCGCGACCGTGCCCGAGGGCGTGACCCTCGTGCCGGAATACGCCGACATCGGCGACCAGCTCGAACGGAAGATCGTCGGCATCGGGCTGTACGACAGCCAGGTCCCCCGGCTGTTCGACGGACCGAAGGCGATGGCCGACGCGGTCCGCGCCCACGCGAAGCAGGTGGCCGGTCTCGGCAGCGTCGACGGCTTCGCCGAGCGGTATTGGGCGTCGCAACGGGTCTGACGGGACGATGACGCCCGGCGCCGGGGCATGGACCGGGCGCCATCTCGCGGTCCTGCTGGTCGGCCTCGTCGCGGCGATCGCGGCGCGGGCGGTGCTGCTCCCGACGGCCGAGCTCACCGGCGACCTCGACCAGTTCGTCCTCTGGACGCACGGCATCGCGACGGCACCGCTCGCCCAGGCGTACAACCAGAACGTCTCGTTCCCGCCGGTCATGGTCTACACCTGGAGCCTCCTCGCGACGGTCGAGCCGGGATTCCGGACGGCGACCGACGCCTCCGATCCGGCGATCCGGGCGCTGATGAAGGTGCCGGCGAGCCTGGCCGACCTGGGCCTCGCCCTCGGGCTGGCGTGGGCGCTCCGGTCGCGGCCGTGGTGGGCCGTCGGGGCGGCGCTGGGGATCGCGCTCCATCCGGCGGTCGTGTACGTCAGCGCCTGGTGGGGCCAGTACGAGTCCCTCTACGTCCTGGCCGCGCTGGTCGCGTATCTCCTGGCCGTCGGCGGCCGGCCCGGGTGGGCGGCGGTCGCGGTGGCCATGGCGGTCATGACGAAGCCGCAGGCGCTGCCGCTGCTCGTGCCGTTCGGGGCGTGGTATCTCGCCCGATTCGGGTGGCGGGGCGCCGTCCGCTACGGGGCGATCGGGGCCGCCGTCGTCGCCCTGCTGTGGGCCCCGTTCGTGCCGTTCGGCGGGCCGGCCGCGTACCTGCGAAACCTGGCCGAGTACCAGGACGAGATCTTCAACGTTCTCTCGCTCCGGGCGTGGAACCCGTGGTGGCTCGTCCAGGAGGCCTACGCCGGCGGCTCCTTCGTGTCGGACTCGGCCGCGATCGCGGGCCCGATCACGCTCCGCCAGGTCGGCTTCGCGCTCGCGGCGCTGCTCGAGGGATTCGTGTTCCTCGCCGTCTACCGGGCGCCTTCGGCGCGGTCATTGGCGCTCGGGCTCGCGGCGGCGGCCCTCGTCGCGTTCTGCGCGCTCACGACGATGCACGAGCGATACGCCTATGCCGCGCTGGTGTTCCTCGCGCCGCTGCTCCCCGATCGCCGCGTGCTCGCCGCGTGGTTCGTGTTCGGCGTCTCCTTCGCGTTGAACCTGCTCGCGGCCGCGCCGCCGACGCCGGAGATCGGCCGGTTGCTGCCGATCGCGGGACCCTCGGGAATCCTCGGCTCGGTCGCGATGAGCGCCGTCACTGTGGCGACGCTGTGGCTGCTCCTTCGCGAGCGGCGGGCTCCTGAGGACGGGCGCGACCGAGCCACGCGATCACTGGAAGCACGACCAGCGGCAGGTTGAGCAGGCTGTAGTCGAGCCGAAGCTGGCTGTTCCGGACGACGGCCAGGTACTCGACCCACAGGGCCCACGTCGCGACCATCGCGGCTGCCACCGCGAGGTGCGCGACGAACCACGAGCGCCTCCCGAAGCCGAGCAGGCTGAGCGGAACGAACGTCGGCTTGATGATGAGCAGCGCGAACGGCCAGTGGAGGACGAGCCCCGCGGCGACGATCGCCATTACCCATATGTCCGAGTTGCCCGCGAGGACGCTGCCGATCGAGCGCGGCCAGATGAGGCACAGGACGAGGAGCGGCCACGTCCTGCGGGCCGGCCTGAGCCGGGCGATCGCCCACCCTGTAATCCCTAGCGGGATCGCCCACCACAGCACCGCCGGCAGGACGAGGAACGGGACGAACAGGGCGAGCGCGGCCGGCGGGTGGACGAACGAGTGGGGCTCGAGCGTCCACCGGCCCGTGACCTGCTCGGCGAGATACGGACTCCCCGTCTCGAGGAAGCGGCGCGCCCCCTCGAGGTAGCCGCCGAGATCGCCCCCGGCGTAGAGCCTCGCCCACTCCGAGTTCCAGGTCGCGATCACCTGCCACGCGAAACCGATCGCGAGGACCAGCGTCGTCATCTCCAGCGCGATCCGGACGTGGACCGCCGCCGGCCCTCGGAGCGGCCATGGGCGCGGGCCGGCGGGGGCAGGAGTGGGAGCGGGAACGGTCATCGGGCTCGGGCGGCGGCGAACGGCAGGCGAGCCCGCATCGCCCGCCCGTACCAGTGGAGGTAGTGGGGCAGCCACTTCCTGAGCCTGAAGTTGCTCTGGCCTGCGGTTCGGTCCCGCCAGGTCGTCGGGAGCTCGGCGACCCGCCGGCCGGCGAGCGTGGCCTTGACGGTGAGCTCGAGGGCGAGCTCGAAGCCGGCGGTGCTCTCGATCGTCACCGTGTCGAGGAAGCGGCGGGCGTAGAGCTTGAAGTTGTTCGTCGGGTCGTGGGTCGCGACACCACCCACCCAGTGGAGCGACAGCCCCGCCGCGCGACTGAGCAGGCGCTTGACCGGCGGCCCGCCGATCTGCCGGCCACCCCGCATGTAGCGGCTCGCCGACACGACGTCGGCCCCGTCGCGCGCGAGCTGCACCATGCGGTCGACGAGGTGTGGCTCGTCCGAGCCGTCGGCCATCGAGACGAGGATGAACTCGCCGCGTGACGCCGCGATTCCGGACCGCATCGCGTTGAGAACGCCCCGCCCGATGTCGTTCCGATGGCCGCGGATCGCCGGCAGCTCCTTCGCCAGCCGGGCCACGACGGGCACGGTCGTGTCGCCGTCGAAGTCGTAGACAACGAGGATCTCGTGCCGCGTCGCGACGGCTGATGTGAGCGCGCGAAGCACGGGCTCGACGGCCTCGCCCTCGTTGTAGACCGGCACGACGATCGATAGCTCCGGGGTTGCGCTCCGCCTCGCCGTGCTCACAGCCGGCCCGCCTCGACCTCGGCCCGGATCCACGAGATGACCTCGTCGAGCATCGTGTCCAGCGAGGTCGTCGCTTCGAAGCCCAGGACCGCCGCGGCCTTCCGCGTGTCCGGGACCCGGAGCTGGACGTCGTGCTCGAACGGCGGGTCGGACACGACGTTGAACGGCCGCCCGTCGTCGTGGACCTTCGACCAGATGCACTCTGCCAGCTCGAGGACCGTCGTCGATCGGGCGGTCGAGAGATTGAAGTCTTCGTTCAGCGCCGCGGGCGATTCCATCGCGAGCCGGATCCCGCGGGCGAGATCTCCGCCGTACGTGTAGTGCCGGACCTGCGACCCGTCGCCGAGGATGTGGAGCGGGTCCTGGCCCTTGAGCACCTTGAGGACGAGATCCGGCACGACGTGCGACAGGGCGAGCTTGATGTTGCCGCTCATGACGTCGGTGTCCCGGACCGCCCGGCGCTCTCCGATCCCGACGCAGTTGAACGGTCGGACGATCGTGTACGGCAGCCCGTGCTGCTCGAACGCCCCCCGGGCGAAGTACTCGGACGCGAGCTTCTGGAAGCCGTACGTCGAGATGGGCGGCGGCGAGGTGAGCTGGGCGCCTTCGGGCGTCGGGAACACCGTCGCCGACTCGTAGACCATCGACGAGCTGACGACGACGATCCGCTCGAGCCGGCCGTCGTTGCGCGCCGCGATCGCCGCGTCGAACGTCGAGGCGAGGATCCGCTCGTTCTCCGCGAGCAGGTCGTAGGCGAACTCGTGGAAGTAGCTGATCCCGCCGATCATCGCGGCCGCGGCCACGACCTGATGGCAGTCCGCGGCGAGGTCGCGGAGGAGGTCGGCATCCTTCGCGTCGCCCTCGACGAACCGGTAGTTCGGGTGGTCGTCGTACGACTTCACGAGGCGCCCGTACTTGCTGAAGTTGTCGACGCCGACCACGTCGTGACCGGCCTCGAGCAGGTCCGGGATGAGGTAGCCGGTGATGAACCCGGCGGCGCCGGTGACGAGAACCTTCATCGGGCGGCCACTAGAGCCGGATGCCCTGCCCGAGGGCTCCCCAGATGTCGACCACGTCCTTGCCGCCGACCTTCAGGCCGCGATAGGCCTTGTGCGGCACACCGAGGACGAGAACTTCGGAGTCGGTGAGGACCTCGTCGATCGGCACGAGGCGTGGATCGGCGACGTACGGGTCGGTGCACAGGACCCGTGCGCCGGCCCACGCGAGCAGCTTCCGGAGCTTGTAGCTGAGCGACGCGCGGCTGTCATCCGACTCGGCCTTGAACGCCATCCCGAGGATCCCGATCGTCCGGCCCTGGAGCGACCCGTACCGCCGCTCGAGCGCCGAGACGATGTACTGCGGCATCCCCTCGTTGATCTGCTTGGCCGCCTGGCCCATCGGGAAGTGGTCGCTGGTGAACGCGGCGAGCTGCATCGTGTCCTTGAACAGGCACGGGCCGGCGGCGAGGCCGGGCCCCGGCAGGTCGGCCGCGCGTGGGTATTCGTGGCGGATCGCGTGGAGGACGTTCGCGTAGTCCACCCCGGCCTGGTGGGCGATCATGAAGAACTGGTTGGCGACGGCGAACTTCATGTAGCGCCACGTGTTCGTGAACAGCTTCGCGAGCTCGGCCTCCTTCGTCGAGGTCCGGATCATCGTCCCGGCCAGCCGGCCGAAGAGGGCCTCGGCCCGCGCCGCGGCCTCGTCCGTGTCCGCGCCGACGATCTGGGGCAGCGTTCGGAGCTCCTCGAGGGCGTGACCTTCGGCGATTCGCTCCGGGCAGAACACGACGTCGACCCGGCAGCCCTGCGCCGTCAGCTTCTGGCTGACGAACGCCGAGGTGCCCGGATAGACGGTGCTCCGGAGGACGAGCAAGGCGCCGTCCCGAAGGTACGGCGCCATCTGGTCGACCGTCCGATCGAAGATCGTCATCGACGGGCCGAGGAACTCGTCGACCGGGGTCCCGATGACCACGACGATCTGGCGGGTCCGGCAGAGGACCTGGGGCGAGGCGTCGAGGATGAGCCGGCCGGTCGGGAGAAGCTCCTTCAGGAGCCGATCGGCGCCCTCCTCGCGGAACGGCATCCGGCCGCTGCCGATGAGGTCGAGGGTGGCCTGGTTCGTGTCGAAGACGCCGACCCGGAGGCCGGCCCGGGCGAAGGCCAGGCTGAGCGGCAGCCCGACGTGGCCCCCGCCGCCGAGAACGACGAGGTCGAGGTCCGCGTCGTCGCGCGCGTCCGGGGTGGCCACGCAGCCGACTGTAGGGCGCGGTGCGGTCCGTCACCATCGGGCCAAAGGTCCCCGTCGGGCTGGTACCGTCCGCCCCGGGAGCGCTGGTTTCGTGCTCGTTTAGCGTTCGATTCGCACTCGGTTCGGGCTCGATTCGGGCGTCCGTCAGCCCGCGGCGCGACCCTCCGACGCTCGCCGGGCGTCCCGCTCGGCGGCTTCCCACGCGTCGGCGTCCTCGTCGACGGCCAGCGCGGCCCCGGCGACCGGCCCCGATGCCCCGAACAGGGCGACTTCCTCCGGCGTGATCGGGTCGGCGACGTGCGCGCCCGGGGCGTCGTCGTCCGCCGCGAGTCCCACCCTGGCCGTGCCATTGGAGGCCGTGGCGCCACGATCGTCGCCGCGGGCGGCCGAGCGTGCCGGGACCCCTTCGTCCGGATTCCGGAGGCCGGCCTCGATGACCGCGCCCCTGGCCCGGTTCTGGACATCCTCCACCCGACCGCTCGCCGTTCGAGCGAGGTCGTTCCGCAGGCCCGTCGCGCGCGAGGCCAGCTCGGCCCGACGGCCGGTTCCCCGGTTCGGATCGAACAGGTACATCAGGGCGGCACCGACGAGAGCCCCGAACGCGAGACCACCGAGCAGCAGGCCGCTCCGGGCCTGTGCCTGACCGCGCTGGTAGGCAGTGTCGTAGCGGTCCTTGTCGGTGTCGGGCAACTCGCGCTGGATGCGGTTGAACACGTCTCTCATGGGAGCCCTCCTCGTTTCGACGCCCACCGTTGCGCAGGTGTCTTCGCAGGCGCACGCGTGCGCGAGCGCGGGCTCTCGCAGCGGTGTTGCAGGCTTCGCGCAGAAGCACCTAATTCGGCGATGACCGTCAGCTGCGTGCGAATGCGAGCGTCGCTCATATGCCGCCGATGGTCATCGGACGGGAGGGTTCACCCCGGCGAGGCACCCCCTCAGCTGTTCGGCTGGTTGCCGCGATGCTGGCCCTCGTGCTCCTTCACCCGCTCGTCCGATTCGGTCGCCCCGCCGGTGCCGGCACCGGTCGTCTTGACGATGCCCTGGTCCGGCCGGCCGGCGTACGACTCGGTGTCGTCGCCGGTCCCGAACGCCGGGTTCGCCTTGCTGAGCGGCTTGCGCTCGTCGTTGCTCGTGTCCTTCGGCCGGAACTGCTTGCGCCGTCGTTCCTCGCGGTTCGGCTGTGTCTTGTCGGTCATGGAAGCCTCCTGGCGTTGCGCCAGCGTGGCTCACGCGGGCTGGAGAAGGCGGGAGCCCGGACCGGGCGTGGCTCGCAGCGGGCTTGCAGTTCCTCTGGTCGGGCTACGGAGACCGATCGGCCCGAACGAACAGCCGGCCGTCGGCGTCCGCGTAGGCCTCCCGCCAGCCGGGATCGGCAGCGAGCTGCTCGAGGAGGCCACCCGGGTGCTCGTTCGTGGCGATGACCAGGGTGACGTTCCACTCGTCGAGGATCGTCCGCCACTCGGGGCGGCCCTCGGCGACGGCCTCGTATCGATCCCAGACCTCGGACGGAAACAGCTCGATCCGTGAGTCGAGCACGACCCGGGCGGCGGGGGTCGCGAACTCGAACCACGAACCCCACGGCTGGGGGAGGTAGAGGTTGTCGCCGGGTCGTGCCACGCGCGCGACGGCGGCCGTCAGGCCGGGCGGCGCGTTCGCAACGACGCCGCTCGGAGCGCCGAGCTGTGGGTCCGTCGGCCGCCAGACGGGGAGCAGCGCGATGCCGGCGAGGAGGAGGGCGACGGCAAGACCGGCGTTGAGGGGCCGTGGCCGCTGCTGGGGCTCGAGCGTCGCCCGGCCTCGCTCCGATCCCATCAGGCCTGCCACGACGACCACCGCCCCGATCGCCCACCAGGCGATCCCCCGGACGGCCCACGCCCCGATCCCGAAGAACACCGCGAACGCGAGGAGCGCCGGCCACGACGTCGTCCGGCCGCGCCGGGCGAGGAACGTCGCGACGACGAGTGCCGAGGCGAAGAACGCGAGGCCCGGCACGGAGCGGACGGTTGTCGGCTGCCATTCGGAGATCCGCTCCGTGACGAGCGGGTTCGTCGTCAGGCCCGTCGCGTAGAGCCAGACGGCCGGACCGAACGGGTTGGCGAGGCTCGCGAGCGCCGCCACCAGGCCCACGAGGAATGTCCGCGCCGCTCCCGGATGCCCATCGTGGACATCCTCGAGCCACGCGAGGCCGACGAGCGCGGGACCCAGGAAGAAGCTGCCGTGGGCGTTCGCCCAGACGCCGACGACGAGCGGCACGAGCCACACGAGGCCCGGGCGTCGCCGCCGCTCGGCGAGCAGGAGGAGCGTCGCGGCGAACAGGACGAGCCCGAACAGCTGTGGCCGAAGGCCCAGCGCGACCGACGACAGCCCGAACGCGGCGAGGGTCAGCCAGGCGGCGACCCGCCGGTTGACGCCGTACCCGCGGCAGGCGAGGTAGACGAGGCCGGCCATCGCCCCGACCAGCGCCGCCCTGAGGATCGCGAGACCGCCCCAGCCCGCCGCGCGGTAGACGGCCGCCAGCACGAGCTGGGCGCCCCACTGCTGATTGAGCCACGGCTGGTCGTAGGCGGTGAACGTGAGCGTGTCGCTGGCCGGGATCAGCCCGGTGTCGAGCGTCAGGGCGCCCGCCCTGAGGTGGTAGGCGAGGTCTACGCTCGGGAGGGCCACGAGCAGCGAGGCGAGGACGGGCAGGGCGACCGCGAGGAACGCCCAGAGTCGGCCGAAGGTCATCCGGCCGGATGCTACGGGAGCGGTGCGGGCACGCACCCCCCGCGAAGGTACTAGCCGGCGGCGACCTCCGACAGGCGGGTCGTTCGGGCGCCCTCGTCGTAGATCTCCTCGATCGCCTTGACCATGAGCTCGATGCAGAACCTGTCATGGACGAGGTCGTGGCCGGCCCGCCCGAGGGTGTCGGCCAGCGAGTGGTCCTCGAGGAGTCGAACGATCGCGGCCGCCAGCGCGACCGGATCGCCCGGCGGGACCAGGAGCCCGGTGACTCCGTCCTCGATCATCTCCGGGATCCCGCCCACGTTCGAGGCGACGACCGGCCGGGAGAGGGCCATCGCCTCGAGGATCGTCAGGCCCTGGGCCTCGCGGTAGGAGGGGAGCACCGCGACGTCGAGAGCGGCCGTGACTCCGGGCACGTCGTCCCGGCGACCGGTGAACACGACCCGGTGAGCGATTCGCAGCTCGCGGACCTGCCGCTCGAGCTCCTCGCGGCGGCTTCCTTCGCCGACGACGAGGAGGTACGCGTCCGGGACCGAGCGGAGGACGAGCGGCCAGGCCTCGATGAGCGTCGGGTGGCCTTTCTCCGGCTCGAGGCGGGCGACGACGCCGACGATCTGGGACCCGGGCTCCATCCCGTAGTCGTCGCGCAGCGTGCAGCACGGCTCCTGGTGGTCGTACCGCTCGAGGTCGACGCCGTTGTAGATCATCCGGACCCGGGTCGTGGCCCGGCCCTCGTCATGGATCTTGCGCTCGATCGACCGGGACACCGCGATCAGCTGGTCGATGTGCGGGGTCAGCCGGCGGAGCTGCTCGCGGTCCTCCGTCGAGCGGATCCGGGACGAGTGGACGGTCGATACGACGTACGGCCGGCGGTGGCCAACCTCGCCCAGGGCGATCGCCGCCCGCGTCCCGACCAGCTCGGCCCGGTACATGTGGTTGTGGACGACGTCCGGCCTGACCGACACGAGGTGCGCCGCCACCGCCCCGACGGCGGTCGCGTCGTCCGGCTCGTCGATGACGAGGACCGGGATCCCGGCCCGCTGGAGCTTGCGGACCGCGGGCCCGCCGGAGAGAGACAGCACGCTCGTCTCGTAGCGCGACCGGTCGATCCGGGTGAGGAGCGAGTAGAGGTGCTCCTGCGCGCCGCCGTTCGAGCCGGTCGCGAGGATCTCGACGACGCGGATCCTGGCCGGGCCGGGCATCGGCAGGTGCTCGACCGGCTCGAGGCAGGGGTCGAAGGGCGTGCCTCCCACCTACGCCTCGCTGCGCCGGACGAGCAGCCGCTGGATCGGCTCGTCGCGGGCGCCCCACTCGTACTTGTACGGCTCGTGGCCGCGGAGGAAGTCGAGCCGCCGCTTGCCGGCGGCGATCGCCCTCTCGACGAGTCGGGCCGTCATCACGACCCCGGGCGACAGCTCGCGAGCGTCCGGGTCGACTCCGGCGTTGAAGTACAGGTAGCTGTCGGGGGTCTCGAAGTAACCCCCGGCCGCGATCCGCCTCGATCCGACCCACAGGAACGTCAGGCGGAGCGTGCCGTCCGGTGCGAGGAGCTCGAACAGCCGGCGGAAGAAGACCCGGCTCGCTTCACCGCCCGGCGTAGGTGGAAACAGGCCTTCGTCGCCGAACCGCTTCTGATGGAGCTGGACGAAGGCGCCGAGGTCGGCGACGGGGTCTTTCGAGTCCTCGAGGCGGACCTCGCCGGCGGCCTCAGCACGGCGGATCTTGCGGCGGATCTCGTGGCGGTCTTTCTTGCCGAGGGTCGCGAGGTAGCCGTCGAAGTCCGCGCCTTCGGGCAGCGTCACGACCGGGCAGACGTCCTCGCGTTCGACGTTAAGGGTCCAGCCGGCCGCCATCTCGCGCCGTCCGAACGCCGCGGCTAGCTCGTCCGCCGCGGGGTCCCCGCAGCGGAGGCGGCGCAGGTCGACGACGTCCCAAGGAGCGGGGTGGGCCGAGTCCGCGCCCGGCGTCGCGAGCCAGTCGACGGCCGCCTCCGCGACGGCGGGCAGGTCCTCCGGCGCCGCGAGCACCGTCGCGTAGTCGGCGTGATACGACGCCCCGAAGAAGATCGCCTTCGCATGAGGCTCGACCGGCGTCAGCTCGTCGCCCTGGGCGCGGCGCATCGTCGTGTGGGTCTCGGCGTCGGTCGGCTCGACGTGGTGGCGATGCATGAGCGGCACGATCCCGACGGGCGGGGCGGTTTCCGGCGCGTCCTCGTCGACGACGACCAGCGTCTGCTCGTGGGCCGTCCCGCCGTAGGCGTCCCACCACGCGCGATGGAAGGCCCACCGGGAGAACGGAGTCGCCCACGGGTTCGCGGTTGCGAGCGCGTCCCAGGTCTCGGGCGGGATCGCGGCGAGCGGGCGGGCCTCTGCGCGCAGGCGACGGGCGGACGGTACGGTCGCCGAGGGCGTGGCGTCAGCTTCGGTGCCCGTACAAGGGGGCTCCGAAGCGAGGGTGAGGGTCACCGTTCGAGGATAGCACCGAGTCCGATTCTGGTTGCCCGAGCAACTGGTTCGCCCTGCCGCCCTCGCGCCAGGACGGTGTTACTGCCGGTAACCGAAATGGCGTGGAGTGAACGTGCCCGCGTGCCCAGACGACAGCATTGGGATCGATACGAGCACGCTCGAGCCGAAACCTGTTACCACCGGTAACCGGGGGCCCTCTGGGCGGCCCTCAGCCCCCGGCCGTGTCCCTCAGGAGCTCCGGCCTGAGCTGGGGCGACCGCGGCCCGTACGTGCGCCGCAGGAAGAAGTACTCGGGGAGCGGCCGGTCGTCGGTGATGAGCGGGCCGGGGCCGGCGAATTCCGCGACGCCCGGGCCGGACAGCCACAGGATCGACCGGATCTTCGCGATCCAGCCGTCCTCGGTGGTCTCCGGCGAGTCGTAGGCCGACGAGATGTCCTCCAGCACGCCGGGTCGCCGGAGGACGGACCGCATCGCGGCGTCGTCGAAGTTCAGCGGCTCCTGCGATCCGAGCATGAAGAACCCGTAGCCGCCCGGCCCGAACGCGACGATCACGTGCGGGTAGACGTCGTGGAACGTCCGGATGTGGGCCTTGAACTCGTCGAGGGTCTGCCCGTAGGGGACCCACTGCATCATCACGCCGCCCGCGTTGAGCCTGTCGAGTCCCTCGGCGTAGTAGTCGCGCGACGCGATCACCGACACGCCGGAGCTCTCGATCGGCGGCGGCGGGTCGGTGATGATGATGTCGTAGCGGCGGTCGGTCAGCTCGACGTGGTTCCGGCCGTCGGCGACGATCACCCGGCCGCGGGGATTGGCGAGGACCTGCTCCGCGTCCGGGTAGAAGACGCCGAACATCGTCGGGACCGACGGCACGAGCTCGACGGCCTCGACCTCCAGCCCGGCGATGAGGGCGGCGCGGAACGACGAGCCCATCCCGAACGCGACGACGAGCGCGGATTCCGAATCGGGCCTGAGCATGAGCGGCAGGATCGGCATGAGCTTCGCGTCGACCGTCAGCAGCGTCATCGACGTCCCGGCGACCCAGAGCTGCTGGCCGCCGAGTGCCCGGCCCGCGCGGACCGATGCGATCTCGTCCTCGGACGCCCGCTGGACCTGGCCGCCGATCGCCCGGATCCGCGCCTCGGTCGGGTCGACGATCGCGCCGGGGATCGACGTCGCCACGACGAGGACCAGCGCGGCCGCGACGCCCGCGCCAGCGATCCCCAGCCGAACGACCGGGCGCTGCAGTCGCGCGACCGCGAGGGCGATCCCGGTCGCGACGTTGACGAGGGCGAGGAGGACGACGGCCATCGGCGAGCCGATCGCCGGGATGACGAAGAACGGGATGAGGAACGTGCCGCTGATCGCACCCAGCGTATTCGCGGCGAGGAGCCGCCCGGTCGCGGTCGCGACATGACCCTCGCGGTCCTCGAGCAGGGCGGACGAAGCCGGGAAGGCGAGGCCCATGACGATCGTCGCCGGCAGGACGACCAGGATCACCGCACCGCTCAGCGCCCGGAGCGTCCCGAGCGCGTTGAACGCGTCGACGCCGGTCGGCCGGCTGATGATGAACACGAGGCCCCAGATCGCGAGCAGCGCGACGGCGATCTGGCTCGCCGCGAGCAGCCCGATCGGGCTCCGCAGGCGCCGGCTGATCAGCCCGAACACGACCGCCCCGATCGCGATCCCGATGAGGAACTGGCCGAGGATCATCGTGAAGACGTACGTCGACCCGCCGGTCCCCGCCGCAAGCAGGCGCGTCCAGAGGACCTGGTAGCCGAGCGACGTGAGCCCGGAGACGAACGCGATCGCGAGGGCGAGCGTCGGGCGGGCGCCCGGCCGGCCCGCGACCTCGCGCCGCGCCGGGCGCTCGGGCTCGGCGGCCGCCCCCCTGCGGCGCGCCGCGAGGAGCAGGGCGATCGCGCCGGCGATGGCCGAGCAGGTCACGCCGACGATCAGCGCCCCGGTCAGCCCGAAGACCTCGATGAGGACGAAACCGCTCGCCAGCGTGCCGACGATCGCGCCGATCGTGTTCGCGGCGTACAGCCGCCCGAAGGCCACGCTCAGGTGCGCGTCGCCGGTCGTCAGGTACCGGGTGAGCGCCGGCAGGGTGATCCCCATCATCACCGTCGCTGGGCCGAGGGCGGCGAGAGCGAGAGCGAATCGGAGAAGCGCGAGGAAGTGGGGCTGCTCGCGGAGCGCCGCGTACCCGCCGCGGTAGACCTCGTGGAGGAGCTCGAACGTGATCGGCGTCGCGAGGACGACCGCCACGAGCGCCAGCTCGAGGAGGCCGTAGAGCCGGAGCGGCGAGCGGACCCGGTCGGCCAGCCGGCCGCCGACGAAGCTCCCGATCGCCATCCCGCCGAAGAACCCGGTCAGGATCGCCGACACGGCCTGGGTCGTGTTCCCGAACACCAGCACGAGCTGCCGGGCCCAGACGATCTCGTAGATGAGGCCCGCCGCGCCGGACAGGACGAAGATGGCGTAGATCGGCGTGGTTCGTCGCATGGGGAAGGTCAGCGTCTCCCTGAGAGGTGGGGTGCGGGTGGCTGGGGTACGGTCGAGGATGCCTCGGCCGGCCCTGGTGATGCCGTCACCCGATGGTCCTGTGGCCCGGTCACATGTTGTACGCCCAGTAGAGGCCCATCGCGTTGACGAGGACGCCGGCGAGGATCACCGCGCTCCAGAACGGTGAGACGCGGCCGGCCCGGACGACGGCCATGCCGCACAGGGCGACGATGAACGGCACCGAGTCGAGGAAGTACCGGTAGCCGTACTGGATCCAGCCGCCGCCGTAGTAGAAGAGGGTCGGGATGAGGACCGCGATCGCCGCGCCGGCGAGCCACCACGTTCGCGGGCTCCGCCACGGCGCCGCGAGGGCCATCAGGAGGCCAGGGCTCGTGACGAACACCGACATCCCCAGGCCGTCCGGCCTGAAGAACGGGAAGGTCGCCATCGGCCTCGGCAGCTTGAGGAACAAGTAGTCGAGGTTCATCGGGACGTGGCGGAGGCTGAACAGGCCGAGCTCGCGCTGGGCCTCGAGGAACGGCGGCAGCGTCGCCAGCCCGTAGCCCGATTCGAACGGGCTCCCGAACCGGGCGTCGTTGTACCAGAGGAAGAACGCGATCGAGATCCCGAAGGCAAGGCCCATCGCACCCCACTCGCGGATCGGGAAGCGGGCCGCGAGGTCCCGGACGGAGCCGCCCACGACCGCCGGCAGTTCGACCGCGGTCCGCCGATCGATCATCAGCGCGTAGAACGGCAGCGCGAAGGCGAGCGGCGCACGGGTGAGGAACGCGGCGCCGGCCATGAGCCCGATGAGGAACGCTCGCTGGCGCCCCCAGACCTCGATGAGGCAGCCGAGGCTGAGGATCGACGCGAACAGGTGGCCGGTGTGCCAGACCCCGCCCCGCGTGGTGACCCACCACAGCATCGTGCTGAAGCCGAACAGTGCGACGAGCCACAGCCGGTCGCGCAGCCGCTCGATGCCGAGCCGGCCCATGAGCATCCAGCACAACCCCACCGCCGACGCGGCGAGGAACGCGTTGATCCCGGACTCGTAGATGTCCGCGGTGAGCGGCCCGACGAGGGCGACGAGCGGCATGAATGCGATTGCCGGGAACGGCCCGAACGGAACGAAGATCCGATTCCCGTCGACGATGACATCCCAGCCGCTGAGGCGGATCTCCAGCCACGTCCGACCGTGGAGGAACGCGTCCGCGAGGTAGAACAGGTCGCCTCGCCCGGCGTTGTAGTACCGGTTGCCGAGCCAGTAGACGAGCGCCGACACGGCGACGACGGCCAGTCCGATCCAGGTCGCCCGGTGACGCCCCTCCGTCAACCTCATCCCGTGGCGCCGGCCGGACCCTTGACGGTCGGCCGGACGGGACCGGGCACGCGACCGTCGCGGAGCCCGAAGACGAGCGGCAGCAGCAGCCCCGCCGTGAACGACAGCGGGTAGACGAGCGGCGGCATCAGGCCGACGAGGGGCAGCGCCGTGGCGAGCGGCATGGCGACGGCCCACCAGTGGCCCCGCTGGAGGAGCCATGCCGTCGGCAGGAGGAGGAGGAGGGCGTAGTGATCCCACAGGATCGGCGAGAGCAGCTGGCTGGCGACCACGACAACAAGGTACGACGACTCGGCCGAAGCGCGGAGCGCCGCGACGACGACGACCCCCAGGACGAGCAGCGTCGTCGCCACCTGGACCGCTGCCGCGATCGCGATCGGCGCCCCGAGCTGCCAGGCCATTGCCCCGGGCGTGAAGTTGTGGGCGGTCGTGATCGGGTCGCTCACCCGGCGGAGGAGGACGGCGTAGTCGAGCCATGACCCCGGGCCGGTGACGACGGCCGCGACCAGGGCGGCCACGCCGATGAGGGCCGCGCCCGCGACGACGGCCCGCCACCGGCGAGTGAGCAGCGCCCAGACGAGGACGAGTCCGGGCTGGATCTTCAGGATCGCCCCGAGCCCGGCGGACACTCCGAGCCGGGCCGGGTCGTCGAGCCAGCGCCAGCCGGCCGCGAACAGGAGGAACAGGATCGGCCCGATCTGGCCGAGCTTGAGCGCGTAGAGGAACGGCCACGACAGGCCGGCGAGGAGGACGGTCGTCCAGCGGACCGCCGGCGCGACCGGAAGCAGCGCGACCCCCAGCCCGAACGCCCCGACGAGGAGCCCGGTCCAGACCCAGGTCGCGACGGTGGGGTCGAGCAGGCCGAGCGGCAGCAGCAGCACCGCGAAGGGCGGCGGGTAGTAGAACAGCCCGAAGCCACCGGC
Organism: Candidatus Limnocylindrales bacterium; assembly: GCA_036002525.1. Classification (GTDB taxonomy): domain Bacteria; phylum Chloroflexota; class Limnocylindria; order Limnocylindrales; family CSP1-4; genus JACDAV01. The sequence continues at coordinate 27,340 of DASYTG010000012.1, forward strand.
CGATTCGAAGGCGAGGTCGTACAGCGGCAGGCCGTCGAGGATCCGCCTGGCGGCCTGGTGGTAGGCGAGGAAGTCGAACCCGAGCGTGTCCCCGGCAGACCGCAGGACCGCCCCCGCGAACAACACGAACACGGCGACCGCGGAGACGGGCAGGGCGGCGCGTCCGAGCCGCCTGAGCGAAGGGAGCGAGCCCGGGGAGCCCGACGGCCGGCGCTCGGCCCGCCTACCGGTCTGTTCGGTCACCACGGCCGGTCGTCCCGGGCGGGGCCTGGTCCGGGATCGCGAGCACCGGCTGGGCGCGGCCGACGCGATGGTGGATCAAGGGAATCCGGAGGAGGTCCCACCCCACCCGCATCGCGAGCCGCGCGCCGGCCCGCATCCGCGAGCCGCGCCGGTCGCTCCACAGGATCGGCACAACCGCCAGCCGGTAACCCCGACGACGGGCGAGGAAGATCAGCTCGACGTCGAAGACGATGCTCCCGATCCGCTGGCGGGCGAAGAGGTCGTGGGCCGCGGCGCGGGTGAACCCCTTGAACCCGCACTGGGTGTCCTGGACCTTGCCGACGACCCAGATCGAGGCGAGGAGGTGAAATGCCCGGCCGAGCAGCCGGCGGTAGAGCGGCTGCGTCTGGCGCATGTCCGAGCCGTCCGGCTGGATCCTGCTGCCGAGGGCGACGTCGTGGTCCTCGAGCGCCGCCACGAGCAGCGGGATCTGGTCCGGCGGCGTCGCCATGTCGGCGTCGGCGAAGACGATGATGTCCGTGTCGGCGTGGAGCATGCCGGCTCGGACGGCGGCCCCCTTGCCACCGTGCGGGACGGTCAGCAGGTGGAGCTCCGGCGCGGGCGCCTCGGCCTCCGGCCGGGCCCGGACCAGGTCGGCCGTCCCGTCCGAGCTGCCGTCGTCGACGACGAGGACCGTCACCTGCTCCGGCAGGTGGCCGGCGCCGGGGGCCCCGCCGCGGGCGTGCTCGCCGCGGCGGTGGAGGTAGCCGAACAGCTCGTCGAGGGCAGGGCCCAGCCGCTCGGCCTCGTTGTAGGCCGGAAGGACGATCGTGACGTGGCGTCCGCGCATCGTCGGCGCCTCAGGGAAGCGCGCCGACCGGGAGCGCCCCGTTCGGGTCGGGGATCGCCGTCAGGTCGTACTCGTTCCGCCCGAACATGTACGACGGCGTGCCCTCGACGAGCGGGATGTCGTCGCCGAACAAGTCGTCGAACAGGATCGGGAAGACGTTCACGAGGTCGATGTCATCGGGGAACGGGTCGTTCCCACCGGGCATGCGGGCCGCGAACAGCGGGAGGAAGCGAAGCCGGATGTCGCCGCCGTCGGCCCCGATCCATGAGCCGTGGTCGCCGAAAACGATGATCACCGGTGGCCTTGCCGAGTTCGCGACGATCTCGTCGATTGCCTCCATCAGCCGGCCGTCGACCCACTCGACCTGCCCGGCATAGCCCTTGATCAGGGCCGCTTTGTCGAGACCGGTCGAGGCCGGAGTCTCGGCCCACATCGCGTCGACGTCGAGGACCGTTCGCGGGCTGCCGTCGGCGTTGTAGACCCACGGGGCGTGGGGGCTCGGGAGATGGCCGAACACGAACTTCGGCCGATCGCCCCGCTCCGCTGCGATGTCGCCCAGCGCGTCGAACTCGTTCTCGACCCGCGATCGGTAGCTCGAGCTGACCCAGTCCGGGGCGACGATCGGGAGGATCGGCCGGAGGATCGTCCGCCGGAACAGGTTCACCTCGAACTCGTTCAGCTCGCCGGTGTCGATCCAGCGGTCGACGCTCCGGAGGGCCGGCTCCTCGTAACTCGAGGCGAGGGCGACCAGCTCGTAGCCCTCCTCGCGGAAGCGCTCGAGCACCGGGCCGTCGTTGATCGCAGTCCGGATCACCGCGCCCGGCGGGCGCGACGAGGTCTTGTCGAGAAGCGGCCGGACCGAATCGATCTCGTGGAGCGGCCGCATGTTGAACATCGCGGCCATCACCTGGACGGTGAGCGCGTAGTTCGTCCGGCTCTGGGTGGCGATCTCGAAGCCGCGGCCTTCCAGGCCGGCAAGGAGCGGCGTCTCGTCGTAGCCGAAGATCTCCCGCAGGACGTCCGGGCGGGCGTGCCCGTCCAGGAGCAGGATGTAGACGTCGGGGCGGGTGCCGGCCGGCGGTGCCCCGACCGTCGTCCCGGCCCGGAGCGGTGCCTCCTCGGTCAGGGCCCGCAGGACGAGCCCGGGAGTGCCGGACTGGACTGCCTGGATCCCGATCGCGAGGAGGAGGATCGCGCTGACGCTCGAGAAGAACCGGCCGATGATCCGCCAGCGGAAGCGGCGGGCGGGCGGGAGGACGTAGCGCTCGACGAAGAGGAGGGCGATGGCGAGGCCGAGGAGGATAGCGATCCGGACGTCGGCCCCGACGACGAAGAGGAAGATCGCGAGGGTGGCGAAGATCCCGCCCCGATCCTTGTCGCCGAGGAGCACCCGACCCGTGCCGCTAAGGAGCGCTCCGGCCGCGACCGCGACGATCAGGCTCCGAATGATGACGAGCGGGCTCACGCCGGAGGTCACGAACAGCTCGGCCACCAGCGCGACGGCGATGAGGATCGGGTAGAGGGCGATTCGAGCGGCTCCCTGGGCCAGGACGATCGGGGCGGACGGGGACGAGGCTGTCGCGTGACCCGGCCGGATCGTAGGCGCGCGGCTGCCGCTTCCGCCGCGACCCGAAAGGACCATACCGACGGGTACCAGAGAACCCCGCACGTCCCCGCCGGCCCAGTCCGGGCCGCCATTCGGCCTCAGGACCGGCGCTGCATCCTCAGGAGCGACCGCGAGACGCCCTCGATCGGGGCCTCGGCGAGGATTTCGAAACGCCGCCCGAACGCCGCCCGGAACGCCTCGATCGTGTAGTCAGGAAAGACGTCCTCGCGGGTCGCGAGGAGGCGGCGGACCATCGGGTCGTCCTTCGGGACGAACTCGACGACGAGCCCGGGCGCGAGGTCGGCGAAGTACTCCGCGAGCCGGTCGAACGGGACGTTGCGCGAGATCGCGAGGTGGTGGACGAGGGCGAGGGCGAGGACGACGTCCGCGTCGGCCCGGTCGCGGAGCGAGCGCCTCTCCGCGTTCGCCCAGCCGAGCCCCGGGCTCGGATTGCCGAGGTCGAGGACGAGCGGCAGGATCGAGGTCGTGCCGTCCTCCCGGACACGCCGGTAGTGGAGCTCGGTCGCCGCCGGGTCGACGTCCCAGGCCACGACCCGCCGGCCGAGCCCGGCGGCGATCCGGCTGAAGCGGCCGGTGTTCGCCCCGAGGTCCCAGACCCGGTCGCCGCCCGCGGCAGCGAGGAACTCGCGGACGAGCTCGTCCTTGCGCCGCGCGGCAGCGTCGCCGTAGCTCGTGTTCTCGGCGTAGTCCGCCCACTCGGTGCCGGCCGGCTCCCAGCGGAGGCCCTCGACGGTCCGCCGGAGGCTGTCGATGAGCGCCCGCTGGCGGAGCGGGCTCATCGTCCGGCCGGTCGCCGCGGCCGCGCCTGCATCGGTCCGGTCGGCGTAGCGACGCTGGGCCCGGGCGTGAAGGTGGATGTGGGAGAGGAGCCCAGGGTTGAGCTTCGTGCGGCCGGGGAGGAGCGAGGCCGCGAGATCGAGCGGGATGCCGTCGACGAACTCGCGGAGCATCAGCCCGCACCGGGCGTCGCGGCGAGCCATGAGCGCGAGCGGGGCGAGGAAATGCTCGCAGAACTGGCGGTAGGCCGTCCACGGCCGGCCCGGCACGGCGCGCTCGAACGACAGCGTATCGATGAGGACCGGCCGGCCGCCCTGGAACTGGACGTTGTAGGCGGTCGCGTCGCGGAGGGTGTAGCCGGCCTCGGAGCTGGCCGCCTGGGCCTCGAGCGTGAGAAGCGCCGCGTCGCGGAGCTGGCCGAACGACCACTCGTACGGGTACGACACGAACTCGAGCGGCTCGGGTCGAATGACCGCGTGGGCGAGCTCCGGCCGGAGCGCCGCGTCGAGCGGGGCCGCGGCGTGGGCGATCAGGAGGCCGCTTGCCTGGAGCCCATCGAGCAGGCCGCTCGCCTCGAGATCCTCCCAGCGCGCCGCGAAAGAGCGGTTGACCTGGCGGTAGACGGCCCCGTCGCGGCGGAAGACGAACCCGCTGGGGTCGCGGAAGGAGGCCGGGTCGACGGCTGCTGACTGGCGGTCCGTTGTGGCGCGTTCCGCCGTGGCCGGGACTGTGCCGTCGATCACCTGTCCAGTGTGCCGGTCAGGACGCCCGGTCGTGCGGCTTCCCGCGCCGGAGGCTTCGGACGAACCGACCGATCTGCTCGCGGAGGAAGAACGGCACCGCGAGGGCCGTGGCGATGACCGCCTGGATGATCAGGCTGCCCGATCCCGGATCGATGTAGGCGAGAAACGAGTGCACGGTTGGATCCCTCGGTGCGCCCGATGCGGCTCGGCAGGCGCGGACGGGGCGCCACTGGCCTGTCGAATGCGGCGCGACGGTGCAACCGCCGTCCGATTCTGGCGGTGGATGCCCTCGCTGGCACCTCCCCCGAACGTCCCATCGGCCGGGGTGACCCGCCGCGTGACCCGACGGGTGACCGACGTGCGGTCAGGCCGCCGGCTGCGGCAGGGGACTGCCCTCGCCGACGTTGTCCCGGTCGGCGACGAGCTCGCGATCGGCGAGGAGCCGGACGCGGGTGGCGAGGACGTAGGCGAGGAGGTAGAGGCCGGCCAGGGTCAGCAGCAGGGCCTGGTAGCCGGTCACGAGCGCGAGGTACTCGAGGACGCCGCCGACCATCGCGCCGAGGAGGTTCGAGGCGAACGCCATGTCTGCCGTTCGGGTGTCGCGGAACGAGTAGCTGAAGACGAGGTTGGCGAGGAACACGGGGGCGAACGCGACCGAGGCGGCAATCACGTAGCGGAGCCACGGCGGGTCGATCAGCAGCGAGTCCGGCGGCAGGAGGTAGGCGAGGAGGACCGCCCCGAGGAGCGCCGCGTACAGCGGCCGTGAGCTCCGGATCGCGACCCGCCGGGCGATCGCCACCGCCAGCAGGACGCTGGCGAGGATCGCGAAGAACACGAGCGCGTTGACCAGCCACGTCGAGCCGAACAGGAGGCTGAAGGTCACGAGGCTCCGGGTCTCGAGCAGGAGAAATGCGATCCCCAGGACGAAGAAGTGGGGGCTGAAGCGGCGGAGCGGCAGCTGCGCCCGCCGGCTCGCCCGGGCCACCACGAGAACGGCCCACAGGAGCACGACGGAGAGCGCCACGAGGTAGTGGGCCGGCACAGATTCGGCACGGAGGTAGAGGAACGGCCAGTCGTCGGTCGCCGGTCGCGGGACGGCCGCGGAGTCGGGCGGCGCGGCCGCGCGTAACCGGTCCACGAACGGCCCGGCAGCGAGGGTCGCCGCGCCCGCCGTCTCGCTGCCGTAGCGCTCGACCATCGGCCAGTAACCGAACGAGCTCTCGAGCATGCCGGCGATCTTGTCGACAAGCCACGGCTGGCGGTAGTAGTTGTAGAGGACGAACACCCCGTCGGCCCCGAGCAGGTCGCGGACCTCGGCGAACGCCTCGGTCGTGAACAGGAACGACTCGAGCCGGAGGTTGGCCGACGTGCTCACCAGGGTCAGGGAGTCCGGCAGCGCGAAGATCACGAGGTCGTACGTCTCGGTGGTCGACCGGATGAACGAGCGGCCGTCGTCGATGACCGTCCGGACCCGGGGATCGTCGTACGGCCGGTTCGGGTGGCGCGCGACGCCGATCTGGTGGATCCGCGGGTCGATCTCGACCGCGTCGATCCGCTGCGCGCCATGGGCCAGGGCGACCGCCGTGTCCGTGCCCGTCCCGGCGCCGATGATCAGCACGCGGTCGAAGACGCGCCCGGGAAACCAGCGGTAGACCTGCTCATAGATCGGCCGCTGTCCGACGTCGGCGACGTCCCAGATCCCCTGGTGCGGAATGCCGTTGACGCTGATCGAACACGGGTCGCCGGGGTGCTCCGTGATGCGGTAATACGGCGACCACGATGTCGTGGGCTGGGCGGTCACGACGCTCAGGCCGACGATCGCAACCATGAACCCACCGCCCAGGAGTGAGGAGCGGGTGACGCCGCTGCCGAGCGCGCCGAGGGCCAGGAGCAGCCCCACGACGACGAACCACGTGACCGGGCCCGTCTGGACCGCCGAAAGGGCGGCGAAGGCGGCGACGCCCGCCATCGAGCCGCCGATGTCGACGGCGTAGGCCTCGAGCGGCGGCATCGCCCGAAGGAGCGGCCCGAGCGGGATCGCCAGCGTGGCCATGAGGATCGTCGTGAGCATCACGAACAGCGGCAGGACGAGGAAGTTCGTGTCGGCCGCCGTGCTCCCCTCCAGGCCGAAGAAGATCTCGTCGTCGCTCCGGAGCTGGAGGTCGATGCTCGTCGTCGAGGTCAGGGCCACGAGGGCGAACAGGAGCGGGGCGAACAGAGATAGTCGTTTCGCCCGGGGATCGCGGCCGTAGAGGATCCCGGCGCCGATGCCGAGGAAGCTCGCCATCAGCAGGAAGTTCCGGAAGTAGCCGACGTACGTGACGTTGGCCGGGATCCAGCGGATGAGGAGCAGCTCGACGAAGAGGATCGTCGAGCTGGTGAGGAAGAGCCGGACCCGCGGGCCGGCGAGGACGGCGGCCGGCGACCAGAGCGGGCGGGTCAGGGCCGTCGACAGCGCACCCACCCGGGAGGCGGTCACGCGGCGACCGCGCCCGCGGCGTTGTCAGGCGGGGTGACGGGATCGCGCCGATCGGCCCGCCAGAGGGCGAGCGCCGCGACGAGCATCGACAGGCCGTGCCACCAGATGATCGGCAGGGCGATCGTCGCCGCGACCGGGACGAGCCAGCGCCGGTCCGTCCGGGCGCCGTAGATGACGACGGCGGCCGCGATCACGAGGCGGACCGGCAGCGGCACCGGGATCGGGTACGGGCGCCCGCGATCGAAGAACAGGTTGTCGATCATCGTCAGGTAGTACTCGCGCCAGAGGTCCGGCGCGACCGCGAACGACAACCCGGCGATCGCCGCGGTCACGCCCAGCGCGATCGCGAGGCTCCGCCACTCGCGGCGGACGGCGAACCACAGCAGCCCGATCCCCGGCGTGACCTTCGTGAGGATGACGAACGCCCAGGTCGCCGGCCAGCGAAACCCCAGCCCGATCGCGGCGGCCATGAACAGGTGGACGTTGGCGTGGTACAGCTCCAGGGCGACCGGCGGGAAGGCGACGAGGAGGAGGGCGTTCCGGCCGGTCATCCAGATCAGCGCGATGACCATCGCCGTGAACCAGCCGGCGAAGAACACCTCCCACGGCAGGACCCCGAACACGGAGAACAGCTGCCCGATCGCCGGCGTGTACCGGAACGCGCCGTATCCAGATGTGTTCTGGAACGACCGGCCGTAGAGGTCGACGAGGTCGATCGCCCAGTAGGCGTACGCGTCGAAGCCCCACGTCGAACGGACCTGGTTGATGACGATGATGTACGGCAGGGCGAGCGCGCCGACGACGGTCAGCGCGTGGCGGGCGGCCCGGCGATGGGCCGGTCCGATCCGCTCGCCGAGGGCGGCCGCGCCGGACTGCCAGGCGAGCGGCTGGGTCCGGCTCACAGGTCCCTCCCGCTCCGCCAGGCGGCCGCGACGACGAGCCCGACCGCGGCCCAGAGAAGGAGCGGCCACACGAGGCCGGCGGCCGCGAGCGCGCAGGCGCCGCCGAGGAGCCCCGCGACCCACGGCGCGGCCGGCGTCCGGTAGGAACGGAGCATCGCGGCGATGCCGAACGGCAGGAGCGCGGCCGGGTAGTGGTACCAGGTGACCGGCAGGATGAACAGCGACGCGGCCGCGGCCCACGCCAGGCTCTCGACCGGGTCGCGCCTCGCGAACGCGGCCCAGCCGGTGACGGCGACTGCACCCAGCGCGACGGGCACGTGAACGAGACGAACAAGGCCGTTGTCGCCGCCGAAGAAGATGACGAGCTGGGCCGCGAGCCCCGCGTTGCGGGGATCGACCAGCTCGGCGCCGCTCATCACGGCCGCAACGCGGAGGTACTCGCCCCAGATGCCCGCTCCCCCGACGAGGACGCTGAGCCCGACGAGGACGGTGGCGGTGCCGCCGGCTCCGGCGAGGACCCTGCCGATCGGGGCGAGGCCCTCGTCGCGCCGGACGCGGACGAGCCGGGCCACGAGCCACAGCCCGAGGACGGCGGGGTGGACCTTGGAGAGCGCCGCGACCGCGAAGGCGGCCCCGCCGATGACCTGGTCACGTGGCCGCGTCGACAGGCAGCCGACGAGCAGGAGCCCGTAGAGCAGCGGGAAGAACGCGTCGATGTTGCCGAACAGGATCCCGATCGCGAAGGGCAGCACGACGGCGGCGGCGGCGATCGACCCCGCGGCGGCGATCCGGCCGTCGATTTCCGGCGAGAGCCTCGCCCGTAGCGCGACGGCGGCAGCCCCGACGCCGGCGACGGCCGCCAGGGACCAGGCCGCGAAGATCGCCGCCGACGGCAAGCCGGCGACGAACGCCGCCGCCTGCGCAACGAGCGGCGGGTAGGAGTAGAACAGGCTCGTGCCGGTCGGCGCGACGCCGGCGACGATCGACGGGGCGTACGGCGAGCGACCCGCGGCGACGTCCCGCCCGGCCGCGAGGAGGAGCTCGAGGTCGAACCCGGCGCTCGGCGGGACCGTCGCGAACATCCGGGCTGCGAGGACCGCGATCCCCGCCCACATCGCGGTGCCGAGGATCGCCCAGGCGGCGGTCGGCAGCCGCGCCGCCATCGGGCCGCCGGCCGCGATCGCACGGCTCCTCGCCGCGCTCATGCCACGCTCCTCGCCTGTGCGGTGACCGCGAGGGCCGGCGGGGTGGGCGCGGGGTCCGGCTCGCGGAGCCCGGCCAGGAGTGACATCAGCTGGTAGGTCAGGAGGCGCGGGGTCGCCAGCACGGACAGCGCGACCGCGGCCATCCAGCCATGGCGGGTGGGCGCCAGGCGGATCGCCAGGATGGCCCCGGCCACGACGAGCGCGAGCCAGAGCGCCGGGGAGACGACGTAGGGCGAGAAGTTGCGGACTTCGCCCACCTGCTCGAGGTTGAACACCGACGGGAAGGCGAGGGACCCACGCGGCTCGAGGACGAGCTGGAGCAGCGTCAGCCCCGCGCTCCAGGCGAGGAATCGGCCGAGTGACGGCCAGTCACGGCGGCCGAGCCACCAGACCGCGGCGAGCGCCGGCAGGATCTTCAGCTGGGTCGCGAGCGCGAGTGCCAGCGGCGATCCGAGTGCCATGAGCAGCGTGACCGGCACCTGGGCCTGGCCGATCGCCAGGCTCCAGCCGATCGGGAGCCCCAGCAGCCCGATCGCGACGAGCGCCCGGCGGCCGAGCCGGATCCGCCGGAGCGTCAGCGCGAACGCCGCCACGACGACGCCCTCCCAGATCGCGGCGGCGACCTCGAACGGCAACAGCGCGAGCGGCCGGAAAACGAGTGCGAGGAGCGGCGGGTAGCGGTAGAACTCCGCCTCGTTCGTTCCCGCGGCCTGGTCGTACAGCCCGAGGCCGGCGTTCAGCCGCGCGCCGGCCTCGTAATAGGCGCGGACATCGGCCAGCGGATCGACCTGGAGGTGGATGATCGCGACCTGGACGCCGATGACGAACCCGAACGCCGCGAGTGTGACGACGAGGGCGCGGAGCACGCGGCGGCCGGCAGCGGCCGGTCGGGACTGCATGGGGCGGAATCGTAGCGACGGGATGTGCGCCGTCTGCCCATCCGATCGGCCGTCCAGCTAGCCCATTCGTACCGCTCGGAGCGCCGAAGGGCGGTGCTAGCCTGCAACGGCCGTGCGAATTCCCCTGCTCCTGTACGCGCTCGCGCTCGGGGCCCGGATGGTCCTGATACTTCTGTTCCCGGACCCCGCCTATCCGGATAGCTATTACTACTCGGAGGTCACCCGGTCGATCGCCGAGGGCCGCGGCCTGAGCGTCGACTTCGTCTGGATCTTCGCCGAGGTCGGCGGCACGATCCCGGCCCACCCCACGCTGCCGATCCCGAGCAACGCCCACTGGATGCCGCTGGCGTCGCTGGTCCAGGTCCCGTTCGTCTGGCTCCTCGGGATGAGCCCCGTCGCCGCCGCTCTACCGTTCGCCCTCATCGGATCGCTCGCCGCGCCGCTCGCCTGGGCGATCGCCCGCGACGCCCGCGCCCGCGGATCGGTGGCCGTCGGGGCCGGGATCCTCACCGCCCTCCCGGCCCTGTCGCTCGTGTTCATGCCGCAGCCGGACAACTTCTCGCTGTTCCAGCCGCTCGCCGCGGGAGCGCTGTGGATGGCGGCTCGCGGCCTCAGGGGCGACAGCCGGGCGTTCGCTCTCGGCGGGCTCCTCGTGGGGCTCGCGACGCTGTCGCGCAACGACGGGGTCCTCGTCGGCGCGGTGTTCGGGCTGGCGTTCCTGTGGGACCGCTGGCGGGCCTCGCGGGCGGGCGGCACACGCCGGCCGGCGATCCCGGTCGCCTCGGCCGCCGCGTTCGTCGCGATCTTCGTCGTCGTCATGGCCCCGTGGTGGCTCCGCCAGCTCGAGGTGTTCGGGCAGCTCTCGCCGTCGACCGCCACCGGCCGGGTCCTCTACATCCGCTCGATCGCCGAGTGGAACAGCATCACGACGCCGGCGACGCTCGACTGGCTGCTCGGCCAGGGAATCGGCCCGCTCGTCGCCAGCCGGGTCGGCGGGTTGGTTGCCGCGATCGCGATCTACACGACGATCGTGGGAGCCGGCCTCCTCGTCCCGTTCATGATCGTCGGCGGCTGGGCGCGCCGGCGGTCGGTCGACTTCGGGCCGTTCTTCGCCTACGCCGGGATCCTGTTCGCGTTCTCCGCGATCGTCTCCGCGGTCCACGTCCCGGGCGGAACGTTCCTCCACAGCGCCGTCGCGCTCGTTCCCCACTCGTACATTCTCGCCCTCGAGGGAATCGCGATCGCTGTCGGCTCGATCGCGTCCCGCCGCCGGTCGTGGAACGCGGGCGTCGCCACGCGGCTGTTCATCTCGGCCGCGATCGCGTTCGCGGCCGGGGCGGCGCTGTTCGCTTCCCTGTCCGTCCATGCCGGCTGGGATCGGAAGCGCGATGCCCGGGCGGCGGTAGCCGCGGCGCTCGACGACGCCGGCGCGGCCGCGGACGACCGGATCCTGTCGATCGACGCCGCGGGGATCCGCTACGCCACTGGGCGAGGCGGGGTCGTCACCCCGAACGACCCGATCGAGACGATCGAATCGGTCGCCCGGGCGTACGGGACCCGCTGGCTGATCCTGGAGCGCGACGACATCGTCCCGGCGCTCGCGCCGGTGCTCCTCGGGCAGCGCCGACCGGCGTGGATCGGCGCGCCTGTGTTCGAGCGTACCACGGGGTCCCGGCCAGGCGCCACCGTCGCCCCTGAGATCGCGCTGTACCCCGTCTGCGTGGCCCCGGGCGACGGCCGCTGCCGGACGGATCAGGCGGCCGCCCCGTGACCCGCCGCGAGATGCTCCTGTCGGTCGGGCTCGTGTTCGGCGTCAGTCTCGTGACCCGCATCGTCGCGGCGTCGATCGTCGTCTTCCCGAAGCCCGAGGACACCGCCTACTACGTGGCGGTCGCCGGGAACATGCTCGACGGACGCGGCCTCGTGAGCGACGCCCTCTGGAGCTACCAGACGCCGCCGCTCGAGATCCCGCGCGCCGCATTCGAGGTCTGGCTCCCCCTGCCAACGTTCCTCTCCGCCCTCCCGATGGCCCTCTTCGGCCCCACGTTCCAGGCGGCCCAGGTCAGCTCGATCGTGGTCGGGTCCGTCGTCCCGGTCCTCGCCTGGCGGCTCGCCGCGGACGTCGCCGACGAGCGCGGCCTCGCGCCCGGACGCGCGCGGACGCTAGCGCTGGGGGCCGGTCTGACCGCCGCTGTCTACCTGCCGCTCCTCCTCCACAGCGCGCTGCCGGACTCGACGATGCCGTTCGCGGCGCTGGCCCTGGGAGCGTGCCTCCTCATGACCCGGATCGCCCGGGACACCGGCGGGCTGCGTCGCCTCGACGCCCGGCTCGTCGGCCTCGGGGCGCTCCTCGGGCTCGCGGCCTGGACCCGCAACGAGGCGGCCTGGCTGGCCCTCGTCTGGGTCGGGATCGTCCTGTCGCTCCACGCCCCGTCGCCCCGGACGAAGGCGGTGATGATCGGGCTGCCGGCCCTCGTCGCCTTCGCCCTGTTCGTCCCGTGGGCGGTCCGCGACTGGGTCGTCTTCGGCAACCCGCTGCCGGGCCAGGCCCTCGCCAACGCCCTGTCGGTCCGCGGCTCGGACGTGTTCGCCTGGTGGGAGGAGCCGACGCTCGCCCGCTACCTCGCCGTCGGTCCGGCCCGCCTCGTCCAGATGCGGATCGACGGCCTCCTCCACAACCTCCTGAACGTGCTCCTCGCGCCGGGAGCGCCCTTGTCGATCGTCGGCCTCGTCGCGCTGCCGTGGTTCGCCCGATCGGTCGCGCTCAGGCCGGTCGTCCTGTTCGCCGGGCTGACGTTCCTCGTGACGAGCCTCGTCTTCCCGGTCGCGACCACGTGGGGCACGTTCCTCCACGCCGCCGGCCCGGTCCACGTCCTCCTCATCGTCGCGGCTCTCCTCGGGCTCGACGCCCTCATCGCCCGGGTCGGAATCGCCCGGGGCTGGACCCGGCCCGTCGCCTGGCTCGGAGCGACGCTGACCGTCGCCGGTGCGGTCCTCTTCTCGGTGGCGCTCATGCCCACGTTCGGGCGCGGCTCACGCGACACCGCCGACCGGTACGTCGCGCTGACCGCGGAGATGACCGCCGCCGGCCTGCCCCTCGAATCGCTCGGGCCCGTCATCACCGATTACCCGATCTGGCTGTCGGAGACGTCGGGAGTCCCGGGCCTCGCCCTGCCCGACGAATCGCCGGCCGCCGTCCTCGACCTTGCGGCCGCGTTCCCTGGCACCACCACTCTCGTCATCCACGGCGGCCAGCACACCCTCTGGCCGGACGTCCTCGACGCCCATGGCCCGGGGAGCGAATGCTTCGACGAGGTCGCCCTCGGCACACCCGCCGACCCCGCCCTCGCGGCGGCCCTGGACGGGACCCGTGTGTTCAGGCTGGTCTGCCGATGAGAGACGTTCCGTATACTCGCCGGCAGATGGACGCAGCACGCGCCGCGACCGAAATCCAGGGCGGGCGCTTCGACGGCCTCCATGCGGAGGCGAAGGCCGCCCTCGCGTCGACCGCGAACAGCCTGCGGACCATCGGCGAGCAGTACCGCGCCGCCTACATCGAGGAGCAGGCCGCCTGGCTCGCCCTGCGCAGGCAGCTGGATGCGCGCGATGCGCGCGCCGCCGAGGAGAGCACCGCCCCCGGCGCGACCCGCCCGGCCGATCGGTTCGGACAGGCGGCGCACGATCGCCTGCAGACCCTGCGGACGGACCTGGGCCGCCACCAGGCGGAGCTCAACCGGCTCGAGATGGCGATGCGCAACGTCGAATCGATCTGGCTGTTTCTCGAGCGCGGCGACACCAGCCTCATCGCGCCGCCCCGCTCCGGGCCCACGGCCGACGTCAACCTGCGTATCGTCGAGGCCCAGGAGGCGGAGCGATCCCGACTCGCCCAGGAGGTCCACGACGGGCCGGCCCAGGCGCTGTCGAACGCGATCTTCCAGGTCGACTACATCGAGCGCGTCGTCGGCCAGGACGTCCGCCTCGCCCGGACGGAGCTCCATCTCCTGCGCGACCTGCTGCGGCGGGAGCTCGGCGACGTTCGCGGCTTCATCAGCCAGCTCCGACCGCCGCTGCTCGACGCCGTCGGGCTGAACGGCGCGATCGACGACACAATCGACCACCTCGGATCGCTCATCGGCGTGCCCGTCGAGAGCGATCTGCAGGGGCCGGTCGACCTGCTGGGCGACGCGGCCCAGACGGTGGTCCTGCGCGTGGTGCAGGAAGCCCTTCAGAATGTCCGCAAGCACGCCTCGGCATCGAAGGTCGCGGTCACGACCCGACTCGAGGACGGGGAGTGGATTCTCGAGGTCCGCGACGACGGGCGCGGCTTCGACGTAGCGGCCGTGGCCTTTCGCGGACGGCGCAATTTCGGAGTCCAGTTCATGCAGGAGCGGGCCGAACTGATCGGGGCCCGCTTCGACGTACGATCGCAACCCAACGAGGGAACGGTCGTCAGGCTCGCGATCCCGATGGGAGAAGAGGAGACCAGATGACAACGATCGACTACGGCGGACCCGAGCGCCGGCGGGGCGGCCCCGACCGGCGAGGGCCGGGCGAGAAGACCCGGATCCTCATCGTCGACGACCACGCCCTCTTCCGGGTGGGCATCGCCAACATCCTCGAGCGCGAGTCCGACTTCGAGGTCGTCGGCGAGGCGGACGACAGCCGGTCGGCCGTCGATCGGTCGCTCGAGACGTCCCCCGACATCATCCTCATGGACCTGTCACTGCCGGCTCCGGGCGGGATCGAGACGACCCAGCGGATCAAGCGCGAGCTGCCGTCGACCGGGATCATCGTCCTCGCCGTCACCGAGGACGAGGACGCCCTGTTCGACGCGATCAAGGCCGGCGCGGCCGCATTCATCCTCAAGGACGTCGGGCCGGACGATCTCGTCACGATCATCCGACGGGTCGTCACCGGCGAGTACCTGATCAACGACAAGGTCTTCGCCAAGCCGTCGGTCGCGAGCCGGGTGCTCAAGGAGTTCCGGGAGCTGGCGGTCTACGGCCAGGAGGCCGCCCCGATCTTCGCCCCGCTCTCGCCGCGCGAGGTCGAGATCCTCGACAACATCGCCCAGGGCATGACGAACAAGCAGGTCGCCTACGCCCTCTCGATCAGCGAGCAGACCGTGAAGAACCACATGAGCTCGATCCTGCGCAAGCTGTCCGTGAACGACCGGACCCAGGCCGTCGTCTACGCGATGCGCCAGGGCTGGATCCGAATGCCGGAGGACTGAGCGACGCTGTCTCGATCGGACCCGCCCGCATGACCGACGCACCGCCCGCCGAGCAGACCCTCGCCGCCGAGATCGCGACCATCGACCGCGAGCTCGGCGAGATCGACCTGCTCATCAACCAGGCCAGCGCCGAGGCCGCCCGGCACGAGCAGAAGCGCGCCGCAGCGGCTGACAAGATGACCCTGCTCGTCGACCGCAACGCAGACGCAAAGGAACAGCTGGAGCTGAGCACCCAGCTCGTCGCGCTGACCCGGCGCGCGGCCCTCATGGAGGCCCAGGTCGAGGTCCTCGAGGGCAAGCGCAAGACGCTCGCCCGCTTCCGCGATTCGCTCGGCCGGCACGCCCTGTCCGGCGATCCGAGCGGGCCCGGCGGCGCGTTCCACCTCTCGTCGCAGGCCGGGGCGCCGCTCCCGCCGGCCGTCTCCCGGATCGTCCTCAGTGCCGAGGAGGACCTCCGCCGCGAGATCGCCAAGGCAATGCACGACGGGCCGGCGCAGAGCCTCACGAACATCGTCCTCCAGGCCCAGATCGTCGAGCGGCTGCTGGCCACCGACACGGCCCGGGCGCGGACGGAGGTCGGCCTGCTGATCGCCATGGTCCAGCAGACGCTCGAGGCGACGAAGTCGTTCATCTTCGACGTCCGGCCGATGGTCCTCGACGACCTCGGGCTCGTGCCGACGCTCCGGCGCGCCGCCCGGGACCGCGGCCGGCGGGCCGGGATCCCGGTGGAGTTCGAGTCTCTCGGCACGGACCGACGCCTGCCGGTCGAGCTCGAGAGC
The DNA here is from genome assembly GCA_036002525.1 of Candidatus Limnocylindrales bacterium. Classification (GTDB taxonomy): domain Bacteria; phylum Chloroflexota; class Limnocylindria; order Limnocylindrales; family CSP1-4; genus JACDAV01. The sequence continues at coordinate 43,056 of DASYTG010000012.1, forward strand.
GGCCTGTTCCGGATCCTCGACGAGGCCCTCTCCGCGTACCTGTCCGTCGCGCCCGCCGGTGTCTCGATGCGGCTGGACTGGTCGGATCAGGTGGAGGGCCGCGTCGCCGCCCGTCGCTCGGGGAGCCAGCCGGGGGCCGCCCACGAGGTCGACCCGAAGACCGGCAAGGAGCTGCCGCCAGCGCTCGCGGCGATGATGGAAGACCGCAAGGCGGATCGGGCGAAGGCGGCCGAGGCCGCTCGCCAGGCCTGGCTGGTCGTCCTCCCGGACGCCGCCTGGCGCGAGATTCAGCAGCGGGCCTCGACGATCGGGGTGTCGGTGGAGCTCGTCGACGATGGATCGACGCTCGTGGCCACGATCGAGGCTCCGGACGCGGCAGCCGTCAGGGGCTGAGCGCCCGTGGAGCGGCCCGTGGGTGGAGCGGGCAGGCACCACATGCGCGGCCGGGTCGGTGCGCCCGTGCGCCGGGTCAGGGGCCGCTCGCGGGGCCAGGGAGTCGTCGAATACGGGCTGATCCTCAGCCTGTCGGCGCTGCTCGCAATCGGCCTTCTCGTGTTCGCGGGAGGCACCGTTGCGGACGTTCTCGACCTGATCATCGACGCCGTCGACGCGGCCGAGGGCCGCTGATGCGAGGCGGTTCCGACCACGGATGGGTAGGCTCCCGGCAGTACGAATGCGCTAGTGTTCCTGCAGGGTGGGCGCTGCGATAGTGGCCGAGGCCCTCATCCGAGGGTAGAACTCATCCAGGAGGCTGCCTCAATGGCGCTCATCCACCAGCTCTTCGCCGCGCTTCGCCGCGACGAGGATGGCCAGGGTCTCGCTGAGTACGCGCTGATCCTCGCCCTTATCGCGATCGTCGCGATCGTCGCGCTGATCTTCCTTGGCGCGCAGGTCAGCACGATCCTGAGCACGGTCGGCGACTCGATCTAGTCGTCGTCCGCAAGAACGGTCGGACCGCCGGAGCCTTCGGGCCCCGGCGGTTCTTCCTTTTCCGGGCAAGGGCGGCCGGGCCGGTTCGAACGCTCCGTTGCCGGGGCGCGCCAGCTCCCTTCGGGAGACGGCCGCAGAGGCCCCGGGTCCTATGCCGGAAGTCCCATTGACGCACCCCGGGACCCCCTCGGACGATGGCCGCGCCTTCGGCCAGCCCGGGGGACTTTCTGAAGGAAAGGAGGTGTCCCGCACATGTCGTTCCTTCATGCACTTATCGCGTCCTTCCGGCGCGACGAGGAAGGCCAGGGTCTTGCCGAGTACGCGCTGATCCTCGCCCTGATTGCGATCGTGGCGATCGTGGCGCTGATCTTCCTTGGCGCCCAGGTCAGCACGATCCTCAGCACCATCGGCGACTCGATCTAGTCGACGACCGCGACCATCCGGGCCGCCGGCACGCCAGTCGAGCCGGCGGTCCGTTGCTGTCCGGAGCGTCGGAGCACCATCCCCCCTCCGGGCTATTGACACCGGTACCCAGCTACCTAGTGTGGCCCTCACGAGCGGCGCCGGATGACGCCCGTGGCACCGGGTCCGCAGTTCCTGACGGAAAGGAGGTGAACTGGTGGCAATCCGCTCCGCACTCGTCCGGCTTCATTCGTTCCTTCGCCGGCACGGGGAAGGCCAGGGATTGGCCGAGTACGCTCTTATCCTCGCGTTGATCGCGATCGTCGCCATCGCAGCGCTCATGTTCATGGGTAGCCAGGTGAGCGACAAGCTCAGTGTCATCGGGAGCGCCATCGACGGCGTCACGCCCTGAGCCAGGTCCATCCAGCGGCCCGCCGGGCAACCGGCGGGCCGCTTTGATTCCTGGGTCCACGCGGGCTGATGCAGGGCCTGTGGACTCTCCGCACGGTCACGTGGCCGTCCTGCCGGCTCGGCCGGCTCCGTGGGACCTGGAGGCTTCCAGCGGAGTTTCCCAGGGGCCCGCGGGCCCGCCCCGTTCACGGATCGCACGCCGCCTACGCGCCCGGTGCGTGGCAGCAGGCTGCCGTTGACCCTCAGAGCGGCGCCAGATCGCTTTCCACGCTCGCCGCGGGCCTCAACCCACCCGGATGGGTTCGGTCGAGCGGCTACCACGCACCTCCTGCGAGTGAGGGGACACGGGCGAGCCATGCAATGGCGTTCACCTGCAGCGAACCGATCGCCACATGGAGGCGCGACCCGCGGTCCGAACGGGTCCGAAACATCCGCTCGATCGCCTGCGTTCACTGTCGATGAACGACTCGGTCCGAGGCTCTCGCCTGGCACGTCATGTGTGGCGATTCGTTCGCTCACGGTGAATGCGTCGCCGAGACGACACCTCCGGCAGCCCGGACCTTGCGATTCACCTTGCGCCGGAGGCCCCTCGGGCCGCAAATCGACGACTCCCGCTCGAAAGGAACCTTGCGACGCACCTTGCGTCATGCGCGGTTTCCTGCCGATTCCTCCTAATGGTCCTAGCCAATTGGTATAGTCGCGCGCCCCCGGGCCACTGCCTAGATTGGTGCGACCTGTCACACGGCTCGGGGAGAATTCACTTGAAGCGCTCGAATCGGCTCGTCCTGCTCATCGGCGTCTTCCTCGCGATCGTCGCGTTCGTAGGGATCGTGGTCGTCTTCCAGGGCGACCGCGGCGGTGGAGGTGGCGCCTCGACGCCATCCGAGCTGCCCACGGTCTTCGCGTCGCGGGCGATTGCGCTCGGCACGCCGATCACCAAGGACATGCTCACCAGCAAGAACCTGCCGGTCACCCAGCGTGACGCGACAGCGTTCCCGGATCCCACCCTCCTGTACGGCAAGATCGCCCGTCAGGACATCGCCGCCGGCAAGCAGCTCACCGCCCGGGACTTCGACACCGGCGCCGGATCGGGCCTGCTGACGGTCAACACCCCGGCCGGGATGGTCAGCATCGCCGTCCAGGTCGACCAGGTGTCGGGCGTGGGGACGGTCATCCGCCAGGGCGACTATGTCGACATGCTCGTCGGCTTCCAGGGTGACAAGTTCCCGCTCGTCACCCTGAGCGAGCGGGACGACGAGATCACGATCGTCGCCGGCGTCAACGCCACCAGCGTGAAGCTCCTCCTCCAGGGCATGCAGGTCATCGGCACGCTGCTTCCGCCACGCGAGACGGCCGACGGGCAGCCCGCCGGGGAGACCGGCACGACGCTCACCGGCCAGCAGGAGATCGTCATCCTGGCGGCCACGCCCCAGCAGGCCGAGGTCATCAAGTACTCCCAGCTCGACGGCTCGATCTCGCTCGTCCTTCGGTCTCCGGGTGACTTCCGCGACGAGAACGGCAACGTCATTCCGGGCCAGGTCGTCGGCACCACCGGCGTCACGCTCCGGGTCCTCGTCGACGAGTACGACGTCCTGATCCCGCAGCTGGTCGAGGCCGTCCTCCCGGCCCGGGAGACCCCGTAACCACGAAGACAGGTCGCTCCCGCGGCCCCCGAACCGACAGGCTCGACGGGCGCGATGGACCGCTGGTCCCGCGCCCGTCGAGTCGATGAAGGCAGCAACGTCCATCGAATGACCCAGGGAATACAGACCGCCAAATGGCCGACCAGATCAAGGTCCTGATCGTCGACGACATCCCGGAGACCCGGGATCACCTGACCAAGCTCCTCGGCTTCGAGGCCGACATGGAGGTGGTCGGGTCGGCGGCGTCCGGCACGGAGGCGATCGAGCTGGCCGTGAGGCTGCAGCCGGACGTCATCCTGATGGACATCAACATGCCGGACATGGACGGCATCAGCACGACCGAGCAGCTCGCCTCCCGGGCCCCCACCGCGTCGGTCGTGATGATGTCGGTCCAGGGCGAGGCGGACTACCTCCGCCGGTCGATGCTCGCCGGCGCCCGCGAGTTCCTCACCAAGCCGTTCAGCAGCGACGAGCTCACCGCGTCGATCCGCCAGGTCTACGTCCGCGAGCGCGAGAAGCTCTCCCGGATGGCCACGGTCGTCCCTGTTGCAAGCGCCGGCTCGGAATCGGATCGCGACCCGGGGACCGTCGTCGCGGTCTTCAGCCCGAAGGGCGGGGTCGGCCGGACGACCGTCGCGGTGAACCTGGCGGTCGCCGCGGCGACGGAGCTCGGCAAGGACGTCGTCATCGTCGACGGCTCGTTCCAGTTCGGCGACGTCGGCGTGCTCCTCAACCTCAACCCGAAGAACAAGTCGATCGCCGACCTCGTCCCCGAGCTCGATGCAGGCGAATCCGACTCGCTCGAGACGTTCGTCATCAATCACTCGGCGGGCATCGGGGTCCTGCTCGCGCCTCCATCGCCCGAGATGGCGGAGCTCATCACGCCGGCCGGCGTCAAGCGGGTCCTCGAGGCGCTCCGGGCGAGGCACGATCTCGTGATCGTCGACTGCACGTCGTGGTTCAACGACACGACGCTCGGCATCCTGGACACGGCCGACATCATCCTGACGATGCTCAGCCTCGAGATCACGAGCATCAAGAACATGCGCCTCTTCCTCGAGGTCGCCGAGCAGCTCGGCTACGAGGCCGGCAAGGTCCGCCTCGTCCTCAACCGGGCCGACTCGACCCTCGGGATCAAGGTCACCGACGTCGAGAACTCGATCGGCCGGAAGGTCGACCACACGATCGTCAGTGACGGTCGAAGCGTCGTCTACGCCCTCAACCGGGGCGTCCCGTTCTTTCTCAGCAACCGCGAGGCCCAGGTCTCGCACGACATCCTGCGGCTCGCACAGTCGGTCGTGGGCGAGCGTCAGCCCGCCCCGGCCGGCGCAGCGGAGAAGGCCGCTCCTCGCAAGTCTCTGTTCGCATGGCGGTGATGACGGTGGTCGTAGCTCGCCCTTCGGGGCGAAAAGGGGTCTGAGCGATGTCCCTCCTCAAGCGTATCGAGAGCGCCCGACCGGGCAGCGGGCCCGCGCCCTCGTCAGGATCGCCCGCGGCACCGGGCTCGCCCGCGCCGTCCGGGCCTCCGACCGGCGGGCCGCCGTCCAGCGCGCGCCTGATGTCCCAGGGTCCGGTCCGTGAGTCGTTCCGCGACGTCAAATTCCGGATCCAGAACCGGGTCATCCAGGACCTCGACCCGAAGCTCGACCTGTCCAACCAGGTCGAGGTCCGCCGCCAGATCGAAGAGATCTTCGGCAAGGTCATCGACGAGGAAGGGCTTGCCCTCACCCGCGCCGAGCGGGTCCGGATGCTGGAGCAGATCACCGACGAGATCATCGGTCTCGGCCCGCTCGAGCCGCTCCTCCGCGACGAGTCGATCTCCGAGGTCATGGTCAACGGGCCGCGCCAGGTCTACATCGAGCGCGCCGGCAAGCTCGAGCTGACCAACGTCGTCTTCCAGAACGATGACCACGTGATGCGGATCATCGACCGGATCATTGCCCCGATCGGCCGCCGCGTCGACGAGTCGAGCCCGATGGTCGACGCCCGCCTGACCGACGGCTCCCGGGTCAATGCCATCATCCCCCCGCTGTCGCTCGTCGGCCCCGTCATCACGATCCGGAAGTTCTCGGCCAGCCCGTTCACGGTCGACGACCTCGTCCGGTTCGGGACGGCAACCCCGGACATGTTCGACTTCCTCCGCGCCTGCGTGGAGGCTCGCCTCAACATCTTCGTGTCCGGCGGTACGGGCTCCGGCAAGACCACGACCCTCAACGTCCTCTCGTCGTTCATCCCGAACGACGAGCGGATCGTGACCATCGAGGACGCGGCCGAGCTCCAGCTCCGCCAGGAGCACGTGGTGACGCTCGAGTCGCGCCCGCCGAACATCGAAGGCAAGGGCGCGATCCCGATCCGCGAGCTCGTCCGGAACTCCCTCCGGATGCGGCCCGACCGGGTCATCGTCGGGGAGTGCCGGTCCGGCGAGGCGCTGGACATGCTCCAGGCGATGAACACCGGTCACGACGGCTCGATGTCGACCGGCCACGCCAACTCGCCGCGCGACATGCTGTCGCGCCTCGAGACGATGGTCCTCATGGCCGGCGTCGACCTGCCGGTCCGGGCCATCCGGGAGCAGATCGCCTCGGCGGTCGACCTGATCGTCCACCAGGCCCGCCTCAAGGACGGGACCCGGAAGATCACCAACATCACCGAAGTCCAGGGGATGGAAGGCGACGTCATCGTCATGCAGGACGTGTTCGTGTTCGAGCAGACGGGTGTCGTCGACGGCAAGATCCAGGGTCGCCTGAAGCCGACCGGGATCCGGCCGAAGTTCGTCGAGAAGTTCGAGGTCATGGGCATCCACCTCGCCCCGAACATCTTCGGCTTCGCGTACTGACCGGGAAGGAGAAGCGCTCGTGGACACCATGACGATCGCGATCGCGGGAGTCGCCGCGCTGGCGATCCTCCTGATCGCGGCCGGGATCGCCACGTCCGGTGGCGGCTCGGGCATCAGTGCCCGCCTCGAGCGCTACGCCTCGGGCCGGGATGGGAAGCCCGCGTCGTCGGGACAGGGCGGCCTCGCCGACCTGCTCCAGCAGAGCGCGGCACTTGCCCAGTTCAACAAGGTCGTCGAACAGCGCGACTTCGGGGCGAACCTGTCGCGCGAAATCGCGCGGGCGGACCTCAAGCTGAAGGTCAGCGAGTTCCTCGGGATCTGGGCCGCATCGATCGTCGGCGTCCCGATCATCTTCGTCGTCCTGTCGCTGGGCCTGCCGGCCCTGCGTAACCCGATCATGCTTCTCCTCGGCACGCTCCTCGGCTTCATGCTGCCGCGGCTCTGGCTGGGCCGCCGCAAGAACGGCCGGCTCCGGGCGTTCGACAAGCAGCTGCCGGACACGATCACCCTTATCGCCAATGCCCTCCGGGCCGGCTCGTCGTTCCTCCAGGCAATCGAGCTCGTCGTCCGGGAGTCGCGGCCTCCGGTCTCGACCGAGTTCGGTCGGGTCATCCGCGAGGTCAACCTCGGCCTGCCGTTCGAGCAGGCGCTCGAGAACATGGTTCGCCGCGTCAAGTCGGACGACCTCGAGCTGATGGCGACGGCGATCTCGATCCAGCACACCGTCGGTGGCAACCTCGCCGAGATCCTCGACTCGATCGCGTACACGATCCGCGAGCGGATCCGGATCAAGGGCGAGATCCGAACCCTGACCGCCCAGCAGCGACTGTCCGGCTACGTCGTCGGCTTCCTGCCGATCGGCCTGGCCGGGTTCATCTTCCTCGCCGCCCCGAAGTTCTTCGACCCGATGTTCCTCAACCCGCCGGGAGTCCTCGGGCTGCCGGCCGGGCTGATCATCATGGGCTTCGGCCTCTTCATGATGTTCATCGGGTTCATGCTCATCCGCAAGATCGTCGACATCGAGGTCTGAGCGATGCCAGTCATCCCGATCATCATTGCCGGCGTCGCCGCCCTGGCGATCCTGCTGATCTTCATGGGTCTGGCCGGGAGCGCCCCGGTCGACCCCGTCCAGGCCCGCCTCACCCAGCTCGGGACGATGCAGGCGAAGAACCTCGAGGAGCTGGAGCTCCAGCAGCCGTTCCTCGAGCGGACCCTTCGCCCGCTGGCGACCCAGCTGTCCGGCGCCGTCGCCCGGGTCACCAGCGCATCGTTCAGCGAGCGAACGGAGAAGCGGCTCGCCCTGGCGGGCCACCCGGGCAACCTCCGGGTCGGTGACTGGCTCGGAATCAAGGCGATCGGCGCGATCGTCGGGGCCGGCATTTTCTTCGTCTTCATCGGCATCCTCGGCCGGAACCTCACGATGGGCCTCGGCCTCGGCGCGGTCGGTCTCCTGCTCGGTTACACGATCCCGGAGTTCTGGCTCGGCGGCCGAGTCAAGAAGCGCCAGCACCTGATCATCCTCCAGATCCCGGACGCCCTCGACCTCCTGACGATTTCCGTCCGGGCCGGTCTCGGCTTCGACGGCGCCCTCGGCAAGGTCGTCGAAAAGCTCAAGGGCCCGTTGCCCGACGAGTTCCGCCGGGCGCTCGCCGAGATCCGGGTCGGCAAGGCGCGGCGCGAGGCGCTCCGCGACATCGTCCCGCGCACGGAGGTGCCCGCGCTCACGAACTTCATCGGCGCGATCATCCAGGCCGAGCAGCTCGGCGTGTCGATCTCGAAGGTCCTCCAGGTCCAGTCGGAGCAGCTCCGGATCGAGCGGCGCCAGCGGGCGGAGGAGCAGGCGGCGAAGGCGCCGATCAAGATGCTGTTCCCGCTCGTCGGGTGCATCTTCCCGTCGCTGTTCATCGTCATCCTCGGCCCGGCGCTCATCCTGATCATGACGAACCTGGGCGAATAGGTCCGATCGCTCGTCGGCCGCGTCCGGGGCCCGTCAGAATCCGTCCATGGCCCAGCCGACCGTGGCCCGCAACGTCACCCGCGAGCGGGTCCTCGCCGGCCGGCTCGAGACGGCCGGCGGGCTCTGGGGGAAGTTCCTCGGTCTGATGGGCCGCCGGTCGCTCCCGGACGGCGGCGGCCTCTGGCTGCCGGCGAGCAACGGCATCCACATGATGTTCATGCGGTTTCCGATCGACGCCGTGTTCGTCGGGCGGCGCGACGCGACCGGGCGGCACCCGGTCGTCTCGGTCCACCGGTCGCTCAGGCCGTGGGTCGGCCTCGTCCCCCTCGTCCGTGGCGCCCACGGCGTCCTCGAACTGCCGGCCGGGACGATCGACGCGACGGCCACGGCGGTGGGCGACCTCGTGGCGTTGGAAGACGGCGCAGGCGGATAACCCGCGGCTTGCCTATCCGGTCAGACTACCGAGGGCGAAACCATCAAGGCTCAGATCGAGGATCAGCTTCTGCAGCTCGTTGGCCTGCCATTGTCCGAGGCGAGTCGAGCCGTGGATATGGCGACCTTCGGCTTCGGCCGGCTGATCGAGCGCGAGAGCCGGCGCGGCCAGGCGCTTGTGCCCGAGTACCGCCTCCACATCCAGGAGACGTGGCGCATCACGAAGGACGGCGCGGTCCTGCCCGGGTACGCGGACTGGCACTACCCGCCGCGCGGATCCTCCACCGCATACCACGACTTCGTCGAGCAGGACGAACCTCGCAATCGCCAGGACAATCTCCGCGGAGTGGTTCGCACACGGAACTGAGGCTCACACCGTCACCGAAACACGCGGATCCGACGCGGGCGACCTGCGGATCGCCTTCGCTGATGGCTGCGTCCTGGAGACCTTCGTCAATCAGGCCACGCACGGAGAGAACGGCGAAGACGAGCTCTGGCGTCTGCCCCCGCCGGCTTCCGTGTCGTCCGACGTTCCTCACTTCGTCGTGACGGCGCGTGGTCCGGCCTGATCTCGCCCGTCGCGTCCGGTGGTCCCCTGAGACCACCGGATAGGCGAGATCACGGATAAGTGCTGGGCGTGCGGCAGGCAAGCGCCCGGCGCCACGATGTCCTCGTGGTAACCCTCCGGCCGCTGGCCGGCCGACTCCTCGACCTCGCGCTGCCGGCTCGATGCGCAGGCTGCGGCCGCGAGGGTCCGCCCGTCTGTGCCGCGTGCCTGCCGGCGCTCGATGCCCGACTGAGCCTGCCGCCGGGGGTCCCGATCGGGCTGCCGGCCGACATCCCCGCCCCGTTGCTCCAGCTCGAGTGGTGCGCCCCGTTCGGCGGGCTCGTCCGACGGGCGCTGCACGAGCTCAAATACGCGGGCGAGCGGCGGCTCGCCGAGCCGCTTGGGCGCGCGATCGCCCGGCGCTGGGCCCGGGTCGGGGCCGGCGGCGACCTTGTCGTGCCGGTGCCGGTCCACACCGACCGGCTTCGTGCGCGCGGCTACGACCAGGCGGGCCTCATCGCGGCCGTTGCCGCGCGCGAGCTTCGGGTGCCGTGCGCGCCACTCCTCGAGCGCTCGCGCTCGACGACCGCCCAGTTCGACCTCGATCGAGGATCGCGGGCAACGAACGTCGAAGGAGCGTTCCGCCTTCGGCCGCCTCCACCGGGCGGCCGTCACGCGGTCGGTTGGCCCCTTGACGGGCGCTGGATCGTCCTGATCGACGACGTCGTGACGACCGGCGCGACGCTGGCCGCCTGCGCCGAGCCGCTCCTCGCAGCGGGGGCGATCGGCGTGTCGGCGATCACGGTCGCTCGCGAGCGCTGAGTCCTCCACTGGGCCCACGTTGGCGGACGGCCGACTCACCCACGAACGAGGTGCGTCGTTGGCGTCGCCGGGCGTCCCCAGAGGGCCCCAGTACGCACGCGGTGCGTAGCGGGCGTCAAGGGAGGGTCCGCTGCGCGCCGTGCACGCACACCGTGCGTATCTGGTGCAGCGGGACGAGCGAGACCCTCCCGCTCGGAGCCGGCCGCCCGCAACCGCGGCCTATACTCGGGGTCGGGAGGTAGTCGTGAGGACGATCGTCAAGGGCAAGAACATCGACGTCCCCTCGGCCGTTCGCCGGTACGCCGAGAAGCGGCTGGGCCGGATCGAGCGCCTCCTCGACGACCGGAGCGAGGCGACGGTCGAGCTGTCCGTCGAGCAGCACCGGAGCGCGGAGGACTCGCACATCGTCGAGGTGACCCTCGTCATCGACGGCCAGACCCTGCGCGGCCACGCCACAGCCGTCAGCCACGAGGCGGGGATCGACACGGTCGTCGACAAGATCGAGCGCCGGGCGGTCGACTTCAAGCGCAAGCCGCGGCTCCGTGCCCGCCCGGTCGAGGAGAAGGCGATCCTCCGGCGGATCGCCGACGGCACCGCCGAGCCGACGCGCGACCGCCGGATCGTCAAGGTCAAGCGCTTCGCGATCGAGCCGATGTTCGAGGAGGATGCGCTCGCCCGGATGGACGAGCTCGGCCACCAATTCTTCGTCTTCGTGAACGCGGAGACGGAACGAGTCGGCGTCCTCTACCGGCGCGACGACGGCGACTACGGGCTCATCGAGCCGATGCTCGGTGGCGAGTACACCCAGGGCAGGGCAGGGCGCGAACCGCCGCGCGACGGTTCGCGCTGACCGCCGATCAGCCGGGGTCGTCCGACCGCCGGTACAACCCCGCCGCGCGCGTCGCGAGACCCGCCTCGACCATGAACCGGCGGAGCGACGCGACGTCCGGGTGGAACACCGCGAGGCGCTGGTTGACCTCCTTCTCCGGGTACTCGCGGTCCTCGGTGAAGACCCGGTCGCGGAGCCAGCGGAGGACGACGATCCGCTTCTTCTCCTGGGCCGGGATCGTCGTCAACCGGCCGTCCTCGACATAGCCACGGAGGATCCTCGCGTCGTCCACCGGCAGAGCGTTGCCGTCACGACCGGGCAGGGCCGACCGGTCGGAGCCGTGCTCGAGCTCGTCGAGGCGCCGGCCGATGCCCTGGAGCGCATCGACCCGGAGGACCAGCGCGGTCGCCCGGCCTGGGCCGGCGGCGTCGCGGCCGGCGGCGCCCGGGCCGGCGGGACCGGCGCGGGCCGGGCTGAGGCTCCCGGGGCCGGCGCCGGCGGGGCCGGGGCGGCCCGGGCCGACGAGCCCGACCGACCGGAGGACCCGGACGTGGCGGACGACGACTGCCAGCGGCAGCGCCAGCTCCGCGGCCAGCATCTCGAGCGAAGCCGGACCGCCGGCGAGGCGGCCGACGATCCTGAGCCGCTGCGGGTCTGACAGTGCCTTGAGAGCCGGCAGGAGATCGGGGTCCATGGCGCACAGCGTGGACAGGGCCCGGCCCGGCGTCAAACCGGCGTCCCGCTCGGTACCATGGCGGAGATGCTCCCCGACGGACGGCGGCTCGGTGCGCACCTGCCGCTGGGCAACGGTATGGTCAGGGCCGCGGAGCGCGCCCACGCCATCGGGGCGACCGCCCTCCAGATCTTCGGCGACAACCCCACGGCCTGGCGGCGGCGGGCCGAGCCGCCCGGGGAGCAGGAGGCCTTCCGCGGGCGAATCGCGGCTCTCGGGATCGGGCCGGTCGCCGTCCACGCGGCCTACCTCGTCAACCTCGCCGGACCCGATGTCGACTTCTTCGAACGGTCCGTGGCGGTCCTCGCCCATGAGCTCCGCTCGGCGCCCGGGTTCGGGGCCCGGTTTGTCAACGTCCACACCGGATCCCACCGCGACACCGGGGTCGAGGCGGGCGTCGCCCGGCTCGCCGGCGGCGTCCAGCGGGCGCTCGACGAGGCTCCGAGCGGCCCTGACGCGGCCACCCTGGTCCTCGAAAACCCGGGCGGCGGCGGGTTCGCGGTAGGAGCCACGATCGAGGAGCTGGCCGACATCGCCGAGGCGATCGCCCGGCGCGGCGTGGCCGATTCCCGGGTCGCGTTCTGCCTCGACGTCGCTCACCTCTGGGCGGCTGGGTATCGCCTCTCCGACCCGGGCGAGACCGACGCCGTCGTCGACTCCTTCGATCGGCTGATCGGGCTCGAACGCCTGGCGCTCATCCACCTGAACGACTCGAAGACCGAGGTGGGCTCGCGGCTCGACCGCCATGAGCACGTCGGGGCGGGGGGGATCGGCGAGGCGGGCATAGCCCACCTGCTGACCCACCCGCGCCTCCGCCACGTCGCCTACATCCTCGAGACGCCCGGAATGGACGAGGGCTACGACGCTGTCAACATGGCCCGCGCGCGCGCGCTCGCGCGTGGGCTGCCGCTCGATCCCCTCCCGCCCGAGGCGATGAACCTCCGCGGCAGCCGGGCCCGGACCGCCCCTCAGCCCGAGCCGGTCTGACAACCGAGGTGACCGAGGGGCGCCAGGAACGAGACTCGGCGGCCGAAGGCGCCGGTCGCCGGGACCGGCTGGAGCTGCTGGGCCTTCTCGTCGTCCTCGGTGTGGCGGCGGCCGTGCGCTTCGTCGATCTGCCGACCCGCGGGACATGGGACGCGGACCAGGGCCACGACATGCTGGTCCTCCGGGCGTTCGTCCAGGACGGCGTCGTCCCGCTGCTCGGACCGCCGACGTCGATCGGGGCCTTCCACCACGGCGCGCTCTACTACTGGCTCCTCGCCCCGGTCGCGGCCCTGTCCGGTTCCGATCCGCTGGCCGTCGTCGCGGCCATCGCGGCGGCCGGCGTGGCTGCCGTCGCGGTCGTGTGGTGGCAGGCCCGGGCAATCGCCGGGCCGGTCGCGGGCCTGGCCGCGGCCGGCCTGATGGCGGTCTCGGCGAGCGCGATCGAGGAATCGACGTTCGTCTGGAACCCGAACCTCATCGCGCTGTCGAGCGGCATCGCCCTGGCGGCCGCCTGGCGCGCCTGGACGACCGGGCACGCCCGATGGTGGATCGTGGCGGCGGCCGCCCAGGCCGTGACCATGCATTGCCACGTGCTCGGCTCGGTCATGCTCGTGCCGCTCGCCGGCATCCTCCTCGCCGACGCCCGGCGCCGGGGCGCCGGGCCGGATCGCCGCCGGGTGCTCCTCGCCGGCGCCGGAGGGCTCGCGATCGTCGCCGCCTCGTACGTCCCGCTGCTCGTCCACGAGCTCGGGTCGGGGTTCTCGGAGACGCGGGCACTGGTCGATTTCGTGGCGACCGATTCCGACGCGGATGCGCCGCCGCTGCCCGTGCGGCTCGCGGTCGTCTGCCTGCGCGTCCTGAGCTGGCCGCTGACCGGCCTCGTCACCGGCCGGCCGGCAGCCGCGGTCCTCGCGGCCGCCGCGGTCCTCGCGACCCTCGCCTGGCGCATCCGTGCCGGCGGACGTCGGGAGGCCGAGGCGGCAACCTGGTTCGCCGCAACCCTCGCCTGGAGCGCCACCGCGCTGGCGGTCGTGTCGTCGAGCCTGGCGCGCGTCGTCCCCGGCCTGCCGAACGACCACTACCACGCGTTCCTCGATCCTGTCGTCTTCGTCACCGCCGGGCTGGGGGTGGCAGCCCTCTGGCGATGGCGACCGGCCCCGTGGCCGGCCAGCATGCCGGCGGGGCGGATCGTGGCCCTGGCTGGGGTCGCCGCGCTCGTGGCGTTGAACGTGGCGATCTGGCCGCCCCGGGTCGCGCCGGACGGTGGCTACCCGGCGGCGGAGCGGGCAGCAGCCCGGATCCTCCAGGCAATCGGCGGCGAGGCCTACGTCCTCGGCGGCCTGCCGATGACGAAGAACGCCGATGCCTACGGCTTCCCGCTCCGCCGCCTGGGAGGGCGGCCGGCCAACGCTGGAGACTCGACCGCCGCCTACCTCGTCATCGCCTGCGACCGGCTGCTGGAGCCGATGATCGGGGCGTCATGCGGCGGGCCGGCCGAGGACGCCCGGGCGGCCGGGCTGGGAGAACGGGAGTTCCTCGTCGAGCGGTTCGACGCCTCTGCCCGGACGGTGATCTCGATCTACCGCTGACAAAGGCGAACGCCGGCCGTCGAAGGCCGGCGTTCGCTGTCCCCGTGACCCGGACGTGGAGGGCGTCCGGGCCGTGCCCTGGAATGAGCTAGTAGCGGCCCGGTGGCCGGCTGCCGGGCCGGCCGACGGGCCGGACGGCGAGTCGTGGCGGGGTCGACGTGGTGGTCGACACGCCGGCGACGACGGCGTCCGTTGCGCCGTTCGGGACCGCGCCAGACGGGCGCCCGAGGCCGCGCTCGGAAGGGCGCTCGGGTGAGGCGGTCGGCTCGGACGACTGGAAGGCCCGCCCGAAGCGGCGCATCCGGACGGCGAGGTAATACTCCATGACCTGGCGGACCTGGGGCTCGCTGAGCAGGTCGTCCGCCCGCAGGGCGTACTCGACACGGGCGGTGGGGTTCGTCGCGCCGGCCGCCACGAGGCCGAGGTACTGGGGGGTGTCGGCGTCGTCGCGCAGCTCGCGCAGCCCGCGGGCCAGCTTCGTGGCGGTTCCCAGCGAGGGCATCCGGTCGCCGCGGATCAGGCGTGAGATCGTGGAGTGATCAACGCCGGACTGCTGCGCCAGCTGACGCTGGGACATCTTCTTTGCTTTCAGCTGGGCTCGCAGCCACTCGTTGAACGCTCGCCCGTTCTGGCTGGTCATCGTCTGCCGGAGTGCTCCGTAAACAGGCGCTCGCGGGCGACGCCGCGCTGCCCAGATGATCCTTTGGGGGCCTGTCGTGCCTGTATCACCCGTTCGTACCGGACGTCCGAGGCCACTCGGAGACGGCGGATGTGGGTCGGGTGAGGTATGCGTGGGTACGGTGCCACCCACGGTCCGAGGCCCCCTGTTCAGCCGGTAGTACGCCCGTTGCGCCTGTCCGGATGCGGCCGCGCCCCGGCGGGCCTCTCAACCTGAGGCGGAGGGCTCAGGCGACGGGTGGGTGAGGCCGGCCCCCCGGCGTTTCGGAGAGATCGCGTAGGCGATCCCCCCGAGGGCGATGATCGAGAAGACGCTGATCGTCCGGTCGACGAGGGCGATCGCGGTCGCCTCGGGGAGCGGCACCCCGTAGCCCGCGGTGAGGACCCCCACGACGCCCGCCTCGACGATCCCGAGGCCGGCCGGGCTCAGCGGCACGGCCGTCAGCAGCGACCCGATGAGAGCGACGAAGAACGCCCCGGAGATCCCGAGCGTGACGCCGGGGAAGTCGAGGGCCTGGACGACGAGATAGAGGCGCATCGCCTCCGTCGCCCAGATGAGCCCGGTGATCACGACGAGCGGCGGCAGGCGGCGGAGGCCGACGGCTCCGAAGACGCCCTCTTCGAACCGGTCGTAGTACTCGAGGATCCGGTGGGGGATCGGCAGTGCCGTCAGGATGCGGCGCCCGAAGTTGCGCATCGTCAACAGCCCGGCTCCGAGGAGCACGACGACCCCGACGCCGATCCCGACGATGACTTGGATCTGGGTGGACATCCCGCTCCGGAAGCTCCAGAAGCCGGCGGCGAGGCCAAGCACGACGATCGCGAACAGGTCGAGGATCCGCTCGATGAAGACGGTCCCGAACGTCCGGCTCAGCGAGACGGTGCTGTTGATCTTCAGGAGCCAGGCCCGGTAGAGGTCGCCGAGCTTCGCCGGCACGAGGCAATTGATCAGCCACGACAGGAAGATGATCTCGCTGGCGTCGCGGATGCTCAGGTGGAACCCGGTCCCCCGGACGAGCAGCGCCCATCGCAGGCCGCGCAGCGGGAAGCCCGCGTAGAACACGAGGAAGGCGGCCAGGACGAGGGCCGGGTTGACCTCGAGGATGAGCTGGGGGACCCGGGCGAGCTGGTCGCGATTCAACCAGGCGAAGACGGCGATCGCCACGAGCGGCACGGCGAGCGAGAGGATCGTCCGGGGCTGGCGGAGCCGGCGGCCCAGCGACAGCTGCTCGGCGGTGACCTCGGTCTCGGCCTGGAGGGGGTCGGCCTGGAGCGGGTCGGTCGGCTCGTCCGGCCCGCGGTACGGGGGCAGGCCGGTCATGGTCGCGGGGCGCCGCTGACGGCTGGACCGCCGCGACTCCCGCCGGACAGCGGAACCCGGCGGTTGCCCCGGGCCCGTTGGACGACCTTGGCGAGGGGCGTCATCGCCCGGATGACGAGCGATGCCCGGCCGGGCACGAGCTCCACCGCGCCGAGGGCGGCCCGGAGGCCGTCGGCCGTCGACGGGTCGCCGTCGACCACCGTGTAGGCGACCCCGACCTCGAGGACCGTGTGGGCGTCTGAGACAGCGACGCCGGGCAGGCCGTGCTCTGTCGCGAACTCGGCGGCCCGCTCGTTGCCTCCGCCGAAGAGCCGCGCGTTGTGGGTCTCGATCCAGTCGACGAGCGGCACGATCTCGGCCATCCGCTCGGTCCGGCCGAGCGTCCCGCGGAACCGGTCGAACGGGTGCGGGATGCCCACCAGGCCGCCCTGCTCCCGAACCAGGGCGACCGTTTCGCGTGCGCTGATTCCGGGCGGCACCGCTCGGTCGAGGAACAGCGCGATGAGATCGCCGTCGGCGGTCCGCACTTCCTCGCCGACGATCACTTCCAGGCGGCCGCTGCCGTCCTGGCCCATCTGCGACGCGATCGCGCGGGCCTCGAGCGCCCCCTCGATCCGGTCGTGGTCGGTGATCGCCAGGTGGGTCAGCCCCCGGGCCGCGGCCGCCCGGACGACCGATTCGGGCGACGACAGGGAATCGAAGCTGGCCCGGGTATGGCAATGCAGGTCGACAAAAGCTCGTGAGCCGGCACCCTCCGCGCCATTACCGGCACGCGGCCCTCCGAGGTCCGAGGCGGAGTTCCACGACGCCATCGGCCCGAGGACTCAGATCTGCTGGACGAGCGACTTCTTGAAGAAGTCGAAGTGCTCGAGGGCCAGCCCGGTACCGAGGGCGACGCAGTTGAGCGAGTTCTCCGCCACGTGGCAGGGGACACCGGTCACCTGGGTGAGCAGTTTGTCGATGTTCCGCAGCAGCGCTCCGCCCCCGGACATCACCATGCCCTTGTCGATGATGTCGCTCGACAGCTCCGGCGGCGTCTGCTCGAGGACGAGCCGGACCGCCTGGACCAGCTGCTGGAGGGGCGCCTCGACGGCCTCCATCACCTCGGAGCTCGTGATCGGGATCGTCCGCGGCAGCCCGGCGATGAGGTCCCGCCCACGGACCTCCATCGTCAGCTCGCGCTCGAGCGGGAGGGCCGTCCCGATCGCGATCTTGACCTCTTCGGCCGTCCGCTCGCCGATCATCAGGTTGTACTTCTTCCGGATGTAGGTCGCGATCGCCTCGTCGAACTTGTTGCCGCCGACCCGCAGCGACGTGGACACGACGATCCCGCCCAGGGCGATGACCGCGATCTCGCTCGTCCCGCCGCCGATGTCGATGACCATGTTCCCGGACGGGCCGCTGATCGGGACGTTCGCGCCGATCGCGGCGGCCAGCGGCTCCTCGATGAGATAGGCCTCCTTGGCGCCTGCCTTGAGGGCCGCGTCGCGGACCGCCCGCTTCTCGACGCTCGTCACCCCGGCCGGGACGCTGATCATGACCTCGGGCTTCGTCAGGTTCATTCGCCCCTTGGTTGCCTTGCCGATGAAGAAGCGGAGCATCGCCTCGGTAATGACGTAATCGGCGATGACCCCGTCCTTCATCGGCCGGATGGCGGTGATGTTGCCGGGCGTCCGCCCGATCATCTCCCGGGCCTCCTCGCCCACGGCAACGATCCGGTTGTCGTCGCTCACCGCCACCACGGACGGCTCCTGGATGACGATCCCTCTTCCCTTGACGTAGACGAGGACGTTCGCCGTGCCGAGATCGATGCCGATCTTCATGGGCGGGTCGCTTGTTCCCCTTCTGCCAGGCGTTCGATCCTCGCGCCGAGGTCCAGGAACTTGCGTTCGATGTTCTCATACCCCCGGTGGACGTGATGGGCCCCGTGGATCGTCGTGCTGCCACTCGCCGCGAGGGCCGCCAGGATGAGCGAGGCGCCCGCCCGGAGGTCGCCGATCTCGACGTCCGTCCCGCGCAGCCGGGCCGGACCGATGATCGCGGCATGGTGTGGGTCGAGGATCTCGACCTGCGCGCCCATCCGGCCGAGCTCGGCGAGCCATTCGAGCCGGTCCTCGAAGATCGTCTCGTGGATGGTCGATCGACCGGCCGCCTGGCTCAGCAGCACGCAGGTGGGAGGCTGGAGGTCGGTCGCCAGTCCGGGATACGGAGCAGTCTCGATGTCGGCCGGCTTGAAGGCGCCAGGTCCCACGTTCGTCGCGTCCACCTCGATCGTGTCGCGTCCGCACGCGACGGACAGGCCGGACCGGCCCACGACGTCGATGAACGCGCGGAGATGGTCGCACGGCGCTCCGGCCAGCGTCACCCGCCCGCCGGTCACGGCCGCGGCCACGAGAAAAGTACCGGCCTCGATCCGGTCCGGGATGACGTGATGGTCGGCCCCCCGGAGACGGCGCCGTCCCTCGACCTCGATCGTGTCCGGGTAGGTGCGTTGAACCTCGGCCCCCATCTTCTGAAGGAACGCGATGAGGTCGTCGACCTCCGGCTCCTGGGCCGCGGGCCGGATCACCGTGTGGCCCTCGGCCAGGGTGGCTGCGAGCAGGGCGTTCTCCGTGCCCATGACCGAGACGAACGGGAATCGGATCTCGGCTCCGCGCAGCCGCCCCGGAGCCGTCGCGAAGTAGTAGCCGTTCCGGTAGTCGATCTGGGCGCCGAGGGTCCGCATCGCCTCGACGTGGAGGTCGACCGGACGGCGCCCGATCCGGTCGCCGCCGGGGTTGCTGATGATCACCCGGCCGAACCGGGCAAGGAGCGGGCCGAGGAGCATGAAGCTCGCCCGCATCTTGGCGGCGGCCTCGAGCGGGACGAACAGCCACTCGACGTCGCCCGAGGCGACCTCGTAGACGTTCGGCTCCGGATGGTCGACGACCACGCCGAGGTCGCGGAGCGTCTCGCCCATGACCCGCACGTCTTCGATTTCCGGCACGTTCGTGAACCGGCAACGCTCACCGGTCAGCGTCGCGGCCGCGAGCATCTTCAGGGCCGCGTTCTTCGCCCCGCTGATCGGGACGGTCCCGTTCAGGGCCTTCCCGCCCTCGATCCGGAAGACCTCCTGGGCCACCGGCTCCGGCACGTATTCCCAGTGGAATGGTTTCGCGTCAGCCATGGCTAGTGGCAATCATGAGGCGGCAGCCTCCCTGCCGTGAGGTTGCCGACTACAGGTCGAACCGCGGGCCACCGATACGACCCGGCGTTCCTCATCCGTCCCCGCGGAGGACGGAACAGGCCCGATGTCGCCTGCGTCGACCGGGAGCACGCTCGATCCACGTTGCCCTCGCCGACGCCCGTACGCATCCGTCCTCCAGGGGGACATCCTGGGACACGGCGGCGGATCCGGTCCTCCAGGGGAACATCTGGGAGACCGGCGAGACCTCGGGGCCACGCCCGTGGCCGCTCCCACGGAGCTACTTTCAGCGGCGCCGGCCCTCGCGGTGGCGCCGCTCGGCGACCCGGATCCGGAGGAGCGCCTGCTGGAGCGCCGCCCGGGCAGCCGCGAGATCCGCGCCTTCCTGAAAGCCCGTTTCGAGCGCCCTCTCGGCCTCCCGGCGGGCCTCCTCGGCCTTCTCGAGGTCGATCTCCGAGGCCATGTCGGCGGTCTCGGCCATGACGACGACCTTGTCCGGCCGGACCTGGAGGAACCCGCCGGCGATCGCGAACAGCTCCTCCTGCCCGCCCCGCCGGATCCGGAGCTCGCCGACCCCGAGCGTCGAGACGAGGGGGGCGTGGTGTGGCAGAACGCCCAGCTCCCCCTCCCCGCCGGGCAGCGTGACCGCGTCGACGTCCTCGGCGTAGGCGAGCCGTTCGGGGGTGACGATCTCGAGCCGGATCGGCACGTCAGGAGCCCAGCTTCTCGGCGTTCTTGCGGACATCCTCGATCGTGCCGGCGAGAAAGAACGCCTGCTCGGGCAGGGTGTCCGCCTTGCCCTCGAGGATCTCCTTGAACGAGGCGACGGTGTCCTTGATCGGCACGTAGACGCCGGACCGGCCGGTGAAGACCTCGGCCACGAAGAACGGCTGGCTCATGAACCGCTGCAGCCGGCGAGCCCGGGCGACCGTCGACTTGTCCTCCTCGGACAGCTCGTCGATGCCGAGGATCGCGATGATGTCCTGGAGGTCGCGGTAGCGCTGGAGGACGCGCTTCGTCTCCTGGGCCACGTTGTAGTGCTCCTCGCCGACGACGTTCGGGTCGAGAACCCTCGACGTCGAGGTCAGCGGGTCGACCGCCGGATAGATGCCGAGCTCGGCGATCGAACGCTCGAGTCGGATCGTCGAGTCGAGATGGGCGAACGTCGTCGCCGGCGCCGGATCCGTGTAGTCGTCGGCCGGGACGAAGACCGCCTGGAGCGAGGTGATGGAGCCCTTCTTCGTCGAGGTGATCCGCTCCTGGAGCTGGGCCATCTCGGTCGCCAGGTTCGGCTGATAACCGACCGCCGACGGCATCCGGCCGAGCAGCGCGGAGACCTCCGAGCCGGCCTGGGTGAAGCGGAAGATGTTGTCGATGAACAGGAGGACGTCGCGGCCCTCCTCGTCCCGGAAGTACTCGGCCATCGTCAGGCCGGACAGGCCCACCCGCTGCCGGGCGCCGGGCGGTTCGTTCATCTGGCCGAACACGAAGGCCGTCTTCTCGATGACTCCCGACTCGGTCATCTCGTGGATGAGGTCGTTGCCCTCCCGCGACCGTTCGCCCACCCCGGCGAACACGGACACGCCGGCGTGCTCCTGGGCGACGTTCCGGATGAGCTCCTGGATGATGACCGTCTTCCCGACGCCGGCGCCGCCGAAGATGCCGACCTTGCCACCCTTCGCGAACGGCGCCACGAGGTCGATGACCTTCAGGCCGGTCTCGAACACCTCGGTCTCGGTCCGCTGCTCGTCGAACGCCGGCGCGGCCCGGTGGATCGGCAGCCGCTTCGAGGCCTTGAGCGGGCCCTTCTCGTCGATGGGGTTGCCGAGCACGTCGAACACCCGGCCGAGCGTGACATCGCCAACCGGCACCGAGATCGGGCCGCCGGTGTCGCGCGCCTCCGAGCCGCGGGCAAGCCCGTCGGTCGTGGTCATCGCGACCGCCCGGACCCAGTTGTTGCCGAGGTGCTGCTGGACTTCGCACACGATCGGCGTGTCGCCCCGCTGGATCTCGACGGCGTTGTAGATCGCCGGCAGCTCGCCGGCCGGAAACTCGATGTCGACGACCGGGCCGGTGATCTGGATCACCCTGCCGGTCGCGGCCTCTGCCGCCGCCTCTGTCCGGGCTTTCGTTGCGGGCTTCGTGGCGGTTGCCATAGTGGGTTCGGTGC
Source organism: Candidatus Limnocylindrales bacterium (assembly GCA_036002525.1). Classification (GTDB taxonomy): domain Bacteria; phylum Chloroflexota; class Limnocylindria; order Limnocylindrales; family CSP1-4; genus JACDAV01. The sequence goes on from DASYTG010000012.1 coordinate 64,527, forward strand.
CTCCTGCGTCTCGGCGTCGTCAGCGCGCCTGGGCGCCGGACGCGATCTCGATCATCTCGCGGGTGATGTTTGCCTGGCGGACCTTGTTGTACGACAGCGTCAGGTCCTCGATCAGCTCCTCGGCGTTCTCGGTCGCGTTCTTCATCGCGACCATCCGGCTCGACTCCTCCGACGCCTTGCTCTCGAGGACGGCCTGGAAGAGGCGGGTCGCGACGTAGCGTGGGAGGAGCCTCGTCAGGACCGTCGCGGCGTCCGGCTCGAAGATGAACTGGTGGCCCGGGATCCCCTCGGTGTCCTCGGCCGGGGTGACCGGCAGCAGCGTGTCGAGCGACGGGCGCTGGACGAGCGTCGACTGGAAGTGGCTGTAGATCACGTCGACCCGCCCGAAGGCGCCGCCGATGAACCCGTCGCTCACGAGCCGGGCGACGGGCAGGACGTCGGCGAAGGACGGCCGGTCGCCGAACCCGGGGAAGTGGGCCTCGAGCGGGACCCGCGCCCGACGCATCGCATCGCGGCCCTTGCGCCCGATCGTCACCACGGCCAGGTCGCCCGGCTGCTCGGTGATCTCCCGGGCGGCGAACCGGATCGTGTTCGTGTTGAGCGGCCCGGCGAGGCCGCGGTCCGTCGTGATGAGGACGATGAGCCGGCGACCGCCTTCGCGCTCGGCGAGGAGTGGGTGCTCCTCGCCTCCGAGAACCGCGGCGAGATCGGCGAGGACCTCGTCGAGCTTGTCGCTGTACGGCCGCGCGTTGAGCGTCGACTCCTGGGCCCGCTTCAACTTCGACGCCGCCACGAACTGCATCGCCCGGGTGATCTGCTTGATGTTTCTGACTGCCCCGATGCGCCGACGAATGTCCCGCTGACTAGCCATCGTCAGGCAACCTCAACCGCAGCCCGCTGCTCGCGCACCGAGGACTCGGAGGCGGAGCTGCGCGACGCCATCCGTCCGAGGTCTCCGAGCGCGAGCTCCGGGAGCGCATCGGCCCGAGGACTCCGCGAGGCCATCGGCCCGAGGTTTGTCACGCTGGCTTGCCACTGTCGGTCGGGCCAGCCGCTGTGCCATCCGTTCCCGTTGCAGCGGGCGAGGGCTCGGCGGCGGGCGTTTGGCCCTTCTGCCGGGGCGGCATGCCGAAGGCCTCGGTGCGGAAGGCCTCAGTCGCCTCGTCGAGGGCCTTGGCAAGCTCGTCGGTCAGGCCCTTGTCGCCTGCGAGCTGCTCGAGGATCTCCGGCTTCTCGGTTTCGAGGAAGCGGTAGAACTGCGTCTCGAACTCCTTGACCTTCGGCGTCGGGACGTCGTCCAGGGCGCCTGTCGTCGCGGCGTACAGGATCGCGACCTGCCTCTCGACCGGCAGCGGCTGGTACTGCGGCTGCTTGATGACTTCGGACAGCTTCTCGCCCCGGGTCAGCTGGTCACGGGTGGCCTTGTCGAGGTCGGACGCGAACTGGGCGAACGCCGCGAGCGAGCGGTACTGGGCCAGGTCAAGCTTGAGGGGGCCGGCGACCTTCTTCATCGCCTTCGTCTGGGCCGCCGACCCGACGCGCGACACCGAGATGCCGATGTTCAGGGCCGGCCGCTGGCCGGCATTGAAGAGGTCCGTCTCGAGGAAGATCTGGCCGTCGGTGATCGAGATGACGTTCGTCGGGATGTAGGCCGAGACGTCGCCGGCCTGCGTTTCGATGATCGGCAGGGCCGTGAGCGAGCCGCCGCCGCTCTGCTCGTTCAATCGGGCGGCCCGCTCGAGGAGCCGGCTGTGGAGGTAGAAGACGTCGCCGGGATAGGCCTCCCGACCGGGCGGGCGGCGCAGCAGGAGCGACATCTCGCGGTATGCCCAGGCGTGCTTGCTCAGGTCGTCGTACACGCACAGGGCATCCTTGACGGCCTTGCCCTCGAGCTTGACGCCCTGCTCCATGACCTCCTCGCCCATCGCCGTCGCCGCATACGGCGCGAGGAACTGGAGCGGGGCGGGCTCTTCGGCGCCGGCGACGACGACGATCGTGTGGTCCATTGCGCCGTACTGCTCGAGAACGGCAACGGTCTTCGCGACCGTCGACAGCTTCTGGCCGATCGCGACGTAGATGCAGACCAGGCCCTTGCCCTTCTGGTTGATGATCGTGTCGATCGCGATCGCCGTCTTGCCGGTTTGCCGGTCGCCGATGATCAGCTCGCGCTGGCCCCGACCGATCGGGATGAGCGCGTCGATCGCCTTGATCCCGGTCTGGACGGGCGTGTCGACCCCCTGCCGGACGATGACTCCGGGCGCGATCCGCTCGGCCGGCCGGCTCTTCTTCGTATCGATCGGCCCCTTGTCGTCGAGGGGCTGGCCGAGCGGGTTCACGACCCGGCCGAGGAGCTCCTGGCCGACCGGGACCTCGACGACCCGGCCGGTCGTCTTGACCGTGTCGCCTTCCTCGATCCCCTTGTAGTCGCCGAGGATGACCGCGCCGACGGTCTCCTCCTCGAGGTTGAGGGCCATCCCCATGACGCCGCCCGGGAACTCGAGCAGCTCGGACGACAGCGCTCCGGACAGCCCGTAGATCTGGGCGATCCCGTCGCCCACCTCGATGACCGTGCCGACGCTGCGCGTCTCGGTCTTCTCGTCGAAGCCCTCGATCGCGGACTTGATGATCGTGATGATCTCGTCAGAGCGAATGGCCATCGGATCTCCGTGTCGGGCAGGCGGTTGGGATGGATTCGGTTTGTCGGCGGTGGGCCGGGCTCACCGGCCGAGGCTCCCGCGGGCGATGAGCTCGTGGCGGAGCCGCTCGAGGCGGCCCCGAATGCTGGCGTCGAGCAGCCGGTCGCCGACCCGGACGGTCAACCCGCCGATGAGCGACTCGTCGACCTCGGCCTGGAGCTCGACCTTTGCGCCGGTCATCGCCTCGACACGCTCGCGGACGGCCTCGCGGTCAGCTTGCGAGAGCGGCTTCGCACTGGTCGCGACCGCCTCGACGATGCCCCGCTTCCGGTTCAGGAGGCGACGGAACTCCCCGCTGATGGCCGGCAGGAGGTCCGCCCGGCCGCGCTGGGCGAGCAGGCGGACGAGGTTGACGACCGGCCGCGCGACGCGGCGCTCCAGCAGCCTGCCGACGAGATCCTCGCGCTCGCGGAGCGGGACCGTGGGGTCGTCCAGCATTCGGCTCACCTGCTCGTCGCCGAGGACCCGGGCCGCCTCCTCGAGATCGCGCGCCCACGAGTCATGGCCGTCGTCCGCGGCTGCCAGCTCGAATGCGGCCTCCGCGTAGCGTCGGGCCGACGTCGTCCGGCGGATCATCAGCCGCGCCGCTCCGTTGCGGCCGCTTCGCTGAGGAACTCCTCGACGAGCCGCTTCTGTCGAGCGTCGGTGATCGCTTCGCCGAGGACCCTGGAAGCCGCGGCAAGGGCAAGATCCGCGACTTCCGTGCGCAGCTCAGCGAGGGCGCGCTGCTTCTCGGCGTCGATGTCCGCCCCCGCCCGGACCCGCATCCGCTCGAGCTCCTCGCGGGTCGCCGCGATGTCCGCCTCGCGCGACTCCTGGGCGAGCTTCTGGGCGCGGCTGAGGATCTCCTGCGCCTCGCGCCGCGCCTCGGCCAGCGCTGCGATGTGCTCCTGCGCGGCCCGATCGCGATCGCGACGTGCCTGCTCGGCATCCCTGAGCCCCTGCTCGATCCGCTGTCGCCGCTCAGCCAGGAGCCGGCTGACGGTGCCGCCGAAGAGGTAGTAGAGGACGACCGCGAACACGAGGAAGTTGAGCGACGCGACGATCACCCAGAACAGGTTGATCTGGAGGCCGGCGGCCGCGCCGCCTTCCTCGGCGGCCAGCGACGACGAGCCCTGAATCGCCCGGCCCGCGAGGGCGAGCAGGTCCACGGTAACGCTCCTCCGGGGTTAGAGGACGAGGGAAAGGATCGCAACCACGATTGCGAGCACGCCCAGGCCTTCGGCGAACGCCGCCCCGAGGATGAACTGGGCGCGAATCGCCGGAGTCGCGTCGGGGTTGCGGCCGATAGCGGTTGCCGCCAGGCCGGTCAGGATGCCGATGCCGATGCCGGGGCCGATGACCCCGAGCGCGGCAAGACCTGCGCCGAGAGGTCCAAAATCCATGTGTCCTTCCTCCCTGTCGGCGTCCGGCTGGTGGGACACCGTTGTCGATGAGTTGACTGGATCGAATTAGTGAGCGGGACGCGGGCTGGTCATCGGCGGACCGATGTTCCCCTCGGGGATCGGCGGATGGGCCGCCTCGTCGTGCTCGGTTTCGTGTGTCTCCACCGCAATGATCGTGTAGATCAGCATCAGCGTCGAGAAGATGAGCGCCTGGACGAAGTTGAGGAGGCCTTCGAGCAGCAGCATCGCCGCGGGAATGAGAGCGATCGTGAGGGCGGTGATGACGCCGAGCGCGACCTCGCCACCGAAGATGTTGCCAAACAGTCGCATTGCCAGCGTGACGGGCTTGATGAACTCGAGGAGGAACTCGATCAAGCCTACGAACAGGCCGATGAACCCGTTCGCCGGGCCCTCCTTGAAGCCGCTGAAGACGAAGAACTTGCCGAGATAGCGGCGAATACCCAGTGCCCGGAAGCCCTGAAACTGGAAGTACACAAACACGACGAGGGCGAGGCCGATGGTCACGTTCACGTCGCTCGTGGGCGCCCGCAGCTGCTCGAACTTCCCGAAGAACGGAAGCAGGCCGCTCCAGTTCGAGAACAGGATGAACAGGAAGAATGCGACGAACAGCGGGATGTGCTTGCGGGCGCCTTCGCCGCCGAGCGCGACCGCCCAACCCTCGAGCGCCTCCCAGGCGAACTCGACTGCGTTCTGGAGCCGGCCCGGGATCTCCCGCAGGCTGAACCGGGCCACAAGGGCAACCAGCAGGATGAACCCCATCACCAGCCACATCGTGAAGAGGGTGTTGGTGATGCTCACGTCGTAGAACACGATCCCGGGCGGAGACTCGTGACCCTCAGGGAACAGGACGTGCGGTGCGGGGAACTCGAGGTTCGCCGCGATGAGATCGCCGATCGAACCGACCGGCGTGCCGGGCTCTCCGGCGTACGGTGGCACGAAGAGGAACGCGAGGACGTCGAGAATGATGACTGCCGGAATGAGAATCCGGAACACCGCCCGGCGGGAGGGGGCCATGCGCCGGGGCCGCCCGGAGGCGGAAACCGGCTGACGCGCGACATCGTCGGGCATAGGCTGGTCGTCGGTTGGCACCGTCACTCCGTCCACGCGACAATCGCCTGTCGCGACTGAAGGTCAGTCGTACCTCGCCAGGAACCGGGTGATCAACCGAGCGACCGCGACGCTGCCTGCCGCGAAGCCGCCGAGAAAACCGATCAGCAGAAACGCGGGATTGGTCTTGAGCTGGTCGTCGACCCAATGCCCGGCGAGGGCGCCCGCCAGGGTCGTCACGAGGAGGACGAAACCGATCTCGGAGAACAGGACGAAATACGCCCCGGTCTGACCCGGTCCGATCATGGGCGACCTGACAAAGCGGCGGGAGTATAGCAGCTGCGCGTCTCGATCGACCGCGGCCCCCGAGCTGCTGACGGCGGGTTACGGGCCGGGCTGCGCGCCGGCGGGTTACGGGCCGGGCCGCGCGCCGGCGGGTGGCGGAGAGCCCGATCGCGGAAGCGGGGGTTTTGGCTCCTGGCCGTGAGGCCGGACCGGTCCCCCTTCGAGCCGGGCGGTCGGAACAGCGCCCTCGGGATCGGTCGACGCCGGCGGCCGCGCGGGCGGTCCGGCCGGGCCGGGCAGGCCGGGCGGGCCGGTCCGGAGTGTCGTGACGGTCGGCCCTGACGCCGCCTGGTTCGGCCGCTCCGCGGTGTCGGCGGTCCGGAACGTGGCTTCGTCGGGTCGGACAGAGGGTGCCCTGGTCGGTCGCGACAGGACGGCGGGTGGCGGCGCAGGTCCGATGAGCCGTCGCGCCACCCTCGATGGACGCAGGAGCGGCACAGGAGTCCGCGCTTCGCGCCGCGGTTGCGGTGCCACGAGTCCTGGCTCCGGTTCGGCCGAGGGGGTCTGCTCTGCCTCGCCCGCCTCCGACGGCTCGTCGCGGAGATGCGGTGCAGCCGGCCAGATCGGTTCGGGCGGCCACGGCGGGAGCGATCCCAGCGCGTCGGGCGCAGCACCGCCGCCGTCCTGCTGGCGAAGGTGAGGAGCTTTCGGCCACGGTGCCGGCTCGACGCTCAGCGGTGGCGGCCCAGCCGGGGCGCGCGACTCCGCAGTCGGCGCCGACTCCGGACGCAGGTGCGGCACCGGCCAGGATGGCGGCCCGGACTGGGACAGTCGGTCGGCGGGCATCGGACTCCACTGTCGGTGGCCGGCGCTCGGATGCCGATCCTACATCGGACGGCAAACAGACCCGGCGGGAGGGTTCGTGCGAGCTGGGATGCCATGAAGCTTACGAGAGCCCGACAAGCCCAGGCGACCAGCACGTCCGACGCCGGCGCGCGCGCCCGCGGCTCAGCCGGAGGCGTCTCCGCGTGGCTCGCGCTCGTAGGCTTCGGCATCGAGGGCGCCGTCGCCGCCGCCCCAGGCCAGGAGCAGCAGCAGGAGTCCGGTCCCCACGAACACGCCGAGGAACGCGTAGACCGGCTGCGCGCCGGTCAGGACGAGCGACAGGACGCCGAGCGCGCCACAGATCGCGTAGATGAGCATGACGGTCCGGCGGTGGGAGAGGCCCAGGTCGAGCAGCCGGTGGTGGATGTGACCGCGGTCCGGCGTGAACGGCGACCGCCGGGCGGACAGCCGGCGGACGATGATCCAGAACGCGTCGATGATCGGAACGCCGAGCACGAGGAGCGCGACCGCGACCTTCGCGCTGCCGAGGATCGACAGCACGGCGAGCGTGTAGCCGATGAACATCGTGCCGCTCGTCCCCGGGAAGATCGAGGCCGGGTGGAAGTTCCAGCGCAGGAAGCCCAGGAGCGAGCCGGCGAGCGCGAAACACAGCAGGGCCACGAACGGCTGGCCGACCGTGGTCGTCAGGCTGATCACCCCGAGCGTCAGCGCGGCAATCAGGCCGATGCCCGACGACAGGCCATCGAGGCCGTCGATGAAGTTCACGCTGTTGATCATCCCGACGATCCACAGCACCGTGATCGCGACCGCCAGGAGGCCGTCGAACTGGAGCAGGCCGGGCCCGAACGGATTGTTCACGGAGGTGATCCCGATCCCCAGGGCGACCGCGCCGATGGCCAGCCCGAGCTGGCCGAGGAGCTGCCAGCGCGCCCGGAGGTCGAGGAAGTCGTCGAGCGCCCCGATCGCCGCCGCCGCGGCCGCGCCGGCGAGGAGCGCGACGACCTCGCCGCGCTCGAGCAGGAGCGGCAGGCGGATGAAGCGGAACTGGAGGTTGAGCAGCACGAGAACCACGGCTACGGTGAGGAACGCGGCGGCGATCGCCAGTCCGCCTGACCGGGGAACCGGCCTGGTGTTCACCCGGCGGTGGTTCGGCCGGTCGACGACCCCGTAGCGGATCGCCCGACGTCGAACGATCGGGGTGAGGACGAAGGCCAGGACCGCCGCAGCCGCGAACGCGACGGCAAGAAACGGGAGGGCGGCAGCGGCGTCGGAGACGAACCTCACGCCGGGGGCAGCCCCGGAACGGGGAAGCGGCCGACGATCTCGCGGACCTCGGCCGACAGCATGCCACGCGTGCCCGGCTCGTCGCGGGTCGAGATCGCGTCGACGATCAGCCGGCCGATCGCCCGCATCTCGGGGCTGCCGAACCCGCGGGTCGTGACCGCCGGCGTCCCGACCCGGATGCCCGAGGAGATGTTGGCCGGATTGCGGTCGAACGGGATCTGGTTCTTGTTCACCGTGATTCCGATCTCGTCGAGGAGGTGCTCGGCCTCCTTGCCCGTCACGCCGAGCGGCGTGACGTCGACGAGCATCAGGTGGTTGTCGGTGCCGCCGGACACGACCCGGGCGCCCTGCCCGGCGAGCGTCTCCGACAGGACGCGCGCGTTCGCGACTGTCCTCTCCTGGTCCGCCCGGAACTCCTCGCCGGCCGCCAGCAGGAACGCGACCGCCTTGGCGGCGATCACGTGCATCAGCGGGCCACCCTGGACCCCGGGGAAGACCGTCTTGTCGATCGTCGCCGCGAGGGTCGTCTTGACGTTCGGGAACGCCGCCGGGTCGACCTCCGGCGGCAGGTTCTCGCGCGAGAAGATCAGGCCGCCGCGCGGGCCGCGAAGGGTCTTGTGGGTCGTCGTGGTGACGATGTCCGCGTGGGGGAACGGGCTCGGGTGCTGGCCGGCGGCGACGAGACCCGCGATGTGGGCCATGTCGACGAACAGCAGCGCGCCGACGCCGTGGGCGATCGCGGCCATCCGCTCGAAGTCGATGATCCGCGGATAGGCCGACGCACCGGCGACGATAACTTTCGGGCGGACGTCACGGGCCTGGCGCTCGAGGGCGTCGTAGTCGATCCGCTCGTCGTCCTCCCGGACGCCGTACGCGTGGACCTCGAACAGCCGGCCGGAGAAGTTGAGCTTCATCCCGTGGGTCAGGTGGCCGCCCTGGTCGAGCTTCATGCCGAGGATCCGGTCGCCCGGGTCGAGGACGCTGAAATACGCGGCCATGTTGGCCTGGGCGCCGGAGTGTGGCTGGACATTGACGTGCTCGGCGCCTGGGAACAGCGCGAGGGCCCGCTCCTGGGCCAGCGTCTCGGCCACGTCGACGAACTCGCAGCCACCGTAGTAGCGCTTGCCGGGGAGGCCCTCGGCGTACTTGTTCGTCAGCCAGCTGCCCTGCGCTTCCATCACCGCGGCGAACGTGTAGTTCTCGCTGGCGATGAGCTCGATCTTGTCGTGCTGGCGGCGGCGCTCGCCCTCCATCGCCTCCCACAGCTCGGGATCGACGTCCGCCAGCTTCGCCCAGCCGAGACCCGAGGCGTGCGAGATCGTCATCCGTTGCTCCCTCTGCGACGGTGCCTATCTTCCCACGATCCCGGTGCCGCGACGGGCCTCAGGGCAGCTGGATGACGAGGCACTCCTGGGTGACGAAGATGGTGTCCTCGTCGCCGACCGGAGCGATCGCGCAGTCCTCTCGCGTCCACCGTGCGGACGTCCCACCCTCGCCGTTGCGATAGACGACGACCGGGCCTCGTCCGGAATACCCGTAGATCTCGAAGGCCGGGGTGATGGGCGTGTTGTCGTTGTTGCGGCTGACGAACTCCGCTGGCCGACCATCGAGGACGGCTGTGAAAAAGCACCGCCGGGCAGCACTGTCCAGCTCGCCCCGTTCGTCGCCGCAGTACGGCAGCTCCGGTCGTCCGGTGACCTCCTGCGGCGCCTCGATCCCGAGGTCCGGTGCGCCGAGCCTCGGCCCGCCTTCGCCGCTCCGGGGCCAGATGTCGTACGTCGGGTCCTCCGGAGCGCCGACCGAGATTCCCGCGTCGACGAACGTCACGGGCACGACGCTCACCCGACCGCCCTCGAACCGGACGACGACGTAGGCGCTGCCGGCGGGAGGGGCGATGCAGCGGGCGTTGGGCGGGCAAGGGAGGCCGCGGTTGAACCAGGCGGCGTGGACGAATCGCGCGTCCGGGCCGAGGCGAAGAAGGACCTGGCCGATCGCCTCGGTGCACGAGACCGGCTGCGGGACGTCCCGGAACGGCTCGGCGCATATTCTCGTCGGGCCGGACGTCACAGGCACCGGCGACGAGCTGGGCTGGGACGGCAGAGGCTGACCGCATCCGGCCGCGACGATCACGAGCGCGACGACGAGCCCCTGCCTCATCCGCCATTGACGGCGCGATTGTCCGGTCCGTTCCCGAACTGTCACCGCGGCACGTCGTGGTTGATGCCGGCTGCCTCGAGCGCGGCCGCGATCGTGGCAGCGGGGATTGCGCCGGCGCGGAGAATCCGCGGCCGGACCGCCCCGCAGTCGACCACCGTCGACGGAACGCCGCCGGGGCTGGGACCGCCGTCGAGCACGAGGTCGATCCTGGCGCCCAACGTCACGACGACATCTGCGGCCGACCGCGCGTCGGGCTCGCCGGACCGGTTGGCGGAGGTCGTCGGGATGGGTCCGACGGCCCTGGCGAGGAACCGCGGCGTCGGGTGGTCCGGGACTCGCACGCCCAGGGTCTCGGTGGCGGTGGTCAGCGCAGCGGGCAGCGCGGCCCCTGGTCGGACCGGCAGGACGAGCGTAAGGCCTCCGGGCCACAGGCCGCGCAGCGCCATCGCCGCCGGGTTCACCTCGACGAGCCCGGCCACCTGCTCGACGTCGTCGACGAGGACCATGATCGCCTTGTCCGGCGGCCGCTCCTTGGCCTCGAATAGCCGCTCGACCCCGCCCTGCGCGTCGAGGCGGCACGCGATCCCGTAGACCGTGTCGGTCGGCAAGGCAACGATCCCGCCGGACCCAAGCACCACCACTGCCGCCCGCCGCCCGGCCTCGTCGTCCGGGACAACCGCGGGGCCCGCGCTGGCCCCCCGGCCTCCCGTCACGGCCGCTCCAGGCGGAGGACCCGCGGCTCGCCGGCCAGGTCGGGGTCGACCGACACGGGCCAGCCGGGCAGCAGCCGCCCGGCCAGCTCGCTCGCGGCGCCCTTCTGGGTGGAGCCGATCTCGACGAGGGCGACGCCGCCATGCGAGAGCATGTTCGGCAGGCGCTCGAGCAGCCGGCCGATGATCGCAAGCCCGTCCGGCCCGCCGTCGAGTGCCAGGCGGGGCTCGAACGAGGCCGCGACCGGCAGGCCCGGTACGTCAGCGGTCGGGATGTAGGGCAGGTTCGCCAGGACGAGCTGGAACGGCCGAACCCCGCCCGGGAGCAGGTCCGCCTCGGCGAACTCGATTCGATCGGCGACCGAGTGCCCGACCGCGTTCTCGACAGCCAAGGCGAGCGCATCGGGGCTCACGTCCGTGGCGAGGATCTCGATGTCGGCCGTCACCCGGCGCCCGCGGAGGGCGACCGCCAGGGCAACGGCGATCGTCCCCGCCCCCGTACCGACGTCGGCGATTCGGAGTGGCGGCGTCCCCTCCGGCCGGGGAGCAGCCGCCAGCCGGCGGAGCGTCTCGCCGACGGCCAGCTCGACGAGGCGCTCGGTCTCGGGTCGCGGGATGAGCGCCCGCGCGTCGGTTGCGAAGGCCTGCCCGAAGAACTCCTTGAAGCCGCGGATGTAGGCGACCGGCTCACCGGCTTCCCGCCGGGCGAGGTTCGCCTGGAACCGCTCCGCGGGCCCGTCGCCCACGAGGGCGTCGGGATGGGCGGCGATCACCGTCCGGTCCGCACCGATGGCGTGGCCCAGCAGGAGCTCGGCGTCGAGGCGAGGGCTCTCCGACCCCGCGGCACGAAGCCGCTCGATCGCGCTCCGCAGCAGCTCGTCGACCGTCGCCACGGCGGCCGGTCAGAGCCGGATCGTGACCGAGATGTCGCCGACCTTTCGGAGGACCTCGGCGCTGGTCGTGCCGCGCCAGCGGTGGAACAGCAGGTCGACGGCGGCGTCGCCCACCCGGAGGTTCGTCAGCGTCACCTTGCCGAGCCAGTCCGGGAGGTTCGGCCGGAACAGCTCCAGCTCTTGCCGTCCGGCGTGGGCCCGCAGGCCCAGCATCGTCTCGAGGAAGAGGTACGGCGCGCCGGCGGCCCACGCCTGCGGCGAGCAGGCCACGGGGTACGGGACGGGGAGCGGCGACGTGTCGCGATCGAAGCCGCAGAACAGCTCCGGCAGCCGGAACTCCGGGAACCGCTGCGCCGCCTCGAAGACGCTGCCGACAAGCCGGTTCGCCTCCTCGTGGAAGCCGTACCGCTTCAGCCCCGCGGCGATGAGCGACGTGTCGTGCGGCCACACCGTCCCGGTGTGGTAGCCGATCGGGTTGTAGCCCGGTTGGCCGGCCGCGTACGTCCGGATCCCCCAGCCGGAGTAGAGGTCCGGCGAGAGGAGCCGGTCGGCGACCTCGCGCGCCCGCTCGGGCGAGACGATCCCCGACCAGAGCAGGTGCCCGGCGTTCGACGCCAGCGCGTCTGCCTGCCGTTTGTCCGCGTCGAGCGCCATCGCGTAGTAGCGCTGGTCGTCCACCCAGAACGCGGCCTCGAACCTCTCGCGGAGCTGCGCGGCGTCGCGCTCGAGCCGCTCGGCGAGCGCGGTGTCGCCCCTGACCCGTGCCAGGCCGGCCATCCGGATCTTCGCGTCGAAGACGTAGCCCTGGACCTCGGACATCGCGATGGGTGGCGCGGCCTGCCGCCCCGTCCGGTCCCGGATCGCGTCGGATGAGTCCTTCCAGCCCTGGTTCAGAAGCCCGCGCGGGGTCCGGCGCCCGTACTCGACGAATCCGTCGCCGTCGCGATCGCCGTACGAATCGATCCAGTCGAGAGCGGCGAGGGCATTCGGCCAGAAGCGATCGAGGAGCTCCCGGTCGCCGGTCCAGTCGTGGGTGGCGCCCAGGAGGATGAGCCACAGCGGCGTAGCGTCGGCGCTGCCGAAGTACGGGCGAAACGGCAGCTCGCCGGTCGCCGCCATCTCGCCGGTCCGGAGCTCGTGGAGGATCTTGCCGGGCTCGGCGTCCCGATCGTCGTCCCGCTCTGTCGCCTGGCGGGCCGCGAGGACGGCCAGCGTCTCGATCGCCAGCTGTGGCCTGAACCCGAGGACCTGGAGCGAGGTGATGATCGTGTCGCGGCCGAAGAGCGTCGAGAACCACGGGATGCCGGCGGCGACATAGCGCTCGCCGTCGCCCGGCCCGTCGTTGATCAGCAATCGGAGATCGTTGAGGCCGCGGGTCACGGTAAGGTTGAACAACTCGTGGTCCGTCTGGACAGCCGTCGAGCCGCGGCCCCACGCGTGATAGGCCCCGGCGGCGTCGTCGGCGGAGATGCGAGGTGGATCCGGGAACAGGTCGTCGGCCCGGCTGGACGCCGGCGCGCCGGCGGGCCCGTCACTCCCCCAGATGACCCAGCCCCACTCTCGCCGGGCGCCGGGCGGCAGCGTGCACGTCCAGCGGAGGCGTACCCAGCCGCCCAGCCGGGGCCGGCTCTCGTCCTCGGTTGCCGGGCCGATCGCGGCGGGCGCGTCCGCCAGGACGACATGGCTCGCGCGCAGCCGGCCGTCGAGGCCCTCGTACCGGAACGTCACCCGGCGGTCGGTGATCGCGACCGGCAGGCACTGGCCACGCTCGGCGCGGGGATAGCCGCGGACCTCGAAGATGTCGGCTGCGTCAGCGGCGAGATCGAGCTCGACGTCGAAGGTCTCGGCGTGCTCGGCGTGGTTCTCCACGACCAGGCGCTCCTGGAACGCGCCGCTCCCGAGAAGCCGCTCTCGCGAGATCCCGAGCTTCCGCCCCGCCAGGGGGTCCGCGCCGCCGGTCTTGGCGGCGATGTTCCGATCGATGTTGGGGTTCGTGAGGTGGATCGTGCCCCGGAAGTTGCCGCCCATCGAGCCCTGGAGGAGGACGGGGCGGACGCCGGCGATCCGGAGCACGGAGCACGACAGGACGCGCGTGTCCCCGTTGTACAGGCCGAGACCGCGGGAATCGGGATGGATGTCGCCGAACTGGTCCGTCAGGAGGTAGACGTTCTCGTGCTTGAGGACCTGGACGTTGCCCAGGTCGGTGGCCTGCTGGATCGCCACCGGACCGGGCTCGACGTAGCGGACGGCTTCGGCGGCCTCGGCGGCCGATGCCGCCCGGTTCTCAGTCACCCGGGCCATTCGTCGCCCCGGTGAGCGAGCCAAGCCGCTCCGCCTGGTCCGCCATGATGAGCGCGTCGACCAGCTCGTCGAGGTCGCCGCCGAGCACGCCCGACAGGTTGTGGACCGTCAGGCCGATCCGGTGATCGGTCACCCTGTCCTGCGGGAAGTTGTACGTCCGGACCTTGTCCGACCGGTCGCCCGCCCCGACCATCGAGCGCCGGGCTGCCGAGTCCGCCTCGCGTTGGCGGGCGAGCTCGAGGTCGTACAGGCGGGAGCGCAGGACCGACAGCGCCTTGGCCTTGTTCTTGTGCTGGCTCTTCTCGTCCTGGATCTCGACGACCAGGCCGCTCGGGATGTGGGTGATCCGCACCGCTGAGTCAGTGGTGTTCACCGATTGTCCACCCGGCCCGGAGGACCGCTTGACCTCGATCCTCAGATCCTTCTCCTCGTCGATGTCGATCTCGACGGCGTCCGCCTCGGGCATCACGACGACCGTGGCGGTCGACGTGTGGATTCGGCCGGACGATTCGGTTGCCGGGACACGCTGGACGCGGTGGACGCCGCCCTCGAACTTCAGGCGGCTGTACGCGCCGTCGCCGTGGATCTGGGCGATCCCCTCCTTCAGGCCGCCGATGCCGGTCTCGTTGAGGCTGATCACCTCGGGCTTGAACCGTCGTCGCTCGGCGTAACGGAGGTACATCCGGAGGAGCTCCGCGGCGAACAGGGCGGCCTCCTCGCCGCCGGTCCCTGCCCGGATCTCCATGATGACGCTACGGTCGTCGTTGGCATCGCGCGGCAGGAGCAGGACCCGGAGGTCCTCCAGCAACCGGATCTCGTCGGTCGAGAGCCGCTCGACCTCGTCATGGGCCATCGCCCTGAGGTCCTCGTCGGTGTCCGCGTCGCGCAGCTCACGGGCGCCGGCCAGCTCCGACCGGGTCGCCTGCAGCCGCCGGAAGGCCGCCACGACCGGCTCGAGCCTCGCCATCTCCTTACCGAGGCGCCGAAGGGCGCTGGGGTCGGTCGACGTCTCGGGCCGGGCGAGCTCCGACTGGAGGTCGTCGTACTGGCGGGCGACCTCGGCGAGCTTCGTGTCGAGGTCGCTCATACTCCGGGCAGCGGCGGATCGATCGAGACGGGCGCCGCAGCCTCCGCTTCGCCGACCGGGGCACGCCGCACCTTGCCGATCTCGCCCGGCCGCGGCAGCTCCAGGATGTCCCGCGGCAGGGTCCCGGCGCCCTTCGGCAGCGCCTCGCCGTCGGCCTTCAGTGCCTCTTCCATCGACACGATCGCCACTTCGATCATGTCCGGTGTCGGCTGCTTCGTGGTGATCATCTGGACGAGGATCCCGGGCCACATGACTGCCTTGACGATGGGGTTGCGGCGGTACCGGGCGCCGAGCCGGAGGACCTCGTAGCCGACCGCCGCGAGGACCGGGATGAGGACGAAGCGGCTGCCGATCATCACGAGCGGCGCCTGCTTGCCCACGAGCGAGAAGGTGAAGATCGATAGGGCGATGAGGACCACGAGGAACTCGGTGCCGCAGCGGGGATGGGCAGTGGGGTACTTGCCGATCGACTCCGCGTCGAGCGGGTCGCCGGCCTCCCACGCGTGAATCGTCTTGTGCTCGGCGCCGTGGTACTGGAACACGCGATGGATGTCCGGCATCCGCGAGATGACCGTCAGGTAGCCGAGGAAGATCGCCACCTGGATCAGGCCCTCGACGGCCGGCTGGGCCAGCCGGCTCGTGGTGCCGCCGGTGATGACGCTCGACAGGAAGAGGGGCAGCAGGAAGAAGACGCCGATCCCTGCGAGGAGGGTGATCCCCAGCATGAGCGCGATGGCGCCCTTCCCGAGTTCCACGTCGTCCTCCTGGGCCTGGAGGCCTGCGCTCCGCACGAGCCAGCGGGTGCCGACGATCAGCGTCTCGTACAGGACGATCAGGCCGCGAACGAACGGGAGCTTGGCCCAGCGGGAGCCGTGGAACCCCGAGTCGAGACGTTCGGTGGCGTAGACGATCCGGCCGTCGGGATGGCGCAGGGCAACCGCGATCGCGTTGCGGCCGCGCATGAGGACGCCCTCGATGAGGGCCTGGCCGCCGTAGTTGTAGCGAGGCATTTCGGAGTGAGTCTAGCGGCTCACGCCGACGGATCGATCCTCGGTCGGACGGCGTCGCGGAGCTCCGCCTCCGACCTCGGAGAGCGTGCGCCGGTTCAGCGTTGCGGGTGCCTTCTCAGGTGCGGACCTGGCGTTCGAGGCGCTTCTGGAACCGCTCGACCTGGCCGGCTGTGTCGATGATCGTCTGCTTGCCCGTGAAGAACGGGTGGCAGTTGGCGCACACGTCGACTCGCAGCTCCTGCCGTGTCGACCCGACGGTCCACTCGGTCCCGCACGAGCCGCAGTGGACCTTGGCCTCGTAATACTTCGGATGGATGTTCGGCTTCACGGTCATGCCTCCGCCGTCGCGGCGACCTCGGCCGGCTCGACCCGAACCCGCTTCTTGTCCTTCGCCTCGTGCTCGAAGCGGACGGTGCCGGTTACCGTCGCGAACACCGTGTAGTCCTTGCCGAGACCGGTGCCCGCCCCGGCGAGGAATGTCATCCCGCGCTGCCGGACGATGATCGAGCCGGCCGGCACGAGCTGTCCGTCACCGACCTTCACGCCCAGGCGCTGGCCGACGCTGTCGCGTCCGTTCTTCGAGCTGGAGCCGGCCTTCTTGTGGGCCATGTCGAGTTACTCGTCCTTCTTCGTGCGGCTGCGCCTCGGCGCGGCCCTCGTCCCGGGTGCCTGGGTCTTCGCGGTGCCCCGCTTCGGGGCGGTCGTCCCGGCGTCGGCCGCCGAGGTCTTCGACGTCGTCGCCTTCGCTTTCGGGCTGGTGGTCTTCGACGTTGTCTTCGGGGCCGCCTTCGGGGCGTTCTTCGGGGCGGTCTTCGCGGTCGTCCCGGCCGTCCCGGCCGTCGTCTTCGACGCCTTCGCCTCGTCGGCGGCCTTGCTCTTCGCGAGCTTCGCGGCGAGGGCCGCATCCGCGGCTGCCTGCCGGGTGGCGGCCTCCTCGAGACGCTCGCGCTCCGACTTCGCGACCTGCTCGGCCTTCCGAACGGCAGCCGCGGCGCTCTTCGAGCCGAGCCGGACGTCGGTGATGCGGAGGACCGTGTGGTCCTGGCGGTGGCCCTTCTTGACCCGGCGGCGAGCCTTCGGGCGGTACTTGAACACGATGAGCTTCGGCCCCCGGTCCCGACGGACCACCTCCGCCTCGACCGAGGCGTTCTCGACGAGCGGCCGGCCGATCGCGGTCTCGTCGCCGTCAGCGACGAGCAGCACCCGGTCGAGCGTCAGCGCCTGGCCTGCTTCGACGTCGAGCAGCTCGACCTCGAGCTCGGTGCCGACCTCGACGCGATACTGCTTGCCGCCGCTCTCGATGACTGCGTACATGGATCCTCAGGGGGCCTCGGGCCGCGGCCGCACCGGGCGACCGCTGAACGGACATGGAAAAGCGGCTCGACCGGGCCGAGGCGCGAATGCGGAGTGTACGGCGGCACCCCGCGAGCGTCAAACGGCGGTGCCGTTCGGGACCGGCCTGGGATGGGGCCCGGGACTGCGCCCGGGATGGCGCTCCTCCGCGATGTGTTCTGCGAGGTCGTCCGCGAGCAGGAGCCGCTCGCGAACGGTGTTCCCGGCCCCGACCGGCCGACCGAGCCGCTCGGCGAGCGCACCGAGCACTTCCTCCGGCCGCCCCGAGCCGCGCTCCGGGTCGAAGCGGACCCGAATCCGGAGGCTCGTCGGTGGTCCATCGAGAATCTCGATCCCGGCCACGAGCGGCCGGAGGTCGTAGACGACGTCCCGGCCGCCTTTTTCCCGGACGCGGGGCAGGCTCGCCTCGGCAAGGAGCGCATCCGCCGCTTCGTGGAGGATCTCCGGCCCGGGATCGGCGTGGGACAGGAGCGTGACCCGATAGTCGGCGCCTGCGACCGCGCCGGCGAGCGGCGGCGCGCCGAGCCACACGTCGCCGAGCTCGACCAGGTGGTAGCCGTCCGGGAGCGTCGCGGCGACGGCCTCCCGGACGCGCCAGGCCGGGAGCCGCTCGGCCAGCACGAGGTCGGCGAGCTCACGCTCGGCCGCCATCCCCAGTGGCCGCGGGGCGCCGAGCGCAAGGGCCTGCCGGGCCCGTCCGGCACCTCGAGACGCGAGCGGAAGGCCGGTCGCCGCCAGCCGCTCGACCCAGCCCGCGACCAGGTCCCGCCGCGCGTCCGGCTGGTCGCTCGCAGCGCACCGGAACGCGAGACGCCAGCGCTGGCGAGGCTGGGCCGGCTCGCTCGGCGATTGCCCGTTGCCGGCACCGGATTCACGGTCCACGTCTGGTAGTCTGCGGCACGATGAACGACCCCGCCCGAGGCCGCGCACGGAAGCCCGGCCCGCCGGCCGGGGCGCGGGCGGGGCGGGCTCGCGGGGGTCCCGCGGAGGCCGCCCCGACCACGAGCCCAGACACGCCCGACGCGGACGCGCCTTTTCGCGAGCGCCGTCGGGGTGAGTCGCGCCTGCGCGCCCCGACCCCCCGCGTCGCGCTCGTCCTGTTCGCGGCGGTCCTCATCGCCTTCCTTCTCTACCTGGGCCGCGAGGCCCTCAGCCCGTTCGTCGTCGGTCTGCTCCTCGTCTACCTCCTGACCCCGCCCGTCGAATGGCTCAGTCGCCGTGGGACTCCTCGATGGGTGGCGATCCTCGTCGTCTACGTGGGCGTGGTCCTTGTGCTGATCCAGGCGCTGTCGCTGATGCTGCGGCCGCTCGTCGAGCAGATCCGTACGTTCGCCGATGATCTGCCGAACCTGCTCGGTAACCTCGATCGGTTCTACCGCGCCCTCGCCCTGCCGCCCCAGATCCGCGAGGCGCTCGATCAGTGGCTCGCCGGCCTCGCCGAGGGGGGCGGGATCGATCCCGGCGTCCTGCTCCCGGTGGTGAACGTGACCGCCGGCTTCGTGAGCTCGATCTTCGGTTACCTGATCATCCCGGTCTGGGCGTTCTACCTGCTCAAGGACCGGCACCAGCTGACCGCCGCGACGGACCGCTCGCTGCCGCCGGAGTGGCGCGACGACAGCTGGGCGATCGCCCGGATCGTCGAGCGGGTGTTCTCACAGTGGATCCGGGCGCAGGTCTTCCTCGGTCTGACGGTCGGAGTCGCGACGTTCACCGGCTTGATGGTCCTCAACGCGACCGTCGACCCGATCTTCGGACGGTTCGCGCTGCTCCTGGCGGTCATCGCCGGCGTGTTCGAGCTGCTGCCGATCATCGGTCCGATCCTCGCCGCGATCCCGGCGGTTCTCCTCGCCCTGACCGCGGGCCTCGATGCCGGGCTGGCCGCGCTGGTGCTGTACCTGCTGGTCCAGCAGGTCGAGAACAATCTCCTCGTGCCGAAGATCCAGGGCGACGCCGTCGAGCTCCATCCGAGCGCCGTGATGTTCTCGCTCGTCGTCGGCGGGGCGATCGCGGGATTGCTCGGGGCGATCCTCGCGCTGCCGGTGACGGCGGCGGGCCGGAACGTTTTCCGCTACCTGTTCCGCCGGCTCACGCCGCCCGGCGAGGCCACCGCTGCCGGTCCCCCAGGGTCGGCCGACACGGCTATCGGCGCGGCCCGAGCATCCGGCGCGCCAGGAGCGGCCCGTGCCTGATCAGCCCGATCCGTACAAGACGCTGCAGGTCGATCCCGAAGCGGACCCGGAGGTCATCCAGGCCGCCTACCGCCGACTCGCCCGCAAATACCATCCCGACGTCATGCCCGGGCCGGAAGCCGCCGCGAAGATGGTCGCGATCAACCGGGCCTGGGCCATCCTCGAGAGCCCGGAATCCCGCTCTGCGTACGACCGCGAGCGGGCCGACGCGGCTGCCCGCGACCGCCTGCGCACGGCGGGCCGGTCGGCGGAACGCCCGGATGCGGGGCCGGGCGGCGTCGGTCCCTCTCGCCCCGTCGGCGACGTACCGCGCCGATCGCCGCCACGCGACCAGGAACCCCCGAAGGCCGGTGACGCCGTCTCGCGCGATTGGACCTCCGGGCGCTCGACCGTCGGCAGCGGCTACGACCCGAGAACGATGCGGGCCCGGGAGGGGTTCGGGGCCGCGGGGCCGCCCCCCGGCAACCCCTCGGGGACGGTGCTCGGCTTCGGGCGGTACGCCGGATGGTCGATCGGCGAGGTAGGCCGGCGGGACATCGAGTATCTCGAGTGGCTCGACCGGGTCCCGATCGGCCGACCCTACCGGGATGAGATCGACCAGATCCTCCGCCGGGCCGGCCGCCGGCGGGCGGCCGAGCCGGAGTCAACGCAGCGGCGGGGCCTGTTCCGGCGCGGTTGACCGCTCGGGCTCACTCGCCGGCTCGCCATCGGGCCCGCGACCCGGCTCACCAGTCGGACCCCCACCCGGCGTGTCACCGGACCCGCGATCCGGGATGAGGCGCCGAACGACGAGGTCCGCCGTCGAGCCCTGGACAAACAGCGTGAATAGCACGACCCCGAACGTGATCCCCTGGAGCAGTTCCCGGTCCGGCAGGTCGGGCGGAAGCGACAGGGCAAGGCCAACCGAGACGGCGCCCCGAAGTCCGCCCCAGAAGAGCACGTGGAGCCACGACGTCGGGATGACCGCGCGGCGGAATCGACCCGGCGCCACGCGACTCATCAACTGGGCGCCTCCCCCGACGAGGCCATAGACGATCAGCGCCCGCCCGAGGAGCACCGCGGCGACGGCCCAGGCGATCGGGACGACCGCCCCCGCGACGAGCTCCAGCGAGATCGCGAGCCCGAGTGCGAGGAAGATCAGGGCGCTGAGCAGGAAGGCGATGAACTCCCAGACCGTATCGATCGTCTCGAGGGCGCGAGGACTCAGGCCGTGCGTGCGGCCGTACGAGCCGAGCGTGACACCGGCGGTGACCGTTGCGATGATCCCCGACCAGCCCAGCCAGGCGGCCAGGAGGAACGACCCGTAGGCGAGCACGACGGACGCAGCAAGCTCGACGAGATGGTCACTGGTCACGGCCACCAAACGGCTCGCCAGCAGGCCGGCCGCGCCGCCGAGGACGGCGCTCCCCGCGACGCTCACGAGGAAGGCCAGGGCGCCACCGCCGACGATGTCGACCCCAGCTCCCGTTGACGGCACACCGGTCAGGATCGCGAGGGCCACGGAGAACAGGACGATCCCGGTTCCGTCGTTGAGGAGGCTCTCGGCCTCGACGATGGTCGCGAGTCGACGCGGAGCCCGGATCCGTTTGAACGTCGCGATGACTGCAGCCGGGTCGGTTGCCGCGACCATCGCCCCGACGAGAAAGGCGGCGCCGAACGGGATGCCGGTCGTGGCGCTCAGGACCGCAGCCACGAGCCAGGCGAGAATCAGCACGCCCGGGACGGCGAGCAGGACCACGCCCAATATTGACGGCCGGAGCTCTTCGAACTCGGTCCGCAGCGCCGCCTCGAAGATGAGGCCGGGCAGGAGGACGGACAGGACGAGGTCAGGCGTGATCGGGATCGCGGCGCCGGCCGCGAGCCGGGCCACCACGAGCCCGGCGACCACCAGCCCGATCGTGAACGGCAGGCGGATGCGGCGGGCGACCAGCTCAACGACGACCGCTGCTCCGATCAGAGCGACGACGAGTCGGAGGGCGTCGAGGACCGTTGGTGTTTCCATCTGCGACCGTCAGCTCCCGGCCCGGTCGCGGAACGTCGTTTCCCGGGTCACCCGGTCCGCTCGTCGTCGGCCGCCACCACCGACGACGCTGGACCGCGGTCCGCGTACCTCGACTCGGAGGATGCTTCGGGCGCCCTCGTGGAGTCGTCCACTCGCCCGGGTGTCCCGCTTCTGGTGACGATCACCACTCTGCTCTCGTCTGGCGGATATTGATGCTCTGAATGATCCCGAGGCCGATGGCGAGGCTGACGAGCGACGCGCCGCCGTGGGTCACAAACGGCAACGGGATCCCGGTGATCGGCATGATCCCGACCACCATCCCGACGTTCACCGCCAGCTGGAACAGGATCATCGACGCGATCCCACAACAAAAGAGCGTACCGAACGGATCGGGCGACCGCCAGCCGGCGACGAGGACGCGCCAGATGAGCGCGACGAAGAGGGTGAAGAGGACGATCGCGCCGATGAAGCCGAGCTCCTCGGCGAGGACCGCAAACACGAAGTCCGTCGTCTGGACCGGGAGGAAGTCGAGGCCGTTCTGGGCGGAATTCGTCAATCCCTTGCCCATCCAGCCGCCGGATCCGACCGCGATCTGCGCCTGGTGGAGCTGGTAGCCCGCTCCCTGGAGGTCCGGCGTCGTGTTGAGGAACGACGTCAGGCGCTCCTTCTGGTAGTCGCGCAGGAGATTGTTCCAGGCGAACGGAAGGAGAGCGACGACCGTGGCGGCGAGCGCCCCGAGCCACTTGAGGCTGGCGCCCGACATGAAAAGCATCCCGGCCGTGATCGCCGCGAAGACCAGGGACGTCCCGAGGTCGGGCTGCATCATCACGAGCACCCACGGAGGCGCGACGAGGACGCAGGCGCCGACGATCGACCACAGCGAATTGAGGCGGCCCGCCCTCGACCCGAGATAGCTCGCCAGGACGACGATCATGAGGACCTTCGCCAGCTCGCTGAACTGGAAGACGAACGGGCCGATTGTCACCCAGCGCGACGCCCCGCTCACGCCGTCGCCGACCGCAAGAGTCAGCCCGAGGAGGCCCAGCTGGACGAAGTAGAGCGGCCAGGCAAACGTCTTGAGCCACTTGTAGTCGAACGCCGTGGCCACGACAAACGCCACGAGGGCAATGCCGGCCCACATGAGTCCGCGCATGAACGTCGATCCCGCCTCGAAGAGCGGGCGACCGGCATCGACGCTGTTGCTGTAGGCCATCACGACGCCGAGCGCGGCAAGGAGCACGGCGTAGGTCATCAACTGGAGATCGAATCGGCGCCAGACCGCTTCGGCCGAGCGCGTCGCCCAGTGGCTGAAGCGCGCCGGCTCCGCGCGCATCACGCCCATGCGACGGCCGCCGGTGAGTCGGGTCCTGGCTCGTGGTCGATCGCCTGGTTCATCAGTTGCTCTGGTAGAAGTTGCCGCGCTCGAGGAGGCGATGGTTTCGGAAGTCCTTCTTGATCCCGAAGTGGAGCTGGAAGTAGTACTTCACGATCTCGGTCGCTGCGTTGCCCTTCGTCCTCGAGTCGTAGGCGAAGGCGAGGACGATCAGCTCGGAATCGGTGCGCCCGATGGCCTTGAGGCCTTTCGGGTCGTCAGGGTGCTTCAGGGGGTCCTTCGGAACGAAGGCGACGAACCATGAGTGGAACGGCAGGCGGCCCCTCCGATCCCGAATCCCGAACTCGGCGGTACCCGATTTCCCCGCCATGACGATCGGCAAATCGACGAGGTTGTACGTGTGTCGGATCAGCTGCACGTTCCGGGCTGCCTCGCGCATGTCCTTGAGAACGCTCTTCGGCGCCTCCAGCTCACGGATGAGCTTGGGCTCGAAAGGACGCACGATCGTGCCGTCCGGGGCGACGATCTCGCGGACGACCTGGGGCTGGTAGAGCTTCCCGCCGTTCGCGAGGGCGGCGTAGGCGTTGATCAGCTGGATCGGCGTCACCACGTCATAGCCCTGTCCGATGCCGGCCTGATACACCTCGCCTGGGTAGATCGGCTCGCCCATGGCGTCGAGCTTCCACTGGTTCGTCGGCACGATCCCGGTCACCTCGTTTGGCAGATCGATGCCCGTCCTCGCGCCGAACCCGTACTGCTTCGCCCAATAGCCAAGGCGATCGATGCCAAGCATGCGAGCCAGCTGGAAGAAGTACGTATCGCTCGAGTGCCCAAAGCCGCAGTCCAGGTTGCACGCTCCCCAGCCCCTCTTGTTCCAGTCATAGAAACGAGTGCTGCCCAGGGTCAGATATGAGGCCGTGCGGAGCTTCGTCGACGCGTTGATCTTCCCGTCGGATAGCGCGCCAGTGCCCGCCACGAGCTTGTACGTCGACCCAGGCGGGTAGTGGCCGTTGATCGCGTGGTTCAGCAGGGGCTTGTCAGGATTGAGGAGGAGCTCTCTATACTCGGCGTTGCTGATTCCGCCGCTGAAGTCGTTGTCGTCGTAGGTCGGCAGGCTTACCATCGCGAGGACCTCGCCTGTCTGCGGGTTCATCACGATGACGACTCCACGCTTGAGCCCCGCGGCCTCCATCCCCCACTTCAGCGCTTTCTCGGCGTGCTGCTGCTCCTTGACGTCGATGGTCAGACGGAGGGAGCGGCCGGCCTCGGCTTCGCGGACGGTCTGGAGCACCTGCAGCTTGCGGCCGGTCGCGTCGCGCTCGACACTCTCCGCACCGTAGACGCCACGAAGGTCGGTTTCGTAGATCGCCTCGACGCCGGCCTTGCCGATCAGGTCGTCGGGCAGATAGCCCTCCTTCTTCAGCGCGGTGATCTGGTCGGGCCCGACCGGACCTGTGTACCCGAGGAGCTGGCTGACGAGCGGACCGTCGAGGTACTCGCGGCGAGCCTCGACGACGATCTCGACGCCAGGGAGATCGAGGCGCGATTCCGAGATCAGGTCGGCCGTCGCCCGGGGGACATCCTGGGCGACACGGACCAGATCGAACCTGGATCCGGGGTTTGCGTCGATTGCGGCGATGATGGCCGACGGTTCCATCCCGATCAGGCCTGACAGGCGGTTCACGACCTCGGTGCGCCTTGACAACGGCAGGTCCGCTGGGCGGATCTTCACGGCGAAGGACGGAACGTTCCGTACGAGAGCCTTGCCGTCCCGGTCGTAGATCAGGCCCCGGGACGCGACGACAGGCTGGAGGACTGTTCGATTCCGCTGGGCGAGACTTGCGTACTCGGCCCCGTTCGCGATCTGGAGGTAGAAGAGGCGAACCGTGAGTCCGCCGATCGCGATGACGACGACCAGCCCGAAAGCCACGAAGCGCATGACCCGGCGATCCCGCTCGGGCCGGCCGTCGACATACACGGTCGTCACCAGTCCGCCCGCTCCTGGTCGACGTGGCGGTCCCGGGCCGAGATCGCCAGCGGGCCGATCAGGGCCGCGATGACTGTGTCGTACAGCACGCCCGGCAGCAACGTGGGAATGACGTCCGGAGCCGGGACCGGCGCACGCAGGGCGCCGTAAACCAGGAGGAGCAAGAGCGAGTTCACAAAACTGAAGAGAAAGACGAGGGGGACCGGTGCCACCCGCCTGGCGCGCGAGAACAGCGGCGCCACAACTGCGGCGCCGCCAATGGATACGAGCAGAGCGAACGCGGAAGATCCGATCGGGCGTTGGGCGAAGATGTCAAGCGCGAGTCCACCGGCGAACGCCCAGACCAGTCCATTCTCAACTCCGGCGGCGACTGTCCATACCACGCCCAGAACCAGCACAAGGTGGGGGTGAGCACCGGCCACCACGAGGTGCGGAACGATGGTCGTTTCCAGCAGCGCCGCTACCGTCGCGCCGACCGCTGCGAGTAACGAACTCATCTAGGCGGTCGATCCTCGGCAAGCTGGCCAGGGTCGCGCGCCCGGAACCTTTCGAGCACCCGACGACCAGTTGGCGGCAGCTCGAGGCAAGTATCCCACGCCCGAGCACCGCACAGCAATGAGACGCTGGTCCCGGGTAGTCTGGAGCCCTTAGGGTCAGACAAGTGGAGCGGCACAGACGTTGTGCGATCTGGGGTTTCACGTGAAACCGCAGCGGATCGGTCCGAGGTCGCCCGGGTTTCACGTGGAACCTCCACAAGCCCTCCCGCCCTCCTCGAGCCGGGTCGCGGTCATCCCAGGGGCCCGATCGAGCCGATCCCGGGGGCCAATTCGGCCGATAAGTCCCCGGCAACCCGCAGAAGAGGGCCACGGGGCATGATGGCCCCTGGCGGCCGTGCCGCCACATGAGCCGAATCGCTTCGGATGGTAGAATTCTCGATCGTGAAGGCGTGTCGGACGGGTCGCTGAGTGGGTCAAACGATCGCCTGCGCGAACCAGAAAGGCGGTGTTGGAAAGACCACGACGGTGGTCAATCTCGCAACCTATCTGGCGCGCGCGGGTGAGCGGGTCCTCGTCATCGACCTCGACCCTCAGGGAAATGCCACGAGCGGCTTTGGTGTCGATCGTGGAACCCTCGATCGGTCCGTCTACGAGGCGGTCGTCGACGCCATCGCGTTGGCTGACCTCATCGTCGAGACAGGCGCCGAGGGCGTTCGCCTGATCCCATCCTCGATCGCCCTCGCGGGGGCGGAAGTCGAGCTCGCGCCACTCGAGCAACGCGAACGACGCCTCGCCCGACTCGTCGCCTCGATCGCCCCGGATTACGATTACGTGCTGATCGACTGCCCGCCGTCCCTCGGGTTGCTCACCGTCAACGCCCTCACCGCCGCCGATTCCGTCCTGATCCCGATGCAGTGCGAGTACTACGCCCTGGAAGGACTCACCCAGCTGATCGCCACGATCCACCTCGTCCGCGAGCACCTCAACCCAGCCCTCGAGATCAAGGGGGTCCTCCTCACGATGTACGACGCCCGAACGAATCTGTCGGCGGAGGTCGCCGCCGAAGTGCGACGCCACCTCAACAAGACCGTCTTCGAGACCGTCATCCCGCGAACAGTGCGGCTATCCGAGGCGCCGAGCTATGGGTTGCCCATTGCCCTCTACCGGCCCGACTCCCGCGGCGCCGAGGCCTATCGCCAGCTCTCGGAGGAGGTCCGTCGGCGCGACGGTCGCTCCGACACGTCCGCCTCGGTCCAGGCGGTACCCGCGTGACCACGAAATCCGAGCGCCCCGAACGCCCCGACCGCCACCAGGGTCTCGGCCGCGGGCTCGCCTCATTGATCCCGCAGCGAACACCATCGCCGGGACCCGTCGAGATCCCGGTTCGCCGCATCCTGTCGAACCCCTACCAGCCCCGCCGGCGAATCGATGAAGAGGCGCTTCGAGGTCTTCGCGATAGCATTCTCGAGCACGGCGTCATCCAACCGATCCTGGTTACCGAGACGATCGAGGGCTACCGGCTGGTCGCAGGGGAGCGCCGCCTCCGAGCCGCGGAGCTCGCCGGCCTCGAGCGGATCCCGGCTGTCGTCCGCCAAATCGCCGATCCCGAGCAGCTTGAGCTCGCCCTCGTCGAGAACCTCCAGCGATCCGACCTGGACGCGATGGAGGAGGCGCATGCCTACCGCCAGCTGATCGACGAGTTCGGATTCACCCAGGAAACGATCGCGGCACAGGTCGGTCGAGCCCGCTCGACGGTCACGAACACCCTGCGCCTGCTCGAGCTGGAGCCGAGCGTCCAGGCGGCGATCGCGGACGGGAGCCTGACGGAGGGCCACGGTCGCGCGCTCGTCGGCCTCGAGCCGGAGTTCCAGGCGCGCCTGCTCGATTCGATCGTGGGCCAGACGCTCTCGGTCCGTCAGACCGAGGAGCTCGTACGGCGGCTTCGCGAACCGCGACCGACCGCCTCGGCACCGAAGCGTCGCAGCGATCCGGACCTCGAGCGCGTCGAGGAGGACCTCCGTCGCTCACTCGGCACCAAGGTCAGCCTGGCACGTACTCGGCGCGGCGGCCGAATCGTCATCGAGTACTACAGCGACGAGGAGCTCGGCCGTCTGTACGAGCGCCTGACCGGAGCGAAGGCGTGACCGGAGAAGCCACGCGAACGAGCGTCCGCGCGCCGACGAACGGGTCCGGCCGCGCCCGGCGACCTCGCGGGGGCGGGTCCGACTACGGCGCGTCGAGCATCCAGGTTCTCGAGGGCACCGACCCCGTTCGACAGACCCCCGGCATGTTCATCGGGTCGACCGACGAGCGCGGACTCCACCATCTCGTCTGGGAGGTCGTCGACAACTCGATCGACGAGGTGATGGCGGGTCACGCGACGCGGATCTCGGTGACGATTCGCCCCGACAGCACGGTAGTCGTCGAGGACGACGGTCGAGGTGTCCCTGTCGGCAGACATTCGACCGGAAAGGATGCCCTGGAAGTCGTCCACACGGTTCTCCACGCAGGCGGGAAGTTCGGCGGCGGCGGCTACAAGGTGTCCGGTGGGCTGCACGGCGTCGGCGTGAGCGTCGTGAACGCGCTCTCCGAGTGGATGCGCGTCGAATCCGCTCGCGAGGGGTACGTCTGGTCGCAGGAGTACTCACGAGGCAAGCCCACCACGAAGGTCAAGAGGGAAGAACCTGCAGGCAGCCGGCGGGGAACCCGCACGGCATTCCGGCCCGACCGCACGGTGTTCGAGACGATCGAGTTCTCGTTCGACTCGATCGTCCAACGCCTTCGGGAGTCGGCCTACCTGACAAAAGGGGTCTGGATCACATTCCGCGATGAGCGGTCGGATCGCGAGCGATCGTTCTATTTCGAGGGCGGACTCCAGTCCTTCGTGCGGCACCTGAACCGAAACAAGGAAGTCCTTCACGCTCGGCCGATCTACGTCGAGCGGAAGGACGCGCAGACGACCGTGGAGGTGGCTCTCCAGTACAACGACTCGTACACGGAGAGCGTCCTTGCCTTCGCCAACAACATCAACACGGTCGACGGCGGTACGCATGTCACCGGCTTTCGGGCGGCCCTGACGGGATCCCTCAACGACTGGGCCCGCCGGTCGGGCATCCTCAAGGAGTCCGATCCGAACCTGACCGGCGACGACGTGCGGGAGGGTCTCACGGCGGTCGTCAGCGTCAAGCTGCTCAAGCCCCAGTTCGAGGGCCAGACGAAGGCAAAGCTGGGCAACGCCGAGGTCAAGGGCCAGGTCCAGAACGCCGTATCGGACAGCCTGGCCCAGTACCTCGATGAGAACCCCGGCGACGGCCGCCGGATCATCGAAAAGTGCCTCACCTCCGCCCGTGCTCGCGAGGCCGCCCGAAAGGCCCGCGACCTCGTCATCCGGAAGGGCGCGCTCGACGGGCTGTCCCTGCCGGGCAAGCTCGCCGACTGCCAGGAGCGCGACCCGTCACGGAGCGAGCTCTACATCGTCGAGGGAGACTCGGCCGGCGGCTCCGCCAAGCAGGGCCGAGACCGACGCTTCCAGGCGGTCCTGCCGCTGCGGGGGAAGCTGCTGAACGTCGAGAAGGCCCGGCTGGACAAGATCGTCGCCAGTGAGAACATCCGCCCCCTGATCATTGCCCTCGGCGCGGGGATCGAGGGGATCGGCGACAGCTTCGACCTGACGAAGCTCCGCTACCACCGGATCATCATCATGACCGACGCCGACGTCGACGGGGCCCATATCCGGACCCTGCTGCTGACGTTCTTCTACCGCCACATGCCGCAGGTGATCAACGCGGGGTACCTGTATATCGCCCAGCCGCCGCTTTACAGGGTCAGCACCGGCAAGGTCACGAAGTACGCCCAGAGCGAGCGCGAGCGAGATCGCGTGATCAAGGACTTCAACGTCAAGAACCTGTCCGTCCAGCGGTTCAAGGGCCTCGGCGAGATGAATGCCGACCAGCTCTGGGAGACGACGATGAACCCGGAGACGCGGACGCTCCTTCGGGTCGACGCCGACCGCGCCGCCGAGGCAGACGCGATCTTCGACACGCTCATGGGCGAGAAGGTCGCGCCACGCAAGGACTTCATCAAGGCCGAGGCGCGGAAGGTTCGCAACCTTGACGTCTGAGGCTCCAGCGGGCGCATCGCCCCGCGTCGTGGCGGGCGTTGTGGCGGGGCCTGGCGTTCCCCTCTTCGAGCTGTCCCCCCACAATTGCTTCGCCTGCGGGACACTCAACGCCGAGGGCATGCGACTGCTGCTCCATGTCGAGCCGGGCCGCTCATGGTCCGAGGTCACTCTCGAGCCACGGTTCGAAGGGTGGGAGGGCATAGCCCACGGCGGCATCCTGTGCACGGTCCTCGACGAGGTCATGGCCTGGGCCCTCGTCGGCAGCGACAACTGGGGTCTGACCGCCCGGCTCACGGTCGACTTCCGCAAGCCCGTGGAGATCGGGCGGCCGTTCCGCGCCGAGGGCTGGATCACGCGGTCGCGCCGCCGGCTCGTTGATACCGCCGGGCGTCTCGTCGACATCGCGAGCGACGCGGAGCTCGCGACCGCGGCGGGGGTCTACGTCGCGGCCGGCGGCACCCAGAAGGCGCGACTCAGGGAGCGCTACGGGTTCCGGTTCGTCGACACCGGAACCGATACTCCCGGCAACGTGGCAGGCGAGTCGGGAGAGGCGTCCCGGTGACGCCTGCGCCCCCCAACCCGCTCGCGCCCACAACCGCCCGGGCCGTCGCGTTCGTCGCGGCGCGGCGGGCAGGCGCCGAGGAACTCGGCCTTCACCTCGCGGGCCTGGTCAACGATCCGGACGACTTCGTGTCCGAGCTGAAGCGCGGTCTCGCCGGCCTCTCCGACCCCGAGTACGTCGCCGGCCAGCAGTTCGTCGCACCGGGCATCGGCGAAGTGCTGGGCGTCCGCTGGCCTCTTCTCGCTGCCGTGTCGAGGACGTTCCGGCACGCGACGAGACGCGACTCGCCGACGCCCCTCCTGTTCATCGCCGAGCGGCTATTCCGGGAGTCACCGCTCGAGATCCGCTGGTTCGCGTTCGGTCTCCTCGAACGGCTCCTCCCGGCCGAGCCGGAGCGCGCCTGGCAGCTCCTCCGCCGCGGTGCCCGCGAGGCCGGCGACTGGATCACCGTCGACACCCTCGCCCACCCGTACGGACGCGGGATCATCCTCGAGCCGTATCGCTGGGCCGAGCTCGAGCAGCTCGTGTTCTCCCCGTCTCGCTGGGAACGCCGGCTGGTGGGATCGACGATCGCCACGACACCCTTCATCGACCGCCGCGGCGGCCGCCAGCCGAAGATCGCAACGCGCGGCCTCGCCCTCCTCGGTGAGCTGATCGGCGACGCCGAGCCGGACGTCCAGAAGGCGCTCGCCTGGGCGCTGCGATCGCTGGTCCTCGTCGACGCGCCGGCGGTCGAGTCGTTCTGCCGGCGCGAGGCAGCCACGGCTCGGGACACCGGCGACGGCCATCGGGCGTGGGTCGTCCGCGACGTCCTCACCAAGCTCGATCCCGGGGCGGCCGCGGCCCTGCGCGACGTTCTCGCCGGCGTCCGCCGCCGGCCGGGCGCACCATCCACGTCGCGAGCCGCCCGCACCGCCGAGCGGTTCTCGACGATGGAGCTGGGCGGACCGCTGCCCGAGCCGCCGCTGACATGACCACAGCACGCCGCGGCGCCGCCGCGAGGAGAGAGAATCCGTGACCGACGACCTGGGCGACATCCGAGCGATCCGCATCGAGGACGAGATGCGGGTGAGCTACCTCGACTACGCGATGAGCGTGATCGTGGCTCGCGCGTTGCCGGACGTCCGCGACGGCCTCAAGCCGGTTCACCGCCGGATCCTCTACACGATGGGCGAGATGGGCCTGTCGGCCACGAGCTCCTTCCGCAAGTGCGCGGCGATCGTCGGCGAAGTCATGGGGAAGTACCACCCTCATGGCGACGTCGCCCTGTACGACGCCCTCGTCCGCCTGGCCCAGGACTTCTCGATGCGCTATCCGCTCGTCGACGGGCAGGGGAACTTCGGCAGCGTCGACGGCGACAGCGCGGCGGCCATGCGGTACACGGAAGCGCGGCTGACCGGAATCGCCGCCGAGATGCTGGCCGACATCGACAAGGAGACCGTCGACTTCACCGACAACTACGATGGCACCCAGAAGGAGCCGACGGTCCTGCCGGCCAAGCTCCCGAACCTCCTGATTAACGGCTCGTCCGGGATCGCCGTCGGAATGGCGACGAACATCCCGCCCCACCACCTCGGCGAGATCTGCGATGCGACCGTCGCCCTGATCGACGACCCGCAGATCACCTCCGACGACCTGTGCCAGTTCGTCAACGGTCCGGACTTCCCGACCGGGGGGACGATCTACCGATTCGAGCAGCAGCGAAACCTCGTGACCGGCGAGAGCGAGACGGTCGATGCGATCCGCCAGATGTATGCCCACGGCCGTGGCCGGGTCGTGATGCGGGCCCAGGTGGCGTTCGAGGAGATCCGTGGCGATCGGATGGCGATCATCGTCACGGAGCTGCCCTACCAGGTGAACAAGGCCGCCTTGCTCGAGAAGATGGCCGACCTCGTCAAGGACAAGCGAATCGAGGGGATCGCCGACCTCCGCGACGAGTCGGACCGGGACGGGATGCGGATCTATATCGAGATCAAGCGCGACGCGAACCCGCACAAGGTCCTGAACAACCTCTTCAAGCACACCCCGCTCCAGATGGCGTTCAACATGAACATGCTGGCGCTCGTCGACGGGCAGCCCCAGACGCTGCCGCTGAAGTCGGTCCTCCAGCACTACGTCGACCATCGCCGGGAGATCGTCCGGCGCCGGACGGAGTTCGACCTCGGCAAGGCGCGGGCCCGGGCCCACATCCTCGAAGGCCTGAAGATCGCCCTCGACAACCTCGACGCGGTGATCAAGACCATCCGGGAATCGGCCGACGTCGACGTCGCCCGGACGAACCTCATGACCGGGTTCGCCCTCTCGGAGCTCCAGGCCCAGGCGATCCTCGACATGCGCCTCGCCCGGCTGGCCGCCCTCGAGCGCAAGAAGATCGAAGACGAGTACCTACAGGTCATCCAGCTCATCGCCGAGCTCGAGGACATCCTCGCCAACCCCTCTCGCGTGCTGCGGATCATCAAGGACGAGCTCACCGAGCTGAAGCGGAAGTACGCCGGCGAGCGACGAACCCGGGTGGCCGACGACTCGAGCCGCGAGATGACCGACGAGGACCTCATCGCCGACGAGGACGTGGTCGTCACGATCAGCGGCCGGGGCTACGTCAAGCGCCAGCCGGTCGCGACCTACCGACGCCAGCACCGCGGCGGGAAGGGGATCATCGGCCACGTCACCCGCGAGGAAGACGCGGTGGAGCACCTCCTCGTCGCAAACACCCATGACTGGGCGCTGTTCTTCACGAACCGCGGCCGCGTCTTCAGCGCCAAGGTCCACATGATCCCGGACGCCAGCCGCCAGGCGAAGGGGATTCCGATCATCAACCTGCCCGGAGTCCAGGTCGAAGCGGGCGAGGTCCCGATGGCCACGATCACCCTGCGGGACTTCACGGCCGGCAGCTACCTCGTCCTCGCGACCCGCCGCGGGATCGTCAAGAAGACGCCCCTCGAGCAGTTCGAGCGCGTTCGGTCCACCGGAATCCGGGCGATCACGATCGACGAGAAGGACGAGCTCGCCTGGGTCGACGTCTCGACGGGCGTCGACGACGTGATCATGACCACGGCCCAGGGGAAGATCGCCCGGTTCGCCGAGTCCGAGGTCCGGCCGATGGGCCGCGAAGCCGCCGGGGTGATCGGCATTCGGCTGGCTCGGAAGGGTGACGGCGTCGTCCGGATGCGGGTCGTCCAACCCGCCGCGGACCTTCTCGTCCTGACCGAGACCGGCTATGGCAAGCGGGTGGCGATGTCCGAGTTCCGCCGCAAGCACCGTGGCGGCCAGGGGGTCCAGCTGATCTCCCTCGAAGGTCGCAAGACCGGTAACGTGGCCGCGGTCCAACAGGTGACCGAGGAGGACGAGGAGCTCCTCCTGATCTCGGCCGGCGGCCAGGTGATCCGAACAGACACGAACTCCATCAACCGCTACTCCCCGGGGGCCCGCGGCGTGATCGTCATGCGCCTCGCCGACGGCGACCGGGTCGTCGGCATCGCGGCGTTCCGGCCCGGGCTGGCAGAGCGGGGGAGCATCGGCGACAATGGCGATCCCGACGGCGGGTCGGGCGACGGACCGGGCCCCGGTTCGGGTGCCTGAGCCAGCCGTGACCACGTTCGGCGAGCGGGAGGCCACGGTGCACGCAGACCAGTTCGAGGTCTACGCCGGCAACGCGAACCCGGATCTCGCCCGGAAGATCTCCCGCTATCTCGACACCGAGCTCGGGAAGATCGAGGTCTTCCAGTTCGCCAACGAGAACATCTTCGTCAAGATCCTCGACAACGTCCGCGAGAAGGACGTCTTCCTCATCCAGCCGACCAGCCACCCCGTCAACCAGTCGATCATGGAGCTCCTGATCATGATCGACGCGTTCAAGCGGGCGAGCGCCGGCCGGATCACGGCGGTCGTCCCGTTCTACGCCTACGGCCGATCGGACAAGAAGGACCAGCCCCGCGTCCCGATCACCGCCCGCCTGATCGCCGACATGATCACCGTCGCCGGCGCCGACCGGGTCCTGACGATGGACCTCCACCAGGGCCAGATCCAGGGCTTCTTCAACATCCCGGTCGACGAGCTGACGGCCGTCCACATCCTGTCGAACTATTTCAAGGACAAGCACCTCGAGGAGCTCGTCGTCGTCACCGACCTTGGCTTCGCCAAGCGCGCCCGGGCCTTCGCCGAGCTCCTCGACGCGCCGCTCGCGATCATCGAGAAGCGGCGGATCGGCAACCTCGACCGAGCCGAGCTGATGAACGTCATCGGCGACGTCCGCGGCAAGCGGGCGGTCATCGTCGACGACGAGATCGACACGGCCGGCACGCTGACCGAGATCGTCCGGGCCCTCCAGCGCGAGAACGTGTCGGAGATCTATGCCTGCGCGACTCACGGCGTCCTGAGTGGCCCGGCCGTCGAGCTCGTCCGCGATTCGCCGCTCATCGAGGTCGTCCTGACCGACTCGATCCCCCTGCCGCCCCACAAGCGGATCCCGAAAATCAAGACCATCTCGGTCGCGCCGCTCTTCGGCGAGGCGATCAAGCGGATTCACCGGGGCGAATCGGTCGGTGCGCTGTTCTCGAGCGAGGTGGCCTTGACCCAGGAGATGCTTCTCTGGGAGGACGGGGTTTCTCGCAAGCTCGACCTCCGCAACGAGCCCGACCACGCGGCCGGCGACGGCGATCCGCCGAAGGCCGCGCTCGCCTCAGCGGCGAAGCCGGCGAAGCGATGACCCTCCAGCAGCATCGGCCCGACGGCCGGGGCGGCCTCGAGCCGCGCCGACTCGCGGACCGGGACTGGCACCGCCACCTCCGCTCGCCGCGCTGGGGTGCGTCGCTCGGCCGACGCCGGCTGCCACAGCTCGACAACGCCGAGATGAACCCCACGTCGACGCGGATGGCGGTGGCCTTCTGGCTGGGGCTGGCCGCGACGACGTTCGTCGTCTTGGTGCTGGGTTACGGAACGGGGTTCTGGGGCTAGCCGCTGATCAGGCCCGACGATCGGGCCCCGGCGCGACCCGTCCTATACTTTCCCGGCCATGAAACTCTTCTCCCGCTTCGTCGACTCGAACGACCGCGAGGTCCGCCGGATCCAGCCTTTCGTCGACGAGGCGACCGCGCTCGAGGCCGAGATCCAGGCCCTCTCCGAGGACGAGATCCGGGCCAGGTTCGGTGAGATCCGGACCGAGATCCGGGAGATCGCCCAGCCGGACGAGCCGGACGAAGACGAGCTCCACCACCCGGACCTCGAGCGGCGGCGCGAGCTGGCGAAGGCCCGCCGGAAGCGGGAGAACGCCCGGATCCAGGCCGCCCTCGACGACGTCATCCCGGATGTCTTCGCAATGGCTCGCGAGGCGATGCGGCGGACCCTCGGGATGCGTCATTTCGACGTCCAGCTGATCGGCGGCGTCGTCCTCCACCAGGGCCGGATCGCCGAGATGAAGACGGGCGAGGGCAAGACGCTCGTCGCCCCACTCGCCGCGATTCTCAACTCCCTGACCGGCCGCGGCGTTCACATCGTCACCGTCAACGACTACCTCGCCCGGCGCGACCCCCAGTGGATGGGCCCCGTCTACAACTTCCTCGGCGTCAGCCTCGGGATGATCACCCACGACGCGTCGTTCGTCTTCGAGCCGGGCTACCCGACGACCGACGAGCGCCTGATCAACCTCCGCCCGGTCGAGCGGGCAGAGGCCTACGCAGCCGACGTCACGTACGGCACGAACAACGAGTTCGGGTTCGACTACCTGCGGGACAACATGGTCGTCGAGCTCGACCAGCGGGTCCAGCGCGAGCGGGCCTTCGCGATCGTCGACGAGGTCGACAACATCCTCATCGACGAAGCCCGGACGCCGTTGATCATCAGCGGCCAGGCGGAGGAGTCGGCCGACCTCTACTACTCGTTCGCCCGCCTCGTGCCCCGGCTCAAGGGCCGACCCGAGGGCGAGGAGGACGGCGGCGACTTCTTCGTCGACCTCAAGGACCGGGCCGTCTCTCCGACCGAGGACGGCATCTCGAAGATGGAGCAGCTCCTCGGCGTCGCGAACATGTACGACGCCGATCCCCGGCTGGCCCGTCACTTCGAGCAGGCGCTCCGTGCCCACGCCCTCTACAAGCGCGATCGGGACTACATCGTCAAGGACGGGGAGATCGTCATCGTCGACGAGTTCACCGGCCGTCAGATGCCGGGCCGCCGCTGGAGCGAGGGGCTCCACCAGGCCATCGAGGCGAAGGAGGGCCTGCGGGTCCAGCGCGAGAGCGTGACCCTCGCGACGATCACGTTCCAGAACTACTTCCGGCTGTACGACAAGCTGGCCGGGATGACCGGCACGGCGATGACCGAGGCCGAGGAGTTCCACAAGATCTACGGCCTCGAAGTCGTCGCGATCCCGACACACGAGCCGATGATCCGCGAGGACGAGGCGGATCTCGTGTTCCGCAACGAGGTCGGCAAGTTCACAGCGCTCATCGACGAGGTCGTCGAGATGACCGAGGCAGGGCGGCCCGTCCTCGTCGGCACGGTCTCGGTCGAGAAGTCGGAGATCCTCTCGTCGATGCTCAAGCGGCGGGGCATCAAGCACGAGACGCTCAACGCGAAGTTCCACGAGAAGGAGTCCGGAATCGTCGCCCAGGCCGGCAAGTCCGCGGCGGTGACGATCGCCACCAACATGGCCGGCCGCGGGACGGACATCCAGCTCGGCGGCAACCCGGCCGGCCTGGCGTCGGAGATCCTCCACAAGCGCGGCCTCAACCCTGCCGAGGTCGACAAGGACACGTACGAGACGGCGCTCGCCGAGGCAACGGCAATCACCGCCGAGGACCACGTCCGGGTCGTCGAGGCCGGTGGCCTCCACATCATCGGCACCGAGCGGCACGACTCGCGCCGGATCGACAACCAGCTCCGCGGCCGGGCCGGCCGCCAGGGCGACCCCGGCAGCACCCGGTTCTACCTCTCGCTCGAGGACGACCTGATGAAGCGGTTCGCCAACGAGCGGGTGGCGGGCCTCATGGAGCGACTCGGCCTCGAGGACGACGTCGCGATCGAGTCGCGCCTCGTGTCGCGGACGATCGAAAGCGCCCAGAACCGGGTCGAGGGCTTCAACTTCGACATTCGCAAGCGGGTCGTCGAGTTCGACGACGTCATCAACAAGCAGCGCGAGACGATCTACTCGGAGCGCGACAAGGTCCTCCGTAACGAGGACCTGACCGAGACGGTCCGGGTCTTTCTCGAGGAGGAGATCGACTCCCTCGTCGACCAGTACCTCTCGGCGGCCGCTCCGGACGACTGGAACATGGAAGGTCTCGTCGCAGCCCTCAAGACGATGGGCCTCGACGGGCCCGGCACGACCGAGGACGAGCTCTGGGAGGTGGGCGATCGGGACGCGATCGCGGCCCACCTGCGGGAGCTCGCGGACACACGTCTGGAGACGCGGGCGGCCGAGGTCGGCGAGTCCGACTGGTCGCTCGTCGAGCGGATGGTCCTGCTCCGGACGATCGACTCGCTGTGGGTCGAGCACCTCACCGAGCTGGACGACATGCGGCGCGGCATCGGGCTCCGTGGCTACGCCCAGCAGGACCCGCTGAACGAGTTCCGGCGCGAGGCGTTCCGGCTGTACGAGGAGCTGAGCGGGCTGATCCGTCACCAGGTCGCGTCGACGATCTTCCGCATCACCGTGACCCGCCAGCCGGCGCAGCCACCGATCGGGGTTGCGGCGGCGGGTGGCGGCGCCGGCGCCCTGGCGGGTGGCGCGGCCGCCCGTCGAGGGTCGGCCGGCGCGGTCGGCGCGCGGGTGGCCGGGGCCGCGGGTGCGGCCGGGATCGGTGCGGCCGGGATCGGTGCGGCCGGGGCCGCGAGCCGGGCGACGCTCGGCAGCTCCCCGATCGGTGGCGGGCCCGCCGGCGCGACGCGGCCGGGGTACACCCCGTCCGGTGCGCGAATCGGGCGGAACGATCCCTGTTACTGCGGATCGGGGCTGAAGTACAAGAAGTGCCACGGGCGCTGACCCGCCCGGCCGACGGCTCCCTGGCCGCCCGCCGATGCGCCGCGACCTGACCCGCCTGCTCGTTTCGGTCGTGGCCGCCGCGGCGATCCTCGGCGCGTACGCGGCGTTCCGCATCTGGGAGCAGGGCGACCGCGACGAGCGGCGGCCCGCGGACGCCATCGTCGTCCTCGGGGCAGCCCAGTACGACGGCCGGCCATCGCCGGTGTTCCAGGCCCGGCTCGAGCACGCGGTGTCGCTCTACCACGAGGGTTACGCGCCGCTCCTCATCGTGACCGGCGGAAAAGCCGAGGGCGACCGGACGACGGAAGCTGCTGCGGCCCGCCAGTACGCGATCGACCACGGCGTGCCGCCCGACGACATCCTCGTCGAGGACGAGGGCCGGACGACCCTCGAGTCGCTCGTCACGGTCGGCCGAGTACTCCGTCAACGCCAGACCACGACGGCGCTCTTCGTATCGGACCGCGCTCACATGCTGCGTGTCCTCCGCATCGCCCGCGACGAGGGCCTCGAGGCGTACGGCTCGCCGACGACGACGAGCCCCGCGGACTCAACCTTCGGCCACCGGTTCGAGGCCACGACACACGAGCTCGCGGCGCTCGCGGTCTACTTCCTCGCCGGCGCTGCGCCGTTCGATCCACCGTTCACCGGCGAGTGATTTTTGTCGTTTCTCCCCCTTGGCGGTGGGGAATCCAGCACCTATACTGGCGAAAACCCCACCCCTCGGATCCTCACCGATCCGCCCAGCACGGTCCGCGCCCAGCCACGGTCAAGCCCTGTCACATCTGCGCGCCCCGACCCGAAACCCCGAAGCGCCCCATCAGCGAAAAGAGGGAATCGTGAAGCAGGCCGAGGAAGCGTCGTTCGTCGATCTGATCGCCTGCGAGCGGGACTGCCGGACGTGCAGTTACGCCGCGGCGCTCGACTGTGACGGCAACTGCGGCGTGTGCCCCCACAACAGCTATTGTCCCTGCGTGAACCCCGTCGTCGCCCGGAGCAAGACGGCCCTGCGCCTCATCGAGCTCCGCCCGATCCTGCTCCAGGACCTCCAGGCCCGTAACTAGATGGACCCGTCGGCCATCCGCGACCTGGCGGAGCAGATCCGCGCGACCTCGGGGCGTCTTTGACCTCGAGACGAAGGAGCGCCGGGTCGCAGACCTCGAGGGCCTGACCGGCGCGCCGGACTTCTGGTCGGACCAGCGGACTGCCCAGCGAGTCCTCCGCGAGGCCGACGGCCTGCGGACCGAGATCGCCACGTGGCGCGGGCTGCTCGGGCGGGCTGACGAGGTCCTCGCAACAGCGGAGCTCGTCGCGGAATCGGGCGACGCCGAGCTGACCGCCGAGCTCGAACGCGGCGCGAACGAGCTCGCGCGGGACTTCGCCCGTGAGCGGACCCAGCTCCTGTTCGGCGGGGAGTACGACGAGCGCGGCGCCCTGCTGTCGATCAGCGCCGGCGCGGGGGGCACCGAGGCGACCGACTGGGCGGAGATGCTCCTCCGGATGTACCTCCGCTGGGCCGAGCGCCACCGGTTCAGGACGGAGATCGTCGACCAGACCGAGGGAGAGCAGGCCGGCCTGAAGAGCGTCACCGTCCAGGTCGACGGACGAGGCGCCTACGGCTGGCTGCGCGCCGAGCGCGGCGTCCACCGGCTCGTCCGGATCAGCCCGTTCGACGCCCAGAAGCGGCGCCAGACGACGTTCGCCCTGGTCGAGGTCCTGCCGGAGGTCGACGACGACGTCGAGATCGAGCTCGACTGGGACGAGATCCGGGTCGACACGTTCCGGTCGCAGGGCGCCGGCGGCCAGCACGTCAACAAGACCGATTCGGCCGTCCGGCTGACCCACGTCCCCACGGGGATCGTCGCCCAGAGCCAGAATGAGCGGTCCCAGACGCAGAACCGCGAGCTGGCGATCCGGGTCCTGAAGGCGCGCCTCCTCGAACGGGCCCTCGAGGAAAAGGAGGCCGAGATGCGCAAGCTGAAGGGCGAGCACGTCGAGGCGGGCTGGGGCAACCAGATCCGGAGCTACGTCCTCCACCCCTACCAGATGGTCAAGGACCTGCGGACCGCGTACGAGACGTCGAACACATCCGCCGTCCTCGACGGCGACATCGATGAGTTCATGCAGGCCGAGCTGGAGTGGCTGGCGACCGGCCGTCCACCGGTCGGGGTCGGCGACTCCGGGTGACCCGACCGATCGCGGCCCCCCGCGTAGCTCCGGGCCGGCTGCCCGAGGGGATCCGCGTCCGTCGCGCCGGGACGGCCGACCTGCCGGCCTGCGGGACGATCTGGCGCGACGGGATCAACGACTACCTCGGCCGGCTCAACCAGCGCGAGATCCCCGACGATCTGTCTGCGATCGGCCGGCTCCACGCCCACCTGCTCGCGACGGATCCGGAGACGTTCCTCGTCGCGGTGCGGGGAGGGGACGGCCGGGCAGCGACCGCGGCGGACGGGCGCATCGTCGCCTTCGGTGCGGCCGTCCGGCGGGACGAGGTCTGGTTCCTGTCGATGCTGTTCGTGGCCCCCGAAGAGCAGGGAAGCGGTCTCGGGCGAGCCCTGCTCGACAGGATCCTGCCCGACGAAGCCGACGCGGTCCTCGCCACTGCCACCGACAGCCAGCAGCCGATCTCGAACGGGCTGTACGCGCGTTACGGGATCGTCCCGCGGATGCCCCTCCTCAGCCTCGTCGGCCGTCCGTCCGGCACGGACGCCTTCGGAGCGTTGCCGTCCGGGGTCGTGGCGGTCCCGTTCGAGGATCTCGCTGCGGAACGCCACGGCAATCTCGCCGCAGCCGTCGATTCGCTCGACCGGGAGGTCGTCGGGTTCGCCCATCCGGAGGATCACCGCTTCCTCCGCCAGGAGGGACGGCGCGGCTTCCTCTTCCGGCACGGCTCCCGGGCCGTCGGCTATTGCTACGCGTCCGAGGCCGGCCGGGTGGGGCCGATCGTCGTCCGCGATAGCGGGCTCCTCCCCGCCGCCCTCGGCCACGTCCTCGCCGCGGTCGAGCCTCGCGGAGCGAGCGCGCTCTGGGCGCCGGGATTCGCCGACCGCGCCATCGTGCCGCTCGTCCGGGCCGGCTTCCGGCTCGACCAGTTTCCGGTCCTCCTGTGCTGGACCCGCCCGTTCGCCGACTTCAGCCGTTACGTGCCGATCTCCCCCGGTCTCCTCTGAACCCCAACCATCGACCCCTATCCCGATGGGACTATCGTCCTTCCCGCACGGCCGCCGGATGGTGCTAGCCTCGGATCGACCCCAGTCCTCGACCCCGGAGCCGCTCGTGATCCTCGCCCCGCCGAAATCGCCAGCCCGGACGCTGCGCGAACGCCTGTTTGGCCGTGCGAACGGGCACGTCGCCGCCGAC
Organism: Candidatus Limnocylindrales bacterium; assembly: GCA_036002525.1. GTDB lineage: Bacteria > Chloroflexota > Limnocylindria > Limnocylindrales > CSP1-4 > JACDAV01. The sequence continues at coordinate 105,627 of DASYTG010000012.1, forward strand.
CGAGCCGTCCTCGTCCTCCACGACGTCACGAAGACCTACCCGAACGGGAAGAACGCCCTCGTCGACGTCGACCTCGTGATCCCGGAGGGCGACTTCGTGTTCCTCGTCGGGCCGTCCGGGGCCGGCAAGTCGACGCTCATCAAGCTGCTCATCCGCGACGAGCTCGCGACCCGCGGCCGGGTCATCCTCGACGGCCAGGACCTCGCCCGCCTGTCCCGGCGGCAGGTGCCCAAGATCCGGCGAAAGATCGGCATCGTCTTCCAGGACTTCAAGCTCCTGCCCTCGAAGAACGTCTGGGAGAACGTCGCGTTCGCCCTCGAGGTGACCGGCACGCCCCACCGGCGGATCCGGCCGGCGGTCGACCGGGTGCTCTCGCTCGTCGGCCTGACGGCCCAGGCCCGGCAGCTCCCGGCCCAGCTCTCCGGCGGCGAGCAGCAGCGAACCGCGATCGCCCGTGCGCTCGTCCATGACCCCCGCCTGATCATCGCCGACGAGCCTACCGGCAACCTCGACCCACTGATCAGCTGGGAGATCCTCCAGCTGATGCTGCGGATCAACGAGCTCGGCGTGACGGTCCTCATGGCCACCCACAACGCCGATGTCGTCACGGCGCTCCGCAAGCGCGTCGTCGCCCTCGAGGAGGGCCGGATCATCCGCGACCAGGTCGGCGGCACCTACCACCGGACGGACTGAATCCTCGCGCCGATGGCTAGCAGGGGCGTCGCCTCGGCGCTCGGAGAGAGATAGATGATTTCCTTTGTCGCTTTTAGTCTCAAGCGGGCCTGGCAGGGCTTCTGGCGGAACGCCGTCATGAGCCTCGCGGCGACGGCCACGATGGTCCTCATGCTCCTCCTGCTGGCCGGCTTCTGGGTGATCAACACCGGCCTGCTCGCTGGTCTCGAGTTCACCGAGAAGAAGGTCAATGTCGTCGCCGATCTCTACGACAACGTCACCCCGAGGCAGATCGAGGACCTGCGGGCGAAGGTCGCGGCAATGCCGGAGGTCTCCGAGGTCGTGTTCGTGAGCCGCGAGGACGCGCTCAGGCGCTTCCGCGAGAACCGCCGTGCCCAGGGCGAGGAGGACCTCACCCGCTTCCTCGACACGAACCCCTTCCACCAGAGCCTCGAGATCGCCCTGACCGACGCGGCGCTCTACTCGAAGGTCTACGACAGGCTCGTCCTCGAGCCGACCGTCCAGCTGGTGAAGAACCAGCAGGACCTCGTCGAGCGTGTGCTCACCGTGACGAACTTCCTCCGAACCGCGGGCGGGGTCATCCTCGCGGTGATCGGCGTGATCGTCCTGTTCATCATCGTCAACACGATCCGCCTGGCGGTGACGGCCCGGGCCGAGGAGATCGACATCATGCGGCTCGTGGGCGCGTCGGACGCGTTCATCCGCTGGCCCTTCGTGTTCGAGGGGGCGCTCGTCGGCCTGTTCGGGGCGGCGATCGCGCTGCTCGTCCTGGCGGCCGGCGCCGAGCCGCTGGGCGGCTTCATGTACGACTTCTTCCGGGTCCTGCCCCTGACGTTCGGAACGCTCTCGCGGGACGTGGCGCTGCTCGTGTTCGGGACGGGCGTGGGACTCGGGGTGCTCGGCTCCTGGGTCTCGGTGAGGACGTACCTGATCCGCTAGACCTCGGACGGATGGCCTCGCGGAGCTCCGCCTCCGAAATCTCGGGCGGATGGCGTCGCGGAGCTCCGCCTCCGACCTCGGTGAACGAGTGCCGGATCCAACGACGGGGTATCGGTAAAAGCGGATGAAGTTCCGTTCACGCTCGATCCGCGGTCGAGCTCGCCGACGTAGCATCGGCCGAAACCGGTGCTAGGCTTTGGCCCCGCCGACCCCCCGAACAGGACGCCGCCACCCGATGCACGCCCCCGACAACGAACCCTCCGGGACAACCCCGCGCGCCGCTTCCGGTTCGGAAGCGGGACCCACCTCCTCGCCCGATCCCTCTCCCGACCCCGAGCCGTACGTGCCCGGGCTGTCGAGCGCCCCGGTTGGACCGCTTGGCCCGGTCTCGAGCGGGCCCCGATCCCGGCGCAACGGACCGGCAGTTGGAGCGGCGGTCGCCCTCGTTGCCGTGATGGCCGGCGTGGCCCTGTTTATGTCCGGCTTCTGGCTGGGCAACCGCGACAGGACGCAGCCGGGAACGCCGGCCAGCGACGATCAGCTGTTCGAGCCGTTCTGGAACACGTACCAGACGATCGTCAGCCGTTACGCGGGAGGCGAGGTCGACAAGGCGAAGATCATCCAGGGCGCGATCAAGGGGATGATCGAGGCGCTCGGGGATCCGTACTCGTCGTATCTCAGCCCTGACGACTTCCAGCAGACGCTCCAGGGGATCTCCGGCCAGTTCGAGGGAATCGGCGCCGAGATCGGCACGGTCGACAGGGCGGGCGAGACGAGCGACTGCGCGACACTCGGGCCGGACTGCCGGCTCGTGATCATCGCCCCGATCGAAGGGTCGCCGGCGGCGAAAGTGGGGCTGCGGCCCGGCGACGTCGTGGCCGCGGTGGACGGATCGACCCTCGACGGGCTGACGATCGACGATGCGCGGGACCGGATCCGTGGCAAGAAGGGCACCCAGGTCCGGCTGGCGATCGAACGGGAAGGCCTGGCGGCGTTCGACGTGACGATCACCCGCGACGTCATCCAGCAGAAGGAGGTCATCGCCCGCGACCTCGCCGACGGCCAGGTCGGCTATATCCGCCTGACCGGCTTCTCGACGAATGGGGCGAAGGCCGTCCACACCGAGCTCGCCGCCGACATCGCCGCGGGCCAGACGAAGATCATCCTCGACCTTCGCGGCAACCCGGGGGGCTTCGTCGAGGCGGCCCGGGACGTCGCCAGCGAGTTCATCGCCGAGGGTCCGCTGTTCTGGCAGGAGGACGCGAACGGAACGAAGACGGCGACGAACGCCACGGGCAGCGGCGCGGCCACGGATCCGTCGATCGAGGTGGTCGTCCTCATCGACCGCGGCAGCGCGTCGGCCAGCGAGATCGTGGCGGCGGCCCTCCAGGACCGGCACCGGGCGAAGCTCGTCGGCCAGACGACGTTCGGGAAGGGGACCGTCCAGGAGTGGACGACCCTCGAGGGCGCGGGCGGCTTCCGGCTGACGATCGCCAAGTGGCTGACGCCGGACCAGCGCTGGATCCACCTCGAGGGAATCACGCCGGACGTTCCCGTGGAGCTGCCCGCAAACGTGGCCGCCGGCGAGGACCCGGTCCTCGACCGGGCCCTCGAGCTCCTCGACGTCCAGGCGGCCCTCGACGTCCAGGCGGCCCTCGACCTGGCGGCCTGACCTGGCGGGCTGACCTGGCGGCCTGACCGCGCAGACCGGGGGACGCTTGCGCCATCGACCCCCATCGGGTACGGTTCCCCCGAACGAAAGGAGGTGATGTGCAGTGATCGACAGTAAGCGTAGCTGCACCACCTCGCAGGAGATGCCCGTCTAGCCGGACATCCCTGCGGGATGGTCAGCAGCCGGACGCCGGCCCGAGACAGGGCCGGCGTTCGTGCGCTCGGGGACAGGAGGAGCGACGCACGATGGGCGAGAAGACCATCGCCCTGAACCGGCGGGCCCGCCACGAGTTCACGATCGACGAGACGTTCGAGGCGGGCGTCGCCCTGACCGGGACGGAGATCAAGTCGATCCGCGCGGGCAAGGTCAACCTGTCCAACGCCTATGCCCGGATCGAGCGGGCCGAGGCCTGGCTGATCGGCGCCGACATCGCCCCGTGGGCCCAGGGCAATCGCTGGAACCACGAGCCAAAGCGGACCCGCAAGCTCCTCCTCCACCGGTCCGAGATCGACGAGCTCCTCGGCCGGACGAAGGCCAAGGGCCAGACGATCGTCCCGCTCCGGCTCTACATCAACGACCGTGGCCGGGCAAAGCTCGAGCTGGGCCTGGCCCGCGGCAAGCAGCAGCACGACCGCCGTCGGGACATCGCCGAGCGGGACGCCCGTCGCGACATCGCCCGCGAGCTCGCGGACGTCCAGCGCGGTCGCTGACGGTCCGATGGGGCCGGCCACACCTCCGCCCCGGCTCGGCCCGTTGATCCACGCAGTCGACGCGCATGCCGGCGGGGAACCTGGCCGGGTGATCGTGGGAGGCGTCGAGGACGTCCCCGGCGCGACGATGTTCGAGAAGATGGTCTGGCTCCGGGAGAACCGGGACGACGTCCGCCTGCGAATGCTCCGCGAGCCCCGCGGCTACCCGGCGGCGAACTGCAACGTCCTCCTTCCGCCGGCCCACCCGGAGGCCGACGCCGGCTACGTGATCATGGAGCAGGTCGAATATCCTGGGATGTCCGGCACGAACACGATCTGCGTGGCGACCGTTCTCCTCGAGACCGGGATCCTGCCGATGACCGAACCGGTCACCGAGCTGACGCTCGAGGCCCCGGCCGGGCTCATCCGGGTCCGGGCGGAATGCGCCGCGGGCAAGGTCCACGGCGTGACGTTCCGAAATGTCGCCTCGTTCGCGACCCATCTCGACGTCCGGATCGAGGTGCCGCAACTCGGCACGGTCCGGGTCGACGCGGCGTATGGCGGGATGTTCTACGTCATCGCCGACGCCGAGCCGTTCGGCCTCCGACTCACGCCGGACGAGGGCCGCGACATCGTCCGCATCAGCGAGATGATCAAGGCCGCGGCCGCGGACCAGCTGCCGGTTGTCCATCCCGAGCAGCCGGGCTTCGCCGGGATCACGATCGCCCAGCTGTCCGGACCACCCCACGACCCGGCCAACGACCGGCGCAACGTCGTGACGGTGTCGACGGGCAAGCTCGATTGGGAGAAGCCGTCGACGTGGACGGGGGCGATCGACCGGTCGCCGTGCGGGACCGGGACGTGCGCGAAGATGGCGATCCTTCACGCCCGGGGCGAGCTGGGCCTCGACGAGGACTTCAGGCACGAGGGGATCCTCGGGACGGTCTTCACGGGCCGGCTTGTCGAGGAGACCACGGTCGGTGGCCGCCAGGCCGTTGTTCCCACGATCACCGGCGAGGCCTGGATCACCGGCTTCGCCAGCTACGCAATCGATCCGAAGGACCCGTTCCCGGACGGCTTCACGGTCGGCGACATCTGGTAAGGCCCCCAAGCCGGTGCGGGCGTTTCGCCCAGCGAACGGGTGCGACGAACGGACGCGGCTGAACTCGCGCCCAGCCGACGTTTGCTTCGGTGGGCGATACGCGGCACCGGCGACCGCCCTCTTGGCGGAGGCGCGATCCTCCGCTACAATGGATCGGAACGTCGAACGGACGTTCGGTCCTGTGGGGATGTGTGGTTTCGACAGGGCTCGGAAGACGGAGAACGCGAGCCGAGGTGCCGTCAGGCCTCGTTAAACAGGCGGCAAAAACGAAGTACCTGGCAACCGCCAGTCGACTCTCGCCGTCGCTGCGTAAGCAGCTAGTGTGAGCGTGGAAGCCACCTCGGTCCCGCGGGTGGCGGAAGCGTCATTAAGCGGGGCTGCAGCCCGGGCGAGCGTCGCGTAACCCGGGATCAAGCTCGATCTAGAGACACGCGGCTGGACCGGCCGGAACCCTGCCGATGGGGGTTCGACCGGTCGACGACAAAGCATCGGACACGCTCGTAGTGGTCTCCGCCGAAGGGTTCTGGACGGGGAGTTCGACTCTCCCCCATCTCCACCATTTCATGCCAGAAGCAGCCGTCGCGCCTTTCGGCGCGCGCAGCTACGGCGCGGGCGAATCCTCGCTGGTCGTGTCGTCTGCCGGGCCCACGAGCACGATCCCCGTGATGCGGGCGTAGTGCGAGTAGTACAGGTTGCGGTGGATGACGCGGCCGTTTGCGTCGGTGACGATTCGGGTGACCCAGACGTCCTTGCCGTCGACCGGCCATTCGATCCGCTTCGTCTTGCCGGCCGGGAGGCTGCTCGTGTACTGGACGGAGTCGGTCGCCGGCCGCACGTTCCTGACGATCGGCCTGGTGAACGTCACCCGTCGCCCGGTCGGGACGCTGTAGAGATCGAACCGCGTGTAGCCCCTTCCGCCGTCGCGAGTGTTGATTCCGCGGATGAGGATCGGGTACTTCGTGTCGTTCGTGAACGACATCGACTGGCGCGAGCCGGACCCGCTGATGAACACCGTGGCGTCGAGTCCCAGCGGGTAGCGGTCGATGTAGTAGTAGTGGTTGCGACGCGCGCCCATCTTCAGGCCGGCCCGGAGAGCGGCGTTGAAGAGCGTCGTCGAAGAGGAGCAGATCCCGCCGGCCAATGCGCCCTGCGGCTCCGTCCGTCCGTTGATGATCGCCCCACCGTCGGTGAAGCCGCGGGCACGGGTGACCGGGCCGACCGCCCGCCAGTAGTCGAACGTCTCGCCCGGCCCGACAACATAGCCGTCGATGAGCTTGGCCGGGATCCAGATGTTGGCCCCGAAGCCGTTCTTTTCGCCGATCGGGAAGTAGGTCGTCCAGGTCGAGATCCGGGTCATGAGCGGGGCGACCTCTCGGGCCTCCTCGGTCGTGACGGCGGGCTCGGTAACTGTCACGACCCCCGCGACGGCCGGCGCCCCGCCGTTCGTCGCGCGCGCCTGGAGGGTCTCGAGGAGGAGCTTCGAGGTAGCCTTGACGTCGAGCGTCCGGCCGTCCCGGCCGGCGGTGACCCCGAACACGGAGCCACTCTTCGCGACGAGGAACGACGCGTTCCGCGGCGCGATCCTGACCTCCGACGCGATCTCGTCGAGCGTCTTGTTCGGTCCGCTGACGTTGAAGACGGGGACGTACCGTCCGTCGACGGTCGCCGCCAGGCGCAGCCACTTCCGGACGGTCGAGGCCTTGATCGTCCACTTGTCGTCGCCGACGGTCACGTCGATATCGCCGGCGATCCGCTCGGCGGCCCCCTTCGCTGCGATGGCCTCGGCCGTCGTGATCGTGGGCTCGATCTCGGAGGTCGGGATCGCGACCTCGATCCGGGCGGGCGCGTCAAGCCTGAGAAGAGCATTCGTCGCCTGGTGGAGGGGAGCCTCCCGCTCTGCCTTCACGCCGTTCCGCCCGGCCGCCAGCTGGTACCCCGAGGCGATCAGGGTCACCGATGCGTCGGCAGGGTTGCGCTCGAGAAACGACGCAGCGGCATTGACGCGCGTCGCGAGACCGGCTTCGTCGATCAGCATCCGCGGCTCGAGCTCGACGCCGCGAATGGCCGTCCGGGCGTTGCCGACGATCCGATCGAACGGGGAACCCGATCGGCCGATCCCGGCAGCAGTCTCGACAAGCGCGTCGACGTCGATCCGGCGGCCCAGATCCGCGTACGGGATCCGGATCGCCCGGTCGCCGGCCAGCAGGACGAGCTCACCGTCGCCGGCGGTGGCGAAGGCGGCCGCCAGGCGACTTCGGGCGGAGTCAGGGCTGAGGCCCGAGAGGTCGACCGAGCCGACGTGGACACCTGGCAGGATCCGGCCCTCATAGTGCCGGTCGAACGCGTAGAGCGCGCCCGCCCCGAGCACGAGGACGGCTGCCACCCCCGCCGCGAAGGCAGCGAGGAACCGGGACCGGGCCACCGTAGATGGCCGGGCGGTCGTGAGCGGAGCGGTGTCCGTGGCGGTGGTCATCGTGGGGCGACATCCTATCAGCGCGGGTATCGCGGGGACGTGACGAGCGACGCTCGGGCGGAACAGGGACGCACCAGACTGCCCGATCGTGACGCCGGGCAAGTCCGCGGCCACCCCCCAAAAAAGGTCCCGCCGGCCGGCCGGAAGGTCAGACCTCCCGGGGCAGCACCACGATCCGCCGGTTCGGCTCCTCGCCTATCGACTGGGTGGCCACGGCCGCGTTCTCACGGAGGGCGATGTGGACCCAGCGCCGCTCGAGGGCGGGCATCGGCTCGAGCTGGAGCATCTTTCCGGTCTCCACCACCCGAGCGGCCGCCCGCATGGCGAGGTCCCGGAGCTGCCGCTCTCGCCTGCCGCGGTAGTCCTCCACGTCGACGAGGACACGGGTCCAGCCGCCCATCCGGCGCGACAGCATGAGGTTCACGAGGTGCTGGAGGGCGGACAGCCGCTCGCCCTTCCTGCCTATCAGGGCCCCGAGCGCATCCTTCTCGTCGCCGTCGCCGACGACGTTGAGGCGGCTCGTGTCGCCCGTCTCCAGCTCGACCTTGACCTGGAACCCCAGGTGGCGCATGAGCTCCTCGAGGATCTCCTGGCCCGCGGCCAGGGCCTCTGGCGAGGCTTCAGCGGCCTCAAGGTCGGCCCGCTCGGCTGCCAGGGAACCGCGCGCCGCGGCCACCTCGGCGGCTTCGCTCGCGGTCAGCGCCGATTGGGCCGGGCGGCGGCCGCGATCCTCGCGCCGTGGACCGCGCTCGCGATCGTCGCGGCGTGGACTGCGGCCGGCCTCGCCGCCGGGCGCGGCATCCGAACGGAATCCCGCGTCGGCGGCCATCGGTCGCGGGGCGCGGTCTCGGTCCCGGTCACCTTCCGGTCGGGGACGCCGGTCACGTTCGTCGCGTCGCGGGCCGCGGTCGCGGTCACGGTCGCGGTCGCCTTCGGGACGCGGGCGGTCACCTTCCGGGCGGGGCGGCCGGCGGTCACGGTCGTCGCGCCGCGGCCCGCGGTCGCGGTCTCGGTCGCCGTATCGCGGGCGGTCCTCGCGCGGCGGCGGTGGTGGGAGTGGCTGGGCCGCGGCCGCGTCCCGTTTCGGGGCGGCCCCGCCGAGCGCCGTACGGGGCGCCGCGACGATCCTCGCCGGCTCGGCGCCCATCCCGAGCACGCCCCGGCTGCCCGGAGTGAGGATCTCGAAGTCGAGGTCGTTCAGCTCGGCGCCGAACGCCTCACGGGCGCTGCGCAGGGCCTCCTCGACCGTCTTGCCGGTGAATTCGCGATAGACACTCATGTCAGCGTCGCCTCCCTCGTCGGCCTTGCCTGCCCCGCTCACGGGGGCGAATCGTCTTGTTGGCCGAAGTGGCTCGGTTGGTGGAGTCGCGCGACGGCGAGGTCGGCGACCGCTTGGTGGGATCCGGTGGCGGCAGGCTCACCGGGAATCGGGGGGTGTGGTTCGTCGCAAAGGCCGGCCTCCAGCCGAACAGCGGGAACATCGCGCCCCAGCCCACGATCAGGTACTGCTGGACGATCGAGAACAGCGTCGCGACGATCCAGTAGATGAACAGGCCCGCCGGGAGGATGGACCCCCAGGCGATCGAGATCAACGGCAGGAACAGCATCATCTGCCGCTGGACACGGAGGTTCGGATCGTCGTTGTTCGGGTCCGCCGGGGTCAGCATCATCCGCGACTGGATGAGCTGGAGGATGGCCGACACGATCGACAGGATCCCGAGGCCGCTGAGGAAGTTGCCGGCCGTGCCGATGAATACCTCGGGCACGCTGACGTTCAGGCCGCCGAGCCACGGCACGATCGGATCGATGCACGGCCTGACGTGATTGGGCGCGTCGAAGATCGGCGCAGTTGGGCACATCAGCGGCACGATCTGGATGCCCGCGATCTGCAGCATCTGGGTCGGGTTGAAGTTCGTGATCCCGTTCTGGATCACCGAGTAGATGATGAAGAGCAGGGGCAGCTGGAGGAGGATCGGCAGGCAGCCGGAGACCGGATTGACTCCGCGCTCGCGCATGATCTCCTGTTGCGCCTGCTGGGCCTTCATCCGATCGCCCTTGTAGCGGCGCTTCGCCTCGGCCAGCTCGGGCTGGAGCATCTGCATCCGGCGCTGGGAGACAAGCTGTCGGCGGAACAGCGGGATCAGCAGGGTCCGGACGACGAGCGTCAAGGCGATGATCGCGATCCCGATCGCGCCCGGGACGCCGGCTGAATGCAGTGCGACGTAGCTCGCGGCGAGCACGATGAACAGGGCCTGGAAGATCGGCGTGAACAGCCAGGCGAACAGGTTCAGCGGGTCGGTCGGCTGGGCCGGGTGGAGAGGAACCGCGGCGGGGTTGGGCGTGGGCGACTGGCCCGGCGCGCCGCTCCCGCCTGGCGCCCCACCTCCGCACGCCGCGACGACGAGGGCGATTCCAAGGAGCGCGAGGAGGGGGAGGAGCCACGGCCGCGCGGCCTGGATTCGGGTCAAGCGCCGGGGCCCTCGTCCTCGGGCGACCGGCCTATCGGACCGGGTCATAGCCGCCCGGGTTCCACGGGTGGCAGCGGGCGATCCGCCGCGCTCCCATCCAGCTGCCCCTGAGCAACCCGTACTTCTCGATCGCCTGCTCCGTGTAGCGCGAGCAGGTGGGTTCGAACCGACAGGACGACGGGAGCCAGCCGAACACGAACCGGTACAGCCGGATGAGTCCGATACCGAGGCGCTTCACGTCGTCGGTCCTTTCAGCACGCCGCCGCGGGTGAGCACCCGGCGCACGGCCCCGACCAGTGCGTCGTGGTCGGCCTCGACGAGCGCGGGCCGGGCGATGATGAGGACGTCCCAGCCGGGCTGGAACGAGGGCGCCATCACCCTGAGCGCCTCGCGAAGTCGTCGTCTGATCCGATTGCGGATGACCGCGCCGCCGAGCTTGCGCCCGGTCGACAGTCCGAATCGGGTCGTCTCGAGATCGGTCCGCAGAAACCGGGCGACGAGGAGCGGGTGGGACCGGCTGGTCCCGCTGCCCTGGATCGCGGCGAAGTCCTGCGGCCGGGAGAGCATCACGAGCCGCGGCGGATGAGAGCCGGGCTCGATCGTCAGGCCGTCAGCCGCTTCCGACCCCGAGCCCGCCGTGCGGCAAGGATCCGGCGGCCCCCGGTGGTCTTCATCCGGGCGCGGAAACCATGCTCCCTGGCGCGATGGCGCTTCTTGGGCTGGTAGGTCTGCTTCATCGGGGCTGTGCGCGATCCTCTCCATCCGAACTCGGGGCTCGACGATTCTCGACCCCATGAGGCACGCAAACGCGCCTGGCGCCCCGTGAGCGCAGCGGCGCGTTCGTCGTCTGGCGGATGATAGGTCGGGCCCTTCCGGAGTGTCAAACCTCGGAGGCGCACGGCGGACCTCGCGCGCATTGGGCGGTAGATTCGCGCTATACCCCCCGGGGGTATTGCGAGATTTCCTTGCGACGCGCCATCGGGCGGTGCTATCCTCTGCGGGCCCTCGGCGCCGGGAACGCTCATGGGTCGTCCCTTGGGAGCCTTGGAGGGAGCTCGGGGGAAACTGAAACGACTCTCCATCCCGGCCACGTTACCCACCGCGCACCAGTGTCCCTGCACGGATTCGGCGATTCCCGCCGGCCGTCCATCTGTCGTCCACTCCGCACAGCAGGCATCGACTTCTGAATGGATGCGAAGCAGGTCTGGCGCGCCGCTCTCGGTGAGTTGCAGGTCTCTCTCTCCCCGGCGAACTTCGAGACCTGGTTGCGCGACACGGCGCTCGTCGACGTCGACGACCATCGCTTCAGGATCGCCGTTCCGAATGGCTTCGCGAAGGACTGGCTCGAGACCCGCTACCGCTCGTTGATCTCCCAGACGCTGGCGCGAATCGTCGGTTACAGCGTCCAGGTCGAGTTCGTCATCAACACCGCGGCGGACGCGGGCACGCTCGACGCGAGCGGCAACGGAACGACGCCGGCGCCGGGGCCGGCGCCCGTCCGGCTCGAACCGACCCGCGTCGGGGGCGAAGGCGGCACGACCAACCTCAACCCGCGGTACACGTTCGCGAACTTCATCGTCGGTTCCGCCAACCGCCTCGCCCACGCGGCCAGCCTGTCCGTCGCGGAACGCCCGGGCCACGCCTACAACCCGCTGTTCCTGTACGGCGGCGTGGGCCTCGGGAAGACCCACCTGATGCACGCGATCGGGAACCAGGTCATGGCCAAGTTCCCGCGCAAGCGAGTCGTCTACGCGACGAGCGAAAAGTTCACCAACGAGTTCATCACGAGCATCCAGCAGGGCAAGATCGACGAGTTCCGCGCGCGCTACCGGCGAATCGACCTCCTGCTGATCGACGACATCCAGTTCATCGCCGACAAGGAGCGAACGCAGGAAGAGTTCTTCCACACGTTCAACGCGATTCACGAAGACGGCAAGCAGATCGTCCTGAGCTCGGACCGGCCGCCGAAGGCGATCCTGACGCTCGAGGAACGACTGCGCAGCCGCTTCGAGTGGGGTCTCATCGCGGATCTCACCGCGCCCGACCTGGAGACGCGGATCGCGATCCTGCGGGCAAAGGCGGAGGAGGGCGCGGTCCCGATCACGTCGGACGTCATCGAGTTCATCGCTCGCAAGGTGGTCAGCAACATCCGCGAGCTCGAGGGCGCCCTCAACCGGATCGTCGCCTACGCGAGCATGGGCGCGATGCCGATCAGCATCGAGCTCGCCCAGGCCGTCCTCTCGAACGTCCTCTACAACCCGAAGAAGCGCCAGGTCACGCCCGAACGGATCGCCAAGGCCGTCGCCGATTACTACGGCGTCCAGATGGAGGCACTCAAGGGCCAGAAGCGCGACAAGGCGATCGTCATGCCGCGCCAGATCGCGATGTTCCTCATGCGCGAAGAGACGGACGTATCGCTCCTCCGGATCGGCGCCGAGCTCGGTGGGCGGGATCACTCGACGGTGCTCCACGCCTGCGACAAGATCACCCGGGAGTCGGCTGTCAACGACGAGCTCCGGCGGGAGATCGCCGCGGTCCGCGAGTTGATCTACGCCGACTGACGGGCGGCCGCCGCGCCGGGCGCGCCGGCCCCGCCGGCCCCCGCACCCTCCGGCCGCCGCAACGAATATGCAATGCCGCGTGGGCACCCTGGAAGGCTTCCGTAATCCGGCGGTGGATAACGGCCCTCCATCGGTGGACAAGCGAGGGTCGATGTGGACATCCACCGATGCCGGCCGGGGAAAACGCGTGCGCGCACGACGCATGTTCGGACGGCCTCGGGCCGCCCGGCCGTCGGTCGCCGAAACCATCCACCGGCCCATCCCGGCCCAGTCCCCGACCGGCAGCCGGTCGTCCACGCCGGCGGGCGGGCCATCCACCGGCCGGCCCCGCACGGCCGCTCGGGACCGTCCACCGTCTCAACACCGTTATGACGGTGATGACGGACTTCGTAGAAAGAGGGAAGATACCGACACTCAGGTGCCGGCACCCTCAACGCGGAACGATCGCCCGCCCTCCGAGGTCCAGGGCGGAGCGCCGCGACGCCCCTGGCCCGAGGAGGTGAGCCCGACGTGAAACTCTCGGTCATGCACGAGAACCTCGCGCGAGGCCTGTCGGTCGTCAGCCGGGCCGTTTCGACGCGGTCGACGCTCCCCGTCCTCGCCAACGTCCTGCTGAAGACGGAGGACGCGGGTCTCAAGCTCACCGCGACCAACCTCGAGATCGGGATCACCTACTGGGTGCCAGGCAAGATCGACAGCGACGGCTCGACGACCGTCCCCGCCAGGCTCCTCACCGACTACATCAACGCGCTCCAGGGCGGCGAGCGGGTGGATCTCGAGCTGCTCCCCGGCGAGACGCTCCACCTCAAGGCCGGCCGGTTCGAGTCGCACCTCAAGGGCATCGACGCCGACGAGTTCCCGGCCATCCAGACCGCCGGCGAGCGGCCGACGACCCGGATCTCCCAGAAGGTCCTCCGCCAGGCGCTCGAGGAGACGGCGTTCGCCGCGGCGAGCGACGAGGCCCGCCCGATCCTTACCGGGGTGCTCGCCCGCTTCGAAGGCGACACGGTCACCCTCGCCGCGGCGGACAACTACCGGATCGCCGTCAAGACGATCCCGATCCTCGACGCGGTGCCCGAGACGAGCGTCGTGATCCCGGCCCGCGCCCTCAACGAGCTCGTCCGGATCCTGTCCGACGTCGACGACCCGATTGAGATCGTCCTGGCCCAGGCACGCAACCAGATCCTGTTCCACCTCGACGGCATCGACCTCGTCAGCCGGCTGATCGACGGCCAGTTCCCGAACTACCAGCAGGTCCTGCCGCAGAGCCACACCACCCGAGCCGTGCTCGACCGCGAGGAGCTGCTCCGGGCGGTCCGGCCCGCCGCGCTCATCGCCCACGAATCGGCGAACATCGTGAAGCTCCAGATCTCGTCGAACGGAGAGGCCGGGATCACCGTCAGCGCGAATGCCGAGGTCGGCGATCACGTCGGCCAGGTCGAAGCCGCGGTCGAAGGCGACGGGACGACGATCGCATTCAATGCGCGCTACCTGGCCGACGTGCTGACAAACGTCGATGCCGAGCAGTTCGCGCTCGAGCTCAACGGCCCGCTGTCCCCCGGCGTCTTCAAGCCGGTCGGCGACGACCTCTACGTCCATGTCGTCATGCCGGTCCGCACGACGTCGTAGGGACAGCCACGGCACTACGCAGCGCGATCGACGAATCCTCGGGCGGATGGCGTCGCGGGGCTTCGCGTCCGCCCTCGGAGGACGGCCGCGAGAAAGGTTGCCGAACGGAGTGACTCCTGCTTAGTGCGCTGAGCGTTCTAGACCTGCGGGGATACGCCGCGCTCGAGGCCGAATTCGGGCCGGGTCCCCAGCTCGTCTGGGGCCCGAACGCCGCGGGCAAGACGAGCCTCCTCGAGGCGATCGTCCTGCTGGCGTGGGGACGGTCGCACCGGACGACGACCGACCCGGAGCTGATCAGGTGGGGCGCCGACCTGACGAGGGTCGAAGGCCGGGTCGGGCCTGAGACGATCGAGGTGGCGCTGCTTCGACCCGGCTCGCCGGCGAGCGGCGGGGGGAGCGGTCGCAAGCGGATCCGGGTCAACGGAGTCCCTCGCCGGGCGAGCGGGCTCGTCGGCCTGCTGCGGACGGTCGTCTTCGCACCCGAGGAGATGCTCCTCGTGGCCGGGCCTCCTGTCCTCCGGAGGGGTGCGCTCGACCAGCTCGCGGGACAGCGTTCGGCGTCGTACCTCCGGGATCTGGCGACGTACGGCCGCGTCCTCCAGCAGCGCAATGGGCTCCTGCGCGCGATCCGCGAGGAGACCGCCGCCCGAGCCGACCTCCGCTACTGGGACGGGCCGCTCCTCGATGCCGGCGCGGCGATCGTGGCCGAGCGCCTCCGCCTCCTCGAGGAGCTCACCGAGCCGCTCGCGCTCGCCCATGCGGAGATCGCGCCCGACGAGACGGCGGCCGGCCGCCTTGGCCTGCGGTACGAGACGAACGTGCCGCGCCTGCCCGGCGAGGCGCCGCGCGAAGCGCTCGCCCGGCGCCTCGAGGAGACGGCCGAGAAGGAGGTCTGGAACGGAACGACGCTCGTGGGACCGCATCGCGACGACCTCGTGTTCGAGTTGGGCGGCCGCGACCTCGCGGGCTTCGCGTCGCGGGGTCAGCAGCGGACGGCCATCCTCGCCTTCAAGCTGGCCGAGCTGGACCTCCTGACGGCAACCGACGGCCGCCCACCGCTCCTCCTGCTCGACGACGTCTTCTCCGAGCTCGATCCGGCCCGCCGAAGCCATCTCGTGCGACGAATCGCGGAGCTGCCCCAGGCGTTCGTCACGACGACCACTCTCGACGACCTCGACCCGTCGCTGCGCGCCGCCGCGACGAGCTGGGAGGTCGTCCCCTCACCGACCGGCGCGGGCCTTGCCGGCCCGTCCGTCGCCGCCGCCACCCGACAACCGTGACGGCCGGCCGGTGACAGGTCGCCGCCGGCCGATGCAGCGAATCGGCGAGCTGATCCCGGAGGCGGCCAGGCACCTCGGCCTCGAGGAGGAGCTCCGCCTCGCCCGAGCGATCGCGACGTTCGGGGCGATCGTCGCCGAGCGGGCGCCGGCGGCGTCCGGGTTCTGCCGGCTGATCCGGCTCGACGGCTTCGCGCTCGTCGTCGAGGCCGACGCGCCGATCGTCGCCCAGGAGCTTCGCCTCCGGTCCCCGGAGCTCCTCGACGCGCTCGCCGCGGCGCCCGGCGGCCTCCGGGCGCGGGAGCTTCGGGTGCGCGTCCGGCGGGAGGGGCCCGCCGTATAATCCCGGCACCTGCCAGCCATCTCGGGACGAGCGTCGATCGATCGGACCCGGGATCGATCCCGTCGGGGTCAGCCCCTCGTCCGAATCCTCCGTCGCAGCCCCAGCACCAGAGGCTCCATGGCCGTCAGGCTCCAGTTGAAGCTCGGCGCGGTCGCCGAGCAGGATCGCCTCCAGGACTCGCCGGACACGATCGTCGTGGTCGAACCGAGCGTCGGCTCGGTGGCGCGCTCGAAGGGTCACCTCTACCTGCTCGTGACGTCGCGGAACCCGGGCAACCGCGGACGCGACGCGACCCGCCTGGCGGCCGAGACGATCCGCAACGAGTACTACTACGACGAGTCGGCCGGGATCCGGGTCTGCCTCGAGAAGGCGATCGGGGCGGCGAACAAGCGGCTTGCCCACCAGCGGGACCGCCTCGGCCTCGGCGGGGTCGACGGCAACGGCCCGATCGGCATCGGCGTCGCCGTCGTCCGCGGCAACGAGCTGTACGTCGCCACGTGCGGGCCGGCCGAGGCCTATCTCATCCGCCAGGCCCGGCTGTCGACGCTGCCGGATCCCCATCGCGAGCGCGGCCTCCCGGCGCCGGACCTCGAACCGGACGTGTGGCGCGGCGAGGTGTCGGTCGGCGACTCGCTCGTGCTGATCTCCCCGAACGTCATGGCCCGGCTCGGGCCCGACGAGCTCAAGGATGCGATGGTCACGCTCCATCCCCAGTCGGCGATGGAGCATCTCCACCACCGCTTCGCGGCTGCCGACGGCAGCGGCAGCGACGGGGCCATCGCGTTCGAGGCGACCGAGGTCGCCGTCACCCAGAAGCACCGCGCGCTCGTGCCGGTCAAGCCACCGGAGCCGCTAGCCGGCGCACCGGATCGCTCGCCGATCCCGCTCGCCGATCCGGTCGTCGACGGCGTCGCCGCGGTCCAGGCCGGCGCCCGCCAGGCCCGGGCCGCCGCGGGCAACGCCTTCGAGCGGCTGGTCCACCGCCTCCAGGACTCCCTGCCCAGGCGCCGGGCGGCGTACCGGCGCGTCACGCCGCTCAGCGCTCGGCGCGAAACCCAGCGTCGAGCGGCCGTCGCCATCCTCGCCTTCATCGTCGTGGCCGTCGGACTCGGGATGGTCGTCTATCTCTCGGGCGCCGGCCCGGCGTCGCGCGACGCGGTATCGTCGATCGCTGCCGGTCAGAGGGCGATCGAAGCGGCGCGGGCAAACCTGAGTCGGGTGACGGGGCCCGGCATCGACCTCGTCAGGGACAACAGGGAGCTCGCGCTGCAGCTCCTCAACGAGGCGTGGTCCGAGCTCGACAAGGCAGAGCAGGCGAACATGCCGGCGTCGGTCGTCCGGCCGATTCGCAGCGCCATCGTCGATCAGCTGGATCGTGCCTACAAGGTCGTCGAGGTCAACGACGAAGCGCTGTTCGCGTTCGACCCCGCGGCCAGTCCGCCGATCGACCTCACTGCGCTCGTCCGCGGCCCGGACGACGCGCCATACATCCTGGACCGGACGACCAGCGCGGTTTGGCGGATCAACCTCCAGACGGCGCAAGCCACGCGCGTCATCCGCGAGGGGACCGAAGCCGCCGACGCGGTGGCCGCAGCCCCGAAGCTCCTGGCGGCCGGGGGACCTGATCTGCTGGTTCTCGACGCCCGCAACGTCCTCTGGCGCTGGCGCCCGTCCGACGATGCCGGCCACGGACAGCTCGCGCGCACGCGGATCAACGGGTCGGCCGAGTGGGGCGACGACGTCATCGCGATCGGCACGTACATCCGCCTGCCAGAGGCCGGCCTCTACAACTTCTACGTCATCGACCCCTCGGAGAAGCAGATCCTCGGCTACTCGCCGGCCGCCGACGGGAGCGGCTTCCTGGGGACGCCGACCGGCCGCCTCGCGACCGCCCGATCGGTTGACCGCATGACGAGCCTCTACATCGACGGCGACATCTTCGTGACCGAGGACGGCAAGATCGTCCGGTTCGTGTCCGGGAACAGCGAGGGATGGACCGCCAACGAGCCCGGCGACACGCTCCTCCGCGAGGCGCCCAGCTACACCCTGGTCACGTCCGGCTCCGACAGGCGCCAGGGGCTGCTGTACGGCTACGACCAGGAAAACGCCCGAATCGTCGCAATCGACAAGGCCGACGGCTCGTTCCGCGAGCAGTACCGGCTTCCCGCCGACAACGAGGGCTGGACGGAGCTCCGGTCGATGTACGTGATCGACGGCGCCGACGACCTTCCGCCGGTGCTGTTCTGGATCTCCGCGGACGTCCTCCACCGCTCGGTCCTTGCCCCGCTCCCGGACGGCGCCGCTTCGCCGTCGCCCGGCGCGTCCGGGCCCGCGGGGTCCGGCGGGCCGTCCGGTCCGGGCCAGCCGTCGGCGTCTCCCGCCACTCAGTGATCCCCCTCCGCGACGCCAACCCAATCCGCCGAACGCCGCTCGTCACCCTGGCCCTGATCGCCGCGTGCTTCATCGCCTTCGCCTGGGAGCTGGGCGTTCTCGCGAGCTCCGGGGAGACAGGGCTCAACGAGCTCTTCACCGAGCGCGGCGTGGTGCCGGCCCGGGTCAGTGAGGCCCTGACGACCGGGCGCCAGGCGGCCGACGCCACGGTCGACGTCCTGACCAGCCTGTTCCTTCACGGCGGCTGGCTCCACCTCCTCGGCAACATGCTGTTCCTGTGGATCTTCGGCAACAACGTCGAGGATCGGCTCGGGCGGGTGGCGTTCCTGGCGTTCTATCTCATCGGCGGGATCGCCGCCGCTCTCACCCAGGTGGCCATCGATCCGAAGTCGACGCTCCCGGTCGTCGGCGCCTCGGGCGCGATCGCCGCGACGCTCGGTGCGTACATCGTTCTCTTCCCGCGGGCCCGGATCCTGTCGCTCGTGTTCCTCGGCTTCTTCTACCAGCTGATCGAGGTGCCGGCGCTGTTCGTGCTCGGCTTCTGGTTCGTCCTCCAGCTGATCGACGGCATCGCGTCGCTCGGATTGTCGAGCTCGGGCGAGGGCGGGGTCGCGTTCTTCGCCCACATCGGCGGCTTCGTCGCCGGTCTCGTCATCGCGCTCATGATTCGCGGCCGCCGGGGGCCTGGGCCGCTGCGCCCGGCGACCGTGGGATAATCCGGCCATGGCGGACGGGCTGGTCGAGATGGTCGTCGAGAGCGTGCGCGTACACATGCTGTCGAGCCGACACGTCGTGATCCTCAAGGAGACGGACCGCGAGCGCTACCTCCCCATCTGGATCGGGCCGTGGGAGGCGAGCGCGATCGCGATGAAGCTCCAGGGCCTCACTCCGGAGCGGCCGCTGACGCACGACCTGTTCGCCGCGACGCTGGACGAGCTCGGGATCCGCATCGACCGGGTCGTGATCTCCACCCTCGCCGAGGAGACGTACCACGCTCGACTGTTCCTCGAGCAGAACGGGCGGACCGTCGAGGTCGATTCACGGCCGTCCGACGCGCTCGCGCTCGCCGTCCGGTCCGGCGTCCGGATCTTCGCCGCGGAGGCGGTCCTCGAGCAGGCCGGCCTCGGGGCAGACAGCGGAATCGAGGAGGGAGAGGAAGGCGAGGAGGGCGCCGGCGCGGCCCTCGAATCGACCGGCGAGAAGATCGTCGACCCGCGCCTGGACGTGTTCCGCGATTTCGTCAACTCGCTGGACGTCGACCTCGGCGGGGGCGGCGGAGGCGAGCGACGCGGGGGGCCGAAGGGCCGCCGCTGACCGATCGGGGCCGAGCAGAGGGAGTCGGAGCCGCCCGGTCACGCCTCCTCGAGGATCGGCTGGCCCCTGCCGAGCGCCCGGCGGCGAGCCGCCCAGAGGCGGAGCCGGAGCGCCCAGAAATCGCGCACGGCGCGGAGGACGACCGACGGCTTCGCTCCCGTCGCCGATCCCGCCGTTCGCGGGTAATGGGGCACGCCGATCTCGACGACGGTCCGCCCGGATTCGCGCAGCTTGATGAGCAGCTCGGCGGAGAAGAACGCCCCGCCCGACTCGACCCTCAGCCCGCTCAATGCGTCGCGCCGGAACAGCTTGCAGGCACAGTCGACGTCGCGGACGCGGAGCCCGAAGAAGATCCTGTTCGCGAGACGGTAGAGGCGGGCGTAGACGGTCCGAACGAGCGGATCGGCGCGATTGATCCGATACCCGACGACGGCGTCCGGGCGGTCCGACTCGCCGATGCGCGCGGTCAGCCGGGCGAGATCCTCGACCCGGAACTGGCGGTCCCCGTCGGTGAAGGCGACGAGCTCGTGGCGCGCGGCGCCAAGGCCGGAGCGAAGGGCCGCTCCGTATCCGAGATTGGTCGGGTGGTGGACGGCCCGGACGAGGCCCGGGTACGATTCCGCCAGGCTGTCGGCGATCGACGGCGTGGCATCGCGCGAGCCATCGTCGACGACGATGATCTCCCACGTGTCGGCGATGCCGGGGAGGACCTCCATCGCCTCCTCCACGAGCGGCCCGAGGTTGGCTTCCTCGTTGTGGGCTGGGAAGAAATAGGAGAGGGCGGCGACGCGGGACGGATCGGGCCGTCGCCTCCGGCCGCCGCGACGGCTCGTCACGGAGCCGCTGCGGCGGGCGCGCCGTCGCGGGGAAGCACCCTGATGAGCGACCCGTCGGCCGGACCCACGCGGTCGAGCTCATAGCGCTCCGCGAGGGCTTCGATCTCCGTCGTGTCGATCCGGATCACGTAGGTCGGCAGGCCCTGGGCGAGGGCGGTCGCGACAACGTCAGTCACCTCTCCGAGGTTCTCGTCGAGGCGCGTCCGATCGTCGACGATCCGGATATCCGGCCGCCGGCCCTCGACATGCTGGCCATACCATAGCGTCGTCGAGTAGCTCCACCAGCTCACGACGACTGCGTTCGGTTCCATGGCATCGAACGTCGCGTCGAGCCAGCGCTGGGCGCCGACGTTGTCGCTCTCGTCGCCCGTCCTGGAGCGGGTCTCCAGGTCGGCGACGGTCGGCATGAGGAGCAGGGCCGCCATGACGACCGCGGCGCCGATGGCGAGGGGGCTATTGCGGGTTCGGGGCTGCCGGGGCTGCGCAGGCGGGCTGCCGCGCCATCTCCGAGCCAGCGCGACGACCCCGTCGACCGCCGCGGCGGCCAGGACCGCCAGCCACGTCCAGGCGATGAACACCGGCCCCAGGTAGTAGCGAGTGATGTCCGCGTTGATGTACGACGCCGCGAAGAACACCGTGATGAACAAGGAGGCGCCGCTCAGCACCGCGTACGGCCGATCGCGCAGCACGGTCGCGACGAACCCGAGCGGGATCAGCGCGGTCAGCGGCCCGAACTCCGTCACCGTCCGCTTCACGAGCAGGGCGAACTTGCCGCCGAGATCGCCGAGCGGGTCGACGATCGCGCCGCGGAACTGCTCGGCAAGCGCCACATACCAGAACCCGTCCCAGGTGTGGGGCGTGCCGTAGACCAGCGAGGCGCGGAACGGGCCGGCCCTCAGCGGCAGCTCGAGGTAGATGAGCGCCGTCGTCCCGGCGGCCGCCAGGACGCACGTCGTGACGAGGCGGCGCCGGCGAAGGATGCCCGGATCCACCGTGAGGACATAGAGCCCGATGGGCACCGTGAGCAGGAGCGTCAGCGAGTGGTTCGCGACCGACACCCCGAAGAGGATCGACGCGACGATCAGCCAGCGGTCACCGCCGCCGGTCGCGCGCTCGCCTCGCCACCACACGAGCAGGAGGAAGAGAAGGGACAGGAACAACAGGTGGAGGGTGTGGCCCTCGGCGTGCGTTGCGAGGCGCCATGCGAGCGGCGTCGTGGCGAGGCCGAGCCCGGCCGCGATCCCGAGGATCGTCCAGCCGGTCAGGCGGCGGACGAGCTCGACCGTGACGCCGGCGGCCGCGGCGACGCACAGGGCGGAGAACAGGTTCATCCGGTAGGCCGGGTCGCCGAACGGCGCCAGGACGACCGAGGCGAGCCAGCCGAGGATCGCGTATGTAGGGTAGCCCGGGGAGTGCCCCGTCCCCATCACGGGCCCGAGGGTCTGGAACTCCGCGGTGTCCCAGAACCCGACGCCGGGCATGAGCGTGTCGCGGACGAGCGCGACCGCGATGGCGGCGACGGCCAGCGGCGCCGCTCGTCGCGCGAGGATCGTCATGCGGGGGTGTTCATCCAAATGCGTGGGGAAACTCCGGCTGGCGCGGGGCGATTCGCTGCGGGCCGCCGGGGGTCCGGCAGGCGACCCTGTGCTACCCTGCGCTCCACCTCAACGCTCGTGCAGGAGGCCGATCTGACGCGGTGACAGGCCCCGTAACGGGTAAGCCCGGGCGGGGCACGGAAGCGCCGACGCGGACGACCGGCACGCGAAACGCCGCCAGCGCGATCCTCATCGTCCTCGCGCTTGGGCTTGCCTTCCGTCTCATTCTCGCACACGTCCTCCCCGGGTCCGGATTCAAGGTCGACCTCATCGCGTTCCGCTTCTGGGCGGACGATCTCGCGAGGAACGGCCTGTTCGGCTTCTACGACCGACCCTTCTTCCACGACTACACGCCCGGGTACATGTACTTCCTGGCGGTGGTCGGCCACCTCGAGGGGTTTCTCCGGGGGCTCGGCACTCTGCTCGCCGGCGTGCCACTCCTGGGCTGGCTGGTCGACGTCCCGCCGCTCTCCTTCGTCGCCTCGGGCGACGTCATCAAGATCCCGGCGATCATCGCCGACCTCGTCCTCGGCTGGCTCGCCTGGTCGATGGCCCGCGAAGTGGGTGCCGGGCGCCGCGCCGCGCTCCTGGCCGGCGCGATCGTCGTCTTCAATCCGATCACCTGGTTCGACAGCGTCGTCTGGGGCCAGGTCGATTCGATCGGCGTCGTCTTCCTGCTCCTCGGGGTCCGGGAGCTGTGGCGGGACCGGCCCGAGCGCGCGGCCGTCTACACGGTCATCGGCGCGATCATCAAGCCGCAGCTCGGCATCCTCGTTCCGGTCGTCGCCGCCGTGACGATCCGCCGGGCGCTGTTCCCCTCCGGCGGCTACGGAGAGGATCCCGAGCCGAACCCGGGCCGCACGACGACGTCGTGGGAGCGGACCGTTCGCGGCCCGGTCCGCATCCTCACGACCGCCCTCGCCGGGCTGCTGACCGCGATCCTCGTGTCCCTTCCGTTCGGACTGTCGATCGTCGATCTCGCGGCCCAGGTGGCGACCGCCGCCGGCGGCTATCCGTACCTGACGGTCAATGCCTACAACCCGTGGGCCCTCCTCGCGCAGAACGGAAGCGGCCTGGCCCTCAGCGGCACATGGGTCTGCGACGTCGTCGTGGCCCACACCGCCGGGGGGTTTCCGTGCACGGACGCGTTCATGTTCGGGCCGCTGCCGGCGCTGGCGGTGGGGACGACGTTGCTGCTGGCGGTCATCGGCGCCGTCACCGTCATCATCGCCCGACGGCCGGACCGGCTGACGATCCTTGTCGGCGTCGCCGTTCTCGCGCTCGCATTCTTCGTGGTCCCGACCCGCGTCCACGAGCGCTACCTCTATCCGCTCTACGCACTGGCCGCGATCCTGGCGGCCGTCTCGTGGCGGTGGCGGATCGCGTATGTCCTCCTCGCCGGCGCGACGCTCGCCAACATGTACGTGGTGCTGACGACGATCTACCGCGACAACCCGGGGATCACCGACTGGCTCGGGATCGGGGAGTGGATCAAGTCCGAGGGGGTCGGAATCGTCGCCGCCGTCCACCTGCTCGGCCTGGTCTGGGTGGCGATCCAGCTCCGCGAGCCTGCCCTGGCCCGGCTCCGGGCGGAGATCGACCGGACAGCCAGGACCGACAGCCTGCCTGACCGGCTGCGCGTGCGCGGGGACATGGCGCACGAGGTCGGCCGGGGCCGGGCCCGGGGCGGGCTGTCCGCCGGAACGAGCCCCGCACCTGCCGAGTCCGCCGCGCTCGTCGCGTCCGCTGCGCCTGTCGGGCCTGCCGCGCCCGTGTACGAGCTGCCCGAGTGGCGCGAGCGCCCGTCGTTCGTCGAGGCCGGCCCGCTCGGGTGGCTGACGAGCCGCCTCAACGATCGTCCGGTTCGGCCGGACCGGAGCGCGATCCTCGCCCGGGAGGGCGGCGGCCGCCTCGACCGCCTCGACCTGTGGATCCTCGTCGTGCTCGTCGCCGCCGCGCTGACTCTCCGCGTCTGGCGCCTGGCCGAGCCGTATCGGATGCACTTCGACGAGGTCTACCACGCCCGCACCGCGACCGAATTCCTCCAGTCCTGGCGCTACGGGCTCGACCACGACATCTACGAGTGGACCCATCCCCACCTGGCGAAATACGCGATCGCCGGCGGCATCGTCGCCTGGGGCAACGACCGCGTCGGAGCGACGAGCGAGCTGAGTGTCCCGGTCCGGGCGGCCGCGGTCGAGGAGCGCTGGGCGGACTCACTCGACCCCGGCGGGCGGGCCGGGGACCGGCTCCACGTCGCGACCGGATCGGAGGTCAGGAGCTACGACCTCCGGACGCGCGGGCTCGTCGCGGTGGTCACCGTCGACGGAGCCGCGGCGCTCGCCGTCAATCCGACCGATCACTTCCTCTACGTCGGGACGGACGCGGGCGACGTGGTCGAGATCGACCTCCACCAGCTCGACACGGCCCGCAATGAGGGGGAGGAGCCGTTCACCCCGCTCACATCGGTCCTCACCCACCTCGACGCCGGCGTGACGAGCCTGCACGCAACGACAGACGGCAGCGGCCTTCTTGCGGCGACGGCCGGCGGCGACGTGGTGATGCTCGATCCGGGCGACGGCCGGGAGCTGGGGCGAACGGCCCTGGACGCGGTCGCCGGCTTTGCGGATGCGGGGACCGTCTCCGCCCTCGTCGCGCGACCCGCCGAGGTCGCCGATCCGGCCGCCGCCGCGGCCACCCTGGCCGAGATCCTCGGCGGCGATGCCGCCTCGTTCGAGACCCTGCTCGAGCAGGAGGTCGACGAGGTCGTCCTGGCGAATCTCGAGCCCGAGGGCGACACGCGGACCGCGATTGACGAGGCGATCGCCGACGATCGGCTGGCCGGGGTGACGGTCGGCAGCGTCGCCCGGGTGGCGGTCGCCCACGGGGACGGCATCGCCCTCGTCACGCCGGGCTCCGGCGAGATCGTCCAGTCGTTCGACCTTCCGGGCGGCGCCCAGGGCGTCGCGCTCGTGAATGTCGACGACCCGCGGCTGTACGTCACGACCGCCGACCCGGGCGGGCCGGCCTACACGATTATCACCGTCGGCGGCAGCTCCGCCCAGGACGTCGCCGTCAAGGGCCAGACCCTGCCGCTGCCCGGAGCCGGCAGCTGGGTCGGGTTCGACGAGGCGACCGACCAGGTCCACATCCTGGGGGAGCCGCCGGCCGGGCGCCCGTCCGACGAGGTCGCGACGCTCTACGTCATCGAGCCTCACGCGAACGCGGTCTATGCGGACGCGTCGCTCCCGTTCGCTCCCGCTGCGCTCGCCCTCGACGCGAACGACACGTTCCTCTCGTCCGATCGCGAACAGCTCCTCGCGCTGGGCCCGGACGGCGCAACGGCGGCTATCGACGCTGGATCGCACGCGTTCGCCTGGCGGCTGCCGGGGGTGCTGGCCGGCGTCGGGATGGCGGCGCTCCTCTACCTCCTCACCCGGATCCTCTTCCGGCGCCGTGCCGTCGCGGTGCTCGTCGCCTGCCTCACCGTCCTCGACGGGATGCTCTTCGTCCAGTCACGGATCGCGATGAACGACGCGTACGTGGGCCTGTTCATCATCGCGGCCTACGCCCTGTTCGCCGCCCTGTGGACCGGCACCTGGCGGTGGCGGGGAGCGTTCTGGGTGGGCATGCCGGCGATCGGGTTGCTGCTTGGGCTCGCCCTTGCCTCGAAGTGGGTGGCGGCCTACGCGATCGGTGCGCTCGGGATCCTCATCCTGGCCCGGAGCGCGCTCGGACGGGTCGTGCTGCTGGCCGGAATGATCGTCGTCACCACTGCCCTCGGTTACCTGGCGATCTCCGTGCCGGCCGATACACCGCCGGAAGCCGGCTGGAGGATCGCGCTGTTCGGCTTCGAAACCGTTCTCCAGGGCAACCTCGCGTTCATGCTGATCATGGTGTTCCTGACCCTGATTGCGGCGACGGTCGTCGTCCTCAATCCAATCGCCTGGTCGGTCGACGAGCTGCGGTTCGCGATCGGCGCCCCGGCCGTGACGGGTGGGTTGATCGGCCTCCTCGCGCTCGCGACAGGACGGATCGGCCGGGTCTACACATTGGTCTCGTCTGAGTCCCTAACGATCCAGGTAACTCCGCTCGAGCTGGGCTTCGGACTGGCCGTCCTGTCGCTCGTGGTCGCCGGATTGTTCTGGCTCGCGGGGAGGGCCGGCTTCGGGCCGCTTGGCCCACCTCCGGGTCCGGACGACCCGGTTCGGTTGCTCGAGCCACCGTCGCCCCCGCCGGACGGCTGGCTCCGTCCCGGCTGGGCCCTGGGCCTGCCGGTCGCGTGGCTGCTGGCGTCCCTGATCGCGATCCCAATCGCGGTCTACGTCGCGTCGTACGTCCCGTGGGCGTTGCTCGACGATCACGTGCTCTTCACCGAGGTGGCTCTGGGCGTCGACGGGTCGTTCGTTCTCCTGCCGCACTGGCCGGCCGGCCACACCGGACAGACGCTCCTCGACCTGACCGGCGGCATGTACCGGTATCACAACGTCCTGACCGACGCCCACCCGGCCTCGTCGCCGTGGTGGGCCTGGCCGTTCGACCTCAAGCCGGTCTGGTTCTACCAGGAGTCGTTCGCCGGCGGCACGTCCGCGGCGATCTACGACGCCGGCAACCTGGCGATCTGGTGGATGGGCGTCCCGGCGATGGCGTTCTGCGCCTGGCAGGCGTTCAAGCGCAGGAGCCTGGGCCTCGCGCTGATCACGATCGGCTTCGCTTGCCAGTGGATCCCGTGGGCGCGCATCGACCGGGCCGCGTTCCAGTACCACTACTACACGGGGCTGCCATTCGTGATCATGGCGCTTGCCTACTTCGCGGCGGAGCTGTGGCACGGCGCCTCGCGCCGAACGTGGCTGATGGCGCGTCTCGCTGCCGGCGCGGCGATCGTCGGGCCGGCCGCGCTCTGGCTGCTCCACCGGCCGCTATGCGCGTACGTCCGCGTCACCGCCGTGAACGAGAGCTCGAAGGCGTGCCCGACGTTCATCCCGGAGTTCGTCCTGACATGGCGAACCCTCGCGCTCGCGGTCGTCGTGGGCCTCGTCGTGTTCTTCCTCGTTCGCCAGTTCCTCGCCCTCGACCGGCCGGACCCGGATGCTCCCCCCGCTCGCTCGGCCGTGACTCTCCTGCCGATGGCGATCGGCGCGGGCGTGGCGTTCGTCGCCCTTCTGCTCGTCGCGCGGCTCGTCCCGGAGCTCCCCGTCCTCAGCGGCAATCAGATCGCCGTCGAGCCGATCGCTCTGATCGTCGGGTTGCCGCTGCTCGCGCTCGCCGCGGTCGTCGCGACGGCGCGCGATGCGCGGCGGTTCGTCGTCGGCCTGGTCGCCGCGATCGCGGCCGTGTTCGTGATCTTCTATCCGAACATCTCCGCCCTGCCCCTGCCGGCCGCCGTGTTCAACGCGTACCAGGGCCTGCTGCCGACCTACCTCTATCCGTTCCAGTTCCCGGTCAGCCTCGTCGACCGGAACGTCGAGCCGCCGAGCCTGTTCGCGTCGGGCCCGGCGATCCTCTTCGTCGCGCTCACGGCGACGTGCCTGATTCTCGCTTACAGCGCCTGGATCTGGCGGATCGCGCTGGCCGAACGCCGCCTCGAGGAGGCCGACGACGGGAGTGCGGGGACCGCGTACGCGGGATCGGGGCGGTAGACACCCGTTTTGGGGCGGCGCGGCCCCTCAGGCGACCGGCTGGGCGATCCTAGGCGACTGGGGGATCTCCCCCCGGAAGCCGCTCGGGAGCTGGCCCTGAGCCGCCAGCCGCCGGATGACGAAGCCGTAGTAGTCGTCGACCTTCGCCGTCACCCGCTCCCAGCTGAAGTCGTCCGCCCGCTCCTGGCCGTTCCTGCCCATCTCCGCGCGGAGCTCGTCGTCCGCGAACAGCTGGCCCACCGCGGCCGCGATCGCCTTCGGCTTGCGGGGCGGCACGAGCAGGCCCTCGCGCCCCCGGCGGACGACGCCCTTGTAGCCGTGGATGTCGCTGCACACGATGGGCGTTCCCGCGGCCATCGCCTCGAGGAGAACGATCCCGAATGACTCGCCGCCGGTCGCGGGCGAGACGTAGACGTCCGCGGTCTTGAACAGCTGGGCCTTCTCGTCGTCCGAGACGCGGCCGAGGAACTCGACGCCCTGAAGCCGGCGGGTCGCGACGTACCGCCGCGCCTCGCGCTCCTGGGGCCCCGATCCGACGACGAGCAGGCGGCATTGGCAGCCCGTCTTGCGCAGGATCCGGAACGCCTTGAGCAGCTCGATGAGGCCCTTTCGCGGCTCGTGCCGCCCGACGAACAGGATGTTCCGCGTGCCGTCCTGCCAGCGGGCGATCGGGACCGCGCGGCGGTAGCGATCGACGTCGACGCCGTTCGGGATGACCTTGTAGTCGCCCGGGAAGTAGCGGTCGATGAAGTGACGGGCGGCCGCGCTGACGGCGATCCGGCCGTGGAGCCGCCGCCCGTACCGGCCGAGGATCCTGCTTCCCAGCTCGTACGCCGGGGAGAAGCCGCCGTACGCGTGGAAGGTCGCGACGTTCACGCTTTTCGACTGGCGGAGGACGATGAGCGACAGGAACGGAACGAACGGCTCGTGGAAATGAAGGAGGTCGAACCGCTCGCGGTCCAGGACGTCGCCGACCTGCGACACGAACCGGGGCGAGACCGTGAGCGTTCCCACCGATCCGTTGGCCGGCACGGAGAAGCCCTTGCCGATCCGGATGACGTCGCCGTCCGAGGAACGCTGGAGGCCGTGCGAGCTCGTGATGATCCGGACGTCGTGGCCCCGCTTCCGGAGGTTCTCGTAGAGGTAGCGGACGTGCTCGGTGACGCCGCCCGGGAGCGGATAGACGTACGGCGAGACGAGGCCGATCTTCACCGGTCGCCCTCGCCTGCCCGGGCCCGGACACGTGGCGGCGGCGCATCTCCGTGGCGCGCCCCGTGGTGCCCCGGGTAGCCGAGGTCGCGGCCCGTCCCGTCCCGGCGGACGCGGCCGCGAATCGTGTCCCGCGCGTCGCGCCCGTACTTGCGGAGCTGCCGCCCGAACGTCCGGAGCTGCGGCCGGCTGGCGTGGAAGGCGCCGTGATGATGGGTCGTCCGCTCGACAATCGCTCGGCGCAGGTCGTCGCTCGTCCGTCCGGGGAACGATGTCCAGCCGGTCCCGATGACGTCGCTCGTGTGGGCATCGCTGTTGCCGATCCGGGCGAGGCCGAACTCCTCGGCGAAGCGGACCGCCCGCGAGTGCCACGGCCGACCGAGTGTCGTGGGATTGAACGTCTCCAGGCCGTCCGGGTGGAAGCGCGAGTCCGGGTCGCGGAGCAGCCGGCGCAGGACGAAGCCCTGGGCGCAGAGAGGATAAGGGACGAGTGGATGAGCCGGGATCGCCAGGCCGCCCTGCTCGTGAACCGCCCCGATCGACCAGCGCAACGACCGCAGCGGCCGGACTGGCTCCTCGAGGAACAGTGCGAGGAGGTGGCCGCCGCGGGTCGTGATTTCCTCGCCGACGACGACCTCGAACCGGAGGCCCTGGTCCCGCGCGATCGCGCGCGCCGCGAGGGCGGCGTCGATCCGCTCGTGGTCGGTGATCGCGACGACGTCGAGATCGGTGTCGTGCTCGACGACGTCGAGGATCTCGACGATCCCCGCCAGCCCGTCCGACGCCAGCGTGTGGATGTGGAGATCGGCGCGGCCGAGGCGATCGGTCACTGGTCTGCCCCGGGCGTTGCGGGTGTCTCGGCCTTCGCCATGGCCGGCCAGATGTCGAAGAACACCGACGACCACTGCTCCGGCGCGTCGGCGATCGCCTCCTCGAACGCCCGGGCGGTCGACTCGAGAGCGGCCGTCAGTCGCTCGCGGCGGCTCCCCGACGCCGGGATCGCCACGGGCCGCAGGCCGCCACGGTAGCGCCCTTTGCCGGCCCGCCGCACCGCCACTGCGAAGAGCGGGCTCCCGGTCTCCATCGCGAGCAGCGCCGGGCCGATCGGAAGGCGGGCCCGGGCCCCGAAGAACGGCACCTCGATCCCGCCGCCGGTCAGGTCCCGGTCGCCGACGACTCCCACCGGCTCCCCGCGACGAAGGGCGGCCATGAGCTCACGCCGTGCCTCGCGCAGGCCGACGATCCGCAGGCCCACCTTCCCACGGGTCCTCACGAACCAGCGCTGGAGCTCGGGATCGCCGACGGTCTCCATCGGGACGGCCGCGGCGATGCCGGTCCGATCGGCAAGATAGAGACCCGGCAGCTCGATCGCCCCGAAATGCATCCCGACGAAGACTACCGGGCCGTGACCGCCGAACGCCTGCCCGCCGAACGCCTGCCCGCCGAACGCCTGCTCGACGACGTCCGGGGTCTCGATCAGGAGCCGCTCGTGGAGCAGGCCCGGCGTGAGCGATGGAAGGCGAGCCACGTCGAGGTAGTAGCGGGCGCCCTCCCGGAAGGCCGCCCGGACGAGCCGCTCGAGTGCCGCCGGATCCTCCGCCGCGGCCCGAACCGGCGCCCCGCCGCGTCCCTGCGTCGCGAGATAGGCGGCCACCCGCGCGAGGTTGCGCCGGGCGCGCGCGGCCCGCGCGGGCGCGGCCCGATACCAGAGTGCGCCGGCGACGTCGGCCAGCCCGTAGGCGAGGCCCTCCGGGAGCCGGCAGGCAAGCCACGACGCCGCCTGGAGGAGGGTCGCCCGCAGCCGCTGCCCGAACGTGCCTCGCGGCAACCCGGTCGAATCGCCCGGTCGCTCCGTCGCCGCGACCGCCGGACTGGCCGTCGGGCTTGCGGTCGGACTTGCCGTCGGACCCGCCATCGTCTCGTCCCGCGCCGGGGTCACGACGCTCCCGCCTCGAGTCGCGGCCGCGCCCCCCGATCCGCGGCGCCGGCCGCATCGTCCGCGACCGGGCCGACGATCGCGGGTCCGGCCCCGGCAAGGGCCGCAGTCGCCCGCCGTTCGAGCTCGGCTGACTCGGCGGCCGTCGACGGCCACATCGGCTTGAAGCTGTACCACTGCTCGGGGGCGGCGGCGATCGTGTCCTCGAGAGCATCGGCCATTGCCTGGGTCGCCCGCATCAGCTCGGCCGGCTCGCTCGACGGCACCTCGATCGGCGGCGACCAGCTCACCCGGAACGTCCCGTCGTCGTCGCGTCGGATCGCGATCGGCAGGATCCGGGACCCGGTCTTCGCCGCGAGCGCGGCGGGCCCGGCCGGCAGCGTCGTCCACTCGCCGAACAGGCGGACCGGGATGCCGTCCGGACGATAGCCCCAGTCGACGAGCAGGGCGAGCATCTCCTTGCGCCGGAGGACCGAGTAGATCTCCCGCAGGTTGCGCCACGCGATCACATGGACGCCCCACGCCTCGCGCTGCTGCCGGAGGAGCTCGAACATCTCGGGCATCGTCGAGTCGTCGGCCACCACGCTGATCGGCCAGCCGCGCTTCGCCACGCCCGCGGCGACGGCCTCGTTGTTGCCGACGTGGCCGACGGCGAAGATCAGGCCGCCCTTCGACTCGCGCCAGATCGGCTCGATTCCGTCGAGCTCGTGGTCCGCCACCAGGCGGCCGACCTGGTCGGCCGGCAGCTGGGGAATGCGCATGAGCTCGGCGATGTAGCGGCCATACTCGTCGTACGCGGCAAGGGCGAGGCGCCTGACCCGCGGATGGTCCGGCGCCAGGCCGAGGACGTGGGCGAAGTTCCGGTTCGACCAGTCGCGCCTCGTGGGCCACAGCCGGTACGACAGCTGGAACACGCCGCCGATGAGCCCGACAGCCACGCCCTGGGGCATGTGGCCGAGGACCCAGGTGGCCGCCCGGTAGAGCCCGACGCCCGATTTCTCGAGGATCCGCGGTCCCTGCTCGAGGCGCCGGTGAGGTGCCGCGCGAACGGTCACTTCAATCCTCGGGTCAATGGCGTCGCGGGGCTCCGCCTTGGACCTCGGAGGGCGGGTGCCTTCACTTCGCTGAGGCTGCCGATTCCTGACGTCGGCCCGCGAGCTTGCGGAGCGTCCGCTTCGGGGGAGCCTCGGTCCCGACAAGCGTCTCATCGTCATCGCCCCGGATGAAGGCCTCGACCCGGTTGTAGGCGATGTCGTCGGGGATCTGCTGCGGCGGGCTCTTCATGAAGTAGCTCGACGGGGCGATGAGCGTGCCCTTGAGCCCGCGATCGAGGCCCAGCTTCAGGCAGCGGATCGCATCGGTGATGACACCCGCGCTGTTCGGGCTGTCCCATACCTCGAGCTTCAGCTCGGCGTTGAGCGGCACGTCGCCGAACGTCGTGCCCTCCATCCGGATATAGCACCACTTGCGGTCCTCGAGCCACGGGACGTGGTCGCTCGGGCCAACGTGGACGTCACCGTCCTCGAGCTCGTAGTCGAGCATCGAGGTCACCGCATTGGTCTTGCTGATCTTCTTCGACTCGAGCCGCTCGCGTTCGAGCATGTTGAGGAAGTCCGTGTTGCCGCCGAAGTTCAGCTGGTAGGTCCGGTCGAGCCGAACCCCGCGGTCCATGAACAGGCGGGTCAGGACGCGGTGGGTGATCGTCGCCCCCACCTGGCTCTTGATGTCGTCGCCGATGATCGGGAGGCCCACCTCGGCGAACCGGCGCTGCCAGTAGGGCTCGCGGCCGATGAACACCGGGATCGCGTTGATGAAGCCGACGCCGGCCCGGAGCGCCTGCTCGACGTACCACTTCGTCGCCTCCTCGGAGCCGACCGGGAGGTACGACACCATGACGTCGACCTCGCGCTCGCGGAGGATGCCGACGATGTCGGCCGTCGGCCCTGGCGCCTTCTCGATGACCTGGCTGAGGTACTTGCCGAGGCCGTCGTGGGTCATCCCCCGCTCGACCGGCACGCCGAGGTTCGGGACCTGCTGGAAGACGAACGTGTTGTTTGGCTTCGTGTAGATCGCCTCGGACAGGTCCTTGCCGACCTTGTTCCTGTCGATGTCGAACGCCGCCACGAACTCGATGTCCCGGACGTGGTAGCCGCCGAGGTTGACATGCATCAGGCCGGGGACGAAGTCGGACTCCTTCGCGTTCTCGTAGTAGTAGCGGCCCTGGACGAGGCTGCTGGCGCAGTTCCCGACGCCGACGATCGCCACCCGGACCTTGCCGTCCTTGCGGCGGCCGCTGCCGGCCCACGTGTTGTCCGGCGCCTTGCCGTTCTTGCCGTTCTTCCCGTTGCTGCTCACTGGTTCTCCTGCTGATTGGTGTCGAGCTGTCGTCTGACGTGGACGATTCGTTGAAGGACGGTGACCGCGGAAAGCGCGGCGATCAGGCCGAGGGCGATCGCGAGCGCTCCACCGCCGGCCGACTGAGAAGCTGTGCTCGCCGGGCAGTCGACGCCGCACGTGTTGAGGATGACGAACGGCGTCACTCCGCCGAGCAGTCCCGCGGCGACCAGGCCGACCGCCAGAATGACGAGGCGCTCCGACCGCGGCGCGACTCCGACTTCGCCATGGACGCCGAGGCTCTCCGCCTTGGCCCGCGTATAGGTCACGACCGAGGCGAAGGCCATGGCAAGCGCCGCCAACAGCGTCCCCAAGGAGAAGCCTGCGACCGCGCACCCGAACGCCACTCCGGCGAGGACGAGGTTCTCGCCGGTGCGATCGAGCGTCGAATCGAGGAATGCGCCGAACTTCGAGGTCTTGCCTGTGGCCCGCGCCAGGGCGCCGTCGAAGAGATCGAAGATGCCGAACGCGATCACGAAGATCCCGGCGAGGAGCCAGCTCTGCGAGGCCGCCGCGATCGCCGCTGCCCCGGTGCCGAGAAAGCCGATGACGGTGAGGGCGTTGGGGGTGAGCCCGATCCGGCCGAAGGCGAGCGCCACCGGCGTGGCCAGGCCGCGGACGCGTTGTCGGAGCTCCGCCGATACGAGCG
This sequence comes from Candidatus Limnocylindrales bacterium, assembly GCA_036002525.1. GTDB lineage: Bacteria > Chloroflexota > Limnocylindria > Limnocylindrales > CSP1-4 > JACDAV01. Next base: position 139,436 of record DASYTG010000012.1, read on the forward strand.
ACTGGCTCACGAGGCCGCCCTCGTGGGATCGGCGGCAGCGAGCCCGAGGACGGTCCGCTCGCGGGCGACGAACGCCTCGAACGCCTCCGGGCGGAGGCTGCAGGTCGTCTCCCGGCCGGTCCGCCTTGTCGTCACGAGGCCGGCCGCCCGCAGCCGGCCGATGTGCCAGCTGACGAGGGGCTGCGACAGGCCGATCTCCTCGATCAGGTCGGTTACCGAGGCGGTGCCGCCGGCGAGCCGCTGGACGATCCGGAGGCGGTTCACGTCGGCCAGGGCCTTGTGGAAGACCCGGAGCTCGCGGAGGTCGTCGGGCTGGTCGACGATCCGGGCAATGGTCGAGCGGATCCGGGCGCGGGAAGGGCTCAGGGGGATCTCCGATCCGGCACTGCCGTCGTATCAACGGCGGTTTATATCAATGGTGGTTGATGCTATTCGCCGGAGGAGGCCATGTCAAGGCCCCTCGACCGCGCGGGTTGAGGCCACCCGCTGGTAGAGCTGCAGCGTCCAGTTTGCTACCAGCAGTGGCCAGACGGCCACGGTCGTGCGGGATCGACCGCCGTTGCTGCCGATTCGGTCGGGCGGTCAGAGGGACTCGTGTTCGATTCGCCATCACGAGTAGCGGCCGGCCCGCGTATGACCAGGGCCGAACGGGGGCGCCCGGCCTTAGTCCGCCGGTACACTCGCCCGGTGACCCGACCCGCCGCGCTCGTGCTGCTCGCTGTCTTCGGGGTCGGCGTCTTCCTCACCGGGCTCGAGCTGATGATCACGGCGGTCGCCCTGCCGGCGATCATCCTCGACTTCGCCCGCGATCCGGTGTTCGCCTTTGCGGACCTGCGGAAGGCCTCCTGGATCGTCAACGGCTACCTCCTGGCCTACGTCGTGATGATGCCGCTCGCCGGGCGCCTGTCGGACCTGTGGGGTGCCCGGCGGCTCTTTCTCGGTGCCCTCACCCTGTTCATCGTCGGCTCGGCGCTGGCCGGCCGGGCGCAGAGCCTCGACGAGCTCATCGCGGCGCGCCTGATCCAGGCAATCGGCGGCGGGGTGCTCGTCCCGGTGGGAACCGCGGCCGCGTCGCACCTGTTCGGAGGCCACGACCGACCGCGGGCGCTCGGCGTCGTCGGTGCGCTCACGTTCCTCGGCATGGCCGCCGGCCCGTTCGTCGGCGCGGCGATCCTCGACACGGTCCACGTCGAGCCGGCACTCGCCAACGCCGGCGTCCGCGAGGGACCGCTGCTCGACCTGCTCGGGCCTGCGTGGCGGTGGGTGTTCTACCTGAACGTCCCGATCGGCCTCGCGACCCTCGCCCTCGGCTGGGCGGCGTTCCACGGCTGGGACACGCCGCACCGGAAGGGCCGTGTCGACGTCGTCGGCGGCATCGTCTTCACCATTGCGCTCGCGGCCGGCCTGGTGGCCGTGACCCTGCTCGGGAGCCGGGCCTCCGACGAGCTGGGCGCCGACCCCCGGCTGATCAGCGCGGCCCTGTTCGCGACCGCGGTCGTGGCGACAATCGTCACGATCGTCCTTGGCCTGCGGCGCAAGGATCCGTACCTCGACCCGCACCTGTTCAGGAACATCGAGTTCTCCTCCGCGACGCTCGTCTCGCTCCTGACCGGCTACTCGTTCGCGACCGCGATCATCGGAGGGGCCGTGTTCGTCGACCGCGTGCTCTACGGCGGCCCCGATGTCCAGCGTGTCGCCCTCGGGGCGCTGGCGAGCGCGACCGCGGTGGGAGCGCTCGTGTCAGGCTTTGCCGTCCGCGTCCTGTCGCTCCGGCTCGTGACGCTCGTCGGCCTCGCCGCGAGCGCGATCGCCCTGACGGTCATGACCCGCTGGGGACCGGACACGTCGGTCGGCGAGCTCGCGCTCGTCCTCGGCCTGTTCGGGCTCGGGTTCGGGCTGACGGTCACCCCGCGCTCGACGGCGGCGGTCGAGGCCGTCGGCCGGCGGGCCTTCGGCATGGCCTCCGCGACGGTGACGGTCGCCCGGATGATCGGGATGTCCGCCGGCCTGGCGGTTCTCACCGCGTACGGCTCGACGACGATCGAGCGGCTGTTCAACGCCGTCTACGCGACCTCAGAGTCCTACAAGCTGTTCATCCCCGAGGCGCTCCGCAACCGACCGCTGGAGGACGGCCTCGTCGTCCAGGCCCTCGAGGCGTGGGCGGCCGGGGAAGCCGCCCGCATCATGGTCCCGATCTTCCTCGCCGCCGCCGTCCTGACGGCCGTCGCGGTGCTGCCGGCGCTGGCGATGGGCAGGCGGGCGGGTATGCTGGCCCCGGCCGCCAGCCAGGCGAGGGACGCCGGCCCGGCCCCCAAACGGGGTGAGCCGGATGGCCCGGACGACGTCGAGCCAACCCTCGCGCTCTGACGAATCGCGCGGCGCGGTCGCGGCCGCGTCCCGCGGGTCGCACGTGCCGGAGCTTCGGGGGCGCCACCTCGCGACTGGTTCGGACGGGACGCTCCGGGTCGCGGCGCTCGAGGGCGACCAGCTCCGGGAGTGGTCGGGTCCTGAGGCCCTCGCTCAGCTCCGCGCGCTGCGCGAGCGGCCGAACGTTGCGCTATGGGTCGACTACACCGGACCCAGCCCGGCCCAGGTGGCAGAGGTCGGCGCCATGCTGGAGCTCCATCCGCTGATCGTCGAGGACATCGCCGAGGGCAACCAGCGGAGCAAGATCGAGACGACGGACGGCCTCGTCCACATCGTCCTTTTCGCCCTCGAGTTCGACGAGGACGTCGTGGCGAGCGAGATCGACGTCGTGCTGGGGCTCGGGTTCCTGTTCACGGTCCACGAAGCCGACTGGGATCCCCGCCAGACCTCCCACCTTCGCGCCGGGCTTGCACCCATCCTCCGAAAGGGCCCGGATCACCTCCTCTGGGCGCTCGCCGACTCGATCGTCGACGGCTACTTCCCGTTCGCCGACCGACTCGGCGATGCGATCGATGCGGTCCAGGACGACGTCATCGAGCGGGCGTCGCCAGAAGTCCTCGAACGGTTGTTCCGCCTGAAGCGCGAGTTGCTCGCGGTCCGCCGGGCGGCGGCGCCGGTTCGGGAGATCTTCAGCCAGCTCACGAACCGGGACCTTGCCCTCATCGACCACGAGGAGATCATCTACTTCCGCGACATCTACGACCACGTCATCCGCCTTACCGATGAGCTCGACAACTACCGCGAGCTGGCGTCGGCCACCCTCGACGTCTATCTCTCGACCGTGAACAACAACCTTTCGCTGATCATGAAGCGGCTGACCGGGGTGACGGTCATCGTCGCCGGCATCGGGGCCGTCGCCGGGATCTTCGGGATGAGCGAGGCGGGCTCGGCGTTGGCGGGGCAGGAGGCAGGCGGGTTCTGGATCGTCACCACCGCGACCGTGGCGGCCGCGGCGGTCGTCGCCCTCGTCCTCCGGCGGATCGATTGGGTGTGATCATGTGCCGGACGCTCGTTGCCGGCGGGGCGCCGAGATGACGATCGTCGTCGAGTGAGCTCGGCCTGCCGGCCGGCTCAGCCGCAGCGCCGGGGCTTCGGGCTCGGGTGGGCCTTGGCCGGATCGGCCGGACCGCTCGACAGCGGCTTGCCGACGAGCTGGAGCTTCGGGAACGTCGTCCCGATGCCCTCCGACGTCTGCAGCCAGATCTGGTCCGACTGCGCGGCGATCGCGTCGTCGAGCCCGGTGTCGAAGGAGACGTGGCGGCGGACCTGGTCCACCTCGTACAGGAAGAGCATGTCGTCGCTCGTGTAGACCTCGACGATGTCCCCGAGCATCGCGGCGCCGTTGTTCACCCGGGAGGCCTCGAGGATCGGCAGGAACATGCCGCGCTGGGCGTGGGCGTAGAGGTAGGTCGCGCGATCCGCGCCCGGCTGGCGCATATCGCCGAGGTACATCGCCACGTCGCAGGGGACCACGGCAGGATCCGGCTGTTCGATGACCGGGAGGTCGATCCCGAGAGCCGCGACCCGGACCCGGGTGGCCACGCGGTCGGGCGGAACGGTGGGACTCGGATCAACCGAGGGCGGCGCGCTCAGGGTCGGGCGGGCCGAGGGGCTGGGGCTGGACAGGACGAAGATCGTCGGGGCCGGGCTCCCGCCCGGGCCCGCCTCGACCGGCTCGGTGAGCGTGATCAGCCCGACCGTCACGAACGCGACGCCGAGCGCGGTGAGGGCGGCGGGGAGCACTCGCGTCCAGAGCGCGTCGAAGTTCCGGTTCATCGGACGGGAGGGTACCAGCGCGCCTGTCCGGGTGCCTCCGGCGCATTTGGCGGGTTCGGGCTGGTACCCTCGCGGCCATGGAGTCGCGCGTGCCGATCGTCGCGGGGCTCGCCTCCGGCGCCCTGGCGGCCCTGCTCCTGCTTGTGATGATCGTCGCCTTCGGACCGGATCCGGGGGTCATCCCGGCCGCTCCGACACCCGACCGGACGGCCGCGTCCGGGTCGCCGACGGGAGTCGTGTCTACCTCCGCTCCGCCCATCTCGACCCCGGTCCCATCGCCCGGCGATCGTCCTTTCCACATCGGCGAGCCGGCCCCGTCGCTCGTTGTCCCGCAGGTCGGCGGTGGGACGATCGACCTGACGATGGTGCGGGGGAAGCCGGTCTGGGTGAACTTCATGGGCACGTACTGCCCGCCGTGCCGCGACGAGTTCCCGCTGATGAACGGCTTCTACGCCCGGTACGCCGAGCAGGGCCTGATCGTGATCGCGATCGACGTCCGCGAGGAGGAAGGCACGATCGCCGCGTTCGCCCAGGAGCTCAACGCAACATTCCCGATCGGCCTCGACGCCGAGGGGGAGGCAGCCCGAGCCTGGGACGCGATCGTCCTGCCGGTGCACTTCTGGGTCGACGCCGAGGGGATCATTCGCGACGGCGCGCTCGGCGGGATCGGGCCGGACATCATGGCGGCCGGCCTCCGCACGATCATGCCCGGCGTCGACGTCACGCCGTGACGCGGGACGCGGGCGAAGACAGAGGCGGCCGGCGGAGCGGGAGGGTGAGCCCCACAGGGCGCGGTGTGCGTGTGGTGCACGTACCGACACCCGGGGACGCGAAATCGGTTGCCTTGGTGCCTGACCCGCACATGACGTGCAAAACGTGCCCCTGACGCACGGGAACGACCGAAACGCGCCGTCCAACCGCCGGTACGTGCGCCTGACGCAACCTCGAAGGGGCCGAAATGCCGGCGAGCGAGCCGGAGAGGAGCGAGCCTGGCGGGAGGCGCGGGACCGGGTGCTCGCGCTGGCCGCGGTCCGCGGGCGTCTCCTCGTCGTCTCCGATTTCGACGGCACGCTCGCGGCGATCTCCCCGGACCCGATGGGCGCCCGCATCGAGCCGATCGCGCGCCGGGCACTCCGGCGGCTCGCCCGGCTCGCCGGTCAGAGCCCGGACCGGCTGTCGGTCGTCGTCCTGTCGGGAAGGACCGCGCTGGACGTCGCCGGCCGGGTCCGGGTCGGCGGGGTGCGCTATCTCGGCAACCATGGCCTCGAGGGCGGCGATCTCGCCCGGTCCGCCCGTGCCGACCGCCTCCCGGTCGCGATCGAGCCGGCCCTCGCCGGCTGGGTCGAGCCGGCCACCGCGCTCGGCGACGCCGTGGCGGCGAACCTCGGCCACCCGGACTGGCTGTTCGTCGAGCGCAAGGGTCCGTCGGTCGCGTTCCACTTCCGCCAGGCCGCCGACCCGGACGCTGCCCGTCTCGCGATCCTCGAGGCCATCGAGTCGGCCGAGCGGGCGCTCGGGGGAACCGGCCTCGCCAGCCTCGAGGGCCGCCGGATCGTCGAGCTTCGTCCGGCCGGGGCCGGTGGCAAGGGCGCGGCGGTGGAGAGGTTGATCGACAGCCTGCGGCCCGGCGGGGTGCTCGTCCTCGGCGACGACCGGAGCGACGCGGAGGCGTTCGAAACGATCCGCCGGGCGCGCGCCCGGCGCGAGATCGACGGCCTCGCCGTGGCGGTCCACGCGGCGGCCGAGACGCCGCCGGAGGTCGTGGCTTCGGCGGACATCGAGCTGGCCGGGCCTCGTGACGCCGCGCGGCTGCTATCGGCGGTCGCCGCCGCCCTCGAGCGGGAGGCGGGGGCCCAAGGGGCCTAGACCGAAGCCTCCTCGACCCGCCGGACGCTGTCTCGCAGCCGGCGCGAGGGTGGCACCTGACCCTGGCGAACAGCGGCGAGATCGCGGAGCTGCCGGCCGAGCCACCAGTCGAGGTCCTCCTGGCGGACGGACGCCCGCATCCGCCGGAGGCGGACCCGACGCTCCTCGACGCCCATGTCGAGCGCCCGTTCGATGGCTGCGGCCGTGCCCGCGACGTCGGCCGGCGCAATGCTGACCGAGTGGGCGGCCAGCTGCTCCGCCGCGCCGGCGGTCTCCGAGAGCACGAGGACCGGATCGCGCTCGCCGACGAGGACGGCCTCCTTGGCGACGAGGTTCATCCCGTCGACGATCGGGTTGACGACGACGACGTCGGCCAGGCGGAGCGCGGCGATCGCCATCCCGTAATCGGAGCCGTCGTAGATCCAGATGGGCTGGTCGTCCGGTTCGGCGGACCGGTTGATCCGGGCGACGACCTCGCGCACGGCGGTGGCGTACTCCACGTATTCCGCGATCGCGGCCCGCGTGGGCGCCTGCACCGCGACGAAGCGAACGGACCTGCGCAGCTCGGGGCGACGCTCGAGGAGCGCCTCGAACGCGAGGAAGCCGCGGAGGGCGTTCTTCGACGGTTCGATCCGATCGGCCCGGACGATGAGCCGCGGACTGCCGGCCCGCTGGACCCGCTCGGCGAGGCGGGCCCGCGGCTGTCCAACGGCGTCGGAGTCGGCGAACGCCCGGAGCCCGTCGGGGTCGACCGAGATCGGATACGTCCGGACCCGGATGCGGCGGCCTCGCCACGCGACGTTGCGGCTGTCGCGATCGACCCTCGCGTCTCGGACGAAGCTGGCCACCGAATCGAGGAAGTGCGAGGCGTATCGATCGGTCTGGAAACCGACGATGTCCGAGGCGAGGAGCCCCTCGCAGATCGGCCGGCGCATCGCCTGGGGGATGAGCTGCCACTGGCTGTCGGCCGGCCACGGGATGTGGGTGAAGTGGAGGATCGTGGCCTCGGGGAGGCGCTCGCGGATCCGCTCGGGCGCCAGGTAGAGGTGGTAGTCCTGGACGAGAATCACCGGCCGCCGGGCGCCGTCCACGGCCGCGACCGCCGCATCGGCCAGCCGGAGGTTGAACGGGCGGTAGCCCGTCCTCCACGCGTCGAGCAACGCCTCGTCGACGTTCGGGGCGTACGCCGTCGCATACATCTCGTGCTGAAGGAACCACAGGAACGGGTTGGCCACGACCCCGTACTGGCGCTCGTAGACGTCCTCCGGAACCGGGGCGTACACGAGCCGCACGTCCTGGCCGGGCAGGATGGCGGAGACCAGCTCCCGGGCTCGCCCGCCCTCGGCGGAGGTCGATGCGGGGTCGAGATGGGGCGCGACTTCGCGGTCGGCGTCGGTCAACGCGGCCGCGACCCAGGTCAGCGGTGCGTGCCGTCCGAGCTCGGCCAGCGCGGTGACGAGGCCACCCGGGCCGCGAGCCGCCGAAAGGCCGCCCGGTTCGTCGGGCTCGTGCTCGAACGTGATCGGGCCGCGGTTCGAGACGACGACGAGGCGCCCGTCGAGACCGAGGAGGTCCCGCAAGAGGGCGGCACGGTCGTCAGGCACTAGCCGGTCAGCGAGCGAGCCGCTTGGTTGACGATGTCGAGGAACGGTCCGGGGAACACGCCGAGGAGGATCGTCAGGGCGGTCGCGGTTGCCAGCCCGCCCCACAGGAGCCTGCTGTGGGCGAGCGGCGGCGCCTCCGATTGAGGCTCGCGCATGTACATATATACGACGACCCGGAGGTAGTAGAACGCAGCCGCCGCCGCGTTGAGCACCGCGATCACCGCGAGGATCGCGACCGGCCCACCCGCCTGAACGGCGGCAAGGATCACGTACGCCTTGGCGAAGAACCCGGCCGTCGGCGGAATGCCCGTCAGCGACAGGAGAAACAGCGTCATGAGGACGCCGAGCCACGGCTCGCGCCGGCCGAGACCGGCAAACGTGTCGAGCCCGGACGTCACCCCGGTCCGGCGCTGGAGCGCCGCGACCACCGCGAACGCGCCGAGGTTCATGAACGTGTATGCCGCGCCGTAGTAGAGCAGGCCCTCCAGCCCGTTCAGCCGACCGGCCGCGTACGCGGCAAGGCCCACGAGCATGTACCCGGTGTGGGCGATCGAGCTGTAGGCGAGCATCCGCTTGACGTTGTTCTGGGTCAGCGCGACGAGGTTTCCGAGGGTCATCGTCAGCGCGGCGAGGACGACGATCACCGGCAGCCAGTACGCCTGGAGGTCGCCGAGCGCCTCGACGAACAGGCGGAGGATGAGCGCGAACGCGCCGACCTTCGGGCCGACCGACAGGTAGCCGGTGATCGGGGTCGGGGAGCCCTGGTACGCGTCCGGCGTCCAGTAGTGAAACGGCACGGCCGCGATCTTGAACGCGACGCCGGTCGTCATGAACGCGAGGCCCATGGCGAGTCCGGGCGAGAGCGCCGCCCCGCCTTCGACGACCGCTCGCAGCGCGCCGGCCACGTCGGCGACCCGGGTCGAGCCGGTGAGCCCCCAGACGAACGCGAGCCCGAACAGGAAGATCGCCGAGCTGAACGACCCGAGGAGGAAGTACTTGATCGCTCCCTCGGTCGAGTAGCCGTCGGTCTTGTGGAAGCCCGCCAGCATGTATCCGGGCAGGACCATGAGCTCGAGGCCGAGGAAGAGCAGCAGGAGGTCCGTCGAGGCCGCCAGGATCATCGCGCCGGCCATCGCGAAGATGAGGACGGACGCGAACTCGGCGAGAGGGAGGTCGCGCGGCTCGAGGTAGTCGGGCGCGAAGGCGATCGTCAGCGCGACGATCGCGACGAACAGGACGTCGAGGAAGGTCGTCAGCGGGTCGACCGTGTACGAGCCGGCGAACGCCGTCCCCGGTTGGCCGGCGACGGCGAGCACGAGGATCGCCACGATCGCCAGGCCCCCGAGCGAGGTTACGAGGACCCCGTTTCGCCAGGCCGGCCGAATGATGTCGACGACGAGGACGGCAGCCGCGGCGAGAACCGCGGCGATGAGTGGGGCGACGAGCCGGACGTCCTCGCTCATCCGGCGTCCCCCGGGCTCACGACGACCTCGCGGAACGGTTCCCGGCGGGTCGCGACCACGACGAGCCGGGCCAGGAGCACGAGGCCGATGAGGCCGAGCGCCGCCGCCGGAACGATCGGCCCGAGGGCGACCGGCGCCCCGGCCGCGACCGCCTTGAGGACCGAATCGACCGACGGCTGGACGACCTCGAGCAGCAGGCCCGGCAGGATCCCGAACACGACGACGAGCGTAGCCAGCGGCGCGAGGGTGACGATCTCGACCGGCGTCATGTCGGACAGGTGGTGGCCGAGGCCGCGGATGAAGTCGGACGGCTCGCCGGTGACGACCCGCTGGAACATCCACAGCAGGTAGGCCGCGCCCAGGATCATCACGAGGGCCGCGATGGCCGCGACGACCGGGCCGAACTCGAACGAGCCGACGAGGACGAGGAACTCGCCGACGAAGCCGGACAGCCCGGGCAGGCCGGCCGAGGCGAAGACGAAGAACCCGAACACAGCCGCGTAGACGGGGGTGATTCCCGCCAGGCCGCCCATCTTCGCGATCGCCCGGTCGTGGGTCCGCTCGTAGATGACCCCGACGAGGAGGAACAGCGCGCCCGTGATCAGCCCGTGGTTGACCATCTGGAGGATCGCCCCCTGCATCCCCTGCTCCTGGAAGATGAAGATGCCGAGGGTCACGAAGCCCATGTGGCTGACCGAGCTGTACGCGACGAGCTTCTTCAGGTCCGGCTGGACGAGCGCGACGATCGCGCCGTAGATGATCGCGATCAGGCTCAGGACGATGATCGCCGGGGCGAACGTGTGGGAGGCGTCCGGGTAGAGCGGCAGCGCGAACCGGATGAAGCCATAGCCGCCGAGCTTCAGGAGGATGCCGGCCAGGATCACGGAACCGGCCGTCGGGGCCTCGACGTGGGCGTCGGGCAGCCAGGTGTGGAACGGGAACATCGGGACCTTGATCGCGAACGCCAGGAAGAACGCGAGGAAGGCGAACACCTGGAGGGCCGGATCGAAGCCGGCGCCGCGTAGCATCTCGAAGTCGAACGCTCCCGCCCACTGGCCGCCGTGCCCGGCCTGGTAGGCGAATGCGGTTGCGAGGATCGCGACCAGCATGAGGAGCGACCCGACGAGGGTGTAGAGGACGAATTTGATCGTGGCGTAGATCCGGTTCGCCCCGCCCCAGATCCCGATGATGAGGTACATCGGGACGAGCACGACCTCGAAGAAGATGTAGAAGAGGAACGTGTCGAGGGCCACGAACACCCCGATCATCCCGACCTCGAGGATGAGGAACGAGATCATGTACTCCTTGATCCGCTCCTGGATCGGCTTGAACGAAGCGAGGATGCTGATCCACATGAGCGTCGTCGTGAGCACCACGAGGACGATCGACAAGCCGTCGACGCCGAGCTTGTACTGGATCCCGAAGAGCGGGATCCAGTCGGCGATCTCGCGGAACAGGAAGTCGGATGTCTGGTCGGGGGCCCGGAATGCGATCAGGAGGACGAGCGAGAAGACCCACGTCGTGAGCGCCGTGCCGAGCGCGATGATCCGGGCGGTGGTGCGGGGCATGATTGCGATGACGATGGCGCCCACGAGCGGAAGGAACGTGACGATCGTCAGGATCGGGATCCGGACGCCGATGACCCCGGTCATGCCGGCCTCCCCGCAATGATCAGGTACGAGGCCGCCATGACGATCAGCCCGAGGGCGATCCCGAGGGCGTAGTTCTGGACCCGGCCGGTCTGGACCCGCGAGATGAGGCTGCCGCTGCCGCGGGTGAGCGCGCCCACCGCGTTGACGGTCCCGTCGACGACCTCCCGGTCGAACCACCACAGGGCGGCGGCGATCCGGCCGCCGATCCGGACGAACAGCAGGTCGTACAGGTCGTCGAACCACCACTTGTTCAGCGATGCCCGGTAGAGGAATGGCAGACGAGCCGCGAGCGAGCGGACCATCTCGGGCCGCGGGCGCCTGCGCAGCGCCAGCATCTCGACCCCGAACAGCAACCAGGCGACGGCGATTCCGAGCGCCGCGGCGGCGACGCTGACGAGGATCAGAACGCCGTCGATCCCGAGCAGGGCGAACTCGGCGTGCGCCTGGCCGAGGGCGACCGAGGCGCCGTGGAACACGTCCTCGAGCCAGTGATGGAGCGGCCCGTCGCCGAACGGCAGGCCGAGGGCCGCGCCAAGCACGATCGTCGGGATCGCGAGCGCCCAGAGCGGCCCGGTCATCACCGGCGGCGACTCGTGGACCCGGGGCTCGACGTGCGGGTCCACCCGGCTCTCGCCCCAGAACGTCAGGCCGATGAGCCGAAACATGTAGAACGCCGTCAGGATCGCGACGAAGACGCCGATCGCCCAGACCCACTCGAACCCGAACTTCCAGGACTCGGCGAGGATCTCGTCCTTGCTGAAGAAGCCGGCGAGGGGCGGGATCCCCGCGATCGCCAGCGAGCCGATGAGCATCGTCCGGTAGGTGTGCGGGATCTTCTTCGCCAGCCCGCCCATCCGGCGCATGTCCTGCTCGTCGTGGACCGCGTGAATCACCGACCCCGAGCCGAGGAAGAGAAGCCCCTTGAAGAAGCCGTGGGTCATGAGGTGGAAGATCGCCGCCGTGAAGGCGCCCACGCCGAGCGCGGCGAACATGTAGCCGAGCTGGCTGAGCGTCGAGTAGGCGAGGACCCGCTTGATGTCCGTCTGGGTCATCGCGATCGAGGCGGCGAGGATCGCGGTGAAGATCCCGATCGCGGCGACGAACACGAGGACCCCCGGCGCCGCGGCGAAGATCGGGTTTGCCCGGGCCACGAGGTAGACGCCCGCGTTGACCATCGTCGCGGCGTGGATGAGGGCGGAGACGGGCGTCGGCCCCTCCATGGCGTCGGGCAGCCAGACGTGGAGCGGGAACTGGGCGCTCTTCCCGACCGCGCCGGCGAAGACCAGCAGCGCCACCACCCAGATCGGGATGACGGGCGAGCCGCCCTCGCCGGTCAGGCTGGCCATCGACGCCCGGACGTCGAGCGTGTGGGTGTTCACCCAGATCGCGATGATCCCGAGGGCGAACCCGATGTCTCCGACCCGGTTGACGATGAACGCCTTCTTGCTCGCCAGGGCGGCGGACCGCCGGCGGTACCAGAAGCCGATGAGCAGGTAGCTCGACAGTCCGACGAGCTCCCAGGCCACGAAGAGGACGAGCCAGTTGTCCGCGAGGACCAGGAGGAGCATCGAGAACATGAACAGGTTGAGGTACGCGAAGAACCGCCAGTAGCCCGGGTCGTGGGCCATGTAGCCGATGCTGTAGACATGGACGAGCATGCCGATCGTCGTGACCACGATGAGCAGGCAGGCGGTGAGGTTGTCGACGAAGAGGCCGGCCGTGACCTGGAAGTCGCCGGCCGGGATCCATTCGAACAGCTCGACGTGATGGCCGGCGTCGCCGAGTCCGCCGGACAACGCCGCGTAGCAGACGATCATCGCCAGCGCCCACGAGAGGACGACCACGCCGACCGGGATCCAGTGAGCCTCGCGGTCGAGGCGCCGGCCGATCGCCGCGGTGACGACAAAGCCGAGCAGCGGCAGGATGAGGACGAGCGGGACGAGGAGTCCGACGAGGCCCCCGGTCGCCGCTTCGCCGCCGCCCTCGCTCGTCGTGGCGAGGATGGTCAGGGCGGGGGTCAGGTCCATCGGCCGGTCACCGGCGCATCGCGTCGTACTCGTCGACGAGCGGCGTCTTGCGGTTCCGGTAGATCGCGATGACGATCGCCAGCCCGACGGTCGCCTCGGCGGCGGCAACTGCCATCACCATGATCGCGATCACCGACCCGTCGGCGCTCAGCGAGTCGACGAACGAGCCGAACGCGACGATCGCGAGATTGACGCCGTTGAGCATCAGCTCGATGGACATCAGCATGCTGATCGCGTTGCGCCGGGCGAGGAACCCGAACGTCCCGATCGAGAACAGGAGCCCGGCCAGGACGAGATAGGCGTCGAGCGAATCGCTCACGGCGGGCCGCCCTCCTCGCGCTTGGCGAGGAACACGCCGCCGATCACGGCGGCGAGCAGGAGCACGCTCACGATCTCGAACGGCAGGACGTAGTCGCTGAAGAGGACCTCGGCGAGATGGTCGGTTGCAGTGTGGATCCGGGAGCCGACGGCAGGCCAATCCGTCGAGCCGATCGTCAGGGCGATGATGACCGCCAGGACGATCGCCGCGATGCCGGCGCCGAGCGACTGGGTCTGGAAGACGAGCCTCGTCGGGGCGTCTTTCGTCTGGGTCAGCATGATCGCGAAGAGGATGAGCACGCTGATCGCCCCGATGTAGATGAGGACCTGGGCCGCGGCCACGAGCGGCGCGCCGGCGACGACGTAGATCCCGGCCAGCGCCCCGAAGCAGACGATCATCGCGAGGCCGCAGCGGATGATGTCGCGCATCGTGACGACGAGCAGTCCCGCGCCGATCATCACCTCGGCGAACACGAAGAACAGGACGTCGTCGCCCCAGCGGAGCACTCCCAGGAGCACGAGCCCGATCGGCAGGCCGACGGTAAGGCCGACGAGGGCGAGCGTCGCGCCGATCGTGAGGAGGCTGCGCGGCATCGCCTCTCCCTAGCGGTGTCGGGCGTGGCCGCCCGCACCGTGGGAGTGGCCGTTGCCGTTCGTGCCGTCGCCACCACCCGCGCCCAGCCGCGGGGCGTCGCCGTTCGCCCCAGCACCCCCACCCACCCGGGCGGCGATATTCGGAGGCAGGACGGGGAGCAGCCGGTCGGACTCGATCGGTCGACCCTCGGCGATTGCCCGGGCGACCCAGTCGCGCTCCTTGCGGATGTACGTGACCTCGGTCTCCCGGTCGACCGCGGACGAGGCGAGCAGGTCGATCATCGGGTTCGCGCGGCTGTCGTGCGAGAGCTCCATGTCCGCCCCGTCCCGAAGGGCGTCGTACGGGCACGCGTCTACGCAGATGCCGCACAGGATGCAGCGGCTCTCGTCGACGTCGTACTTCTGGAGGACCCGCGGCTTCGGCATGAGCGCGCCGGTCGGACAGGTCTCGGCGCACCGGCCGCACGACACGCAGGGGGTGTCGTTCAGGCTCATGTCGAGCGGGGTCGTGACGAGCGTGTCGAAGCCGATCCGCATGAAGTCGTAGCAGGCCGCCCCGACGACCTCGGCGCAGACGGTCGCGCAGCGGCCGCAATCGATGCAGCGCGACGGCTCGCGGAGGATGAACGAGTGGGAATCGTCCCGGATGTAGTCGTGGTTCGCACCTGTGAAGCGGTTCTCGGTGACGCTCCGGAAGCCGGCCCCGTTGTGATGCTGGGGTTCGAGGGTCGGGAGGGTCGTGCCGTACTCGATCCCGAGGCGGCGGAGATCGCAGAACCCGATCGCCTCGCACGTGCACTGGAGACAGCGGGTCGACTCGGCCATCGCCTCCGCGCGGCTGTACGGGATCTCGTACTCGATGTAGCTCTTGTTCCGGATCTCGGCCGGCAGCGCCGTCATCCGGTAGCGCGGCTCCTTCACCTCGCTCGTGAACGGGACGATCGAGAGGAACTCCGGCTGGGGCTCGGCGAGCGTCTGGCGGGTCCGGATCGCGGCAAGATCGAGGCCCTTGAGCCAGGCGTCCGCGGCATAGGCGGCACGGCGGCCCTCGGCGACCGCCTGGACGACGGTCGCGGCGCCGATCCGGACGTCGCCGGTCCCGAACACCCCCGGCCGCCCGGTCTCGAACGTCACGGCGTCCGCCTTCAGCCGGCCCTGCTTCGTCGCCTCGAGGCCCTGGTTGCCGGGCTGGGCGATCCAGTCGAGCTCGGGACCCTGGCCGATCGCCAGCAGGACCCGATCGCACGGGATCGTGAACTCGGTCCCGGGCGCGGGCTCGGGCCGCCGCCGGCCCGATGCGTCGGGCGCGCCGGGCCTCATCCGGATGAACTCGACGCCGTTCACCTTGCCGGCCTTGTCGGTGAGGATTCGCGTCGGGCCGGCCTGGAAGATCGCCCGGGCGCTCTCCTCGATCGCCTCATGGACCTCGTTCGCCGCCGGCATGTCCTTCATGTCCCGGCGGTAGACGAGCGTCACTTCCTTCGCGCCCTGGCGGATCGAGGTCCGCGTGCAGTCCATCGACGTGAAGCCGCCGCCGATCACCACGACCCGGCTGCCGGCGTGGCCCTCGACCGGCAGGCCCAGCGTTGCCGTGCGGAGGTACTCGAGGCCGTCGAATACGCCGTCCGCGTCCTCGCCCGGGATGCCGAGCTTGTTCGTCGTGTAGCAGCCGATCGCCACGAGGACCGCGTCGAAGCCCTGGCCCTGGAGATCGTCGAGCGAGTAGTCGCGGCCGAGGCCCTGGTCGCACACGACCTTCCCGCCGAGCCGGCTCACCGACTCGTACTCGGCCTCGAGGACCTCGACCTTCGGCAGGCGGTACTGGGGGATCCCGTAGCGAAGCATCCCGCCGGGCGCCGGGTCGCGCTCGAAGACCGTGACGTCGTGACCGGCGATGAGCAGGTAGTAGGCCGCGGCCATGCCGGCCGGCCCCGAGCCGACGACCGCCGCCCGTCGGCCGCTCTTCGCCTGGACCTCGAACGGGAGCGGCGGATCGATCCCGTCGTCGAGCATCGCCTTGATGACCTGGTCGCCCGCGTAGCGGTGGCTGTCCCGGATCGCGATCGCCTCGTCGACCTCGTCGCGCCGGCAGTGCTCCTCGCACGGCGCCGGGCAGACCCGCCCCAGCACGGACGGGAAGGGAATCGTCCGCTTGAAGATGCGGGTCGATTCGCGCCAGTTCGCCTCGGCGTTCGCCTTGAGGAAGCCCGGGATGTCGATGTGGCTGGGGCACTTGTTCTGGCACGGCGGCAGGCAGTACGCGTTGTGGTCGCTGAAGATCAGCTCGAGGTTCGTCGCCCGCAGCCGGCGGACCTCCTCGGTCTGGGTCGAGACCTTCATCCCGGCCTCCGCCGCGCGGGAGCAGCTGATCGGCGGGTGCTCCTCGCCCTCGACGTCGACCACGCACATCCGGCAGGCCCCGAAGCCCGGCAGCTTCGGCTCGTAGCAGAGCGTCGGGACCTCGATCCCGTTGTCGCGGCAGACCTCGAGGATCGTCTGGCCCTCGAAGCCCTCGACGATCCGCCCGTCGATCTCGATCCGGATCGCCGGGGTCGCCACCGGACGCTGGGGGGCCTGGGTCGTCAGCAGGCGCTCGGCGACCGTGTCGTCGAGCGGCGTGAGCGTATCGAGCTTCGCCGGCGTATCGGGCCGGCTGTCGGGGCTGGGGAGCGACTCGGGTCGGACGATGAGGTCAGTCATCTGGGGAGAGGTGGCCTCACTTGGCCGCGCCGGCCGCCGTCGCGCCGGCCGCCACCGCGATGGGGCGGCACACGCCGGCGGGGCACGAGCTGCGCAGGAGATGATCGTCGAGCTCGGATCGGAAGTATCGCATTCCACTCGCCAGCGGGAGCGTCGCGAGGCGCTCGTGGTCGCACAGCCCGCTCGCGACAATGTCCGCGGACGTGTCCTCGAGGAGCTGGACGTCGGTCGGCATCGGCCGGCCCTCGACCGCGCGATCGGCGATCTCGACGAGACGGCGCGTGCCGATCCGGCAGGGGATGGACTTGCCGCAGGCCTCGTTCGCGCAGAACGTCGTCAGGAGGCGGGCGAGATCGACGACGCAGGCCCGATCGTCCGCCGCGACGATCGAGCCGGATCCGACGTGAGCCCCGACCGCCCGGAGCGCGTCGAATTCGTACGGCGTATCGAGCAGCTCCGGCGGCAGGAGACCGCCCGATGGGCCGCCGACCAGCACTGCCTTGAGCTTCCGGCCGCTCCCCGGCGATCCGCCGAGCGCGACGACGTCGCGGAGCGGGACGCCGAGCGGCACCTCGGCCACGCCGTCGCGGGCCGGGCCGCGAACCTGGACGAGGATCGTTCCGGGGCTCGCCTTGGACCCGATCTTCGCGTACGCGGCCGCGCCGTTGACGACGATCCACGGGACGGCGGCGAGCGTTTGGACGTTCTGGACGACCGTGGGCATCCCGAACAGGCCCCGTTCGGTGGGAAACGGCGGACGCTGCTCGGGCTGGCCGCGCCGGCCCTCGAGGGCCTTGAGCAGGACAGTCTCCTCGCCGAGCATGTACGCGCCCTGGACGGGGCGGACGATGACCGTGACGTCGCGCCCCGAGCCGAGCAGGTCCGGCCCGAGGAACGCCGCTTCCTCCGCCGCGCCGACGGCGGCCTCGAGTCGGCGGACCATCTCCGCGTCCTCCGCCCGGACGGCGATGAACGCCTCCGTCGCCCCGATCGCGAAGGCCGCGATCGCGAGCCCCTCGAGGACCGCGAACGGATCCGATTCGAGGAGCACCCGGTCGGTGAAGGCGGATGGATCGGCCCCGTAGCCGTTGGCGACGACGTAGCGACGAGGCGCCTCGACAGCCGCCGCGGCTCGCCATTTCTCCCCCGTCGGGAAGCCGGCACCGCCCCGGCCTCGCAGCCGCGACGACGCGACCGCGGCGATCGTGCCGTCCGGCCCGAGCTCGCGGACGGCCCGCTTCAGCCCCTCGAAAGCCCCGCTGGCGACAGCCGCATCCAGGGCGGCCGCGGGATCGGCGAGGAGCCCGCCCGCGCGACCCCGCCCGCGTCCGGCCCGGTCGCGGCGCAGGAGGACGGACGGCCACGCCGTCGGCGTGCGGAGCAGGGTCGTCATCCGCTCAGTGGACCTTCCGGGCCCGGCGGCGCGAGCCCCGCAGCGCGGCGTCGAGACGGGCGACGTACGCCTCCTCGCTCGGCCGGTGCTGGTCGACAGCCGCGACCTGGACTGCGTCGGCCGGCCGCTCGAAGCGGAGGTGACGATAGTACGACGCGGTGCCGTAGATGAACGCGTACCATGCCCCGGTCTTGAAGCTGATCCGCTTGATCGCCGCGACCGGCAGGTAGCCGTAAGCGTCCTGGATGCCCTCGAGGATCTGGAGCATCCGCTTCGGATCGTGGTCGTTCTCGTCGAGGATCTCGTCGACGGCGACGAGGTCGATCGATTCGAACCGCTCGTACGCCCGGTCCGGGACCGTTCGGCCGGAGCGCCGCAGCGCCGACTCCTCGCGCCGCTCGCCGTACGTCTCCGGCGGGCCCCAGTGGACGTGGTAGCGGCCCTTCGTGTCGACCCCGCCCATGTCGATGCATTCGATCGGGCAGGCCTGGGCGCACTGGAAGCACGTCTCGCACTTGAGGGTGCCCCACTCGTCGTAGAGGAGCTGGAGGCGGCCGCGGAACCTCGGCGACTGGTCCGGTGTCTGCTCGGGGTACTTGATCGTCGCCTTCGGCTCGAAGAAGCGGCGCAGGGTCGAAGCCATGCCCTTGACGATGCCCAGGCCGGGGATGAAGGTCATCGGCCGCCCCGCAGCGCGTCGACGGCGATGACCGCCGCGGCCGTCACGAACAGGTTGAGGAGCGAAGCCGGGAGCATCCACTTCCAGGCAAAGCCCATCAGCTGGTCGATCCGGACCCGGGGCAGCGTGCCGCGCATCCACACGAAGGTGAAGACGAACGCGTACGTCTTGAGCAGGAACCAGAAGAGCCCGGCGACCCAGTCGAAGCTGATGAACGCCCAGCCGAGAACGGCTACCACCGCCACGATGTTGAACACGACGAAGCCGAGGACGAGCGCCTGCCACGTCGGCATCGAGGTCCGCAGGAGCCAGAACGGCAGCGCGAAGAGGAGCGTCCCGGCCACGGGCACGATCGCGATGAGGAGGAGCAGCCCGATCCCGAGCGACCCCGGGTCGAGGGCAAGCTGGATGACCGGCATCGGGAACGGTGAGTTCCAGCCGCCGAAGAAGAGGGTCACCGTCAGCGCCGAGACGATGAACACGTTGACGTACTCGGCGAAGAAGAAGAACCCGAACCGCATCCCGGAGTACTCGGTCGCGAAGCCGGCCACGATCTCCGAATCCGCCTCGGTCAGGTCGAACGGGGTCCGGTTGGCCTCGGCGGTCGCGGCGATGAAGAAGATCAGCGCGCCGAGCGGCTGCTGGAAGACATACCAGTTCGTGAACCAGCCGGTCTGGTTGAGGACCAGCTGGTTGAGGCTCATCGTGCCGGCCAGGATGAGCAGCCCCACGACCGACAGCGTCAGCGGGATCTCGTAGCTGATCACCTGGGCGGCCGAGCGGAGTCCGCCGAGGAGCGAGTACTTGTTGAAGCTCGACCAGCCGGCCATCAGCAGGCCGACGACGGTGAGGCCGCTCACCGCGAAGAAGTAGAGGAGGGCGATGTTCATGTCCTGCCCGAACAGGCCCGGGGCGAACGGGATGACGAGCAGGCTCATCACGCTCGCGAGGTAGACGACGACCGGGGCCCAGGTGAAGACTGTCGCGTCGGCGCCGGTCGGGGTGAAGTCCTCCTTCATCAGCACTTTCAGGCCGTGGACGACCGACAGGAGCGAGCCGTGCGGCCCCACCCGATCCGGCCCGATCCGGAGGTTCATCAGGGCGATGCCCTTCATCTCGAGATAGATGATCACGAAGGCCGTCGGGATCGTCATCAGGAGGATCGCCGTCGCGGCCACGACGAACCGGACGATCGGCAGGTTGGCGCCGACGATCTCGAGGAGCTGGTCGGAGAAGACGATCAACAGGATGAGCAGCCCGGTGACCAGCGCGCCCAGGACCAGCAGCCCGAGCAGCACCCGGCCGGGGATCGTCAGTCGCTGCCACGTCCGCGTAAGAGCGGTCACGACGCCCGCCCCGGACGGCCGATGCCTCGGGCCGATGGCGTCGCAGGGCTCCGCCTCGGACCTCGGTAAGCGACTTGGCAGCTCACCATTGAGGGTGCCATCACTTATCAACACCGCCCATGATCGGGTCCAGGGAGGCCATGATCGCCATCATGTCCGCCACGAGGTGGCCCGGCGTCATCAGCCCGACGAGCTGGAGATGGATGAACGAGGGATCGTGGATCCGCATCCGGAACGGCTGGTCCGTCCCGTCGCTGATCGCGTACGTCGCGTACTGCCCCCGCGGCCCCTCGATCGCCGCATAGGCCCGGCCCGGCCGGGGTCGGAGGAGGCGCGGCAGCTTCGCCATGATCGGCCCGTCCGGCATCTGGTGGAGGCACTGGTCGATGATCCGGAGGCTCTGCTTGACCTCGTCGATCCGAAGGAGGTAGCGGGCGAGACAGTCGCCCTCGGCCCGGGTCGGGATGTCGAAGTCGAGCTCCGGGTAGACCGAGTACGGGTGGGCCCGCCGGACGTCGAACGGAACGCCCGTCGCACGCAGGTTCGGCCCGGTGGCGCACATCCGGAGGGCGGTGTCGCGGTCGAGGTTGCCGAGCCCGCGCATGCGGCGGACGAAGATCTCGTTCTCGTTCAGCAGGCCGGTGTCCATCTCGATCTGCTTCGTCGCCCGGCTCATCCAGTCGCCCAGGCGGCTCATGAACTCGTGATTGAGGTCGCCGTTCACCCCGCCGATCCGGAAGTAGTTGAAGAGCATCCGCTGGCCGGTCAGGCTGGCGAGCATCTCGACGATCTCGTCGCGCTCGATGAAGCTCCACAGGATCGGTGTGAGGCCGCCGAGGTCGAGCGCCATCCAGCCCATGAACAGGCTGTGGCTGGCAATGCGGTTGAGCTCGGCCGACAGGACCCGGATGTACTCCGCCCGGCGCGGCACCTCGACGTCGAGGAGCTGCTCGAACGCCATGACCGGCGACCACTCGCAGAACAGCGAGCTGACGTATTCGAGCGGGTCGACCTGGCTGATGACCTGGTGGTAGTCGGCGTTCTCGCAGAGCTTCTCTACCCCGCGGTGGAGGTAGCCGAGGACCGGGTCGAGGTCGATGACCTTCTCACCGTCGAGCTTGAGGACGACCCGCAGCACGCCGTGCGTCGAGGGGTGCTGGGGGCCCATGTTGATGAACATCTCGCCGTCGCGGAGGGTGTAGAACTCGGCCTCCCGCTCGGTTCGGGGCGGGTACGGCGGGATGGGCTCGTAGATCCCGCCGACATCCTCCTCCAGCGTGATCCGTGGGTCGTCCTCGGATGCGTGCGGCGGCAGGCGAGTGGCCGTCATGCGCGCACCTGGCGCACCGCGCCGGGGGCCGCGTCGCGCGGCGCGTGGGCCCGCTCCATCGGCCGGACACCGGCCCCCGGCGAGCGTGCCGCGTCGTCAGGGAGGAAGAAGTCCTTGCGGAGGGGGAAGCTCGTGTAGTCGGGCGGCATGTAGATCCGGCGCAGGTCGCGGTTGCCCTCGAACATGATCCCGAACATGTCGTATGCCTCGCGCTCCATCCACTCGGCGCCTTTCCACAGGAACGTGACCGAGGGGACCCGCGGGTCGTCCCGGTAGAGGCCGTCGGCAATGACCCGGAGCCAGTCCGGGCTCGTCGTGCTCCAGAGGTGGTAGACGACCTGCATGTGCGTGCCGGTGTCGACTCCGGCGAGGTCGGCGAGGAGCTCGAAGCGGAACTCCGGGTCGTCGTGGAGGGTGCGCAGCGTGTCCGCCACGTCCGCTGCGGCGATCCGGATCTCGGTCTGATCGTGGCGCTGCCGGACGGGCCCGGTCAGCCGATCGCCGAAGCGCGCCTCCAGGCGGCGCCGGAAGACCCGGTCCATCGGCTAAACGCCTTCCGGGACCGTCGGCCCGATCCGTCGCTCCGGCCAGTGCCCGCGGCGATCCTTGATGAGCTGCTGGAGCATCATCATCCCGTAGATGAGTCCCTCGGGCCGGGGCGGGCAGCCCGGCACGTACACGTCGACCGGCATGATCCGGTCGATCCCCTCGACCGTCGAGTAGCTCCGCTTGTAACGGCCGCCGGAGCACGTGCAGTCGCCCATCGCCACGCACCACTTCGGCTCCGGCATCTGCTCCCACAGCCGGAGGAGCGGGCCGGCCATCTTCGTCGTGAGCGTGCCCGCGACGATGAGGACGTCGGCCTGGCGCGGGCTCGCCCGGAACGGGAACATGCCCCAGCGGTCCATGTCGTTCTTCGACGTCGCCGCCGACATCATCTCGATCGCGCAGCATGCGAGGCCGGACAGGAGCGGCCACAGGCTGTTGGCCCGGATGAGGTCGAGGACGTAGTCCGCCTTCGTCGGGATGATCTCGAGGGCGCCGCTCCAGCGGGCGTCGTCGCGCCGTCCGATCCCGGCCGCCTCGGCGTCGCGGAGGTGGGTGATGTCGGTCGGGCGGCCCCCGCCATACGCCGCCGGGTCGGTCGACTGCCAGAGCGTGTTCGGGACGACGACGGCCTCCACCAGCGCGTCGTCGCGGGTGACGAGCGCGGAGGGCTGGTTGCCCGTCTGGTCGGAGGCCATCTGGGTCTGGTCGGCGGGACCGGTGCCGAGGCCCCTGGTCTGCGGCTTCAGCGCCACTCGAGCACGCCCTTCCGCCACGCATAGGCGAGCCCGAGCAGCAGAACACCCACGAAGATGAGCATGCTGACGAACAGGCCGACGGGATCGAGCGCTGGGCTGCGGAACACGATCGCCCAGAGGTAGATGAAGATCACCTCGATGTCGAACGCGACGAAGAGCAGGGCGTAGATGTAGAACGACAGCCCGAATCGACCGTGGGTGTCGCCGTAGGTGTCGATCCCGGACTCGTACGGCAGGCCCTTGTGCTGATCGCCCCTCGTCCGATGGGAGACGAGCCACGCGGCGGCGATCGTCAGGAAGACGAACGACACTCCGGCGAAGGCGAACCCCACCACGTACAAGAGGCCGGTCAAGCGATCCTCGCTCCGCGTGCGCGACCGCACGCTGAAATGCTGGTCGACGAGAAACCCGAGTGCGGCGTGACCGCAGGGACGCCGGGCGAGCACTCCCCGAACGGCATTCTAGCAGGGGGACCCGAGGAAGAGCCCCGCGGGTGGGCCCGGCGGGAGGCGAGGCGGGCACCTGCCCGCCTCCCGAAACCGGTGACCCCGCGCCGCTTTCCGGACCGCTCCCCAGCGCCGCCGGAGAAGTGTCGGGGCGGGGTCGGGAAGCGGATCGCGCCGAGCGCGCGTGCAGGTTCGCGACCCGCTTCCCGTCCGTCGCTCGCCGTGCCCGGCGAGGGACAAAGCGTGCCCTGCGCGGGCGACCTGCGGCAATAGGGCGTTCGCCCTAGTCCGGGGCGGTTCGGGATGGTCCGGCGAGGCCGTCGCGCCGCAGCCGGTATGCGAAACCGCGGAGCTCGAGTCCACGCGGGAGCCCCCGCCCGAATCCCATGACGCGAAAGGCGCCGGTCGCGGCCGGGTCGAGCAACCGGCCGAGCGCCGAGCGAAGCTCGAGGTACGACTCGAGGGTCGTCGCCGGATCGGCCTGTACCGATTCGAGCATGTCGCCGACCCCGAGACCGACGAGGAACTCAGCCTGGGTCGTCGATCCGACCAGCTCGAGACCGGCGCGCGCCGCCGCCCGTTCGACGGCGGTCAGGTCGACGTGGGCGGTGAGATCCTGCCGGCCGACGTTGGCGAGCACATCGTCGTGGACGCGGTGGCGGACGTAGGCTCGAAGCGTCCCGGCCATGCGCTTCGGGCCGTACAGCTCCGCTGCCGCATGGCCGTAGTCGATGAGCAGCAGCAGCCCGGTGCCGAGGCCGCGGGCGGCTTCGTCGATCCAGCCGCCGAGCGCGAGGCAGATCTCGGCTCGTTGGCCGTCGGCGAGCTCGACGTCTTCGGTGGCCAGGCGTTCCGCGAGAGCGGACGACGACGGGTCGCCCTCGACGTCGACGAAACGGCCGTTGCGAAAGTCGACGAGGATCTCGCGGAGCTCGGAGCCACGGCGGACGACCCGGTGCACGGGGAGCGCATCGAGGACCTCGTTCGCCAGGACGCAGCCGACGATCGGGTCATGGCTCGGTTGGCGGACGATGTCGCGGGCGCCTGGCCCGAGGCGCTCCTCGATCTCCGCGAACCTACGGTGTTCGACCTCGACGGGCTCGTAGCGGAGTGCATCGCGGAGTCCCGAGCCGTCCGCGACCAAGCCCGCGAGGACCGATGTCGCCAGAGCGCCGGAGCCCGCGCCGTACTCGCGGACGACGAACGGATCCGGCCGGTCGACGATGCGCCAGACCTCGTCGAGCTGGCGGCCGACCGCGCGGCCGAAGATCGGGTGGGTCTCGGGAGCCGTGAGGAAGTCGCCGGCTCGACCCGGTCGCGATTCTGCGGAGCGGTAATACCCGAGTCCCGGCTCGTACAGTGCCCGCTCCATGAACCGGGCGAACGTGATGGGACCGCTCGACACGATCTCTGCCCGCAGCCGCTCGACGAGCTGGGGCTCGGCGCCGACATCGAGGTCTGGTGGGGGCTCGCGACGGAGCGCGGGCTCGAACGGGCTCACGAGCTGCCCGATTCCGCCATGAGCCGGCTGAGCACGATCGGCAGCCCGGGTCCGACGAGCGTGTGTCCGCCGAGCGCGATCGGGATCGGCGCACCGGCGGCCGACGCGGTGAGCTCGCGGAGCCACGGGTCGGCGATCGCGGTAGCGTCGAGGAGGTCAGACGCGTAGCGGTCCTCCGGCCGCGGCCAGGACGCCTCGTCCGGCCCATGGCGGTGGGCGAGGAGGACCCGCGTGTCGACGACCGCAGCGTCGCCGAGGTCCGCGAGGATGGCGCCGAGCGCGCCGGGCCCTTCGGCGTCGAGCTGCCTGCCGAGCAGTGAGACCGGCGGGCGGTGTTGCGAGGCGCTCCGCTCCTCTCCGCCGAAGGCCAATGACGTCGCCGCCCGCAGGCCCCGCTCCTCGACGATCGCCCTCGTCCGCGCCGCCGTCTTCCGCTCCAGCCAGCGAATCGTGGCCGCGGACGTCCGGCCCGTGACGACGACCTCCGCGCGCCGGTCGGCCGCGACGGCGGCGATGGCCCGGAACGTGCCCGCGGCGCGTTCGAGCAGGCCGGCGTCGTCGATTCCGGCTACAACCAGGTCGATAGGCGAGTCGAGATCGACCTGCATTCGACGCCGCCTTCGCATGTCCCGCACCTCGTACCCCGCGACCTCCTCGAGCCAGCGGGGAAGCGCGTTGTCGCCGGGCAGGTCGGGGAGCTCGAGCAGGCGGTCCGCGCAGGGGATCGCAAGGACGTCGGCCGAGTACCGGTTGTTTGCCAGCGCCGTCGGGCGGCGGCCACCCGCCGCGTCGACGAAGGCCCGCCGATCCGAACGCCGCGCGAGCGGCACCGCCCCGGAGCCCAGCACTACCAGGCCGGCCGGTCGCTCCTGCTCGACGAGCCGCCGGAGGCGCGCGCCGAACGGTGTATCGTCGGGCGGCCCGGCGACGATTGCGACGTCCGCGCCGGCCTCTCGGAAGCCGTCCGAGTGGCGATCGGCGAGGTCGCGACGAGCCGCGGCCAGCAGGCGCTCGAGCGGCCCGGCGTTCGGCCCCGGCTCGGCATGGAACAGCCGGACCGCTACGGGTGTCGCCACGGCAGGTGTCATCGGGCGAGCATAGCGAGCAGGAGGCGAGGGCTGGCTCGACGGGTTCGTGCCTACATCGGCCTCGGGGCCAACGTCGGTGACGCGCGCCGGACGCTCGAGGCGGCCGTCCGCGCGCTCGGCGCCCTGCCCGGCGCGCGACTGTGCGGCGTTTCCCGCCTGTACACGACGGCCCCGGTGGGCGTCACCGACCAGCCCGACTTTCACAATGCGGCCGTCGCGCTCGACGTCCCTGCCGGGCCGAATGCCGAGACCGGGGCAACCGCGCTGCTCGTTGCCCTGAAGTCGCTCGAGCGCGCGTTCGGGCGGCAGGCCCGCGAGCGGTGGGGTCCGCGCGAGCTCGACCTCGACCTGCTCGTCTTCGGCCGGTCCCGACTGGCGATCGAGCGCCCGCCGGAAGCCCGATCGGCCAATCCCGACAAGGCCGGCCGCCTGCTCGAGGTGCCGCATCCTGAAGCCCGCAATCGTCTGTTCGTCCTCGCGCCCCTGGCCGACCTCGCGCCGGCGCTCGTGCCGCCCGGCTGGGGGGAGTCGATCGCAACAGCTCGTGCTCGGCGGATGAAGGTCGAGAATCCAGACGCCGTCCGTCCGGTCGCCGGCTGGGACCAGCCGACCGGCTGGGTCGATCTCCTCTAGAGGCGGACCGCCGGCGGCCGCGTCCGGTCGAACATGTGGACCGTGTCGATGAACCGGACCTGCTTGGTCTGGTAGCCCATGACGAGTGAGTGCGTCCGCGCGCCGCCACCGAAGAAGCGCACGCCCTGGAGCAGGTCGCCGCCGGTCACGCCGGTCGCCGCGAAGACGAGCGTCTCGCCGGAGGCGAGCTCCTCGGTCGTGTACACGCGATCCTCGTCGCCGTGGCCCATCGCCGTCCCGCGCGCACGCTCCTCGTCGTTGCGGTAGCGAAACCGCGCCTGGATCTCACCGCCCAGGCAGCGCAACGCAGCCGCGGTCAACACACCCTCCGGCGCGCCACCGATGCCCATGACCGCGTGGACGCCCGTCCCCGACACCGCGCAGCTGATCGCCGCCGACAGGTCCCCGTCGCTGATGAGCTTGATCCGGGCGCCCGACTCGCGGACCTCCTCGATGAGCTTCTCGTGCCGTGGCCGGTCGAGGATCACCACCGTGATGTCGTTGACCCGCCGGCCGAGCGCAGACGCGATTCGCTCGAGGTTCTCGCTGGGCGACAGGCGGATGTCGACCTTGCCCGCGACGACCGGCCCGACGCAGAGCTTCTCGAGGTATGTGTCCGGCGCGTTGAGGAGGCCGCCCTTCTCCGATGCCGCGAGGACGGTGATCGCGTTCGCCTGGCCGTGGGCGACGAGGTTCGTTCCTTCGAGCGGGTCGACGGCGATGTCGATCTCGATCGTCTGGCGCGGTTCGCGGTCATGCCACGCGCCGACTTCCTCGCCGATGTAGAGCATCGGGGCCCGATCTCGCTCCCCCTCGCCGATGACGATCGTGGCGCGGAACTCGATCTCGTCCAGTGTTCGACGCATCGCCTCGGTCGCAGCACGGTCCGCTTCCATGTTGTCGCCGCGGCCCATGTAGCGGGCCGACGACACCGCAGCCGCCTCGGTCACCCGGACCATCTCCAGGGCGAGCATCTGTTCCAAGGCAACCTCCGTTCGCGATCGCCCACCGAGGTCCGAGGCGGAGCTCCGCGACGCCATCGGCCCGAGGACTAGTGCCGGAAGTGACGGCGGCCGGTGAAGACCATCGCCATGTGGTGGCGGTCGGCGACCTCGATCGCCATCTCGTCCCGGATCGACCCGCCCGGCTGGATGATCGCGGTCACCCCGGCCCCCGCCGCGAGCTGGATCCCGTCCGGGAACGGGAAGTAGGCGTCGCTCGCCATGACCGCCAGCTTCGCCCGGTCCCCGGCCCGCCGGAGGGCGATCTCGACCGACACCTGGCGGCTCGCCTGGGCCGCCCCGATCCCGACCGTCGAGGCGTTGCGGGCCAGGACGATCGCGTTGGAGCGGACGTGTCGGACGGCC
The DNA here is from genome assembly GCA_036002525.1 of Candidatus Limnocylindrales bacterium. GTDB lineage: Bacteria > Chloroflexota > Limnocylindria > Limnocylindrales > CSP1-4 > JACDAV01. The sequence goes on from DASYTG010000012.1 coordinate 166,950, forward strand.
CGCCAGGCGAACAGCAGGTCGGTCAGCTCCTCGAGCGTGGGGCGGCGGGTGGTGACGACCTGGAGCTGCCCGCGGTCGAGGCCCAGCTCGTCGAGGCTCTCCACCAGGAGGCCGCCGCCGACGCGCTTGAAGTCGAGGTTGGCGATTCCGTAATCGCGCATTCCCTCGGTGGGGTCGGGCGGCACGGCCAGCAGCTCGAGACCGGCCTTGCCGCGCAGGAGGCCGAGGGCCGCCTGGCTGTAGGCCGGGGCCACGACCGCCTCGTATGAGTTCGCCGCGATCTCGCGGGCCGTCGCGCCGTCGAGCTCACGGTTGACCGCGACGATCCCGCCGAACGACGCGACGGGATCGGTCTCGAGCGCCCTCCGGTAAGCCTCGACGAGCTCGTCGTTCGAGGCCAGCCCGACCGGGTCGGTGTGCTTGACGATCGCGACGGTGGGGGCCGTGTAGTCGCTCGCGATCCGCCACGCGGCGTCGAGGTCGAGCAGGTTGTTGAAGGACGGCCGGGAGCCCTGGATGTGGGTCGCGTCGGCGATCGTCCCGGATCGGTGGGTCGTCTCGCGGTAGAAGGCCGCCTGTTGATGGGGATTCTCGCCATAGCGCAGGTCGTCGACCTTCTCGAGGACCATCGCCAGCCGGCGTGGGAACCGATTGCCGGAGATCTGGTTGAGATAGGCGGCGATCTCGGCGTGATAGGCGGCCACGGCGCCGAACGCGTCGGCGGCGAGCTGGGCGCGGAGCTCAGCTGAGGCGTGACCGTGCTCGCGCAGCTCGGCGATGAGGCGCGGGTAGTGCTCGGGGCTCGCGACCGCGGCGACGCCCGCGGCGTTGCGGGCGGCGGCCCCGAGGAGCGCCGCCCCGCCCACGTCGATCATCTCGATCGCCTCGTCTATCCCGATCATCCGCCGCCCGACCTCCGGCGCGAACGGCTTGACGTTGACGACGACGAGGTCGATCGGGGCGATCCCCTGCTCGACGAGCTCCTGGAGCTGCTCAGGGATGTCGCGCCGGGCGAGGATCCCGGCATAGACCGCGGGGTGGAACGTCTTCACCTGACCGCCGACGAGCGAGGGGACGTGGGTCAGCTCCGAGACGGGTGCGACCTCGATCCCGTCGGCCGCGAGGTACTCGCGGGTGCCGTCCGTCGCGAACATCTCGACGCCGAGCGCGGCGAGTTCCCGGGCGAGAGCCGAGATCCCGTCCCGGTTCGCGACCGACAGCAGGGCTCGCAACCCGGCGCTCCTCCCATCCCGTGGCTGGCGTCCGTCGCGCGCGCCGGCGCGCCGAACCGTGCAGGCAGGGCGAGCCTGCGGGCGTTCCCTTGCGCGACGGACGTCTCCTTCGGCCGAGTATAGCGTGCGCCGTGGCATACTCCTCCGGCGCCGCCGTGACCGCGCGGGCAGTGACCCCGCGGCGACCGATCGATCCCGGAGCGCACCGCCACGAGCCAGCGAGGACGACGTGACGAAGTTTCCGTGGGAGTACCTGTTCGTCTCGTTCAACGACGTGAACTTCCCGGACCTGTTCCACCCGATCTGGATCTCGTCGCTCGTCCTGCTGATCGTGCTGATCGCCATGTACAACGTGCGGACGCGGCAGCTCCACCGTCACGAGCCGTACGTCACGATGTATGAGTGGCTCCTGTGGACGGGCTTCATCACGTTCAGCCTGCTGATTGTCGGCGCGATCTTCGTGTTCGACTTCATCATCGTCGTGCTCGTCGCGGCCATCGGCCTCGCGGCCATGGTCTGGATTCGCTTCCTGCGCTTCCCGCCGATCCTCGCGGCATACGAGCACCGGCTCGCCCGGCAGCGCTACTTCAGCCGCTCGAAATACGCCCGGCCGGAGGCGACGATCCGGCCGAAGGGCCGGCGCAGCCGCCGCCGGCGCTGAGCGGTCGAGCCGCGATGCCGATCGAGGTCCTCCGGTTCGGCGTCGGCCACCGGCGGCCGGACGGCCCGCCCGGCACGACCGGGATCACCGGCCGCGTCATCCACAGCGACGAACGAGGCCTGATCTCCGAGCTCGCGTTCGCCCGCGGGGCGCGGATCGAGCCGCACTCGAACCCGAACACGACCTACTTCATCGTCATCGAGGGCGGCGGCTGGATCGCGGTCGGCGAGGAGCGGCTCCGGGTGGCCGCGGGCGAGGCGGTCGTCTGGCCGCCGCAGGTCGATCACGCCGCCTGGACGGAGCACTCGGAGATGCGGGCCTTCGTCGTCGAGTTCGCCAGCGACGAGGCGGAGCGACGCGCGATCCTCCCGGGCGTCGCCCGCGCGGCCATCGGCGAGACGACGGCGGCGACGCGCGGCGAGGGCGGGCTCGCGCCGCGTCCGGTCGACCCGGCGACGGTCGACCGGTCGAGCGGCGAGCCGCTCTAGGGTCGCGAATCGCCAGATGTTCCCACAGAGGGCCGAGAGGAGAAACTTCTCGTCAGCCGTCCCCCATACGACCATCTGAGAACGTCGACAAGGGGGGTCGTGCGGGAGAGTCCGCGAATCCAGGTCTCGCAGGGGCGAAACTCACCGCTTCGGTCCCCTCCTGGGACAAAATGAGCGGAAGTCCAGCTCGACGCGGCCCGGTCACTCGGCGAGCAGCGCCCCGAGCTGGCCGAGGATCCGGGCGGTCGCGCCCCACACCCGCAGCCCCTCGACCGGATAGGCCCCGTAGCGGAGCGGCCAGTCGCGGACGACCGCCTCGACGATCTCGATCGGGCCGTCGGGCAGGAACGCGGCGAGCGGCGCCTCGACGATCCGGGCGACCTCCGAGGGTGACGCGACGAGCGCCGGCCGCCGGCCGGCGATCGCCAGGACGGGCGTCACCTGGTAGTCGCTGACCGGGATCCAGAACGGCTCGAGGTGACCGACGACGCGGACGTCCGCGGCGATCGGGTCGAGCCCGACCTCCTCGGCGGCCTCGCGCAGGGCTGTCGTGGCCGGATCGGCGTCGTCCGGCTCGGCGCGGCCGCCGGGAAAGCTCACCTCGCCGCTGTGGTGGCCGCCCCGGTCGACCCGTTCGGTGAGGACGACCATCGCCTCGCCGTCGTCGCCAGGCACGACGAGGACGAGGACGGCGGCCGGGCGTGCGGGCGTCCAGGCCGTGCGCACCGGCGGGAGCCGCGCTCCACCATCCGTGCGAACGGGCATGAGCGCGCCGGGCGGGGCCGGCAGCCGGTCTGGCAACGTCGCGAGCCGCGCCGCGGCTGCCTCGAATCGCATCCCTCAGCGGGGGTCCGGCTGGTCGGCCAGGTCGAGGAACCGCCGGGCTGCGTCCCTTGCTTCGGGAGACAGATTCGTCGGAAGGACGACCCGGATCCGGACGTAGAGGTCGCCGCTGCCGGTGCCCTTGAAGCGGGGCATCCCCTGCCCGGTCAGGCGAAAGGATCGGCCCTGTTGGGTCCCGGGCGGGATCGTCAGGACCAGCCGGCCCTTGAGCGTCGGCACGGCGACGTCCGCTCCGAGCAGCGCCTCCTCGAGCGAGACGGACAGCTCGCGCTCGAGATCGGCGCCGCGACGGGTGAACGTCCGGTGCGGCCGAATCCGGACGACGACGACGAGATCGCGCCCGTCGCCGCCCCTGCCGGTGAGCTTGATCCGGCTGCCGGTCTCGACGCCCCGCGGGATCGTCACCTCGAGCCGCTTCCCGCCGACCTCCACGAGCCGGGTCGTGCCACGGAAGGCCTCCTCGAGATCGAGCTCGGCGTCCGCCTCGACCGGCGGCATCGGCTGGGGTCCTGCGGCACGCGACCGTCGCGCGTCGATGACGGAGTCGGGGTCGATCCCCATCTCGGAGAGGATCTCGTCGAAGCCCCGGACCGACGGGCCACCGGGCGGGCGCCCTCGCCCGGGGTTCGACCCGGCTCCGCCCGATCGGGCCGCTCCGAAGACCGCCCGGAAGAAGTCCGAGAAGCCTCCGGCGTCCTCGCCGCCATCGGTCCGGAACTCGTACCGTATGTTGGCACCGCCGAACGGTCCGCCGGTCCCGAACGGGCTGCCGCGGCCAGCCGCACCGGCCGCGCCGGCGGCCCTGGCCCGCGAGAACGCCTCCCAGTTCGCGCCGAGGGCGTCGTACTGCTGGCGCTTCGCGGGGTCACCGAGGACGGCGTGGGCCTCGTTGACGTCCTTGAACCGGCGCTCCGCCGACTTGTCCCCGGCATTGCGGTCGGGGTGGTGCTGGCGGGCCAGCTTCCGGTAGGCCTTCTTGATGTCGGCCTGGCTCGCGGTCCGCGCGACTCCAAGGGTCTTGTAGTAATCGCGGTATTCCATCACCGCTGCCTCACGGCGGGAATGCCTCTCCGAGTTGGTCGTCGCCGCTCGGACGAGGTCAGGCCAGGGCGGCGGGGAGCACGCTCACGAGCACACCTGGAGGTGTGTGAGTGAGCGCGCGGACCCGACAACGCCGGCATGGCCCGTCCCAGCGGCGACCGCCGTTCATTGCCTTTCGACGACGACCGGTGGTTGTTCGGCCGGCGGGAAGGTCGTCCGCCGAACGCGGCTCTCGCCCTCCGGCGCCGGATCGAGCGGCTTGTCGCCGTCGACGACCTTCGGCGGCTCCGCCTGGAGCGGCTTCGGCTTGCGCCGGAGGGCCGCCTCCAGGACCTGATCCATCGAGTCGACGAGGACGAGCTTCATCTGCTTCCGGATCTCCTCGGGGATGTCACGCAGGTCCTTCTCGTTCTTGCGCGGGAGGATGACCATCCCGGCGCCCGACAGGTGAGCCGCCAGAATCTTGCTCTTCAGCCCGCCGATCGGGAGGACCCGACCGCGGAGTGTGATCTCGCCCGTCATCGCGACGTCCTTGCGGACGGGGATGCCGGTCAGGGCGCTGACCATGGCTGTGGCCATCGTCACACCCGCCGACGGGCCGTCCTTCGGGATCGCCCCGGCCGGGACGTGGATGTGGAGCGTGTTCTTCTCGAACATCTCGCGGCTGATTCCGAGCTCGGACGCGTGGGCCCGGGTCCACGACAGGCCGGCCCGGGCCGACTCGCGCATGACCTCGCCCAGCTGGCCGGTGAGGATGAAGTCCTCCTTGCCGTCCATCCGGGTGACCTCGACGGCGACGACGTCGCCGCCGACCTCGGTCACGACGAGGCCGGTCGCGGCGCCCGTCTGATCCTCCGACTCGAGCTCGCCGTACTCCCACCGCGGTGGGCCGAGGAACTCGAGCAGCTTCTTGCGGTCGACGACGGTCTTGCGCTTGCGTCCCTCGGCAACCGACCGGGCGACCTTGCGCATGATGTTGGCGATCTCGCGCTCGAGGTTTCGGACGCCGGCCTCCTTCGTGTAGGCCTGGACGAGCTCGGTCATCGCCTCGTCCGTGATGGCGATGTGCTTGTCTTTGAGACCGTGGTTCTCCATCTGCTTGGGAATAAGGAACCGCTTGCCGATCTCGATCTTCTCCTGCTGCGTGTAGCCGGGGAGCTGGATGATCTCCATCCGGTCGCGGAGCGCGGCGGGAATCGGATCGATGAGGTTGCCGGTCGCGATGAACAGCACCTTGCTGAGGTCGAACGGGACCTCGAGGTAGTTGTCCTGGAACGTGTTGTTCTGCTCCGGGTCGAGGACCTCGAGCAGGGCGGACGACGGGTCGCCCCGGAAGTCCATTCCGATCTTGTCGACCTCGTCGAGCATGAACACCGGGTTGTTCGAGCCGGCGGTCTTGATGTTCTGGATGATGCGGCCGGGCAGGGCGCCGATGTACGTCCGGCGATGGCCGCGGATCTCCGCCTCGTCGTGGATGCCGCCGAGGCTCATCCGGACGAACTTCCGGCCCATGGCCCGGGCGACGCTCTTGCCGAGCGAGGTCTTGCCGACGCCGGGCGGGCCGACGAGGGCGAGGATCGGGCTGCGGATCTTGTCGGCCAGCGAGCGAACGGCGAGGTATTCGAGGATCCGCTCCTTGATCTTCTCGAGGCCGTAATGGTCCTCCTCGAGAATCCGGGCCGCTTCCCTGATGTCGAGCTGGTCCTCCGAGGACACGTTCCACGGCAGGCTGATCAGCCAGTCGACGTACGTCCGGATCACGCCGACCTCGGGCGAGGCCGATGGAATCCGGCTCATCCTGTCGATCTCCTTGAGCGCCCGGCCCTGGATCTCCTCGGGCATGCCCGCCTGTTCGACCTTCTCGCGGAGCTCGTTGATCTCGGCCTGCTGGGGATCGTCCTCGCCGAGCTCGCGCTGGATCGCCTTGAGCTGCTCGCGGAGGATGTACTCCCGCTGGGTCTTGTCCATCTCGGACTTGACCTCGGACTGGATCTTGCCCTTGAGCTCGAGGATCTCGACCTGTCGGGCGAGGAAGCCCGAGACGAGCTTGAGGCGCTCGACGACGTCGATCGTCTCGAGCAGCTCCTGGCGCTGCTCGGTGGTCATGTCCGGGCTGTACGCGACCATGTCGGCGAGCAGACCGGGCTCGCTGATGTTGCGGGCGGCGACCGCCGCCTCCGGCGGGACCGGCGCGCCGTTGGCGACGTACTGCTCGATCTGGGCCTGGACGGTTCGCATCAGCGCCTGGACCTCGAGGCCCGGAGGCGCGTCGTCGTCGACCTCCTCGACGCTGGCGCGGAGATACGGGCTGGTCCTCACGAAGCCGTGGACCCGGAGCCGGCCCTGGCCCTGGACGATTGCCCGGACCGTGCCGTCCTGGAGCTGAACGACCTGGGCGATCTTCGCCAGCGTGCCGACCCCGTACAGCTCGCCCGGGTCGGAGATGTCCTCCTGCTCCGCCTGGCGCTGGGTGACGAGGGCGATGGGTCCGCCTTCGGCGACCGCCGCGTTGAGCGCGTTGACGCTCTTCTCGCGGCCCACCTGGAGCGGGACGATCATCTCGGGAAAGATGACCGTCTCCCGGAGCGCGACGAGCGGCAGCTCACGGGTCGTGTCGGGCTGGCGCTCCTCGGTCTGGGTGGACGGTCGCTTGGCCATCGAATGTCTCCTGGTTCTCGGCGTGAATGGGTGTTCCGAAATGTGTTCCGGGCGGACGCCGTCAGCGACGGCGGCCGCCCGCCTGGGAGGCCTCGGCGGCACGGGCCGCCTCCGACTCCCTCTCGTCGTAGAGGCGCTCGAGGATCCGCGTCCCGAGCCGCTCTTCGAGCTCGAACAGGATGCGGACCCCGGCCAGGTTCACGCCGAGGTTCTGGGTGAGGTGGCGGATCCACAGGACCCGCCGGATGTCGTTCTCGCTATAGAGCCTGATATTCGTGGGTGTCCGGGCCGGACAGACCAGCCCCTCGTCCTCGTAGATCCGGAGCGTCCGGGGATGGACGCTGACGATGCTCGCCGCGACGCTGATCACGTAGACAGGTCGCGTCGGATCCCGATCGGGACGAGGGTAGGCCATCGGCTCAGCCCTTCTTGCCTTCGATGGCGCGATTTCCGTTCTGGTCCTTGCCCTGGTCCTTTGTGCCATCGACCGTTGGGCTGATCCGGATCTGCCGAGGCTTGACCTCCTCCGCCCGCGGGATTCGGAGGCTGAGGACGCCGTTGTCGAACGTCGCCACCGCGCGGTCGGGCTCGAGGCCCGCCGGGAGGCTCATCGACCGAACGAAGGAACCCCGCCGGATCTCGCGGACGAGGTATTCACCCTCGCTCTCCTCGCGGTCCGACGCGGCCTCGCCGCGAATCGTGAGCGTTCCGTCCTCGACGGTGATGTCCACGTCGTCGGGTCGGATGCCCGGGAGTGCGGCCTCGACCACGAGCTCTTCGCTCGTCGTCGACACGTTGATCGGCAATGCCGTCTCGGCTGCGCCCTGGCCCCAGCTCGTGGGGCGGACGAAGCTGTCCTCGAAGAGCCGATCCATCGCCTGGCGAAGCGAAAGCAGCTCGCCGAACGGCGACGGACGGCGCACGATCGTCATGATCACTGCACCTCCTGACTGCGATGGTTCCACAGCGTCCGCGCCTCGGCGCGAGGCCTCCACGCGAACAATGCCGCATCCTAGAACCCTGACAATCCCATTGTCAAGTCTGGGGAGTCCGATGGTGATGCCTCCGGGCATACAGGGGATGCGTGGGCGCAGGTCCTCCGGTCGTCTCGCTGAGCGAAGCAAGTGTCGATCGACGCCTCGATCGGGAGGCCTTGCCAGCCTTCCGCCGACGGTCGTCCCGCTGTGCGAGTCAGGCGTCGACGGAGCCGGTCACAGACGACGACTCGCTCGCCGTCGGTCGACGCAGCAACCGCCGAGAGAAACGCGCCCGCGCGCGGCCCGCTCTCCTCAACCCCCGACGCCGCCGAACGCCACCCCGCCGATCTCGGCGCCGACGATCCGCCAGGCCCGTCCGCCACCGGTGCCCGGACGGTCGACGAGCCGCAACTCGATCTGGCCGAGGCGGGCGATCGTCACGAGCCGTTGCGAGGTCGTCGGCAGGATCGCGAACAGCTCCCCGCGAACCGTCTCACGCCGGGCGATCTCGAGGGCGACGAGGCGGTCGCCTGACGGCGTCGTCCCCGCGTCGATCCAGCGAACGTCGTCGAGCGGCCGGTCCGGGTCGATCCCGCTGTCCGGCCCCGCGGCCGCCGCGATCGCGACCAGCTCGTTGCGGAGCGATGCGAGCTGGCGGTCCCAGGTCTCGGCGAGGGCGCCCGGGTCCGGCGGGATGGCGAACCGAGCCGCGGCGTCGGCCGCCCGCCCGGCCCGCCAGTCGGCGACGTAGCGATCGAGCACGACGGCTGGGTTCCCCGCCTCGCCGGCGGCGATCCAGAAGCCGCTCGAAAGGGCGATCGCGAGAGGGGCGAGCCAGAGGAGGTCCGCCGCGCCGGCGTCGCCCGGTGGGAGGTCGAGTGCCGCGCGCCGCCGGGCCGCACGCCGATGGGCGTGGACGGCGACCAGGGCCCACGCGACGAGCAGCGCCACGCCGGCGAGGAACACCAGCTCCCCGTCCGTGCCCGCGGCGGCGGCCGGCCCGCCCAGGGCGAGCCCCGCGATCGCCGTGGCCTGGGCCGGCGGCCCCAGCCAGCCGCGCCGGTCGCCGGCCACGACCTGGCCCCAGCCCCACAGGACGAGCGAGCGACGGAGCGCCTCGCGCGGAGTCGCCAGCCGGGGCGGCGGCAGGTCGCCGGGGACCGGCGGGGGGTTCGGGACCGGGACGTGGTCGAAGGCGGGTTCCGGCACCGGCTCCGCGGCGGCCGGGACCCGGCCCCGGTCAGCGGGCGTCGGCCGTCTCCGTGTCCCCGATGAGCTGCCCGTGGAGGAGCGCCTCGCATTCGGTCTTGCCGATCGCGATGACCTTGTCGCCCTCGCGCATGACCGTGTCCGGACGGAGCGGCGTCGCGATTCCGTCGCGGATTACGGCAAAGAGCGAGCAGCCGTCCGGGATCGAGAGGTCCTTCGGAGCCTTCCCGACGGCCGGCGAACCGGCCTGGAGATGGGCCTCGATGAGCTCGAGCTCGCCCTCGCCCAGCGCGGCCAGGTGGAGCAGCTCGTGGACCGGGATGTCCTGCTCGATCGACCCGAGGATCATCCGGGTTGGGCTGATGATCTCGTCGACACCGAGATGCTTGAACAGCCCCTCGTTCTTCGGGTTGTTCACCCGGGCGATCGACCGGCGGACCGCGAAGTGATGCTTCGCCATCTGGCAGATCACGAGGTTGTCCTCGTCGTCGCCGGTGACGGCCGCGACGATGTCGGCCCGGTTCGCCCCGGCCTCGCCGAGGTACTTGCCCTCGCAGCCGTCGTGGGGGATGACGATCGAGCCGATCTCGTCGGCGATCTGGTCGGCCCGCCTGCGGTCCTTCTCCATGAGGACCACCTCGTGGCCGGATTCGATGAGCTCCTTGGTGAGGTAGTAGCCGACTTTGCCGCCACCGACGACGAGCACGAACACGATCAGGCCTCCCGCGCCGCGACGGGACTCGTCCCGCCCGGCGTCTCGCTGGCTGGATCGGCGGGAAGCTCGTGGTGCTCGCCGCCGTGGTGGGTCCCGCTGGGGGCCAGGACACCCGGAATACCGGACACCGGCCTGCCGAGCCAGGCGTTCACAGCGTCGGCCATGAGCGTGGTCCGGCAGAGCGTGGCGATCCCGAGCTCGGCGTACGCCGAGGCCCGGAGCGGGTCGTTGATCTTCGCCACGACCCGGCGCGCCCCGAGCGCCTCGAGGGCGACCTGGGCGGCCATGACGTTGCGATTGTCACCTTCGGTCAGGGAGAGAAATACGTCGGCGTCCTCGGCCCCGGCGCGGCGGAGGGTGTCCTCGTCGGTCCCGTCGCCCCGGACGGCGCTCCCACCGAACGTCGCGGGAAGCCGCTCGAAGGCCATCGTCGAGGTGTCGAGGACGATGACTTCGTGCCCGTCCCTGTCGAACATCTCGGCGAGCGTCGCACCTACCCGGCCGCAGCCAACGATCACGGTTTTCACAGCGCCTCCTCTGGCATCGGGTCGCGCACCACCCAGACGGCGCACGGCGCATTCTTGAGGACGTACGGAATCGTCCGGCCGATCGCGAAGTCCCCGCCGAACCGCTTCCGATACGGCAGGCCCAGGACCAGCAGGTCAGCCTCGCGCTCGACCGCCTCGTCGACGAGGGCCGCCCCGACGTCGCGGGCCTGGAGCAGGACGGGCTCGAACTTGAGCTTGTTCGCCTCGGCCACGGCCTCGGCGAGGTCGAGGACGCGGTGCGCCTCTTCCGACGCGCCGGCCACGTCGGCGTCGAGCGGCAACGTCCAGTCGATCTCGACCACGTGGACCGCAATGACCTCCGCCTTCGCCAGGCGGGCGAGCTCCGCCACGAGGCGGACGATCCGGGTATCGCTCTCGGCGCCGTTCAGGGCAACCATGGCGCGCCGGAACAGGATGGAATGAGTGTCGGGCACCGGTAGGGCGCTTCCTCGTCTCGTGGGCGTCGCAGGGGCGCGTGATCGTGCGCCGCTCGCGGCCGCCACGATACCACCGGACGCGGCCGGGCTGGTGCGAGCCCGGCGGTCGGGAGTCCCGCGATCAGAAGCCCGATCGGGAGCCCGGTGAGCGGGAGCGCGGCGATCGGGAGCCCGGCGATCAGGAGCCCCGCCGGTACGGCACGTCGGCGATCACGGTGTGCTCGCGGCCCACGAGCGCCGACTTCAGCCGGCGCGCGGTCTGGTTGTAGAGAATCCGGTCCCACCAGTGGCGCGCGACGTACTCGGGCAGCACGACAACCGTGATCGGCGCCTCGCGGTCCGGCGGCCACGCCTGGTCGAGGACGTCGAGGTAGGCGACGACCGGCGAGACGACGGCGCGATAGGGCGATTCGACGATCACCAGCGGGACGTTCGGGAGCTGCCGCTCCCAGCGCTCGCGGAGCGCCTCGCCTTCCTCGGCGTCCTCGGTGACGTACACCGCCCGGACGTCGTTGGCCAGCGTCCGTCCGAAGTTCACCGCCTGGACGACGGCCCGGTTGATTCCGTTGACCGGCACGACGACCCGCTGCTCCCGGTGCGGCCCGGCGATGACCGCGTCGTCGCGGACGCGGAGCTCCTCTTCCTGCTGGTCGTACTGGCGCCGAATGAAGCTCATCAGGCCCACGAGGCCCGGGACGAGGACGAGGACGAGGAGCGACTGCGGTGCCTTGACGGTCGTGACGACGACCGCAACGATCGCAGTGAGCGTCGCGCCGAACGCGTTGATCGTCAGCCGCCGCTGCCAGCCCGCGCCCCGCTCGCGCAGCCAGTGGCGGACCATCCCGCTCTGGCTGATCGTGAAGTCGATGAACACGCCGACCGCGTACAGCGGGATGAGCGCGTGGGTCACGCCGCGAAAGGCGATCACCAGCGCAGCCGCAACGGTCGCCAGCATCACGATCCCGTACGAGAACGCGAGGCGATCGCCCCGGAGCGCGAACTGGCGGGGCATGAAGCCGTCCTGGGCGAGGATCGCGAGGAGCCGCGGGAAGGCGTTGAAGCTCGTGTTCGCCGCCAGGAACAGCAGGAGCGCCGTGAAGCCCTGGAACAGGAGGAACGGCAAGGTCCCGTCGCCGAACACCCGGCCGGCGACCTGGGCGATGACCGTCGGTCCGCCCGCCGCCTCGGACGGGATGACCCCGAAGCCGACGGCGAGGAACGTGATCCCGACGAACAGAATCGCGAGGAGCACGCACATGACCGCGAGGGTCGTGGCGGCGTTGCGCGCCTCCGGCGGCTTGAACGCTGGGACGCCCGTCGCGATCGCCTCCGTCCCGGTCAGCGCCACTGCACCGGAGGCAAATGCGCGGAGGATGAGCAGGACGCCCACCTGGCCGGCCGTCTCCTGGGCCGCCACGATCGACGCGGCATAGCCGCCGCCCTCCCCGCCGACGACGATCCGCCACGTCCCGATCGCGATCATCATCATCGCCGAGACGACGAACAGGTACGTCGGGACCGCGAAGATGTTGCCGGCCTCGCGGATGCCGCGCAGGTTGCCGACCGTGATGAGGGTGATCGCGGCGACCCCGATGAGGACCTGCTCCTGGGCCAGCGACGGGACCGCGGAGATGATCTGCTCGACCGCAGACGAGGTCGACACGGCGACCGTGAGGACGTAGTCGATCAGCAGCGCGGAGGCCGCAACGAGCGAAGCGAGCCGGCCAAAGTTCGCCTTCGAGACCGAGTACGACCCGCCGCCCGTCGGGTAGGCGAGGCAGATCTGGCGGTAGCTGATCGCGACGACCGCGAGGAGGATCGCGATGGCGATGCTGATCGGCAGCCCCAGGGCGAGTGCGCCGAGCCCGCCGAGGATCAGGGCCCTGAGGATCTCTTCCGTGGCGTAGGCGGACGAGCTGATCGCATCCGAGCTGAAGATCGCCAGCGCCTTCTTCTTCGAGAGGCGCTCGCCGATCTCTGCCTCGCTCGCGAGCGGGCGCCCGAGGAACAGCGCCTTGACCGCGGCGAACAGGCGGCCGGCCGGCGTCCGCGGACGGCTCGCCGCCTCCTTGGCGGTCAGCTGTCCCGGGCCGGTCCACCGGAAGTACGGGGAGTGCGGGCGATCCACGCGCAGCCGCCGGTCGCCGAGCTTGCGGCCGTGGATGGGCCGTCGGCCTCCGATCACCCGCGAAGCGTAGCAATGCGCCGCGTCGGGCGGCGGTCAGATCCCGTAGGACAGGCGCTCGACGAGCCTCGACGGGAGCGCGGCGTCGACCATCGCCGCCTGGACCGATGCGATGTCGTAGGCGACCCGTCGCCAGGTGCAGCGCTCGCGATCGGAGTCGATGACGAGCCAGCTCGCCGTCGGGTCGCCGTCGCGTGGCTGGCCCACGCTGCCCGGGTTGATGAGCGTCCGTCGAGCATCCAGCCCGAGGACGGAGCCGTCGCCGGGCGTGATCGGCTCGACCCGCCCATCGCCCTCGCGGTAGGCGATCGGGACGTGGGTGTGGCCGTGGAGGCCGTACCGGGTCGATAGCGCCGCGAGGTTCGCCCGGGCGACGGGGACGGACGTGATGTACTCCCAGGTGGGGTCCCGCGGGCTGCCGTGAACGAGGGTGAACGGACCCTCGACCAGCCGCTCGGGCAGGGCCCCGAGCCAGGCTCGGGTCCCGGGCGCGATCGCCCGTTTCGTCCACTCCATCGCGGCTCGGGCCTCCGGGTTGAACCACTCGATCTCGCGGCCGCCGACCGCGGCCGCGTCGTGGTTCCCGCGGACGCCGACGGCCCCGATCTCCTCGAGCCGGGCAACCACCGCGTCCGGTTCCGGACCGTAGCCGACGACGTCGCCGAGGTGCCACACGACGTCGACCGAACCGATGGCCTTGAGGACTGCGTCGAGGGCGGGGAGGTTGGCATGGATGTCCGACAGGACCGCGATCCGCATCGCGGGAGAGGGTAGCAGGGGGCGATCAGCCCGGCCGTTGGCGAACGGCTGGATCGCGGGGCCGGGAATGGGCGGTTCGCCCCATCTTCTCGACGACGACGAGGCGATGACCGGGGAGGCTCGAGAGCCCGGAGGCGACGACCTCGATTCGCCCACCTCCGACGCCTCCGAGCAGCGCCTCGGCCGCCCCGATCTCCGACTCGATCGCGCCCCGCTTCCACGCCACGAGAACGCCGCCGGGCAGCAGCAGCGGGAACGCGAGCTTGACGAGCTCGGGGAGCGCGGCCACCGCCCGGACGGTCACCGCCGGCCATCGTTCGCGGTCGCGCGGGTCGCGGGCCACGGTCTCGGCTCGGTCCGCCACGACGGCCACCCGGCCCTCCAGGCCCAGCGCATGGACGGCAACCTCGAGGAAGGCCGCCTTCTTGCGGGTCGACTCGACGAGAAGCACCCGATCGGCGGGCAGCGCTGCGGCGACCGGGATGCCCGGCACGCCGCCGCCGGACCCGAGGTCGATGAACCGCCCGATCCCCCGGCGCCGGAGCAGCCCGACCGCCGTCAGGGCATCGAGGACGTGGAGCCTGGCGACGCCGGCAGGCTCACGGATCGACGTGAGGTTGATCGAGCCGGTCCACGCCAGCAGAAGCCGGACGTGCCCGTCGATCGTGGCCCGGACGTCCGGCTCGAGCTGGAGATCGAGCTCTGCGAGCCCCTCCTCGAGCGCATCGGCATACGCCGCAGGGAGAGCGGGGAGGTCCTCGACGCGCGTCGGGAGCGGTTCTCGCTGGCGGCTCAGGCACCCCTCCTGTGGATGTGCCCGAGGCTGCCGTCGAGGGCCGCTCCCGGCGTCGTCGTGCTGCGCACCGCGGGCGGACGGTTGATCGGTCTTCCCTGGCTCGCTCGGTTCGTGGCCGGGTCTCCCCGCGCCCTTCGCGAGCCAGGTTACCCTCCTCCGGGGCGCCCCAGTGCGGAGTCGGAAGGTACGACTCGCGGCCGCCGGCCGTCAACGCGGTTATCCACGAATCCACCCGCGGCGATCGAAGTTGTGGATAAGGCTTGCCCCGGCGCCCCGACGACGCGGCCGCGACCGCGAGGCGGTCAGGCCGGGCTGGGGTCGTGGGAACGCGGAGCCATCCCGTCGATCGACCGGAGCCGGGCCCGGCGCGGCGTCGTCCCGTTGGCCGGACCGGATCCGGCGCTGCCGGGGACGAGTTTCGGCCGGGTCAGCTTGACCCGCGGCTCGGCCCGGACGGAAGCGGCGATTGCCCGGAGGACGGCCCGCTCCTCCAGGCGCACCTCCTCGGCTGCCGTCGCCTGGGTCAGTGCGGCGTCGATCGTATCCGGGGCTGCCCCCGCCGCCCCGGGCAACGCGAGAATGAACGTCGAGCCCGACCCCGGCACCGACGCGACGTCGAGGTCGCCCCCCATCGCCCGGGCGAGGTCGCGGGCGATCGGGAGCCCGAGGCCCGTCCCCGTGATCCTCTCCTGCCCGGCCATGCGGTAGAAACGCTCGAAGATCCGGGCCCGGTCGTCCGCGGCGATGCCCCGCCCCTCGTCCCGGACGATCACCAGGCCGACCTGGCCGGCGAACCACGCCCCCAGCTCGATCGTCGAGCCGGTCGGAGCGTACTTCAGCGCGTTGCCGAGCAGGTTGGTGAGGATCTGCTCGACCCGTCGACGATCACCCGTCGCCGCCCGGAGGCGAGGCGGCATGCTCGTTCGCAACTCCACCCCCCGGGCGAGGGCGATCGGGGCGAGGCCGGCGACGACCCGCGAGCCCGCCTCGGCAACGGAGAACGGCGCGAGTTGCAGCCGCAGCGTGCCCGACTCGAGGCGCGAGAGCTCGAGCAGGTCGCCGACGAGGTCGCTCATCGAGCCGACGATGTGGCGGCTGCGCTCGAGGAAGTCGCGCTCGTCGACCGGATCTTCCACCTGGCCGCCGAGAATCAGCTCGAGATAGCCGGACAGCCCGGTGAGCGGAGTCCGCAGCTCGTGGGCGACGTTCGACACGAACCGGGTCCGCTCGTCGTCGCGGGCACGGAGCGCCGACAGCTCCCGCTCGGTTGCGACCTGATCGGTGACGAGGGCCAGGGCGACGGCGGCATGGCGGGCGAGGTGCGGCGGCAGGCGGACGTCGAGCTGAGCAGGGCCGCGCTCGTCCGCGAAGTCGAACCCGAGCACGACGCCGCCGGCCGACGGGATCGGCACGAACGCGTAGTGATGCTCCCGCTCGGCCGCCGCCGCCGCGGCCGCGGCGGCTGCCCGCTGGGCGGCCCGCGACGACGGGGGACGGTCCGCTCCCGGGCCGGCCTCGCTCACGATCGCGACGGGCGCCGGGCCGGAGGCCGCCCGCTGGGCCCGCGGTCGGGGCGCCCAGGCGTCGAGCCAGGCAGCCAGCGCGTTGGCCTCGGTCGGCTCCTCGCCCGGGCCATTCGCGACCGCGACCCGCCGGCCGTGGCCGTTCGCAAGGACCGCCGCGCGACGCGCCCCGACCGTGGCGGCCAGGAGCGCCAGGAGCCCGGCCAGTCTCGACTCCGCCTCCGTGTCGGAGGCGAGGATGTCGAGGGCGCGGGCCAGGAGAACGGTCTCGCGGTGGGCGATCCGGTCGGCCTCGCGCCGGTACGTCACCCGCCGCTCGACGAACGGCGGCGGCGGGGAGACGAGCGGCATGCCAACGGTGACGTGGCTCGGACGGGGCTCGGACATGACCTCCCCACTCCGGGGAACGACCTGACGACGGGCGCGGCCGGTCCTCCGGATGCGCCCTGCGGCGATGCTCGCGCGCAACGAGGAGCCGGAACATCCCCCGACCGGTGGACGTGGACCGCCGAAAGTCCCGATCGTGGCCCGCCGCGGGTACCGGTCAGGCCGAGCGGCCGCCTCCCCGCAGCGGGCGCCCGAGCGTCCGCCGGACGACGTCGATGACCTCGTCGACGTACTTGTCCGCCTCGCCTCGTTCGGCGGCCGTCCGGACGCAGCCCTGGACATGGTCCTCGAGAACGAGGATCGACAGGGCGTCGACCGCGGCTCGCAGCGCGGCCGTCTGCTGGAGGATGTCGACGCAATACTCCTCGCGCTCGATCATCCGCGCGATTCCCCGAACCTGGCCCTCCATCCGGCTCAGCCGGCGGACCAGCTGGGCCTTGTCCTTCGAGTAGGCATGCCGGTGGTGGCTCGGGCCGGCGGGGCGGGCGGCGGTGGTGGCCATCCACGCGATGATACCCCCGGGGGGTATGACCGGCAAGGTCGTTCGGCGACGCCCGCGGCGCGGCCGGATCGCCGCCCGGCGGGCCGACCCGGTAGACTGGTAGCCGATGGATCCGCGGGATCGCCCGGACGTGGCCGACGGCGCCGAGTGTGCCGCGTGCGGGCGTCCCGTGCCGGCCGAGACGACCCGGGTTCTCGCCCAGCGCGAGGACCTCGCGTTCGTGGAGCTCGGCTGTGAAGCGTGTGGCAGCGTCAGCCTGGCGATCCGCCTCGGACCGGGCCGCGGGGTCAGCCCGACGAGCGAATCATGGACCGACGGTTCGACGGCGTCGATCGGCGCCGACGACGTTCTCGACATGCATCTCTTCCTGGCCGGGTATCGGGGCGATTTGCGCGGGCTCGTCGGACGGCCGATGGAGCGCGGCCGTCCCGACGCGACCGGCGCCGCATGACGGAGTCGACCACCGAGCAGGCGAGCGCGGGGCCCGCCGCGAACGAACAGTCCGGCGAGCGCCGGCCGGCGGATGCGCCCGCGCCAGGCGAAGCCCTCGCCGCACCCGGTGGGCCGGCATTCGCCCATGCCAGCGAGGCCGAGATGGCCCGTATCCTCGACTTCTACGCCGTCGCGTGGGAATACGAGCCGCATCGGTTCCCGATCCTGTGGAACCTCGACGGAGCGGTCGTCGAGAGCTTCTCCCCGGACTTCTACCTGCCCGACCTCGACCTCTACCTCGAGATGACGACCCTCCGGCAGCGCCTCGTGCGCAAGAAGAACCGCAAGCTCCGGCGGCTCCGGGAGCTCTATCCCGAGATCCGGATCAAGCTGTTCTACGCTCGCGACTTCCGGGCGCTGATGCTCAAGTACGGCAAGCTCGCCCTCGTCGACGCGCTGTCCGGGACGCCGGGGCAGGTCGGCGCCCGGGTGGAGCCGGTGGTCCTCGCCGAGGTCCTCGACGACGCCACGGTCGTGCCCGCCGTCCCCGAGGCACTTGCCGCGCCCACCGCTTCGCCCGCCCCGGTGCCGGCATCGCCTGGCGCATCCTCCGCCGTGTCGCGGGTGCCGCGGCGGCGTGCCGGCGGCGCTCGGCGCTCGTCCCGCCGGCCTGCCCGGCCTGATCGTCCCGGGAGCGGTCGGTGATCCGGACGGCCGACCTCCAGACCGACATCGGCGAGGTGCTCCTCACCGAGGCCCAGATCCAGGCGAAGGTCGCCGAGCTCGGCAACAGGATCGGTGCCGACTATGCCGGCCGTCAGCTGACGCTCGTGAGCGTTCTCAAGGGCTCGCTGCCGTTCATGGCCGACCTCATGCGGGCGATCCCGATCCCGCTCCGGATCGACCTCATGGAGGTGTCGTCGTACGGCGGCACCTCGACCGAGTCGTCCGGGCTCGTCCGGATCCTCAAGGATCTCTCGGCGAGCATTCAGGGCGAGGAGGTCCTGATCGTCGAGGACATCATCGACACGGGGCTGACCCTCAACTACCTCGTTCGCTACCTGCGTGGCAAGAACCCCGCCTCGCTCCGGATCTGCACGCTGCTCGACAAGCCCGCTCGCCGGCTCGTCGAGATCCCGGTCGACTACATCGGCTTCACGATCCCCGACCAGTTCGTCGTCGGCTACGGGCTCGACTACGGCGAGCTCTACCGGAACCTCCGCTTCGTGGGCGTCCTCCGCCCCGAGGTCTACACCGGGTCCGAGTAGATGCACCGTCGGCCGATCGGCCGGGGGCGTGTGCTGGCCGTCGTCGGCGCGCTCGTCGTCCTCGCCGGCTGCGTCCTGCCGTGGTACGCGTTCCGGGTCGAGGGCGGGCTGCCGAGTCGCGAGTTCATCGGGCTGGCCGAGAGCGGCATCCTCTCGTTCATCGCGGCCCTCGGAACGCTCGCCCTCGTCGCCCTGCCGTACGCGGCCGGGGATCGGCCGGTGTCCCCGGACCGCGGGCTCGCCTACCTGCTGCTGACCGGGCTCGCGGCGCTCGGCGTCGCGATCTGGCCGTTCCAGGTGATCGACGATCTGACCGGGCTGCTGCCCGACCGCGCGCCGGGATGGTGGCTCGCTCTCGTCGGAGTCGCAATCCTCGGGCGGGCCGCCTTCGAGATCTTCCAGGAGCCGGCCCGGCGCTGACTCACCTGCGAGGCGGCGACTCCGCCGTCACGGCACCCGGATATACCAGCCGAGACTCTCGCCGTTCACGAGCGTAGCGGTGACGCGGTAAGTTCCGCTACCCAGTACGTCTCCGTCGGTGGTCGCGACGACCATCCCCGAATAAGCGGGCTCAGGAAGCAAGACGATGGCGACCGGTCCCGGCACCGGGTCCACCTGATCGATGTTGATGGTCCGGATCGGCTGCTCCGAGCCGAGGTTGAGCGTCACCACGCTGGCCTGCTCGACGACGATCGCGCCACACCGGCCGCCGGGCCGATCCGCCTCCGCGAGCCACAGTTCGGCCAGGCCGCATGGCGCCTGGGGCTCGGGGATTTCGATGGCCCAGAGGCCGCCGGCTGGCACGCCGAATCCGATCATCCTGACCGCGACGCGAGCCCCGGCTTGATCCGGGTCGAGCGGCCTGCTCGGACCAGTCGGACCAGCACCGGCTGGACGATCCTTGGCGGATCGTGCTTCGAGTGGCGGCCGGACGAGGACCCCGATCCTTCGCACGGCGATGCCTGGATCGACGAGAATGTCGAGACGGTAGAGACCGGGCCGCCACGCGGCGAGCTCGGCGGGGTCGTCGCGGACGGGGATGCCGTAGACGTGGAAGTAGTCGACCGGCCACGGCGGCGGGAGCTCCACGAGCGGGAGCCGCGACGGCGACTCCCCGGCGGGGAACATCCAGAGTCGGGCGTCGAGGACGCGGGTGCCGGCCGGCGTGTTGAGTGCGAGCACGACAAGGTGATCGGCGGCACCGACGTCGACGAGCTCCCCGGCGCCCGGAGGCGGCGCCGGCGAGGGCGATGGACGGACGGGTGGCGGTCCGGGGCTGTCGGCAGGCCCGCTCGGTGGCGGGCCACCGGCCGGGGGCGATGCACCAGTCTCGTCCAGGCTCAACGGGCCGCTGATCCCGAACTGGTACACGTAGCCCGCCGGCCACAACTCCCAGGCGGGCTTCTGCTCGTAGTGCCCGAACAGGTCCGGATCGTATCCGCGGGGCGCGGAGCGGTCGAACGGCACCGTGCTCCGGGCGGGGGGCGGCGAGGCCCGAATCGCCGCCTGCCGCGCCGGCCCGTCGCCCCATGGCTTGAGGATCGCGGCCGCCAGGGCGACGACCGCGACGAGGACCGCCACGTGCGTCCGCCGTCGATCCGCCGCCCGCCCGATGCGGACCGTCGGGATCTCCTCGAACTCTGGCGCTGGGTTTGACATGCGCCGACCTCGGAGCGATCAGTCCTCGCCGAGGTAGGCCTTCCGAACGGCCTCGTTCTTGCGCATCGCCGCCGCGTCCTGGCTGAGCACGATCTCGCCCGTCTGGAGAATGTAGCCCCGATTGGCAATCCCCAGCGCCATCAGAGCGTTCTGCTCGACGAGCAGGACCGTCGTACCCTGCGCATTGATCGTGCGGATGATGTCGAAGATCTGCTCGACCAGGATGGGGGCAAGTCCCATCGACGGCTCGTCCAGCAGGAGCACGCGCGGCGCCGCCATCAGGGCCCGCCCGATCGCGAGCATCTGCTGCTCGCCGCCCGAGAGCGTGCCGGCCCGTTGCTCACGTCGTTCGCGAAGGCGCGGGAACAGGGTGAACACGCGCTCGAAGTCGGCGGTGATCCCCGCCTTGTCCTTGCGCGAGAACGCCCCGAGCTCCATGTTCTCGTGGACCGACATCCGCGGGAAGACCCGCCGCCCTTCCGGGCTCTGGCACACGCCCAGCTGGACGATCTCGTGGGGCGGGCGCCCGTCGATCCGCTGCCCCCGCAGCGAGATCTCGCCCTGGCGCGGACGGATCAGGCCGGAGATCGTTCGGAGCGTCGTCGACTTGCCAGCCCCGTTCGACCCGATGAGGGTGACGATCTCGCCTTCCTCGACCGACAGCGAGACCCCGCGCAGGGCGTGAATCGCGCCGTAGTACGTGTGCACGTCGCGGAGCTCGAGGAGCGCCACCGTCAGGCCTCGCTCGAGCTCTGAGCGGGGGAGGCTCCGGCGGCCGGGGGAGCGGCCTGGTCTGCTGCGCCCCGTCCCAGGTACGCCTCGATGACCTTCGGGTTCGCGCGGACCTCGGCCGGGGAGCCCTCCGCGATGACCTCGCCGTAGTCCAGGACCGTCACGCGATCGCTGATGCCCATGACCACGCGCATGTCGTGCTCGATCAGGAGCACGGTCAGGCCGAGCTCCGCCCGCAGGCGCCGGATGAAGTCCGTCATGTCCCGCGTCTCGCCCGCGTTCATGCCGGCGGTCGGCTCGTCAAGGAGGAGGAGCTTGGGCCTGGTCGCCAGCGCCCGCGCGATCTCCAGGCGCCGCTGGTCGCCGTACGGCAGATTCCGGGCCCACGTTTCCTGGCGGTCCAGCAGGCCGACGAGGTCGAGCAGCTGGCGCGCCTGCTCTCGCGCGGCCGCCTCCTCGCGGTAGACGCTTGGCGTCCTGAGGATCGCGTCCCAGAAGTGGCTGCGGAGATGGACGTGGAGACCGACGAGGACGTTGTCGAGGCTGGACATCGTCCCGAACAGCCGGATGTTCTGGAACGTCCGCCCGATCCCCAGCGCGGTCACCTCGTGCGGCTTCAGCGACCGGATCCTGCCGCGCCGCATCCCGGCGATCGTTTTCCGGTCGAGGCTGATCTCCCCGGCCGTGGGGGTGTAGTAACCGGTGATCATGTTGAAGAAGGTCGTCTTGCCGGCGCCGTTCGGGCCGATGAGCGAGACGATCGAGCCGCGCGGGATGTCGAAATCGACGTTGTTCACGGCGACCAGGCCGCCGAACCGCTTCGTGACGCCCCGAGCCTTGACGAGGAGCTCCTCATCCCGCAGGACGCCGGTCCGAATGTCGGTCGGAAGCTTCTCCGCCGTCATGGCCCAGCACCGTCAGGGTCGCGGGGTGGAGCGTCCGGCTGGCTGGCGGAGCCCTGCTCGGAGGCGACCTCCTCGGCGATCGCCTCGGCCTGTGCCTCGCTGGCGATGGCTGCCTCGCCGAGGACCGCGGCC
The DNA here is from genome assembly GCA_036002525.1 of Candidatus Limnocylindrales bacterium. GTDB lineage: Bacteria > Chloroflexota > Limnocylindria > Limnocylindrales > CSP1-4 > JACDAV01. The sequence goes on from DASYTG010000012.1 coordinate 189,039, forward strand.
GAGCCGATTGCCTGGTCCGGCGGCGCCTCGTGGAGCTCCGCGGTCCGTTGCCGGTTCGGAATCAGCCCCTCGGGTCGGAACCGCATCATCGCCACGAGGACGATCCCGAAGATGAGAAAGTTGAACGAGGCCGGATTCAGGTGCGCGATCGCGTCGTTGTCGATCGACCGGCCGAAGCCCTGCATCCGCTGTCCGATCCAGGCCAGCAAGACCTTGTCGACATAGACGAGGGCGAGGGCGCCGACCAACGCCCCGTAGATGTTCCCGATGCCGCCGAGGATGATCATGATCACGACGAGGATCGAGGTCGAGAACTGGAAGAAGTCGGACGTGGTCGCGCCCTGGTAGCTGGCTTGAAGGGATCCTGCCAGGCCAGCGAAGCTGGCGCCCAGCGCGAAGGCGAGCAGCTTCGTCCGGACCGTGTTGACACCCATCATCTCGGCTGCCGTTTCGTCTTCGCGGATCGCCGCCCACGCACGCCCCATCCGCGAGTGCTCGAGGTTGCGGGCGATCAGCAGCGAGACGAAGACGATGACCATGGCGAGGTAGACCGGCGCGACGCCCCCGACGGCTCCAAACTTGATGCCGAACAGGTTGGGCGGGTCGATCGGGTTGATGCCCAGCGGTCCGCCGGTGAGATTCGCGTCGACCAGCTTGATCGGTCCGAGCTCGAAGTTCACCCCGACGAGGTTCTTGAAGATGACCGGCACGATCTCGCCGAAGCCGAGCGTAACGATGGCGAGGTAGTCGCCGCGGAGGCGCAGCGTGGGGGCACCGAGGAGGGCACCCCAGAATGCGGCCACGATCGCCGCCAGCGGGAGGATGAACCAGAACGCGATGTGGATGCCCGGAAAGCCAGGCGGGACGTCGCTCAACAGCACGAAGGACAGCCCGCTCCAGTGGGGAGAGGCGAGGAAGGCGGCCGTGTACGCCCCGAGGGCGTAGAAGGCGACGTAGCCGAGGTCCAGCAGGCCGGCGAAGCCGATGACAACGTTCAGCCCGATCGCCATGGTCGCGAAGATCAGCATGAACACGAGATCCGTGTCGCCCGCGAGCGGCAGCGGAAAGACGTTCCGGCTGAACGGCGCGAGAACGTACAGGGCGAGGATCGGATAGGCGACTCCCAGCCCGAGGAGGACCGTCAGGGCCACCGTCCGCACCGGCCCGCGCCGGAACGACTCCCGCCACTTTCCGGGGATCCCGGTGATGGCGTCGAGGATGTTCGCGAGCCAGCCCAGGACCCCGCTCCGCGGGGCCTCCCGCCGGGCGGCCTCGATGATCCGGGGGTCGTCGATCCCGCTCATGCCCGCTCCGCCAGCTGCTGCCCAAGGAGCCCGGTCGGCCTGAAGACGAGAATGCCGATGAGGACGGCGAAGACGATCGCGTTCGTCCACTGGGCGGCGAGGTATCGATCAGAGTAGGCGTTGATCATCCCGAGGATGAGCCCGCCGAGGACGGCTCCGGGCAGATTGCCGATGCCACCCAGGACCGCCGATGTGAACGCGTTGAGGCCGAAGCGGAACCCGAGGTTCCAGACGGTCGTGTTGTTGAAGAGGATCTGCACGGTGCCGGCCGCGCCGGCCAGCGCACCACCGATGAGGAACGTGATCGCGATCGTCCGGTTGACGTTGATCCCCATGAGCCCCGACGTATCCGGGTCCTGGGCGGTCGCTCGCATCGCCTTGCCCTGCCGGGTCCGCGTTACGAACCAGGTCAGGGCCACCAGCAACGGGATCGTCACCGCGGCGACCATCAGCTGCTTGTAGCTGATCTCGAGACCGGTCTGCAGGCCCAGCACCGTCGTCAGAACGTTCGTGGGCGGGACGATGTTCTCGATGCTCTGGTTGGCCGGACCCTTCCAGAGCAGGCCGACGTTCTGGAGGACGAAGTCCATCCCGATCGCCGAGATGAGCGGAGCGAGCTTGGGCGCGTGTCTCAGCGGTCGGTAGGCGACCCGCTCGATCGCGACGTTGAGCGTCGCCGTCACGGTCATCGTGACGAGGAGGACGAGGAGGATCGCGAGGAGGATCACGCCGACGGGCATGGAGCCGTGGATGCCGAGCGCCAGGAACAGCGTCAGCGCGAGCATCGATCCCAGCATGAACACGCTGCCGTGGGCGAAGTTGATGAGCTCGATGATCCCGTAGACGAGGGTGTAGCCGAGGGCGACGAGCGCGTAGATCAGGCCGTTCGACAGGCCGATGATGGCCGTCTGGATCAGCTGCTCCATCCGTTCCCCATCACGAGCTCTGGGATCACCGTGCGATATGCGGCGGGGGCGGCCCGAGGATCGGGTCCGCCCCCGCCGACAGTCCTGACGATGTCAGGGGCCTTGCCGAGCTGTGGTTACTGCGGCGTCGCGAACTGCTCCTTGAACGTCGGCGGCCATGACGTCTCGACCTGGTAGCCGGTCAGGGCGATGTTGGTCGTGTCGCCGTTGGCGTCGAAGCCCATCTTGCCGAGCACGGTGTCGAGGTCCTTGGTCGCGAAGACGGCCTTCAGCACCTCGTACCGGTCGTTCGTACCGGCCTTCTTGAGCGCCTCCAGGGCGACCGTCGCCGCGGCATTGCCATAGGCCGTATACGTCGACGGCTGGTTGCCTCCGTGGGCCGTCTTGTACTCCTCGAACCACGTCTTGCCGGCGCCCGTCAGCTGATCCGGACCGACGCCGCCGAAGGTCAGGTACGTCCCGTTGCCGGCCGTTCCGGCACCGTCGTACCAGCTCTTCTCGAAGACGCCGTCACCGGACATGATCGTCACGTCCGGCATGGCCGCCCGGAGGTCCTTCCACAGCTTGCCCGTGTTCTGACCGGTGATCGAGCCGACGTAGATGAAATCGGCGCCGGCGGCCTTGACCTTCTGGGCCAGGGCGTTGTAGTCGGTCGCCTTGGCGTCGAAGCCTTCGGACTTCTTGTTCGCGCCGAGGACCTCGATGCCGATCTTGTTGGCGTGCAGCGCGAAGGCCTTGGCAAGCCCGGCCCCGTAGACCTGGGTGTCGTCGAGGACGTACACCTTGGTCGCGCCGAGCCGCTTGGCCCACTCGGCGCCTGCGGCGCCCTGCTTGTCGTCGGTCGTGATGACCCGGGTGTAGTTGCGGTAGCCGCCCGGATAGTACTTGTCCGGCTCTCCCGCCTCGGTCACGTCCGGGACGGCCTTCGACAGGCCGGGATAGGTGTTGGCCGGGCTGATCATCACCAGGCAGGCCTGGTTCAGGATCGGGATCGTCAGCTTCGCCGCGCCCGAGTTGTAGTGGCCGATGAAGACCATCGCGTCGGGATCCGCCGCCGCCCGGTTGGCGTTGGCCTGGGCGACCGCGCCGTCCCAGTCACCACCGGCCGCGGCCGACGAGTCGTCGAGGTCGGTGTACGTGATCGAGAAGTTGCCGATCTTCTGGCCCTCGAGGACATTGCGAATCTGCTCGACGAGCGTGTCGGTCTGCTCGGTGTTCGTGCCCTGCCGCGGCAGGCTCGAGTAGACGTGGATCTCCGTCGAGCTCGTGCCCTTCTTGTTCGCGCACGCGGCCGGTGTGCCACCGCCGCCGGTGCCGCCGGGCGCGGCGCCGCACGCCGCGATGAGGAAGACCGCGGTCGCGGCGAGCGCCCCAAGCCTGAGTCTCATTCAGCTCTCCTCCTGTTCGGTCGACGGGGATCCGTACGACCTCGGTCGGTGCGGCCTGGCCCCTCTCCGAGCCCGCGGACTACGCTCGCCCCCGCGGCCCTCCGGCCCGATTCCGGACCGCCTCCGGCCCATCGGGTGGCCGGAGCGACCGGGGCAGACCCGCGAGGGTGCCTGGCGGACGGATGGCGCAGAACCTCCGCGCTCGGGCGGCGCGCAGGTTGCCGCCGAAGCGATGCCGTATCATAGGCCTCGGCGCTCCGAATGCAACACCAGCCTCCCGCGACCCGGGCGTGGCTGTCGAGCGAGTCATCGCTCGCCACCCCCGTGCGGTCAGCGGGGTGGGTGCGACCCCGATCGGGCCCCGGTCGGGGCGGTCGCAGCGGGGGTGCGCCACCCTCTACGAGGTATGACCCGTCGGCGTGGAATATCTGGTCCGAACGGCCCGAATCACGGATATCGATCGGCTCGTCGCGCTCAGCGTCGCGTCCCATCGGCTGACCCGCGACAACGGCCCGCTGGATCCCGCCTCGCTGCTGCGCCAGCTGGTCTACCTGCCTCAGGCGAGCATCTTCGTCGCGGAAGCGCGACGGGCGGTCGTCGGCGGGGCCGTCCTCGCCCTTCGGCCGTCGGTTCGCGCCGGCGGGTTCGTGGGGACCGTGGACTTCCTGGTCGTCGACCCGGAGCACGACGTCGAGCGCATCTCGGCCGCCCTCATAAAGGAGCTGCTGCGCTCGGCCGGCAACAAGGGCTGCACCGTCGTCGAGGCCGGGCGCCCGAAGAGTCCAGCGGAGCGGACCCGCTGGGAGCAGCAGGGGTTCAAGCCAGCAGGTCCGCTGATGGAACGGGCCGTCGCCGCGGTCGGGGCCACCGCGCGGCGAGCTCCATGATCGCGCCCGCCGTGCAGCGAGATCGCGCCGGCCGGGCGCCCCACATCTGATCGAGGAGTCATCGTGAGCAAGAACGTCGCCGTCTTCGTCGACGTGGCGAACATCTTCTACGCGGCCAAGGCGGCCGGCGTGGACATCGACTACGTCACGTTGCTGAGGTCGGCCAGCGCCGGCCGGGACCTGGTCCGCGCCTACGCCTACACCGGCCTGGACCCGGAGAACGAGAACCAGCGCAATTTCCATTCCTTCCTCGCCCGGAACGGCTACCGGGTCGTGAGCAAGGACATCCGCAAGTACGGCGACGGGAAGGTCAAGGCGAACCTCGACATCGAGCTCGTCGTCGACATGCTCAAGACCGCCCGCAACCTGGACATCGCGATCGTCGTGTCTGGTGACGGCGACTTTGCCCCCGCGATCCGGGCCGTCCAGGAGATGGGGGTCCGGGTCGAGGTGATCAGCTTCCGCGGCAACACGTCGTCGGACCTGATCGACGTCGCCGACCAGTTCACCGACATCATCCATCTCGCGAAGGTCGAGAAGGCCTCCTCGCGCTCGGGCCGGCGGGTGGCCGAGGATGACGAGGACCTGTCGATGACCGAGGTCCCGGACAAGCAGACCGAGGGGACCGGCGGCCGCGGGCGTGGGCGCGGACGGGAGCGCGGCCGAGGCCGCGAGGCCGAGCCGGCCGCCCGGGCGTCACGCTCCCAGCGCGTCCGATCCACGGAGCCGGCTGCCGCCGCGCTCACGTCGAGCGGTGCGCCGCTCGTGGTCCTGCCGGGCGAGAAGCTGTCGCGGGTCGCCGCCGGCGACGTCCCGGCGGCCGCGGCCCTGGCATCGGGCGAAGAGGACGCGGCCGAAGGTGGAGCCGTGGCGGCCCTGACCGGCCGGGCCGATGTCGGCGACGAGGCGGGGGAACACCGCCGCCGGCGCCGCCGGGGTGGCCGGGGTCGAGGCCGTGGCCGCGGGCGCGGCGAGGCCGTCGAAGGCCAGCCGCCTCGCGTCGAGCCGGTCGCCGGGCCGCGCGAGCCGCGGGCAGTGGCGCAGTCCATCCCGCTCGACGTGGAGCCGGAGGAGTTCGTCGCGGCGCCGAGGGGCCCCCGGCCCACGCCGTTCGGTTCGGTCTGGGATTCGCAGCTCGGTGTTCCGAGCCAGGCGCCCTCGACGAACCCGCCGCTCGCCCCGATCGGGGACGACGAGGACTTCGAGGAGCCGGAGATCCCGGAGTACCTGATCGCGGAGCGCCGGAACCGCGGCGCGGCTTCGCGCGGCGGGGGCGGTGGTGGTGGCGCCGGCCGCGGTGGCCGTGGGAACCGGGCCGGTTACGCAGCGGCCGTCGACCGCGAGCGCTACGGGCGCGGCGGCGGCGGCGGGATCAACCGCTACCCGGACGTGTCGGGCCGCGAGCGGCCGCGTGACACGGCCTTCCAGCGCCAGGAGCGACCCGACCGGCAACCTCGCCCGGCCGGTCCACGATCGGGCGGTGGCGGCGGCAGCGAGCCGTGGAGCGAGGTTCCACCGGAGCTCGAGGCGATGCTTCGAGCCCAGTTGTCGACCCGGCCGAGGACCGAGGCGCCTGCCGAGGCGTCGGCAGCGCAACCCGGGTCGCGGGTCCCGGAGGCCCCCGGGGGCGGACCCGCGGAGGCCGAAGCCCCCAAGCGCCGCCCGACCCGCCGGCCATCGGCCGGCGCCGAGGCTGGGGCAGTCGAGAGCCCGGCGGCCGGAGCGGAGGCGACCGCGCCGAAGCGCCGGACCACGCGTCGCACTGCTGCGACGTCGTCGGTTGACGCGGATGCGACGACGACGGCCGGCCCGAAACGCCGGACGACGGCTCGGAAGACGACCGCGAAGACCGCGGCGGCCGATGATTCGTCTGCGGGCGCGGCGCCGAAGCCGCGAGCGAGCCGTCGGAAGTCGTCGACCGACACGTCGACAGCGACGTCGACCGACACGTCGACGACCTGATCCCGGACCGTCCCGGACGGCCCGCCGTGGATCGATTCCGGACGCGCGGCCACGTGGCCGCGCTCGCCGCCGCCCGGGCGATCGTCGAGTCGGGAGTGACGCACGCGCTGCTCCTGTCCGGGCCGACCGGCGTGGGGAAGACGACACTCGCACTCGACCTGGCCGCGGTGCTCCTGTGCGCAGGTGCCACCGGCTCGGCCCGGCCGTGCGGTGCGTGCCGCGCCTGCCGGATGGTCGCCGGCGGCAATCATCCCGACCTCCACCGCGTCGCACCCGACGGCCCTGGCGGCCAGATCCGGATCGGCGACAGGCTCAACCCCGAGCCGGGCACCGTCCGCGGGCTCGTCTCCGACCTCGCCCTCCTCCCGTTCGAGGGCGGCGCCCGCATTGCCATCGTCGAGGCCGCTCACCGGATGAACGAGGACGCCCAGTCGGCGCTCCTCAAGACGCTCGAGGAGCCGGCCGAGGGGATCACGATCATCCTTTGCGCCGACGAGGAGGAGCGGTTGCTCCCGACGATCCGGTCGCGATGCGCCCGGGTCCGGCTCGGGACGCTCGACGTTCGCGAGATCGAGTCGATCCTCGGGCAGCTGGCGGCCGCCGATCCACCCACCGCGGCGCGGCTCGGACGGCTCGCCGGCGGTCGTCCGGGGGTCGCCCTTGCCTACGCCCGATCGCCCGAGGCCGTCCGCGCCCGAACGGAGATCGCTCGCTCGATCCTCGACCTGCTCCGCGCGTCTCGCGCGGGGCGGCTTGCCGCGGCCCGCGACCTGCTCGCATCTGCAGCGGTCGTCGCGGCGGCGATGACGGACGCGGCCGTCTCGACGCAAGGAGCCCCCGACGCCCCCGCGCCGCGGGCGCGGCGAAACCGGCGTGGGGTCCCACAGCCGGGCGGGTCCGCGATCGCCGAGACTGCCCCTTCCCGCGATGTCGGGGCGATGTCCGAGCCCGAGCTCGCGGAGGGCGGCCCGGGCCGAAGGGCGCCGGCGGCCGAGCGCCGACGCGCAGCGGCCCAGCTGATCGAGATCTGGCAGGAGGTCGCCCGTGACCTCGCGGTCGTCCAGCTCGGACGGCCCGGCCAGGTCCGCGACACCACGCTCATCGACGACCTCGCCGCCGCGGCGGAAGGACTGGACGCGACGACCGCCGCCCGATTCCTGCCCAGGCTCGCGCGGGCCGGCGAGCTGCTCGACGTCAACGTCGGGCCGGAGCTGCTCGTCGACAGCCTCGTTATCGCCTGGCGCCCGCGGGGCGCGGCAGCCTGAGCGAGGTGAAGCCGGGCGACGAGCGGAGCGCGCCCGGCAGTGGAGCAGCGGGCGAGGCGCAACGCCTCGAGGCCGTCGTCCGCGGCCGCGTCCAGGGGGTGGGATTCCGGTACTTCGTTCTCCGCACGGCGGCCGAGCTCGATCTCGTCGGTTGGGTTGCGAACGAAGCCGACGGCAGCCTGCGCTGCGTCGCCGAGGGGCCGAGGGCCGCCCTCGAAGCGCTCCTCGCGGCGCTGCGCGAGGGCCCGCCGGGCGCCGGCGTCGGCTCGGTTTCGGAGGACTGGCTGCCCGTGACCGGTCGATTCGGGGGCTTCGGCGTTCGGTCGTCCGGTCATCGCGGGGACTGACGGGCCATTTCGGGCGACGCCGTTTCGGGCGACGCGTTCGCCCGGTGCGAGCGCGCAACTCGTGCCGGATCCGCATTGACGCGCGTGACTCCTTCGGCCGCATGCCGCTGACGAGAGCGCTATTCCGGCCGATCGAGGTCGCGCGCATCCTCGAACCGTGGAGAACCATTCGTCGCCCGCCGAGGAGCTGCCGGCGTTGTACCGGACAATTCTCGACGGCATCGCCGATCTCGAGCGGATCGGGCAGCATCGTGAGGCCGCTCTCATCCGGAGCGAGGCGACACGGGTGTACTCCACGTCATGGGATGAGGGTGGGCGCCGCCGGCTGACCCAGATCCGCCGCCGAATCGGACGGGTCATCGCGGGTGAGGAACGCCCCCGCAGCGAGCAGACCCGATCGTGGAAGTCGCTCCAGCGCGCGTTGACGCCCCGCTGATCCTCCGCTGATCCCGGCGCGGGCGCCACCGCCGCGCCGCACGTACCCTGTCCCCATGACGGACACCGTGGCCGCGGCCGTCGATCGCGCACGCTCGGCGATGGTCGGCCTCCGGACGCTGGGCCAGGAGGTCGAGGATGAGTGGCAATACGTCGCCGACCTCGACGCCGCATGGGGTGAGCGGCTCGATGCTGTCGCCGCAGCCCGCGGCGCCCAGGTCCTGCCGTCGTCGACGAGCGCGGCCATCGAGCGGGCCGCCGCCGAAACGGCCCTGATCTCCGATCCGCACCGGGCGATCGACTGGCTCTCGACGTTTCCGCAGATCGTCCTGTTCGCGCTCGACGAGCCCGGCTGACGATGCGCTTCCAGGACGCCGCGAAGGACGCGCGCGCGGTCGTCTACGCCGGGATCCAGGCCGACCCCCTGGTCGCGCGCGCGGCGGCGGCCCTCGTCGATGCCTCGCCCGGGGAGCGACTGCTTGCCCGCGCGGTGATGAACGGCGAGTCGAACGATCCGGAGACGTGGCGGGCGATGTTCCCGCGCCTGTTCGGAGCCGGGACCGATGCGAATGAGAGGGCACGATCCGACGCGATCCTCGCGCTGTCGCTGGAGGTCGCCGCCCGGGGCGAGCAGGTCCGCAGCCAGTTCCGCGGAGCGATCGTGGAGTCATTGACCGGCCGCCTCCTGGCGAGACGCGTCCCGCCGGCGTCGCTCCATCGCGAGCGGCGGATCCTGTTCGACGGAATCCGGGCGGAGATCCACCCGTACGACGTCACCGTCGAGCTGCCGGAGAGGGCCGAGGCGTACGACTGCAAGTGGGGCGCGCGCGGGATCGGCCCGGACGTCCTGCTGCAGCTCGAGGCCGCGCGCGGCTACGCCGAGGCCGAGGGGTCCCGCCTGCTCGTCGTGCTGGTCGTGTTCGACGCCCGTCGATCGTGTCGCGTTCGCCTCGCCCGCCAGACGGCGCCGCTGGCGGGCATCCGGCTGGTGACGCTCGAAAGCCTCGACGCGCTGGGTCGTGCGAAGACCCCGCCCGCCACGGGGCAGGAAGTGCCCGCGGCGCCAGTTGGTCCGCCCGCGGCACCGTCGTCCGCCCGATGACCAACCCGCAGCCGACGCCGACAAGCAGCCATCGCGCGACGTACCGGGTGCGGTTCGACGAATCGACGCCGGCGGGGGTCGCCCGGACGTCGGTGTTGCTGCGCTACGCCCAGGACGTGGCGTGGGCCCACTCGGAGGCGCTCGGCTTCGACCGTGCCTGGTACGCCGAGCGCGGACTCGCCTGGCTCGTCCGCGCCGCGGAGCTCGCGGTCCTCCGCCCCATCCCGATGGGATCGTTGCTCGAGGTCGTGACGTCGGTCGTGGGTCACCGGCGAGTCTGGGCCCGCCGCCGCGGCGAGTTTCGGCTCGAAGGGCAGGGCGGGGACGGCCTGATCGCATGGGTCCACACGGACTGGGTCCTGATCGACGGGCGCGGGCGGATCACCCGCGTCCCGGAGGTCTTCGGCACGACGTTCCCGGCGCCGCTGTCGAACGACACCCTCGGCCGGGTCGCGCTCCCGGCCGCGCCGACATCCGCGGTGCGAGGACGGTTCCGGGTCCGTGCCCACGAGCTGGACCCGATGGACCACGTGAACAACGCCGTCTATGTCGACTGGCTCGAGGAGTCGATCCTGGCGGCCGGGGCCGACGATGGGAGCGGCGCGGCATCGATAGCGCGCGTTCCCCGTCGCTACCGGCTGGAGTACGCGGCTGCCGCTGCAGCCGGCGTCGAAGTGGAGACGGAGACGTGGCCCGACGGCGAGGGCTGGGCCCACCGGACGATCGCAGCCGGCGTGGACATGCTGCGAGCCAGGCTCGACCGCTGATTCCACGCCGTGCGGTGGTGGCGGCTCGCACCGGGGTGCGGCCCGGCAACCGGCCCGCACCATCCTAGACCGCACCGGTCGACGCCGGCGACCGGGACCAATAGGCCAGCCGTGGCAGGACGTGCGGGCAGGCACCGGCGCACCGTGGCACCGGACGCCTCGATTCGCGGACGAACGCCTCATGGATCGGAGCCCCGACCGCCCGTAGCGTGAGCGTCATGTGGGGAGGTTTCGGAAGCTCCGTCGGCGACCGGGGCGTCTCACCCGCCGGCGGCCTCACGGCCGGCCCGGCGATCGGGCGGCGCCGCGTCCGCATGCGGGTCGGAGTGGCGGTGGGCACGCTGTCCGTCGCGGTGCTGGCCGGTCTCGGGACGTCGGTCGCGGCCGCCTGTCCGTCGGAGGCCGAACCGTCACCGCTCGCCCAGCCCGAGCCGATCGCCCCGACGTCGCCGCTCCCGACGCCGCCACCCAACACGACGCCGCCACTCAACGCGACGCCGGAGCCGGCCACCGGGACGACGCCCATCGCCAGGGCGAATCGATCGCCTCGCGGAGAGACACGCGACGACCAACAGCCGGGCGCACCGACCATGGGCCAGCCGCGCCCTGGCGGGGACTCGCCCGGCGACCCCACGCCGCTGCGGCCGGACGAGCCCCCGGCCGCAGCGGTCCTCTCCGAGCCCGCCGGGTCGCCAGGCGCTCGGCCGGGGGTCGGACCCGGCCCGACGCCTCGATCCCGGCCCGGTGGGCCCTTCCCGCCCGATGCTGGCTCGCCGCCGGAGCGGGTCCGGTTGATCGTCGCCAGCGCCATGGTATCGGGGATCGCCGCCGTCACCGGCTGGCTCCTCCTCGGTGGGCGGCGGCGCGAGCAGGGGAAGGCAGGCGCCGCGCACCCGTCGGGGACGACCGACGCGCCGGGCCCGGGGACGGACGTCGACGTCGAGCGGCTTCTCAACGCTCCGGACGGCGCTCGGCGTGACCGCCGTGCCCGGCGTGTTCCCGCCGCGGGACCGGCCCCGCTCTGGCAGGCCGAAGACGACCGGCCTCGCTGGGTCCGCCGGCTCGACGAGCAGAATCCCGCCCGACCGTCCGTGAAACGGTCCGCCCCGCTACCGGACGAAGAGCCGAACCCGTGGCTCGAGTCCGGGCCGCGGAGTACGGCGACCGACGGCGATGAGGAGATCCCGCGGTAGCATCAGCTCGATGAGTGGACCCGGCGGCAACGGCGGATGACCGACCGCGCGACCGTGAAGTCGTGGCTGGCCGGCTATGTCCGGGCCTGGACGACGAACGACCCTGCCGACATCGAGGCCCTGTTCACCCCGGACGCGATCTACCGACCCACGCCGCACAGTGACGGGTGGCGCGGACACGCCGCGATCGTCGATGGCTGGCTGGGCCGGAAGGACGACCCCGGGACGTGCTCGTTCGAGCCCCCGATCCCGGAGAGCCGGCGCGCTCCTGACCGCTCCTCGCGTCAGTCGGTGTGGAACACCTCCGGGATCGTCAGCCACCACGATCCGGGGTCGCGCTCGGGGAATGGCTCCTGCATTGCGTCGGTCAGCTTCCACCAGTCCCTGACGACCGGGTCGGCGGCCATCATCGCCATGTCGCGGGCGTAGTCGTCCCCGACGTATTCGAAGCAGGCGAACAGCAGGTCGCCATGGCGGAAGATCGAGTAGTTCCGGATGTTCGCGGTCCGGATCGCGGCCAGGACGCCGGGCCACGCCGCGGCGTGGAGGCGCTCGTACTCGGCGATCCTCTCCGGCCGGATGCGGATGACCTGCCCTACCCGCTTCACCGCGAGCTCGCCTCGGCGACGCCCGCCCACTCGGCGCCGTCCGGGAAGCGGTGCCGGGCAAGAGATGCCGGAAGCATCTCGGCTCCGTAGCCCGGCGACATTGGCACGACGTACCGACTGGCCCGGATGACCACCGGGTCGACGAAGTGCTCGTGGAGGTGGTCGACGTACTCGATCATCCGGCCATCGAGCCGGCCGCTGATCGCGACGTAGTCGACGACCGACAGGTGCTGGACGAGCTCGCACAACCCCACCCCACCGGCGTGCGGACAGACAGGCACCCCGAACTTCGCGGCGAGCAGCAGCACGGCAACGACCTCGTTGACGCCGCCGAGCCGGCACGCGTCGACCTGGCAGACCGCGATCGCCTCCGCCTGGAACAGCTGCTTGAACATCACCCGGTTGTGGACGTGCTCGCCGGTCGCGACGCGAATCGGGGCCACCGCCCTCGCGATCGCCGCGTGGCCGAGGATGTCGTCGGGGCTCGTCGGCTCCTCGATCCAGTACGGCTCGAACGGCGCGAGCGCGGCCATCCAGTCGATCGCCTCGGCGACGTCCCAGCGCTGGTTAGCATCGACCGCCAGCATCCGGTCCGGCCCGATCTCCTCGCGGACGATCCGCATCCGGCGGACGTCGTCGTCGCGGTCCGCGCCAACCTTCATCTTGAAGCGGGTCCATCCCTCGGCGAGCGCCTCGCGGCAGAGGCGCCGGATCTTGTCGTCGTCGTAACCGAGCCAGCCGACCGAGGTCGTGTACGCCGGGTAGCCGTCGCGGATGAGCTCGGCCTCGCGCTCCGCCCGCCCGGGAGCGGCCGCCTCGAGGATCGCCAGCGCCTCGTCCCGCGTCAGCGCGTCGGTGAGATAGCGGAAGTCGACGAGGTCGACGAGCTCGCCCGGCGGCATGTCCGCGAGGAGCTTCCAGAGCGGCTTCCCCGCTCGCTTCGCGAGGAGGTCCCACGCCGCGTTGACGACGGCCGCCGTCGCGAGGTGCATCGCCCCCTTCTCCGGGCCGATCCAGCGCAGCTGGCTGTCGCCGACGAGGTCGCGCCAGAAGCCGCCCATGTCGGCGGCGAGGTCCGCGACGGACCGCCCCACGACGAGCGGCTCGAGAGCGCGCGCGGCGGCCACGACGACCTCCGTCCCGCGCCCGATCGTGAACGTCAGGCCATGGCCGGCCTGGTCACCGGGGCCGTCCGTCCGGAGGATGACGTACGCCGCCGAGTAGTCCGGATCCGGGTTCATCGCGTCCGAGCCGTCGAGGCTGCGCGAGGTCGGGAACCGGACGTCGAGAACGTCGAGTGCCGCGATCTTCACGCCATCAGCCCTTGACCGCGCCGATGAGGATGCCCCTCGAGATGTACCGCTCGAGGACGATCGCCATGACGATGACCGGCAGGATCATGATCAGGATCAGGACCGACATGTACCACCACTGAGGCCCCCGGGTCGCATTCTGGGCCGCGACCGTGATCGGCAGGGTCTGGGCGTTCGCGCTCGACAGGAACAGGGCGAGCAGGTACTCGTTCCAGGCGAAGACGAGGACGAACAGGAAGGTCGCGACAAGGCCGGGCACGGCGACGGGCAGGACGATGGATCGGAAGATCCGGTATGGCGAGGCGCCATCGACCGCCGCCGACTCCTCGAGTTCGATGGGCACCGTCGAGAAGTAGTCGCGCATCAGCCAGACGACGATCGGCAGGTTCGTGGCTACGTACGTCACGATGAGAGCCCACCAGGTGTCCAGCAGGCCCAGGCGTTGGAACAGCACGTACATCGGGATGACGACCGCCACCGGCGGCAGCATCCGCTGCGAGATGAGCCAGAACGCGATGTCGCTGTTCCCAAGGGCACGCCGGAACCGCCGGCCGATCGTCTGGGCCAGGATCACGAAGACCGCCAGGGCGGAGACGACGGCGAGCTGCCACGGCGCCCCGACGACCGTCGCAACGATCGCGAAGACGACACAGCCGGCGAACAGCGCGATGACGCCGATCCGTGGCCGGTAGCGGAAGCGCACGAGCGCGTACGCCGCCGAAGACCCGAGCGCCAGGGCGATCAATGCACTGGTCAGGCCCACGACGACGGTGTTCACATATGGCCGGAGGGTGTCACTCCGCAGGTCGACGAAGATGTAGCGCCAGTTCTCGAGCGTCGGCTGGAAGTCGGCGAACGGGAGGTAGACCGGCCCGCTGTTGACCTGGATCGGCTGCTTGAGCGACGTCACCACGAGCCAGTAGAGCGGGAACAGCACGACCGTCGTCCAGGCGATCAGCAGGATGTAGGCCACGAGCTTGGATCGGGCGCCGAGGTCGACTGCCGAGCGCCGGCGAAGCGGGTTCATCACTGCCGGGGCCTCACGTTGTCGCCACGCGGCGGCGGATGAGGTTGACGTACGCGGTCGCCACGATGGTCACCACGATAAGCAGGAGGTAGGCGATCGCCGCCGACCTGCCCAGATTGAGCGTCCGCCAGTCGATGAACGCCTGGAGGGTCAGCGATTCGGTCGCCGTGCCGGGCCCTCCGTTGGTGAGGATGTTCGGGAGATCGATGATCTTGAACCCCTCGATCATCCGGATGAGGACGATCGTCGTGCTGACCGGCAGCAGCGCGGGCAGCGTGATGTGGGTGAACACCTGCCGGCGATTCGCGCCGTCGACGAGGGCCGCCTCGGTGGTCTCGACGTCCTGGCCTTCGAGCGCCGCGAGCAGGACGATGAACATGAACGGCGTCCATTGCCAGATGTCGCCGATCATCACGGCGATCCGGGCGCCCCACGGGTCCGCGACCCACGTGAAGCCCTGCAGGCCGAGCGCGGCGAAGACCGGCACGAACGGACCCTTCCCCGTGTCGGTGAGCATCTGGAACATGTAGCCGACGCCGACGGGCGTGATCATCATCGGCAGGAGGAAGACGACCCGGAAGAACCGCTGGCCGGGGAGGTGCTGGGTCACGAGGACGGCCAGGCCCAAGCCAAGCAGGTACTGGACCGTCAGCCCGACGAACACGTAGGTGAACGTCACGATCAGCGTTCCCGGCCGCCCGCCGGCACTGAGCATCGTCTGGACGATAAGCCAGAGAAGGCCGATGAAGAGCAGGCCGCCGACCGCACGGAAGACGAGCCCGATCAGGCCGGCGCCGCCTCGAACCGCCCGCAGGAAAGCCCACCCGACAAGGACAATCGCGCCGACGAACACCGCCCAGCCGAGAGGGGAGGGCGGCTTGAGGACGCCGATGAAATGCGCCCGCTCCGTGCCGAACAGCAGCGACTGGTAGTTCGTCAGGCCGAGGAACCGGACCTCGATGCCGTCGGGCGTGAACTGCAGGCGCGAGACCGACAGGTAGAGCGAGACGATCAGCGGGAAGATCGACAGGAACAGGATGACGAAGAGCGCCGGCCAGAGGAAGGCGTTCTTCGCGCTTCCGGCGCCCTGCAGGGGCCGAAGGTTGACCCGGCGGGCGGCCGCGGATACCTCGAGGCCCGACCCGAACCGGGCCGGGCCTCGATCTTCGAGCGACTCGGGTCTATCTCTGGACGCCAAGACTCGCAGTGTAGGCCGCCAGCTGCTGGTCGCGACCTTCGGTGTTGGTGATCTCCTCCCAGCCATCGAAGATCTGCTGCATGGCCTCATCGCGGGAGATCTCGTCGGCGAGGAACTGGGCAAGCGCCTGGTCGAGGACGACCTGCTGGTATTGCTGGGTCTTCGGGATGCGCAGGTCGAGGATCATGTTCGGGCTCTCGAGGCTGGCCTGGATGGCGCCGAGGTAATTCTTCGCCGCCGCCTCGCTCATCCCGGCCTGGATCCACAGGCTGGTGTCGGAGAACTGGGAGATCCGGTACGGGTTGAACCCCGTCGACCCGATCGTCACGTCCTTGTTCGACTGCTCGGGTGCGCTGACGTAGGCCAGGAACCCGTACGCCGCGTCCTTCACTTTCGCATCGATCTTCGAGTTGATCGCGCCCGACCAGCCGCCATAGGCCGCGAACGGGGCGTGGTTGACGCCGTTCACGGCGTGGGGGCAGGTTGTCGCGTCGCAATCGACCAGCTTGCCGGTCGCGCGGTCGACGACCTGCTTCGAGCCGGGCAGGATGATCGAGCCAACCTTGTCCTGGACCTTGGACGTCGCCGGGTCGATGGCCAGCGTCCCGATGTCGCCCCAGTCCATGGACAGGGCGCACCGGCCGGACGTGAACAGGCCGCGCGTGGCGCCGACGTCGTCGTTGACCTCGGTCGGTTCGGCGTACTTCACGCTCTCCTTGTAGAAGTCGAGCGCGGCGGCGAAGCCGTCGTTCTTCACGAGCGGCGTCATGTCGTCGGTGTTGAAGAACGCGCCCTGGCTGGTGCCCTGCGTCTGGATCCATGCACCGGCGATCGAGGTGATCCACCAGTAGGCCTGGGCGCCGCGCTTCTTCGAGATGCACGACCCGTAGTCGCCCTGGCCGTCCCCGTTGAGGTCCTGACCGTGGTACTGCTTGGCGATCGCCAGGTAGTCGTCCCAGGTCTCCGGCGGCGTCACGCCGTCCTTATCCAGGATGTCCTTGCGGTAATACACCATGTGGAAGTCGCCATCGAGCGGGATCGCATAGACCTTGCCCTGGTACGTCGCGCTGAAATCGCGGAAGAAGGGCCCGACGTCTTCCCACTTGATCGTGGGATCGGCGGTCACCCGTGCGCTGAGGTCCTCGAGGTAGCCCGGCGTCACGAAGTCGCCCATCCATTGCGGGTCGAAGACGAACGCCTGGTAGCTGTTCGTGCCCGTCGAAATGTCGGTGAGGATCTTCTGGTACAGCTCGTTGAACGGGACCGTCGTCACGTTGATCGTGGCGCCGGTCAGGGCCGCGAACTCCGGCGCGTGGCGCTGGAGCGGCTCGGCGATCTGGGGTCCGGTGAACGTGAGGACGTTCACCTCGACGCCCGCGAATTGCTGCCCGGGCGCGACGCTCGCGAGCGGTGTGGCCGCCTGGGACGAGGTGGGCGGCGAAGACGAGGGGCTGGCCGCCGGAGTACAGGCGGAGCCCACGAGAATCAGGCTGATCGCTGTCGCGATCAATCGGAACCGGGACACCAGGATCCCTCCTCTTGACCCCGCCCGCCCTGTCCAACATACTGAACGACCGGCGGTAGGCTGAACAGTATGGCCACCTGTCCGTCGGGAAGTCAATATGTTGCACGCGGTCCACCCTGCTGACCGCAGACTTGCGGAGATGAGCGCGGAAGTGGGCGCGGGAGCGGGCGCGGAAGCCGGCGCGGAAGTGGGTGCGGTGGAGCTGGCTGACGCCGGGCCGATCGCCGAGGCAGACTCCCTTGCGCCGGCGGTCACCCGGGCCGCGACGATCCTGGGCGTCCTCGCCGAGAACGGCGGCCGGCCAGCCGGCCCGAGCGAGCTCGCCCGCCGCCTCGGCCTGCCCAAGTCGTCGATCGCGAACATCTGCGCGGCTCTCGCCGACGCCGGGCTGGTCCGCCGGGTCGGAACGGGTTTCGCCCTCGGTCGCCGCCTGGCGGAGCTTGGGGGTGCGTACCTGGCCGGGATCGACCTAGTCCAGCAGTTCCACGAGGCATCCCGCCAACTGCCGGCGGGCTCGGACGAGACCGTTCAGCTCGCCGTCCTCGACGGCCTCGAAATGACCTACCTCGCCCGCCACGACGGGCGGCAGCCAGTCCGGTTGAGCTCCGGCGTGGGGCGCCGGCTCCCGGCGACCTGTACCGCTACCGGGAAGGCCGCCCTCGCCTCGCTCGACGACGCCGAGCTGGACCGCCGGCTCGCCGGGCTGACGGCGCTGCCCGTGCTGACCCGCAACTCCCACCGGACCGTGGACGAGCTGCTGGCCGATCTCCACGAGGTCCGCCGGCGAGGCTACGCGATCGACGACGAGGAGACCGTGGAGGGCGTCGTGTGCTACGCGGTGATGATCCCCAGCCGCCAGCCGGGGGAAGGCCCGGCCGCGGCGAGCATCACCCTGTTGAAGGCCCGAGCGACCGCCGAGCGGGTGCCGTCGCTCATCGCCGACCTCCGCTGGCTGGCCGGGGTCCTGTCCGATCCGCTGCGCTCGGACGCCCTGGGTCAATCGCTCGTGTCCAGCCGGTAGACGCGCGAGGCCGTTGCCCCGAACACGAGCCGTCGCTCCGCCCCGCTCAGGCCGGCTGTCAGCGTCCGGGCGGCCCCGACGACGCGGTCGTACGGCGCGGCGAGGAGGCAAACGGGCCAGTCCGAGCCGAACATCAGCCGGGCCGGCGTGAAGACGTCGATCGCGTGGCGGACGAACGGCGCGAGATCCTCGATCCGCCAGGCCTTCCAGTCCGCCTCCGTCACGAGCCCGGAGATCTTGCACGACACGTGTTCGAGCGGTCCGAACGCGCTGATCAGCTTGGCCCACGGCTCGAGAGCACCCTCGCGGATCGGGGGCTTCGCGAGGTGGTCGACGACGAAGCGGAGCTCGGGCAGGGCGCGCACGACCTCCAGCGCCGCAGGCAGCTCCCTGGGCCGGACGAGGAGGTCGTAGGCGAGCCCCGCATCGCCGACGGCCCGGAGGCCGCGCCGGACGTCCGGTCGCAGCAGCCACTCCGGATCCGGTTCGTCGTGGACCTGGTGGCGGACCCCGATCAGCCGCTCGCCGCCGGGATCCGCACGGAGGGCGTCCAGCGTCGTCCCGACGGCTGGGTCGGTGAGGTCGACCCAGCCGACGACGCCTGCCACGAACGGCGAGGCCGCCGCGATCGCCAGGAGGGCGCGCGTCTCGTCAAGGCTCGCCCGGGCCTGGACGACGATCGTCCGACCGATCCCGGACTCCTCGAGCGAGGGCGCCAGGTCGTCCGGCCCGAAGGCCCGATCGATCGCCCCCAGGTCCGGCGTCAGCCACGGATAGTCCGCGTGCGCCGGATCCCAGAAGTGGTGGTGGGCGTCGACGAGGGCCGGGTCGCTCATGGGGGGGCGGGCTGGGTGGGTACCGGCGCGTCCCGCGGGATGAGGCCCTCGTCGCGGAGCTCCTGCCAGAGGTCGTCCGGAATCGGGTGGCGCATGAGCGCCGGGTACTCGTCCAGGTGGTCGATCCGGCGGACGCCGGCGACAAGAGACACGACCGCGGGGTGGGCCAGCGGGAACTGCACCGCGGCGGCCTTGAGCGGGACGCCGTGCCGCCCGCAGGCCTCGGCGAGTCGCCTGGCGCGCTCCACGACCGGGCCCGGCGCCGGCCGGTAGTCGAACGCGCTGCCCGGGCGCGGGTCGGCGAGGACGCCGCTGTTCATTGCGCCGCCGACGAGGACCGCGACCCGCCGCTCGAGACAGAGCGGGAGGAGCTCGGCGAGGGCCGCCTGGTCGAGCAACGTGTAGCGGCCGGCCACGAGCACGACGTCCAGGCCCTGGTCGCGGACGAACCGGGCCAGCATCGGCGCCTGGTTCATCCCGGCCCCGATCGCCCGGACGACGCCCTCCTCACGGAGGCGGACGAGGGCGGGGAACGAACCATCGATCGCCGCCCGCTCGTGGCCGTCCGGGTCGTGGACCAGGAGAATGTCGATCCGGTCCACGCCGAGCCGCTCGAGGCTCTCGTCGACCGACCGGAGGACGCCGTCGTAGCTGTAGTCGAAAACCACCCGGCGGTCGCCTACGTCGGCGTAGTACGCGTCCGTTCGGCCGTCGACCGCCTGCGGGTCGACGTCGGCGTCGTCCGGAATCTGCCCTACCCGTCGGACGAGCCGGCCGACCTTCGTCGACAGGGTGAAGTCGTCCCGGGACCGGCCCGCAAGGCCCGCCCCGAGCCGCCGCTCACCGGCACCGTACCCGTACAGCGGGGCGACGTCGAAGAAGCGGATCCCGAGATCCCAGGCATGCCGGACGAGATCGATCGCGTCGCCGTCTGCGACGGCCCTGAAGAGGCCGCCGATCGACGCCGCGCCAAGCCCGAGGCGGGTCACCTCGACCCCGGTCGCGCCGATGGCCGCCCGATCCGTCGGCTCGTATGGCATCCGCTCCTCGCCCTCCACAGGCCGCCGCGGTGCGGGTTGACGCCGCCGCCGAGCGTAGCGTATCGTTCAGAACTCCGTCCAGTGGTCAGCATACTGAACAGTCGAAGGAGCGCGGCGGTGGCCCTCCGCCCGGCCGGCCGGTCCCCAACCGCCGAGCGGTTTCTCGTCACGGGGGCGCTCGGCTGCATCGGCGCATGGACCGTCCGGACCCTCGTCCGCGAAGGCGCTCCCGTCGTCGCCTTCGATCTCGGCCGCGATGCCCGCCGGCTTCGGTCGATCATGAGCGACGGCGAGCTCGAGCGGGTCGAGCTCGTGACCGGCGACATCACCGAGCTGGCCTCGCTCGAGATTGCCGTCTCCGGGCACTCGATCACGAACGTCATCCACCTCGCCGCCCTTCAGGTCCCGTTCTGCAAGGCCGATCCGCCTCTCGGAGCGCGGGTGAACGTCGTCGGGACGGTCAACGTCTTCGAGGCGGTGAAGCGGCAGTCGCGGGCGATGGCTCCGGTCGTCTACACGAGCTCGATCGGGATGTTCGGCGCCGACGACGCGGATTCGGCGACCGGCCGGCTGAGCGCGGCGGCGACCGCCCATCCGCTCAATCATTACGGCGTGTACAAGCTCGCCAACGAGGGCAACGCGCGGGTCTACTGGCTCGACGACCGGATCCCGAGCGTCGGCCTGCGGCCGCTGACGGTCTACGGCGTGGGCCGCGACCAGGGAATGACCAGCGGTCCCACCAAGGCCATCGCCGCCGCGGTGCTCGGCTTGCGGTACCGCGTTCCGTTCGGCGGCCCGACCCTCTTCCAGTACGCGGAAGACGTCGCGCGGGCGCTCATCGCCGCGAGCCGGAGCAGCCTCGCCGGAGCCCACGTCTTCAACCTCGACGGCGCCACGGCCGACGGTCAACAGCTCGTCGATGCGATCGCGGCCGAGCTGCCCGCAGCACGCGACCTCATCGAGTTCGAGCAGGTCAGCCTGCCGTTTCCGGCCGAGATCGATCACGATGGGATCGAGGCTCTCGGCCCGTTGCGGGTGACGCCGTTCGCCGAGGGGGTCCGCGCCAGCATCGAGATCTATCGCGACCTCGCACGCCAGGGACGGCTCTTGCCTGCCGAGCACGGACTCGAGCCGCCGCAGGCGGCCGTCCCGGCTTCATAGCGACATTCCCCATGCCCCGCCCCGCCGCGTCGGCGGCTCGGCTCGATCGGTCCACCTCCTTCCGGACCGGGCGGGCGGGCCGCCGGCAGGCGGGTGCCTTTCACGGGCCACCCGCCTGCGCTAGGCTCCGTCGGTGAGCAACCCGGAGCCGATCCGCTGGGGGATCCTCGGCCCGGGCATGATCGCCGGGCGGCTGCTGGCCGGTGCGCGCCGGTCGTCGTCGGCCGAGGTCGTCGCCGTGGGCAGCCGCGCCCCGGAGCGAGCGGCGCAGTTCGCCGAGCGCTACGCGATCCCGACCGCCCACGGGTCGTACGAAGACCTCGTCGCCGATCCACGGGTCGAGGCCGTCTACATCGCGCTCCCGAACGGGCTCCACCATCCGTGGACGATTCGCGCTCTCGCCGCCGGCAAGCACGTCCTGTGCGAGAAGCCGTACTCGAGCGACCCGGCGGATGTCGAGGCGGCATTCGACGCCGCCGATGCCGCCGGCCTCGTCCTGTCCGAGGGGTTCATGTGGCGGCACCACCCGCAGGTCGCCCTCCTCCGATCGATCCTCCCGGAGCTCGGCGAGATCCAGGCGATCCGGGCGACGTTCAGCTTCGTTCTCGACGAGCCGGCGAACATCCGGAATCGGCCCGACCTCGACGGCGGCTCGCTGATGGACGTCGGCTGCTACTGCATCAGCGGCGCGCGGCTCGTCGCCGGCGAGGAGCCGGAGCTCGCGTTCGGTGTCGCGCGGACGGGCCCGAGCGGCGTCGACGAGCGGTTCACCGGCGTCCTCCGGTTCCCCGGCGGCATCGTCGCCGAGTTCACTTGCGGCTTCACCGCGGACCACCGCGGACTGGAGGTCATCGGCGCCGCGGGCTCGGTTCGCCTGACGGATCCCTGGGCGAGCAATCCGGCGACGCTCGTCCGGGGCGGCGTCGAGACCGTGATCGACGAGGCCGACCCGTACCAGCTGGAGCTCGAGGACATCGGCCGCGCGATCAGGGAGAAGCAGCCGCCGCTCCTCGGCCGGGGCGATGCGCTCGGCCAGGCGCGCGCGATCGCCGCGCTCCGCGAATCGGCGAGGACCGGGCGCGCGGTGGCGGCTCCAGACACGGCCCGCGTTCCGGTCGGAGGGCGTGGTTGAAGGCACTGGTCTTCGAGGGCCCGTGGGAGATGCCGCTTCGCGAGCGGGCAGACCCGCAGCCGTCATCCGGTGAGGTCGTCGTCTCGGTCCGCGCGGCGGGGATCTGCGGCTCGGACGTCCACGGCTACATCGGCTCGACCGGACGGCGCCGCCCCGGCGTCGTCATGGGGCATGAGGCGAGCGGCATCGTGGCGGTCGTCGGCGAGGGGGTCGCGTCGGTTCGGCCGGGCGACCGGGTGGCCCTCCGGTCGGTCCTGTCCTGCGGGACCTGCGACTCGTGCCTCGCCGGCCGGCCGAACATCTGCGCCCGGCGGCGCGGCCTCGGGATGCACCTCGACGGCGCGTACGCCGAGTGCGTCACGGTGCCCGAGGCCCTCGTGGCCCCGCTGCCCGACGCCCTGTCGTTCGAGCAGGGGGCGATGATCGAGCCGCTGGCCGTGGCGATGCACGCCGTGAACATCACGCCCGTCGAGCTGATGGACCGGGTCGCGATCGTCGGCGCGGGCACGATCGGTCTGCTGACGCTCCTCGCGGTCGGCCTCCGTGGTGCCGGCCGAACCGTCATCACCGACCGAAGCACGCATCGGCTCGAGATGGCCCGGGCCCTCGGCGCGGATGCGGCGATCGACGTCGATGCGGGCGATCCGGTCGTCGCCGTGCGCGAGGCGCTCGGTGGCCGCGGGGCGGACGCGGTCTTCGAGGCCGTCGGTTCCAGCCCGACCGTCCAGCAGTCGCTGTCGGTCGTCCGGGCGGGCGGCCATGTGACGTGGATCGGCAACTTGGAGCCGCGGGTCGAGCTGGGGATGCAGGATCTCGTCACGAAGGAGGTGACGCTCCGAGGGGCCTACGCTTACGGGACCGACGGGGAATTCGACCGGGCCGCCGAAGCGCTCGCGGCCGGGAGGGTCGACGTCCGTCCGCTCATCGAGAAGGTCGCCGGGCTGGCGGAGGGGACCAGCCTCTTCCGCGAGATCGCCGACGGCCGGCTGGCCGCGGTGAAGATCATCCTCGCCCCCGGCTCGTGACGGCGGGTACGTGACCCTGCAGCCGGAACAGGGTCGGCTGCCCGGCCAGGTCCGCTTCGGGATCGTCGGGCCGGGCAAGGTCGCGGAGCTCCACGCGGCGGCGCTGGCACGCATCCCGTCCGCCCGCCTCGTCGGAGTGGTGGGTCGCAATGCGGATCGCACGCGCGCGCTCGCGCGAAGGCACGGGGCGGCGCCCTGGCCCAGCCTCGAGGGAATGCTCGACAGCGGCCGGATCGACGCGCTCATCGTGTGCACGCCGCACCCGCTCCACGCCGAGCAGGCGATCGCCGCGGCCAGGGCCGGGGTCAACGTCGTCGTCGAGAAGCCGATGGCGCTGACGACCCGGGACTGCGACGCGATGATCGCGGCCGCGGTGAAGAACGGCGTCCTTCTCTCGGTCGTCAGCCAGCGGCGCTGGTATCCCGCGGTGCAGCGGGTGAAGGCTGCCATCGACGAGGACCGGATCGGCGGCCCCGGGCTGGCCACCGTCGAGGTTCTCGGCTGGCGCGGGCCGGAGTACTACGCCCTCGATCCGTGGCGGGGGACGCCCGAGGGCGAGGGCGGCGGCGTGCTCGTCAACCAGGCGGTCCATCAGCTCGACCTCCTGCGCTGGTTCCTCGGTCCGCTCGAGGAGGTCGACGGCCGGATCGCCAACCTCAACCACCCGCAGATCCTCGTCGAGGACAGCGCCGTCGGCGTCGTGACGTTCGCCAGCGGCGCGCTCGCCACGATCGTCGCGAGCAACTCGCAGCGGCCGGGACTCCACGCGAACATCCACGTCCACGGCCGCAACGGCGCATCCGTCGGGGTCGAGACGGACCGGGGATCGTCGTTCGTCGCCGGGATGTCGCTGCCCAGCCTGCCGCGGAACGACCTGTGGACGATCCCCGGTGAGGAGGCGCTCCCGGAACGGTGGGCGGCCGAGGACGAGGCGGCGCTCGCCGGGGTCGATATCGCGAGCCACCACCACGAGCTCCAGCTCCTCGACGTCGTCGAGGCGATCCGCGAGCGCCGGCCAGCCGCGGTCGACGGGTTCGACGGGCGAGCGACCGTGGAGCTGATCGCGTCGATCTACGAATCGAACGCCCGGGGCGGGCCGGTGCGGCTGGGACTCCCGCGCCGCTAGCGCTCGTTCGCCTCGAGGACGAACAGCCGCGCCTGGAAGTCGCCACGTCGGGCGGCCTCGGCCTGATCGAGGCCCAGCGACAAGCCCGCCTGCATGAGCTCGTCGCCGCCGCGCCGGCCGGCATTCGCCCGGGCCAGCCCGTCGCCGTCGTCCGGCCAGGTCGAGACGGCGTAGGTCGCCGCCGGGTCGAGCCCACGCAGGCGGAGCCGTCCGAGTCCCGGCCCGGGCCGGTTGAGGACCTGGTACCAGCCGACGACCGCTCGCCTCGCGTCGTCCGACACGGTCATCCAGGCGGTCTGGTTGCCGTCGCCGCCGAACGGCCCGCGGATGCGGACGAAGCGACCGCGCTGGAAGAGGCCCCGGTGGCGCTTGTAGAATTCGACCTGCGCGGCGACCTCGCGCCGCTCGTCCTTCGTCAGCCCAGTCGCGTCCAGCTCGTAGCCGAAGACGCCGAAGAACGCGACCGCCGCCCTGGTCGCCAGCGGCGTGATCCGCCCGACCTGGTGGTTCGGGACCGCCGAGACGTGGGCGGACATCGAGCTGAGGGGATACGCCAGCGACGTTCCCCACTGGATCGACAGCCGCTCGATCGCATCGGTGTTGTCGCTCGTCCAGGCCTGCGGCGCGAACGCGAGCATCCCCGGGTCGAACCGCCCGCCGCCCCCGGCGCACGACTCGAACAGGATCTCCGGGAACGCCTCCGTCAACCGCCGGTAGAGCTCGTAGACGCCGAGGATGTAGCGGTGGAACAGCTCGCCCTGCCGGTTTGCCGGCAGTCCGCCGCTCCACGGCTCGGTGATGTTCCGGTTCATGTCCCATTTGACGTACGAGACCGGGGCGCTGCCGAGGACGTCCGACAGGACGTCGAACAGGTGGTCGACGATCTCCGGCCGGGACATGTCGAGGACGAGCTGCTGGCGGCTCTCGGTCCGTGGCCGGCCCGGGATCCCGATCGCCCACTCCGGGTGGGTCTCGAACAGCCGGCTCCGGGCGCTGACCATCTCCGGCTCGATCCACAGGCCGAACTTCAGCCCCAGCGCATCGATCCGGCGGGCGAGGCCGTCGAGCCCGTTCGGCAGCTTTCGGCGGTCGACGAACCAGTCGCCGAGCGACGTCGTGTCGTCGTCCCGGGCGCCGAACCAGCCGTCGTCGAGGACGAACAGCTCGATCCCGAGCTCGTGGGCGACCTCGGCGATCGCGACGAGGCGGTCCTCGGTGAAGTCGAATTTCGTGCCCTCCCAGGTGTTGATGAGGACCGGCCGCGGCCGATCGCGCCAGGCCCCCCTGGCGAGCCGTTCGCGGTACAGCCGGTGATACGCGTCGCTCAGCGCGCCGAGCCCCTGGTCGGAGTGGACGAGGACCGCCTCCGGCGTCGCGAACTCGTCGCCCGGCTCGAGGGTCCAGGCGAAGCCCTCGGGGTTGATCCCGATCCGGACCCGGGTCGTCTGGTGCGGGTCGACCTCCGCCTCGGCGAGGAAGTTGCCGGAGTAGACGAGGCTGAACCCGATCGCCTCGCCGTGCTCCTCGGTCGTGGTCGCGCGGCGGAGGACGAGGAACGGGTTGTGGTGGTGGCTCGACGCGCCCCGCACGCTCCCGACCGACTGGCGCCCGGCGACCAGCCGGCGCGTCCGGACCTGGCACTCGCGAGCCCACGCGCCGCTCAGCTGGACCATCTCCCAGTCGGCGTCAGGCATGTCGAGCGACGCGCTCATCGCGGTCGTCAGCCGGACCGGCGCCCGCCCCGCATTGCGGACGCGTGCGCTGCGCGCGATTGCCGGCACGTCGCGCCACAGGGTGTAGTGGAGCCGCACCTCGACCCCGCTCGGCTCGTCGACGAGGACAACCTCGAGGGTCCGCGCCTCGTCGTCCGGCTCGGCGTACGTGGCCGGGAGGCCGGGGATCGGCGGCTTGCCGTCGGTGATCCGGTGCTCCCGGTAGGAGAGCGCGAGGACGGTCGAGCCGTCGGCCTGCTCGACGACGAGGGCCGGGATCCGGAAGTCGCCCGATCCCGGCGTCGGGATCTCGAGCGGAACCGGTTCGCCGATCCGGTTCGAGAAGCCGCGGAACTCGCCAGGCGGGAGGTGGGCGTACGAGCGCCCCGCGGCCAGTGCCGGCCCGAAGTAGATGGCGCCCGGGGCTCCGCTGTCGTGGACGCGGATGAGGTAGCTGACCCGGTCGTTGCGGAGGTGGAACTGGCGGGCGGCCTCGTCCCACTCGATGTCCACGGGCCGGCTCGTCAGCCGAGGTCGCGGAGCGTCCACGACCAGCGGTACGTCCCTGGTCCCACGAGGTATTGCGGCAGCGTGTCCGGCCCGCAGCTCGCGGTCCCCAGGCCGCGATGCGCGGCGTCGAGATGGACGACCGTCTCGGCCCTCGGAGCGAGATCGACGTCGTGGCTCGCCACCGCGAGGTCGGCCGCCCGGAGGTGCGTTGCGGACATCTGGCTCGGCTGGCTTGGCTCGATCCTGATCCCGCGACCCGCCTCGTTCCGTAGCTCGAGCCAGCGGACACCGGCCCGGCCGCCGTTCTCCTGCGGCCGGACGTACGGCACGTACAGGTCCGAGACGGTGGACCGCCACCGCCCGACCCGCGCGCCGCGCATCCGGTCCGGGTAGCTCTCGTGCGGCCCGAGCCCGAACCACTCGGCCTGCTCGAGCCCGGGGACCGTCTCGAGCACGACCCCGACCCTCGCCAGGTCGGTCAGCTCGGCCGGGATCTCGGTGACCTCGTCGACGGCGATGGCCCGGTCGGCGAGGCAGCGCAGCCGCTGCTCGTGGCGGACGACGATCCCCGACCGGGTGACGTACTCGCTCCTGACGACGGTCGCGTCGCCGTCCCGGTCGACCGAGGTCAACCGGCGCTCAAGTGCGTCCGTCCCCCAGCCCGCCCACAGCCCGGCTGGCAGCCCGATCCGGTCGTTGTCCGTCGGGGCCCGCCAGAGCGAGAGCATCGGCGGGGCCGACAGCAGCGGGTGGACGAGGAGGCCGGCCGCGTCGAGCTCCGTCTGCTCCGTGTCCGTTGTCGCCGGGGTCGCCGGCCGGCCGGCAGCCGGGTCGTCGAGGCGAAGCTGGCTCCAGCCGACCTCGAACCCCGCCGGCGCCCACGCCGCCTCGGCCGCCGTGAGGTAGCGAAGCGTCAGCCACGCCTCCCCGGCGCGGTCCTTCGCCGGGCCGGCGACAGCGCCCGGCAGCGTGACGGTCGCCCGTTCACCCGGTCCGATCGGCGGCAGGGCCACGTCGCCCTCGCCGACCACCTCGCCGTCGACCGACACCTCGTAACGGGCTCGCAGCCAGTCGAGGTCGCGAAAGTGCTGCCGGTTCTCGAGTTCGATCCGGCCCTTTCGGAGACTCGTCGGGTCGGCCGTCGCGCGAACCGGCGACGCGATCTGCTTGTGCTCCCAGAGGGCCGGCTTCGGCGTTCGGTCCGGCCAGACGAGGCCGTCGATGCAAAAGTTGCCGTCGTTCGGGGCGTCGTCGAAGTCGCCACCGTACGCCCACCGCCGACGCCCGTCCGGCAGCGTCTGGATGAGCCCGTGGTCCCACCACTCCCAGATGAACCCGCCCTGCAGCCCGGGCGTCGCCTCGATCGCGTCCCAGTAGTCGGCCAGCGTCCCGTTGCTGTTGCCCATCGCGTGGGAGAACTCGCACATGATCAGCGGATGGCGCTGCTTGCCGGACCTGGCATGTGCCACGATCGACGCGATCTCCGGGTACATCGGACAGGTGATGTCGCTGATCGGCTGGTCGCTCGTCCAGTCGAACCGGATCGCGCCCTCGTAGTGGAGCGGCCGCGACGGGTCGTAGCGGCGGAGCCAGGCCGCGGCCGCGTCGTGGTTCGTGCCCTGACCCGACTCGTTGCCGAGCGACCACGCGATGACCGAGGCGTGGTTCTTGTCTCGCTGCGCCATCCGCGATACCCGGCTCACCCACTGGTTGAGGTACCGCGGGTCGTCGCACAGCGTGCTCTGGAAGGCGTGCGACTCGACGTTTGCCTCGTCGATGACGTACAGCCCCAGCTCGTCTGTCAGGTCGAGGAAGGCGGGGTCGTTCGGGTAGTGCGAGGTCCGCACGGCGTTGAACCCGAACTGCTTCATCTGGACGACGTCCGCCCGCATCGAGTCGACCGACACGACCCGGCCGGTGTGCTGGTCGAAGTCGTGGCGGTTGACGCCGCGGATGAACACCCGGGCGCCGTTGATCAGCAGGTCCCGGTCCCGGACCTCGACCCGCCGGAACCCGATCCGGTACTCGGCCTCCTCCGCGACCTCGCCGCCCGGCGAGACGAGGCGGATCCGCAGCGGATAGAGCCGCGGCCGCTCTGCCGACCACGGCTCGACGTTCGGCACATCGATCGTCCAGCCGACCGAACCCTCGCGGGGTGGCTGGAGCCGGTTGAGGAGCGTCGACCAGTCGGCGCCCCTGTCGCCGACGGCCTCGTCGCCGCCGACGATGTGGCGGGTCATCAGGTCCCACTCCGGCCCGCGCCAGAACCAC
Organism: Candidatus Limnocylindrales bacterium; assembly: GCA_036002525.1. Classification (GTDB taxonomy): domain Bacteria; phylum Chloroflexota; class Limnocylindria; order Limnocylindrales; family CSP1-4; genus JACDAV01. The sequence continues at coordinate 218,120 of DASYTG010000012.1, forward strand.
TCGAGCCGGTTTGTCGCGGGCGCCTCCGCCCGGAGGTCCACGGGACGGCCGGCGTCGAGACGCGCCTCGACCGTCCAGCCGGCTTCCGGCCGGAGCTCGGCGAAGTCGACCGCGACCCGCAGGTCGAGGGTGCCCGTCCGCAGATCGTCGCGTAGCCCTGCTACGGCGATCACGTCGCCGAGGAAGACCCGGCCCGTGGCGTACAGGAACACCGACCGGCTGATTCCACCGTGCCACCATTGGTCCTGGTCCTCGACGAACGTCGCGTCGGACCACTTCACGACCTTCAGCCGCACGGTGTTCATCCCCGGCAGGAGGAACCCGGTGACGTCGAACTCCGCGGCGAGGTGGGAGTCCTTGCTGACCCCGATCTCCTCGCCGTTTACCGTCACGATGAGGACGCTCTCCGCCGCCCCGACATGGAGGACGACCCGCTGGCCGGACCACGAGGCGGGGAGGTCGAACGTCCGCTCGTAGACCCCGGTCGGGTTGTGTTCCGGGATCGTGGGTGGCCGGCTGTCGAACGGCATCTGGACGTTCGTGTACTGCGGTCCGTCGTCGAATCCCTGCATCGTCCAGAGGCCGGGGATGGCCGCCTCCGTCCAGGTGTCGCCCGGCTCGGACTCGGGGCGGGGGAGGAGCTGGAACCGCCACGGGCCGTCCAGCTCGAGGCGGTCCCGGTGCGGCACGCTGTGGATGGGCAGGCGGTGGATGGCGACGAGTTCCGGCGCGAGCCAGGGCTTCAGCATCGACCCGGTTTCGCCGCTCAGCCGGCCGGAGCCGCGGTCGCCGCGAGCTCGTCCTGCCACCGGTGGGCCGGCCGGTAGCCGAGCAGCTCGCGCGCCTTGTCGATCGCCAGGAGGGTCTCGCGGCCGCGAACCTCGCGCCTGAGCGGGACGTCCGGGAAGACCTCGGCCATGAGGTCGGCGCTGTCGCGAACCATGACCGTGTCCGCCGCGGCGACGATGCAGACCTCCGCGCCGCGGACGTCCGAGTCGAGGGCACCGCGGATCGCCGCGGCCACGTCCCGCGCGTCGACGTAGCCCCACAGGTTCCACTTCCGAACGGTGGGTTCGTCCTGCCAGGACGGGAACCTGGCGTAGTCGTGGGGCTCCATGATGTTCGAGATCCGGATCCCGACGAACGGGATCCCGGTCCGACGCGCGAACTGCTCGGCCATCGTCTCGCCGACGAGCTTCGACAGCGAGTACGACGACTCCGGCCGGGGCGGGTGGCTCTCGTCGATCGGGGCGAAGGCCGGCGGCGTGTCGAACGGCAGGCCGAGCACCGTTTCGCTCGACGCCCAGACGACCCGTCCGACCCCGTGTGCCTCGGCCGCGGCGAAGACGTTGTACGTCGACAGCCCGTTGATCCGGAACGTCTCGCCGGTCGGCCGGAGCCCGGGACCTGGGATGGCCGCGAGGTGGACGACCGCATCGGCCCCGGCCAGGACGTCGTGGGCCTGGCCGAGGTCGGTCAGGTCGGCGACGACGGACTGCCCGCCGGGAATGCCGTCTGGGACGAGGTCGACGTTGAGCACGTCGTGACCGTGCTCCCGGAGGTCCCGAACGGCCCACCGGCCGGCCTTGCCACTGCCGCCCGTGACGACGATCCGCATCGGTCCGGGCCGCGTCCCGCCTACCCCTTCGTCGCGCCGAGCGTGAGGCCGCTGATGAAGTGCCGCTGCAGGGCGAAATAGACGAGGATCGTCGGGATCGCCGCCAGGAGCGCGCCGGCGGCAAGGACATTGAAGTCGGTGACGAACTGGCCCTGCAGGTTGTTGAGGGCAGAGGTGATCGGCCGCCGGTCGCCGCTCTTCATAAGCAGCAGCGCCCAGAAGAAGTCGTTGTAGATGAACGTGAACTCGAGCGTCGCCAGGGCGGCCAGCGCCGGCCGGCAGAGCGGCAGGATGACGTTCCAGTAGATGCGCCAGACCCCGGCACCATCCGCCAGGGCCGCCTCCGTCAGTTCCCGGGAGATGGTCTTCATGTAGTTGCTGAGCACGAACACGCAGAACCCCACCTGGAAGGCGACGTGGATGAGGATGATCCCGAAGTACTGGTCGTACAGAAGGCCGTTGTCACTCAGCGGCGGGGGAATCGGCAGCAGCAGGTACAGCCGGTAGAGCGGGACGATGATCACCTGCGGCGGGAGCAGGTTGCCGGCGGTGAACAGCACCAGGCAGAAGAGGTTGAACCGCCAGGTGAACCGCGACACGGCGAACGCCACCATCGACGCGATGAAGAGGGTGAGGATGACGCCTGGGATCGTCACGATCAGCGCGTTCAGGTAGAACTGCGGGAACTCGCCCCGGGTCCAGGCGGCCGGATAGTTGGCGAAGCTGAGGACGTCCGGCCACGAGATGAAGCCCTTTCGCAGCGTCTCGCCGTACGGACGAAGCGAGGAGAAGGCCGCCCACAGGAGCGGAAAGAGCCACGTCGCGGCCATGAACAGGAGGAACGCGTGGAGCGCGATGCGGCGCGGCCGAATCGGACGCCGATTGACCGGAGCCGGAACCTGACCCCGCGGGACCGTCGCGCCCGTCACCGGCGGTCCTCCCGCATCATCCGGGTCAGGAACACGATGATCGGTCCGAGCGAGATCACCAGGAGGATCACCGCGATCGCCGAACCGAAGCCGACCCGGCTGGACTCGCTGATGCTGTTGTTCGTGATCAGCGTCGACAGCAGCTCCAGGCCGTTCTTGCCGCCGTTGATGATGTAGGCGATGTCGAAGGCACGGAGGGCCTCGATCGTCGTCACGACGACGATCACGACATTGATCGGGGCCATGACCGGGAAGACCACCCGGAGGAACGTCTGGCGCTCGTTGGCGCCGTCGACCTTCGCCGCCTCGCGAAGCGCCGGGTCCACGCTCTTCAGCCCGGCGAGGTAGAGGACCATGATGTAGCCGACGTGCCGCCAGCTCGTGGCGATCAGGGCGGCCCACAGGTTGAGGCTGGGGCTGCCCAGCCAGTCGATCAGGTTCTCGTTCGAGGTCCTTCCCAGCGCGTTGTTGATGAACCCCTGTTCCGGCGCGTACTGGAGGCGCCAGATGATGCCGATGACCGCGAGCGACAGGACGACCGGCAGGTAGAAGACCGTCTGGTAGAAGCGGGTGCCCCGCAGCTCGCGATCGAGGAGGACCGCCATGAACATGCCCGCCGGCGTGGCGATGAACATCAGGAAGCCCAGCCAGATGATGTTGTGCTCGAGCGCCGGCCAGAAGAACGGGTAGGAGTTGAACAGCGACTCGTAGTTCTTCAGCCCGATGATGTTCTTGTCGGTGATCGCTCCGATGCCGTTCCAGTTGGTGAACGAGAAGAAGAACGATGCGACGGTCGGCCCCCAGATGAGGGCCAGGTCGAAGAACAGCGGGACGCCGACCATCAGGGCCAGGACGAGCTTGTCGCGCCGGGTCAGCAGGCTGTAACGGCGACGCCTGCCTGGCTCGGAGACGGCGACCCCCGCTCTCCCGGCCGCACGGTCGGGCAGAGCGGGGGCAGCGGATTGCGGTGCGTGGTCAGCCACGGCTCGAACGAGTCTACGCGGCTGGCAACGCCGTTCCTAGAGCGTGTCCCAGAAGTCCTGGATCTTCTTCTGGAACGCGGCCGGGTCCTGGTCCGGATTCTGGATGAAGTCGAGCAGGAAGGCCTGCATGCCGTTGGGACCGGCGAATTCCGGGTTCGTGTCGCGATCGAGGAACTGGGTGATGCGCTGGGCGCTCCCGATGACCTCGGCCGCCTTCTTCTGGAGCGGCGAGTAGCCGCTCGTATCGGCGTCCTTCGACGCCGCGATGTTGCTCTTGTCCTGGGTGACCCAGACGACCTGGGTCTCGGGCTGGGCCAGGTACTCGAGGAAGGCCTTGGAGCCATCGAGGTTCTTGGGCGCCTTGCTGAGCATGAACCCGTCGATCGGCGCGTCGAGCGCCTTCTCGGCGTCATACGCGGTCCCGAAGTTCGGATACGGGAAGAAGTCGAGCTGATCGAGGTCGGCCTGACCGGCCGTCTGGAACTGCTGAGACGTGAACATCCCGTGGAAGTACATCCCGGCTTCCTTCCGGAGCAGCGTCGTCGACGCGTCCGCCCAGGCCCGGCCGGCGGCGCCGGCCTGGTGGAACGGGAGAAGTTCCTTCCAGGTGTCGAAGACAGTCTTGACCCTGGCGTCCGTCCACTTCTCCTTGCCGGCCATGAGATTGACGTGGAAGTCGTAGCCGTTCAGCCGGAGGTTGAGGATGTCGAATGTGCCCTGTGCCGGCCATCCCTCCGAGTCGCCGAAGGCGAACGGAACGAGGCCGTCCGACTGCATCTTCGTGGCCAGGGTCTTGAGCTCGTCGTACGTCGTGGGGATCGTGTAGCCCTTCTCGGCGAAGACGTCCTTGCGGTAGAAGACCGCCCATGGATAGAGGTAGATCGGGATGAAATACTGCTTGCCGTCATCGCCGGTCGAGCCGACCTTGAACGCCTCGCCGTACTTGTCACCCACCTCCGCCCAGACATCGCTGATATCTGTTGCCAGGCCCTGCGCGGCGAAGAAGCGCATACGGAACCCGGAGAACCAGGTCCAGACGTCGTCTGGCGTGCCCTGGAGGTAGTTCTGGATCGTGTTCTGGAACGTGCTGTGATCGACGGTGTTGATCTTCACCGTGATGCCGGTTTGCTGGGTGAAGGTATCGACGATGCCGGCGAGGACGCCCTTCGGCAGTTCATCGGAGTAGTTCGAGCCCAGCGTCACCTCGCCGCCCGCGGGCGGCTCTGAACCGGCAGGTACCGAGCCCGCCGGCTGCGACGCGCCTGGGGAGGTTGTCGTGCCCGCAGGACCGCACGCCGCGATGAGGCTTGGAACGGCCGCGAGGCCGGCCACGCCGGCCATCCCTCCGAGAACCTGACGCCGGGTGATCGGCCGACCGCTCGCCGGCCCTTCGGCCTCCGAGCGCGGCGACTCGGGGTTCGCCATGACCCTCTCCTCCTAGAGCCGTCCCGGGGGCCGTCGCTCGGGCCCACCAGAACAAACAGGGACAGGAACGCACGGATTGTCGGACCGGGGCGGTGCGGTGTCAAGGTGTGAGGAGTGATTTGTGTGCGATTCCGTTGACTTGTGGGTCAGGGTGGGGCAATCTGAGCGAACAGGGGCACAGACGAAAGGGGAGATGACGTGCTCGCCCGACAGCGCCAGACGGTGATCCTCGAACGAATCCGCGAGGACGGTGGCGTGCGCGTCGCCGACCTCGCCCGCGACCTCGGCGTGTCGGACATGACGGTTCGTCGGGACCTCGAGGCGCTCCACAATGCGGGCCTCGTCGAGAAGGTCCACGGTGGCGCCACGGCTCTTCCCGGCAGCGCGCTGTTCGAGCCGGGCTTCGCCGCCAAGTCGGACCTCCAAAAGCCGGAGAAGGAGGCGATCGCGCGGGCGGCGGTGGGGCTGGTAGTGCCGGGCATGGCGATCGGCATCTCCGCCGGCACGACGACGTACGCGCTCGCCCGGCGCCTCATCGACGTCGCCGGCCTGACCGTCGTCACGAACTCGGTCCCCGTCGCCGACGCGCTCCACCGCGCCGCCAGGACCGACCAGACGATCATCCTGACCGGCGGAGTTCGGACTCCGTCGGACGCGCTCGTCGGCCCGTTCGCCGTGGCAGCGCTGCGGACGATCCACGTCGACATCGTCTTCATGGGCGTCCACGGGATGGACCCCCACTCCGGCTTCACGACGCCGAACGTCCTCGAAGCCGATACCGACCGAGCGCTGGTCGAATCGGGCCGCCGCCTGGTGGTCGTGGCCGATCACACGAAATGGGGCGTCGTGGGGATCAGCACGTTCGCCCGACTCAACGAGGCGGACACGGTCGTCACCGACGCGGGGCTCGAGGCTGACGCAGGCGAGCGATTGCGGGCCGAAGTTCACGAGGTCGTCGTCGCCGAGGTGCCTCAGCCGGTCGGGGGCCGCATCGCAGACTCAGCTGACCGCCCGCTGGAGGAGCCGGTGAGCGGCGCGGCCTGGAGCCGGTGACCGCGCGACTTCCTGGGCAGCCGCGCGCCCGGTCCGCTGGGCCGGAGCAGGGCACTCTACGGATCGACGACTGGCCCGGCCTGGCCGAGCGGCCCCATCGGCGATACAACGCACTCCTCGACGAGTGGGTGCTCGTGTCCGGCGAGCGGACGCGGCGGCCGTGGCACGGTCGCCACGAGTCCATCCCGCCCGAACAGCGTCCGGCCTTCGACCCGGGCTGCTACCTCTGCCCCGGCAACACCCGCGCGAACGGCGAGACGAACCCGGATTACGCGTCGACGTGGGTATTCACGAACGATTACGCGGCGCTCCTGCCCGAATCACCGGACGAGCGGGTGGAGGCCGGTCTCCTCCGGGCCGAGGATGAGTCTGGAACCTGCCGCGTCGTCTGCTTCTCGCGCCGGCATGACCTGACTCTTGCTCGAATGGAGCCGGACGACGTGCGCCGGGTCGTCGACGTCTGGGCGGACCAGACCGCCGAGCTCGGCGAGCGCTACCGGTGGGTCCAGGTGTTCGAGAACAGGGGCGACACGATGGGCGCCTCGATCCCCCATCCCCACGGCCAGGTCTGGGCCGGCGATGCCCTTCCCAACATTGCCGCCCGGGAGGACGCCGCCCAGCTCACCCACCTCCGGCGTCACGGAGGGCGCCTGCTGCTCGACTACGCGGAGCAGGAGTCGGGCGGGCGGCGGGTCGTCGCCGAGGACGACGACTGGCTGGCGGTCGTGCCGTTCTGGGCCCAGTGGCCGTACGAGACGCTCCTGATCGCCAGGCGTCCGGTCGAACGGCTGCCGGATCTGCGGGGGCCCCAGCGAGACTCCCTGGCCGCCATCCTCATCCGGCTCCTGCGCGCCTACGACGGGCTGTTCCGGCTGTCGTTCCCGTACTCGATGGGCTGGCACCAGGCGCCGTGCGGTGGAGGGCTCGACGCCGTCGGGCACTGGCAGCTCCACGCCCATTTCCTTCCGCCGCTCCTGGGCGCTACCGTCCGGAAGTTCATGGTCGGCTACGAGCTGCTCGCCGAGCCGCAACGCGACCTGGCCGCCGAGGACGCCGCGGATCGATTGCGGGCGGCGCTCGAGGAGGCCTCCGCCGACTGACCTGGGCGGTCAGAGCCGGACGACGGGCGAGGGTCGCGGTCCCGCGCCGTAGGGCAGGTCGACGATCTCAGGGGGGATCCAGAGGTCGTCGCCGAGCGCCCATTTGAGGTTGGCGACCGGAATGGCGGTGCTCACCGCATCCAGGCCACGGGCCGCATTGGCGCCCGACCACCGCCAGTGGAAGTCGTCGTCCTCCTGGACGCCGGCTGGCCAGCCGAGGTCGGTTGGCGAATGGAACATCATCGTCATGATCTCGGCGGCGGCGCCCGCGCCTCGAAGCGTCACGAAGCCGGCGGCGCACAGGGTCGTCACGACCACGGCCCCGGTGACGATCTCCATGGCCGGATTCTCCCCCGTCGGTCAAACGAGCGCGCGAGGATGGACCCGGCGAGGGTCAGCCTGGCGACTTGGCCGCGGTGCTGTACTCCTGCGGATGCTCCTGGCGGTCCTTGGCCTTCGTACGATCGATGATGTCGAACGTTTCGGCGACCGATCGGCCGTTCTCGTCGGCCGCGCGCTCCACGTACTCGTAGGTGATGTTCGACTCGCCCATCCGAGGTGGGCATCCATGCATCCACAAGTCAGGCACATCGCGGAGTACTCCTGTCGGCACGAGGTCAGCTTCCCGCCAGCGTGCTCTCCATCTGGCAGGCGCCGTCGCGGGGCCGTGATGCGGGGCGTTTCAAGATCGCGACATCGCCACGCCGCTCTTCCGTAACGCGCGTGAGAGCCCCGCTCGATAGCGTGGGCATCGCCTCGTACCGCAAGGAGTCGATCGATGCCTGCGAAGACCGAGAAGCAGCGCAAGTTCATGGGCGCCGAGCTCGCCCGCAAGCGGGCCGGCAAGAAGACGAAGACCGGAATGAGCGAGAAGAAGCTCGAGGAGTTCGCGAGCAAGGGCAAGAGCAAGAAGAAGAGCTAGCCGGTGCGGGCGCGGGCATCCGCGACGACATCCGTCCAGAATTCGACGGCCGCGCGTTCGTACAGCAGGCCCATCCGCAGCGTCTCCCCTCGCCAGTGCTCAACCGTCCGCTGGCCTCGTCGCGTCTCGCCGGCCACGCGTTCGAGGCGCGCGTCTTCCTCGTATGCGGCCAGCCTCGCGCGATGGATCGCGAGCTGTTCCTCGGCGAGTCGCAACCGTGACTCCGAAGAGGCCAGATCGGCGAAGAAGAGTTGGAGGAGGCCAGGGTCGCGCAGCTCGGTCGGTGCGCCGGACGGTCGATCGAGCCAGGCGCTCAGCGCCGCCGCGCCGGCGGCCGTGATCGTGAAAATGCGTCGCCGCCGGCCAGCGGTCTCGCGCGTCTCGGCGACCAGGCCCTGGGCCGCCAGCCTGGCAGGCTCCGTGTACAGGAGGGTGTGGGGGAACGACCAGAAGTTCCCCAGGGTGGCCCCCACGTGCTGCTCGAGGTTGTACGGGGTCGACGGCCCCTCGCGAGCGAGAAGGCCGAGCACGAGATAGGAGGTGGGCGTCAGGCGATCGGTTGACATACTGCGGATCGCATCATACAATCCGCAGTATTCCGCTGTCGTACCTAACCGACCAGCTGCCGGGGAAATTCACACCTGGCGGGCGCCAACGAGGCGTCGCACGCTGGACCCGCCACGGCGCCGCGGACACAGCAAGGTGGTTTCATGACCACAGACATCAAGCGCACCGCCGAGCGCATTCCGCTCGAGGTCATCAACGACAGCAAGTTCGAGCTTCTCGACGAGCTCCTTGCGCCCAACTTCGTCGATCACTTTGAGCAGCCCGGCGTGCCGCCGACGCGGGAAGGCCTCAAGCAGTCTCTGATTGCTCTGAAGACGGCGTTCCCGGACCTCCGCTACACGGTCGACGACGCGATCGCGTGTGGCGACCAGATCGTCCACCGCCTGACGGCGACCGGCACCATGAAGGGCGACTTCATCGGGATCCCGGCCACCGGCAAGCGAGCCTCGTGGACCGAGATCCACATCGGGCGTGGCGTCGACGGACGTCTGACGGAGCATTGGGCCGTCGTCGATCAGCTCGGCATGCTCGTCCAGCTCGGCATCGTGCCGGCACCCGGACGGACCCCCGTCACCGTCTAGTCGTCCCTGACGACGTGTCCTGGAGGCCCCGGCGGCAACGCCGGGGCCTTCGTGCGTCCCCGGTCGGGTGTCAGTTGGCTCCGGGGCGGACCGGTCGGGGCGTCGTTCGCCTGTTGATGTCCGTTTCGGGCGTGTCCTCGTCGCTGCTCCGGGCAGCCTCCCAGATCTCGGCAGCGATCTCCTGGGTGTCCCGCGCGGCCACGTGGAATGGCAGGGTGGACGGCGTGGCGTGCGCCCGACGGCCTTCCGCCTCGTGGAGCTTGGCGATCCACTCGACCATATGCTCGGCCGAGAGCCGTTGGAACTCGTCCCGGTGAAGCAGGACTTCGCCCTGCAGCGTCGTCGGTCTCGCCGTCGACCGCCTTGGCGAGCCGCCTCTCCGTGTCGCGCCGTGACTCGAGGGCGGCCTCGATGGCCTGTCTCCGTGCCATGTTGGCCCTTCTTTCGGGGGCCTCGGGTCGGAGGAGGTGGGGCAAGAGCCCCGCTTGACGGGTTCGGGCCTGAGGTTCGCGCCCGACACCTTACTCCAGCTTGGCAACACCCAGGCAACACTCCGCGCACCACCCCCGCGGCGTGACAAGCATGTCAGACGCCGCCGTTGGGCCGGCGCCCCGATCGCCGTCGAGCGCGATACCAGGCGAGGTATTCGAGCAGCTCGTCCCGTTCGTCGTCGGTCAGGTCCGCGAAGAGTGCTCCACTCACCGTCTGGGAGGTGGTCGCATCCCGATCGCCCGGGACCCGATAGCCGCTCAGCCGCATGAGCTCCGCGTACGGCACTGTCAAGGCCTCGCTCAACTGGTGGAGGACATGGGGCGAAGGGCGCTTGACGGCGCCATTCTCCAGCTTGCTCAGGTAGGCGGCCGAGATGCCCGCCGCGCGTGCCGCTTCGATCGCCGACAACGCGCGGACCTCGCGGGCCTGCTTGAGCACGGCTCCGATGGAAGGAGGCATGATGCTCCCTGTCCTACAGTTGATAATCTGCAACTACAGTTGACAGTAGCACCCCACCGTGGTTCACTGCAAGGGGACAGCGACTCGCAGCGCCCCAGGCCAAAGAGCCCGGGGCCGCGTTCTCGGAGAACGCCGGACGGAACGCTGGCCCCGAGCGAAAGGTCGTTCTTGATGTCGCCACTGCAGCTGTCTGTCCTCGCCGTCGTCGTGATGGCCAGCCTGGCTACCTTGCGCCTGGTCCGGGCCCATTTCGGTCGCACGCCGCTCCCCGAGGTCAGGGGCAGGCGTTTGATCGTTCTCGCCTTCATGCTCGCGCCCGTGATCGCCTTGGGCGCCGCTCGGTCCCTGCCGCTCTACGTCGCGATCCTCATCGGCCTGACCATGCTCACGTGGCTTGCCGCAGTCGTGGTCCAGCTGGTCGTTCGGGGCCGGATCCGGCCGCTCCTGCTGCTCGCGCTCGTCGGCCACGAGGGCGATCCGGAGGATGTCCCGTTCAACCCACCGGTGACCGCCAGGCTGGCCGAGAGCCTGGCGCTCGTCGAGAGGGCCAACGCCGTGTTCCCGCGGGGCCACGACTTCCCCCTGCAGATCGACCGTTCGGGGTTCCGTTTCGCCTGGGATGCTCTCGACGCCGCAACCGGGACACTCGAATCACGGATCGCCGACGACCATCGGGTCGGCCTCGCCGTCGCCTCGTCCGCGGCGGCCACCGCGGTCGACGCTCGGAGCCGGCTCGACACTCTTCGCCGCCTCGCGGTCGCCCGCGGCCAGGTCTGGGCGACCTGACCTGACAGTCGGAGATGACCTCAGGTGGCGGTCGCGGCCCCGCGCCTGTCCGACGTGTCGCGACGGAGGTTCCGGAGGCGCCACGCCAGCGCCAGGTTGATGGACCGTCTGGGACGCGCCGGCGGCCCTGGATCCCTCCATCAGCCGGCGGCGTAGCGGGCTCCGGCCGCCGCCACGAGACCCGCGGGCGCGTCAGCCGGCGTACACCCACTGAACGACTGTCCGCTACTCCACGAGCCCGGCGGCGACGATGATCGCATCCACACCGGTCCGTCGAAGAACTGTGATCGAGCCTCCACCGCCGTCGATGAGGAACGTGCTGGCAATGATCTGATCGACGATCAGGGTGCCGCCATTACCGTTCAGCTTCACCTCGCCGGCAGGCGCATAGATCAGGCCCTCGACCTCGGTACCCGACGACGACCCGTTCAACGTAATCGACTCGGTCAGGGTGCGGTCCTGGAAGATCACCATGTCGTTGTAGATGTCGTCAGGATCGGGGCTTGGGACATTGAACGCCTTGAGCTTCATGATTGCCGCGCTGCCGTCCAGCACGATCGGGCCGCCCGCCGCGGCGGGCAAGGTCGAGTTGTAAATCAGGACTCCGCCGCCCCATGTGGCATCTGCCACGACTGGCGCTGCATCGGTCTCGGTCGCGATCGTGAAGATCGAACCGCCCGTCGCCACCCGGATCCCCCCGCCACCGATCCAGTAGATCCCCGGCATCAGGTAGGCCGTCGTCCCGGCCGTGACCTCCAGCCCGGCCGGGTAGAGCCCGGGGTAGAGGATCCAGGGCAGGTCCTTGTAGCTGCCGTTCGGAGCGAGCTTGCACTCCTGCGGGGTCGCCTCGCTCGGGGCCGGCGATCCGCCCGGGCAGTTCTTCGGGTTCGCCGGTGGCGTCCCGGTTCCCGCAAACACCATCGCCGGCGCGAGCGCGGGCTTAGCCGGCGCGTCAAGGTCCCGGAGCGGGTCGGGCAGCGCGAACGAGTTCTGGGCGGAGGTGCAGGTCATCGACCCGCTGCCCTGGTCCTGGATCTCGCCGACGGCCCGGCAGGTGGCATCGTCAGCGTAGACGTTGATCGTGCTGCCGCCGGTCCGGCTGAAGCCGACCGGATCTCCCGCGCAATCGGCACCGCTCGAGTTGGACTGGATGTTTTCGAACGCTTCGATGACACCGTCGCCCGACACCTGGATCGCCTTGCAGGCGGTCTCGTCAAGCGCGAGCATCGAGAACGGGAATGTCAGGTTCTGCTGGTTCGTCGCAACGGCGAACGCGCCGACGGGCCAGGCGGCCTTGCCGATGATCCCGCCGAACACGGATGGACGGGTGCTCTCGATCTGGACCTCGATGAACCCCGGGAGGCCGGCGTAGACGCCGTGAATGGGCGGGATGTAGACATTGACGACCTCGTTCGGATCGGCGTCGTCGAACCCGTTCGCCTGGGCGATCTGCCGGGCCGCGGCCACCGCATTGGACTCGGACGTGAGGACGTAGCGCGCGCCGGCGAGAGCGGCGGCGTCCGCCGCGTTCTGCTCGTCGCGCCGCTCGACGAGCATGAGGCCCGCGTCGAATGCCAGCGTCGCGATGATGAGCAGGGCCGCGATCCCCCCACCGAACAGGGCGAGGACCTGCCCCTCTTCTGGGCGACGAAACGGCCGTCTAGTTGTTGACGACAAGGCTCGACTCCGCTTCGACCGTCATCGGCGGCAAAGGCACCAAGGGGATCAGGCTCGAGTAGGTGTACGAGGCATGGACGGTGACCGTCATGCCACGCTCGTTCGTTGTGTTCCACGTCGGCGTCACGCTCACACCCGAGCCGAGCACCCCGAAGGCGGCCTGCCGGACCCGGGCGATGACGTCGCCACCGCTCGGATCGTGAGGTGGGCCAGTCGGATCGAACGAGTTCTCGCCGTGCACGATCGCGTAGCGAGCACCCTCGCGCGTGGCGTTGTTGAGGATCTCGTAGAAGAAGATGAAACGCCCGGCTTCGATGATCGAAAACAGGACAAGGCAGAAGATCGGCGCGACGAGGGCGAACTCGACCACTGCCTGCCCTCGGCACGAACGGCGCCTGGCACGTGCGGCAGTCGTTCGGCGGATCATGGCGTCGGGGCCAGGTCGATGTCGGTCATCGCGAACGTGCTGTCGCGGTGGAACGTGAGCGTCGCCGGCAGGGCGATATTCACTGGCGTGAACAGGTGGAAGTCGTACGTGAGCCTCACGGTCACCCGGCACGGTGGCTCCCTCAGCGGGTCTTCACAGACAGCCGCTTCATCGAAGGCCACGCACGGCCCGCCGGTCGTCGTCGTCAGGCAGTACGAGAAGGAAGGGTTCGTGCACGTGACCACGGCCCCGCCCGGGTCGTCCCCGACATAGTCCGGGAGATTGCTCGAGGCGATGCAGGCACGCCTGATCATCTCGGCGGTGGTGTCGTTCTTCGCCGCTGGACTCCAGTGCCCGGCGCCCAGGGTGGTTCCGTAGTCCGCGGCCTCTCGAGCGGCCGACTCCACGTTCACCATCGTCGTGTAGATCCGCCCGAGGTCGGCGATCGCCAGCAGGATGACAAGCATGAGCGGGAGCATCAGGGCGAACTCGACCACGCTTTGGCCGCGCTCGGGATCCAGGCATGGCCGCGCACGAGGGTGTGAAGGGAGCAGCGAGCCCATTAGTCCCCCCGCTGGGTGGTACGAAAGTACCAGGGCGGGAGGCTCCCACAGCCACCTTGCAGTCCACCTTGCAGCCGGTGCCGCGGCGCCACGCGGGCCCGCGTGGGCCATGCCCGGCCGAGCTGCCGGTGGTGCGGGGTGCCACGGGTGCCCTGATGGCGCGGGCTACGCGGGCCTGGCCGGCGGTTGGCGCCGAGGCGGGGCCCTGGCAGGAGGCGGCGGTCGCGTGCCCCACAGGATTCGGGCCCGCGTGCCATGCATCTCCGCATCCCGCCGTTCTGGTGCGCAGGAGGCGTCCTGCTGTCGTCCGTCCAGCTCATCCCTCCAACCTGCGCCTCGCCCGGACAGCTCAACCCTGAATAGGCATCGCACCGGGCTCGAAACCAGTCACGGGATGTCATGGACCCGCCGCTACCATCTGCGCGTGCCCCCAGAACACGACCCGTCGGCCGAGCGGACCGTCTCCATTGAGGTCGCCCGCCGCTTCCTCGGGCTCCACCACTTCGTGGCGCCGCCACGTTCGCTGCCGTCCGAGCCGGCGAGCGTCATGCGGGTGTTCGATCGAATCGGGTCACTCCAGTTCGATCCCCTCGACGTCGCCGGCCGGAACCACGACCTGGTCCTGCTCGCGAGGATCGAGGGGTACCGTCGGGCGTGGACGGACCGGCTCCTGTACGAGGATCGGCTCCTGTACGAGACGTACAACAAGGGCCTCAGCCTGGTCCCGACCGCCGAGCTGCCCCTCTACCGGATTACCTGGGACCTCAACCGGATCGAGCACGACGGCAAGGCATTCGATGAGCACGCACCGCTCGTCGAGGAGCTGCTCGAGCGGATCCGCGCGAGCGGGCCGATGAGCTCCACGGACGTCGAGCCGCGCGCCGCGATCGATTGGTACTGGCGGCCGACGAACCAGGTTCGCGCCCTCCTCGAGGCACTGGCCGAGGCCGGGATCCTCGGGCTGGCGCGCCGCGATGGGAACCGCCGCGTTTACGACCTCGCAGAACGGCTCTTCCCGGCCGATCTCCTCGCCGATCGCCGAAGCCAGGACGAGCAGCGCCGTCACAAGCTGTTGTCGAGGTTCCGTGCCCACGGCCTGCTCGGCACGAGTGGGCAGGCGGAGATCTGGCTGGGCACCGGGCCAGTCGACCGACGCGGCGGCGGCGTCGCCGCGGCGACGGCCGCCGATCGAGTTCGGCGTCGTGGCGAGCTCATCGATCAGGGTCTGCTGACGCCGGTAGCAGTCGAGGGGCTCAAGGGCAACCGGTTCGTCGTGAGCGAGGAGCTGCCACTCCTCGACCAGGCAGAGCGGGAGATCGCCACCGGTCGATCACCCAATAGCCGGCCACCCGGCGTCGCGTTCCTCGCGCCGCTCGATCCCCTCGTCTGGGACCGCCAGCTGCTGCGCCCGCTGTTCGGGTTCGATTACATCTGGGAGGTGTATGTCCCGGCGACGAGGCGTCGGTGGGGCTATTACGTCCTGCCGATCTGGTTCGGGGACAGGCTTGTCGGCCGGATCGAGCCACGAATCGATCGCCAGGCGAGTGCGCTCCGGATCCTGGGGATCTGGTGGCAGGATGGCTTCGACCCGCTGGCCGAGGACGGCTTCGTCGATGGGTTCGCAGACGCGCTCGAGGCGCATCGCCGGTTCGGCGATGTCAAGACCATCAGGCTGCCCCGGCTCGGTCGTCACCGGGCATTCGCGACGGCCGTGAATGCCTCACTCGGCGGCGAGCGTCCGAGTCAGGCGATCGTCGAGGAGGTCGGCGCGCGCTGAGGCCGCATTTCGGTTTCGCGAGGGCCGCCTCGCCGGCGCATGCAGTCTCGTCAATTGGCCGGCGACGACCTCACCGGCGTAGAGCGTACGATTCGGACGTGGGTTAGGCGCTACCCAGGCGGGAGCTCGAGGCCGCGCACCCACGAGCGGATACCGCGCGAGATCCGAAGTCGAGCAACCTCCGCACTACCTGGAGGTCTTCGATCGGTCGGGCGTCTTCGGGCCGGGGTCTGGCGCGCCCGACAGGATTCGAACCTGCGACCTTCGGCTCCGGAGGCCGACGCTCTATCCACTGAGCTACAGGCGCGGGGCACGATCATACCGATTCACGCTCGGATACAGCTTCGGCTTCTTGTTTGAAGGTCTGTCCGGGCGCCGTCCTAAGCACGGATCCGGTGGCCGCTACGCTCGTAGAGCGTAAAACCTAGGCGCGATCCGCGAGGTGTGACGAACGGGCAGTCAATAGGAAATGGCTTCAGTCGATGACGATGACCAATCGGGAGAAGGTGCTCCCGATCCAGAGTGCCTCGTAAATAGACCCCAGGTGGCGGTCGTCAGGCGGCGGTCGTGATCGAGACCTCGGAGCCGAGCGCCTCGAGCCGGCGGGTGAGGCGCCGGCGGACGTGCTCGCGGTCGCGCTCGTCGAAGTAGTTCGCACCGAGATCGTGGAACGGCTCGCCCCGCCGCAAGACGTGGTAGGCGATGACGAGCTGGCTGTGACCGACCGCGACCGCCGCCCGCTTGCCGCCCCGTCGCGCGGCGATCCGGTGGTACTGGGCTCCGAGGTAGGTCGGCGTCCGGGCGGCCCCGTGGGCGGCGTCGATGAGGATGCCCCGGAGCCAGGGACTGCCCTTCCGGGTCCGGCCGGACATCCGTTTGCCGGCCGACTCGCGGTTGCCCGGGCACATCCCGGCCCATGACGCGAGGTGGCGGGCCGAGGGGAACCGAGTCATGTCAGCGCCGACCTCGGCGAGGAGCGTCTCGGCGGTCCGCCGGCCGAGGGGGCTACGGTTCCGAGTCGGGGCGGCTCGCGAGGACCTCGCGCGCCCATTGGTAGGCGGCCGCGGTTGCCGGGAACCCCGCCGTGGGGATTGCGATCGTGATGGCGTGCAGGAGGTCGGCGGCTTCGATCCCTTCGTTGAGCCCGCGCCGGACGTGGGATCGTACGCCGCCCTCCGATGACAGACCGACCGCGATCCCGAGCTTGACAAGACGCTGCTCGCGCTCGCTCAGCGAGCCGGCGCGCCGGCAAGCGTCGCCGAGTGCGTCGTAGGCCTTGGCGACCTCTTGGTTCTCTGCTCGGAGGTCTTTGTACACGCCCGGGAGATAGCCACGCCGCTGGTCGGTCATCGTCCGCTCCTCTCGACTGTCAGGCCTTGCGGACCCGGACGCAGATCTCCTTGTGCGACGCTTGGCCCGAGAGGGGATCGTAACGGACCGTGTTGAGGCCACCGAACGCCGTGCCGCGTCCTTTCGCGACCCGGCCGAGGGCACTGTGACCGAAACCGTGCTGGGCGCCGACGACCTCGGGGTGGATCCGCTTCGACACCTCGGCGACCGCCCGCACTGAGCCGTTGGGCGACTCGACCACGACGTCGTCGCCGTCGGCGATCCCGAGCCGAGCCGCCGTTTGCTCGTGCATCACGAGCGGGTTGGAGCCCTTGAGCGTCACGAGCAGCGGGTTGTTCTGCGAGCGGGTGTGGGTGTGGCTGGCTTCCTTCCAGTTGATCAGGTAAAGCGGGAAGTCGGCGGTCGGCTGCCAGTCGCGAGGCGTGAATGCCGGGCCCGCGTCGACGGGCCGACCGGTCGCATCGGCCTTCTCGGCGAACTTCGCGTTGAAGAACTCGACTTTGCCCGTGCTCGTGAAGAACCCTCGTCGGGGATCGGTTCCGCCCACGGCGTAGCCGATCTGCTTGGGCTTCTTGCCCTCGAGCTTGGGTCCGTCAAGGATCTTGTCGCCGTCGGTGAAGTAGGCCTGAGCGGCGATCATCCGCCCGACCGGGATGCCGCCGTCAGCCTCCGGCTTGTCATACAGGACCCCATCGATGACAAGCGCCTGCTGTTTGCGCTTGGGGTCGTCGGCCGGCTTGTCCCAAACGCTGCCGTCGGCGTCGACAACGAGCTTCGAGCCGAGCGCGGACGCGTACTTCTCGTACGCGGTCGGCTTCTTCTCATCGATCCACACGGCGCCGGGCTTGGCCTTCAGGTCGTCGAGGCTGATCCCTGGAGCGCCCGTCTTCAGCTCGTTGCTCAGGTACTCCTCGTACCAGCTGGTGAGGTTATCGACCGGCGCCTTCGAGACCGCGCCGACTGAGAAGAACTCGGTCCCGTCCTTCGTCTTGAGCCCCAGTTTCCGGCCGAGCGCGGCGACGAACTCGTACTCGGCCATCTGGCCGAAGATCCCGCCCTGGAAGGGATAGGGCGAGGTCTGCGGGTTCGCCGCCGCGACGACCGGTTGGCGCAGCCCGAGCACCGACCAGGTCACCCAGTGCGAGTTCAGGTCGTAGCGCTCGAGGTAGTGGGTGCCCGGGATGAGATAGTCGGCGAGCAGGGCCGTCTCGCTCTGATGGGTGTCCACGACGACGAACGTCTCGAGCTTGGCGAGCGCCTCGGCGACCTTCGCGCTGCCGGGTCCTGACATCACGAGGTTCTGGAAGACGCAGACCCCCGCCTTCGGTTGGTACGGCCCGCTGCCATCGAGAAGGCGTTGGAAGCCGCGGCCGTAGACGCCGCTGGCATGGCCCCACGGCAGATCCTCGAGGCCGTCGAAGCGCTTGGCGTCGATCGGGGCCTCGGGCTCCGGGTCGCTGTGTTTCTCGCCGCGCTTGTCCGGGATCATCATCCCGCCCGGTCGGTCGATCGTCCCGACCAGGGCGTTGAGGAGAGCGATCGCCCGGCCGCCCTGGACGCCATTCGTGTGCTGTCCCGGACCCGACCACACGTCGGCGAGCGCCGGCTTGGTCGTCGCGAACTCGTGGGCGAGGCGGACGATCGTCTTCGCCGGCACCGAGGTGATCTGCTCCGCCCATTCCGGGGTCGATTCGGCGACGAGACTCGCGTAGTCCGCGAAGCCGACCGTCCAGTCGCGGACGAAGGCCTCGTCGTACAGCTTCTCGGTAATGATCACCCGGGCCATCGCAAGAGCCAGAGCGCCATCGGTCCCGGGGCGGATGGCGACCCATTCCTGGGCCTTGGCCGCCGTGTCGGAGAGGTGGGGGTCGACGACGACGAGTCGGGCTCCGCTCTCGAGCGCGCGGGTGAGGATCCGGGGCAGATAGACCCATTTGATCGCCGACGTTGGGTTCCAGCCGAACAGGAGGATGTACTTCGACTCGAGGAAGTCGGCGAGCGGTCGCTCGTCGCCCATCGCCATCTTGTAGGACGCTTTCCGGGAGACATCGCACAGGTTCGAGTGGTTCGAGTAGTTCGGCGTCCGGAAGAGACCGCAGAAATCCTGCTGCGGATGCACGAACGAGTGGTCCTCACTCCACCACAGGAGCTCCTCGGGATGGCCGTTCTCGCGCAGGGGGCGGAGGCGGTCGGCGATCTCGGTCAGCGCCTGGTCCCAGCCGATCTCCTGCCAGGCCGGGTCCTGGCCTGGTCCCTTGTTCGGGTTCGTCCGCTTCATCGGCCGCTGGACGCGGTCGGGGTCGTACAGGCCAAAGATGCCGGCGTTGCCCTTTGGGCAGATGGCCGCGCCCAGGCGGACACCCACCGCCGGGTCGTAGTCGGCGAAGAAGTCGGTCGAGATGTTCGAGTAGTTGTTCGGGTTCCAGGGATTGGGCTCGATCTTGACGACCTTGCCCTCAACGACGTGGGCGAGGATGCCGCACTGGCCGCCGCAGGCGTTGCAGCAGGACGGGATCCACTTGCCGGCGTCGCGGCCATAGCGGCGGTCGAGATCGCCCGAACCGGGGCTTGGCCCGTCGGCCCCGCGGACGATCCCCGCGGTCGCACTCGTGACCGCCGCCCCGCCTGCGGCGCCGCCGAGCGCGACGAGGGTCTTGAGGAAGCGGCGGCGATTGACATTCGGATCCATCGTCTCGCTCCTCAGGCCGTTCGCTCGCGCGCCGGCAGGTGTCGGCTGAGGGGCAGGAAGATCTCGCCCAGGCCGAACAGGACGAGCCCCAGGCCGCCGATCCCGAACGTGATCAGCCACTCGAAGACGCTCGGGAAGTAGTCGGTCCGGTAGCGTGGGTCGTCGACCGCCCGCGATAGGCCGGTGATCTCCTCGGCCGACATGCCAGGGATGACGATGTTCAGGCGAACCCCGATGAAGCCGATGACGACCGCCCCGCACGCGATGGTCACGAGGCGGGGATCGCGGCCCAGGGGCGTGGCGAGAATGAGGACCGGAAGGATCAGGCCGATCCCGATCTGCCCGACCCAGAACACGTACCAGTACGGTCCGGCCAGCGCGAGCTGGAGGCTCGCCAGAAAACCGGGCTCGCTGCCGTAGACCCCGACAAGAATCTCCGAGAACTGGAATAGGGCGTCGAGGAGCAGCAGCCCCAAGACGATCTTGCCGAGGTCCAGGATCATCTGCCGGTGCGCGCGCCAGCCTTCCTGGAAGATCGCGCTCGCGACCGTCAGGAGCGCGCCGCCCGAGGCCAGCGCGGACACGAGGAAGATGATCGGGAACAGGCCCGAGTGCCAGTAGGGCCGTGACGCGAGGACCCCGAACAGGGCCCCGACACCGCCGTGGAACATGATCGCCAGCGGCACGCCGACGGTGGCGAGGATCTTCACCTTGCGCATGTCCGCGGCGAGACTCGCCTCGCTGGAGCTACGCGCGCCGAGCGCCGCAACGCGCGCGAAGATGCCGCGCCAGCCGGCTAATGATCGGGCGACGACGAGGTCGCGCCGCATGAGCAACCAGAACTCGGCGAGGAGCAGAGCGAAGTAGGTCGTGTAGAGCCAGATCATCCAGGCCATCGGCGACGTGAAGTTCGGATAGACGAACACGTGCCAGAACCGCTCGAGGTGGCCGATGTCCATCCAGATCGTCAACAGCGCGAGTACGAGCGACACGATCGCGGTGAACACGGCCAGCCGGCCGATCGGCTCGAAGCGCTTGACGCCGAAGACGTAGACCAGCGACGAGAGCAGGAATGAGCCCGCGGATAACCCGATGAAGTAGATGTACTGGGCCACCCACAGCCCCCACGGCACGATCGAGCCGTAGTTCGCGAGCTGGTGGCCGGTCGTCAGGCGTAGGTACAGCCCGATCGCCAGGGGCACGAGCCCGAGGAGACCGACTGCCCAGAAGGCGCGCTTGAGCGTCATCGCGGCCTCCTCACAGCAGGTAGTAGACGGAGGGCTCCGTGCCGAGCTCCTCCTTGAGGCGGACCGCGTTGCGCTCCTGGAGCAGGCGCGAGACGTCGCTCTCGGGGTCATCCAAGTCGCCGAAGTGGATCGCGTGGCCCGGACAGGTCTTGGCACACGCCGGCCAACGCCCCGCCTCCTGGTCGTACTCGCCCTTCTCGTCCTGGAGGTGAAGGCAGAACGTGCATTTGCGGACATTGCCGACGGGTGAGCCTTCGGGCGTCCGGACCCGGTACTGCTTGTACTCCGGCGACACCGTCTCGCCGGCGGCCGGCAGCAGCTCATAGTCCTCGCCGAAGTCGAACGAGCGCGCCCCGTACGGACATGCCGCGATGCAGTAGCGGCAGCCGATGCACCGGTCGTAGTCGACGACGACGATCCCGTCGGTCTTGCGCTTGTACGTCGCGCCTACCGGGCAGACCGGGACGCAGGGCGGCTCCTCGCAGTGGAAGCACGGTTTCGTCATGAAGACGGGCCGGTCGTTGCCTCCGCCCGGCAGCGGCTCGCGGGTGACCACGGTGTAGAAGACACCGGGAGGGGTCTTGTTCTCGAGCTTGCAGGCGATGACGCACGCCTCGCAGCCCGCGCACCGCTTGGTGTCGATCACCATGCCCCAGTGGTGCTTCCGCTCGGGGGTCACCGCGGCGTCGACCGCCTCCTGGGCGACCATCGCGCCGGCCACCGCGCCGACCGCAGTCTGCTTCAGGAAGTCACGACGGCTGGATAGCTGAATGAGATCCATCGCCTCCCTTCCTCCGGCGCGGTTTCGTCGGATGCTTCCGGAGGAAGGGCATGCACGTGAAGGGCCATTTGTCACATGCAGGCAGGTCCGACGACGTAGTCCCCGGTGGCGGCCAGGGTGATCGCTACCAGCAGCTTTGCGACCACCCGGCGCGACTGCGCCGCTATGTCGAGGCCTACGCCCTCAACACCGCGGGCGTCGCAGAAGACAAGAGTCTCTACGACGCAGCCGGCATCAATCGCAAGACGGCGTTGGCATATGAGCGCCTGCTGACGAACCTCCTGATCGTCGAGGCGACGCCTGCCTGGACGTCGAACCGCCTCAAGCGACTGGTTCTCTCGCCGAAGCGCCAGTGGCCGATGCCGCCCTGGTTGGAGCGATCCTCCGGCTCGACAGCAACGCGATCCTGCGGAGCGGGGATCTGCTCGGGCGG
Organism: Candidatus Limnocylindrales bacterium; assembly: GCA_036002525.1. GTDB lineage: Bacteria > Chloroflexota > Limnocylindria > Limnocylindrales > CSP1-4 > JACDAV01. The sequence goes on from DASYTG010000012.1 coordinate 239,979, forward strand.
CTCCTGGACACCTTTGTCGTTTCCCAGCTTCGCGCCGAGCTCGCCGTCAGCACGTCACGTCCGCGGCTCTACCACGTCCGCCAGCAACAGGGACGCTTCGTGATCGATCTCCTCGCCGAGCTCGGTGGAGGTCGTGTCGTGGCGATCGAAGTCAAGGCCAGCTCGGCGCCGACGAACGACGACGCCCGTCACCTCGCCGGTCTACGGGATCGGGCCGAGGAGGCGTCCGCCGCGGGGGTCGTCCTCCACACTGGACCCCGAGCCTACCCGCTCGGGGAGCGGATCGTCGCCGCTCCAATCTCGACGCTGTGGGCGTGAACTGCCTGAGATAGAGCGTAAAACTCGGCCCGCTTTGCTCGCGGTCCCACTCGGGTGGCCACAACGCTCAGGCGGTCAGGCTCCGGAGGCCGACGCTCTCTCCACTGAGCCACAGGCGCGCGGGCCACGATGATACGGGTCGTGCGTGGATAGAGCTTCTGCTTCTTGGTTGAAGGTCTATCCGGCGGCCTCCGGCGGCACGCGAGGCCGGTTGGCCCCAGGCCCCCCTGATCACCTGTCGCTCGATCCGGCCGCCGCCCGTCCGGCGCATGTCGAACTGGCTTGAAGCAGTCGCGGGCCCGGCCGCTGGGAGTGCCGAGGCGCCCACCCGTGATCACCGCCTACGAAGTGGCGCGGTCTGAGGGCAAAGCAGCCGCGATCTCGGCGGCGGCCTCCTTGAGGAGCCGACGCCGCATCATCTCAGCGGCTCGCGCCTCCTCGTGCGAAACAACGGCGAACCGGACGGCGTCGCCCGGCCCGAGCTCGCCGATCACGCTCCGGTCGACGGACGCGACCACCGCAATGACCGGGTAGCCGCCGACGGTCGGCCCGTCGACGAGGAGGACGATCGGCTCGCCGCTCGGGGGCAGCTGGACGACGCCCCACGTCATTGGAAACGAAGTGAGGCGGCCGCCGCCGGCGTCGATCGATCGACCCATGAGACGGACCCCCGCGCGGCTGCTCGTCGGGGATACTGTCCACCTTCCGTCGAGCAGGGCGTCGAGTACCGCCTCGGTCCCGTGGGGCCCCGGCATCACACGGACGAGCGCCGGGCTGCCGTCGCGCCGGATGGCCGCGTCGCGCCGGATGGCCGCCGGCCAGGCCACTTCGGCGAGCTCGCTGTCGCGCCGCCGGCCTGCGATGAGGTCGCCGGGGCGCAGTGCGCGCCCCGCCAGACCGCCGAACCCACCCGGCAGACACGTCGCCGCGGACCCGAGCACTGCGGGCACGTCGATACCGCCCGGGAGCGCGAGGTAGGCGCGAATCCCGGCGCCCGGCTCGGCCCCCGCGAACCGAATGATGTCGCCCTGCCGAAGCCGATAGCTCGACCCAGGTGCAACCGCGCGCGCGATGCCATCGCGCTCGATGAACGCGCCGAGTTCGGCTCCGCCGAGCCCGACCACGCACGGCTCGCGCACGAGGAGCTCGGGCCCCGTCATCGTGATCTCCAGTGCCGGCGCGGCCAGATCGTTGCCCAGCAGCAGGTTGGCGACCGCGAGCCCGTCCGGATCCGCGGCGCCGCCGCGCGGGACCCCCAAGGGCGCGGCGTCCGGTCGGCCGTGGCCGTCCTGGACCGTCGTCAATAGACCCGGCGCTCGAACCTCGAGCACGGCTATCGCGACCCGGGCAGCCCGACCGGCACGAACCGGACGCGATCGCCGGTCGCAAGGAGCGCCGGTGGGTCCCGCTCGACATCCCACAGCGCGAGGTCGGTCCGCCCGATCAGGTTCCACCCGCCGGGCGTCGCAGCCGGATAGACGGCGGTCTGGCGTTCGGCGATCGCGACGCTCCCTGCGGGGACGCGCGGTCGCGGTGTGGGTCGGCGCGGCACGGCGATCGCCTCGGGCACGATCCCGAGATACGCGAAGCCCGGCGCGAAGCCGAGCATGTACACCTCGTACTCGGTCGAGGCGTGCAGCTCGACCACGGTCTCCGCACTCACCGCGAGCCGCTCGGCGACCTCCTCGAGGTCCTCGCCGTCCGGGCCGCCGTAGTGCGTCGGGATCTCCACCAGTCGCCCTGGCGGTTCGGTGGTCGGATCCCGCGGCTCCTCGTCGACCGCCTCGACGACGCGGGCAACCGCGGCCCCCGCCTCGTGGGCGTCGAGCCGGGCGAGATCGAACGGCACGACCAGCGCGGCGTACGCGACCACCGGTGCCCCGATCGGCAGACCGTGCGCGCGCTCCTCCGCGAGCGCGGCCGCGATTCGGTGGACGCGCAGGTTGACCGCGCGGTCGATTCGGTCGCCGAGCGAAACGAGCACTGCCTCGTCGCCGAACGGGCGAACGACGGGCTGGGCATCGCTCACAGGGCCCGAACCTCGACGCCGACGGTCGCGAGCGCCTCTCGGACGGCCCGCGCGCGCTCGGGCGCTCCAGGCGTGTCGCCGTGGAGGCAGATCGTGTCCGCCCGTAGTTCGAGCCAGCCGCCGTCGACCGTTGCGACCCGGCCGTCACGCGCGATCGACACCGCGTGGGCAGCCGTCTCGGTCGGCCCGGGGAGCAGTGCCCCGGGCTGGTCGCGCGGCACGAGCGAGCCGTCGGCCCGGTAGCCGCGGTCGGCGAACGCCTCCTCCGCGACGCGCAGGCCCTCCTCGCGGGCGACCGTGACCATCGCGGACCCTGCAAGTCCGACGAACACGAGGTCGGCCGATAGGCGACGGATCGCGCGCGCGATCGGCAGAGCGACGGACGGGTCGCGGGCTGCTCGGTTGTAGAGCGCGCCGTGGGCCTTGACATGCCGAAGCTCCGTCCCCAGCGCCCTCGCGATCCCGGCAACGGCCGCGACCTGGTACAGCACGGCAGCCTCGAGCTCCGTGGGCGGGAGGTCGAGCGCGCGCCGCCCGAAGCCTTGGAGGTCTGGGTACCCCGGATGCGCCCCGACGGCGACGCCGGCGGTCACGGCCAGACGGATAGTCGACTCGATGACGAGCGGATCGCCGGCGTGGAAGCCGCAAGCGACGTTCACCGAAGTGACGAGTGGGACGAGCTGCTCGTCCTGGCCGATCCGCCACGGACCGAACGATTCGCCCACATCCGCGTTGAGGTCGATCCTCGGGCTGGCCACGCGAAGATGATGCATCGTCGCAGGCGATTGCCGAGTCACGAGATGGAGCAAATGTCGTGGCGCGTATCTGGCGTCGGCTTCGATCCGCCACTGCTCCGGCCGACCCCAGCGCCGGCCGGTCGGGTATACATCGGGAAGGCCATTGCCTCGCTCCGCGTCGGGGTGGACATGGTCCTGGATGCGGGCACGACGTTCAGCCGGCGGTCGCCTCCGAGACCTCATGCGGGACCGTCGAGTCGAACGCGCCCGGCGGATCGGGCGCGCACGGCTAGGCGAACCTCTTGACGAGATCTGGTTCGAAGGTCTACGGGACTGCGACCACGATGGAATGGTTCGCACGTGTCCGACGCCAGTACCCCTGAACGCCGTGCGCCGCAGACACAGACGGCGCCCGTGCGAACAGAAGGATGAGGCACCCAACATGGATCGGAAACGACGGCTCACGGTGCTCCTGCCAGTGCTCGCCTTCTCGGTAATCGCCGCAGGCTGTTCTACCGGATCGAGTGTCTCCCCGACGCCGGTGCGCACCGCGACCTTGGCGCCGGCGTCGGCCACGGCTCTTCCAAGCCTCAGCCCACCGCCCTCGGGTCAGCCGGCCCTGACGGAGACGTTTGTCTCGGCCGTCCACGGGATCTCGGTCTCGTACCCGACCGGATGGATTCCCCGGGCGGCGACGGAGCCATGGCCCGCGGGCGAGATCGTGATGCAGCAATCCGAGTTCGGGGACATCATCGCCGACGGCGCGGATGAGAACCGGTTCCTCGCCCTGGCCTCGCAGCCGCTGGGCGACGAAGCCTTCGACAGCTGGGCCGCCCGCTACCTAGGCATCGAGAATTGCGATCCGGCCGAGCCCATTACCGTGGACGGCGCTCCCGGAATCACCGGGACCTCATGTCCGCTGGCGCTCGTCGAGGCTGGCGGTCGTGGCTACCTGATCTGGCTTTACGGGATCGACGACCTGGAGTGGTTCAAGGAGATCCTCGCCACCGTGCAGCTCCACCCGGGTGACGCGATCGACGCGACGCCGTCTGCCGCACCCTGAGGTCGCCGTGGCCCAAGGAGGGAATGGTCTGGCTGTTCCCGACGCCAGTACCCTTGAGGCGGCCGAATGGTCGCGTCGCGAGGGTGGCCGTGGACCAGCGGGATCTCGTCGAACGGGCAAGCCGAGGCGATCATGACGCCTTCGGGCTGCTCGTCGGCGGGTCGATCGCGCGGCTGGAAGCGGTCGCTCGCCTGATCCTCCGGGACCAGGAGCTCGCCCGCGACGCCGTTCAGGACGCCTACATCCGAGCGTGGCGCGACCTCCCGGGCCTGCGCGACCCGGATCACTTCGAGTCATGGCTCCACCGACTGACCGTCAACGCCTGCCTCGACGTCGTCCGCCGCCGTCGCCGCCGGCCGATTGAAGTCGAACTCACCCCGATCTCGCCGCCGACGATCGGGGACGAGACCGGCCTCGTAGCGGACCGTGATCAGCTCGAGCGCGGCTTCCGACACCTCGGGATGGATCATCGCGCCGTCCTCGTCCTCCACTACTAAGTGGGGATGTCCGTCCCGGCCCTCGCCGAGACGCTGGGCATCCCACTCGGCACCGCCCAGTCCCGGCTCGGCCGGGCCCTCGCGGCACTCCGCGCGGCGATGCAGTCAGATCTCGAGATCGAGCCTGCCGCAGCTCGGCGAGGGCAGATCGCATGAAGCACGTCGACCGGTTCGAACGGGAGCTGACGGCCTGGTTCGTGGACACGGCTGCGCCGCGGACGCCCGCCTACACCGACGACATCCTCCGGCAGACCGCCAGCGTGCGCCAGCGGCCGCGCTGGAGCTTCCCCGAACGGTGGCTTCCCCTGAGCGTGATCATCCTCGGCCGACGCACGCTCAAGCCAGTTCCTTGGCGGGCCATCGGTGTGCTGGCGATCCTTGCGCTCCTCCTCGTAGTCGCCATCGCTGCGCTCGTCGGCAGCCAGCGGACGCTCCCGTCGCCGTTCGGCCTCGCCGCCAACGGGCTCGTCGCTTACGCCAACGGCGGCGACATCTTCACCGTCGACCACATCACCGGAACGCGGCGGGCCGTCGCCACTGGCCCGGAGATGGACCACGATCCGCGCTGGGCGCTCGATGGCACCCGACTCCTGTTCCTTCGCGAAACCGGCATCGGCGACATCCCGGTCATCATCGACGCCGACGGCCGCAACCTGCTCGTCGCGAAGACCGACCCGATCGCCGAGTTGGATGCCGAGAGCATCGCCTGGTCCCCGGACGGACGATCGATCGCGATGATCGGCCGACTCCGTGGCGACCGCGACCTCCTCATCGTCGACGCGATCGACGGAGACGTCACGGTCATGGATGCCAATTACCAGGGAGCGGATCTCTACTGGCGACCGCCCGATGGGCGCCAGCTGATGTACCTGGGAGGAACATGGGCCGACCTGCGGCTGTTCCTTATCTCGGTCGATGGTGGAAGCCCGGTCGAGCTGCCGATATCGGGCGCTGGGGAGGGTCTCAGGCCGGCCGGATGGACACCAGACGGACGGAGCTTCGCCTTCCAGCGGCCCGACCTCCGGACCTCCATTGTCGACGTGGTCACGGGTGCGGAAACAGTCATCCCTGTCGCATTTCCCCAGCTGTCCAACGACGGGAACCGGATCGCCGGTCTCAACGCCAATGACGACGAGACCCAGACATGGCTATGTGTCGCCAGCGCCACGGGCGGACCATGCAACTCGATTACCCCGGAGTTTTCGGGAGACTGGGGAACCTATTACCGCTGGTCGCCGAACGACGAATGGATTCTTACGACCCGCTCCGATGGCGCGGTGTTTCTCCTCGACCCCGACCGAGCCACCACGCCTCAGCCGTCATGGACGACGGACGGGGCGGATTCCTGGCAGCGCAAAGCGCCCTGATCGAGGAGCCAGTGCCGCAATGCGAGAAAGGGCTTCGGCGTAGAGCGTAAAACTCGACCCGATTTGCTCGGGGTCCCACTCGGGTGGCCACAACGCTCACGCGGTCAGGCTCGGAGGCCGACGCTCTATCCACTGAGCTACAGGCGCGCGAGCCCCGATGATACCGGTCGTGCTCCGCGAGGGTTCCGGCCTGGTCCGGGTCGCAGAGTTGGTGGAGTCCGAGCTCCCCCTGACAGGGACCGCCGCGTTCAGTCGCGGCTCATCGTGGTGGCCACGTCGGCCTCGTTGCCCGCTGCGTCGGCCAGCGTCCACCAGGCAGGCGCGAACTTGTCGCGCACCATGTGGCCGCCGGCGGCGAGCGCCGCCGCGACACGAGCCTCGGCCAGCTCGTACGGCACCCAGATGGCGACGTGGATCGCGCCACCCCCCTGGCGCGGCTCGTCCATCGGCTCGAACCAGAACGACGGCCCACGACTGCGCGGATCGACGAGATCCTCGTCCGGGCTGTCACCGCGAGGCTCATACCCGAGCACCGCCTGCCAGAACGGCATTACCTCGGTCGTGACCGGCGCGCCCGGGATGACCAGCATGGTCTGGACCGCGGATGGGTCGGCGGACACGCCCTGCCCCCGCGCGACCGCGGAGATCTGCCGGGCGAGCTCGACATCGCGAGTGCTCATCCCGTAGTAGTCGCCTGTGATCGTGATCAGCCGCACGGTCACGCCGTCGTGCCGCACGTCGACGTCGGGATGGTGCGCGTCGAGGCCGGCCAGCTCGCTGATCGCGTGCACGAGCCGGGCGCCGGCCTCGAACGAGCCGGTGGGGAAGTACGTGCAGGCTCCTTCGCCTATCACACGCCAATCCTCGACACCGTCGGCCTCGTGGAATTGCCGGGCCGTGATCCGCTCGCTCATTCCCTGAACCTCACCCTGTCGAGATGCAACTCGCGACCTCGAGGACGGATGGCCGCTGTCGCCGCATATCGGTGGCCCTGTCGGATCGTGGGGGTCCTCATGTCATCCACCGTACCCCAAGCCTCCTGCCGGACCCTGTCACCAATAATCGGTGTCTGTCCCGGACACTCGTGGAACGAGCGCAGAAGGGCGATCGCGATGCGTTCGCCGCGCTCGCGGCCGGCCCGAAGGCCGGCCTCGAGCGGTGGAAGTGGTTCGGCTCAGTGGCGCAGGCGCACCGTCCGGCTGACGGAGTCGTCGGCGCATTCGAGGGCGCCGCAGGCGAACGCGAAGGCGTTGACCTGGGCGGCTCCCCCGAGGAACTTGCCGTTGTCGCCCGTGACGTCGATGGACCAGGCCGTCGGCGAGGTCGGGCAGGATTCGTCGAACCGGGCGCCGAAACCGCGGATCGTGATGCGACCAACCCGCTGGCTCACGTCGACGAAGATCTCCACGAATTGGGCATCCCCGGAGCACGCGATCGTGCCCCGGATCGTCGCCGTCCCGTACGGTGTGAACGAGCCATCGCCGTCGACGCTCAGATCGATCGTCACGGGTGGAGGGCCGACGTTGACGTGGAACTCGAGCATCCCGCCGCCGCCGGCTTCGCCGACGACGCCGCCCCCGCAGCAGGTCCCGACCATCAATAGGTAGGTCGTGCCGGCGAGCGCATCCCAGCGGACCGCGGACTGGAGGCCGTTAACGTCGTCCACGCAACCGATGACATCGATCCCACCGGCGCCGTTCGGCGTACCGACGTACAGCGTCGTGTCATAGTCGCTGCCGAACGTATCGGCCAGGTACGAGTCGGACACCGTGGGCGTGAAGGAGTACCAGACGGTCGAGCGGTCCGGCCCGGCGCCGGGCTCGAAGCAGAAGCCGGGATCGGCCGCCCCGGTCGTCGCCTCGGTCGTGTCGTACGGGCCGTCGGCGTACGGAAGCGCGCCGACGATGGTCGCGCTGCCGATGTCGTCATTTCCCGGTGGCGCCGCAGCGACCGACCCGACGAACGTCGCGCCGATCAGGATCGTGGCGGCGAAGGAGGCGACGGCCTGGCGCGTGCGCCGACCACCGCGAACGTAGGTTGTCATCGTCGAAGCCTCACGCTGGCGCCGAGAGATTCTTCATCACACGAAAAGCTGTCGCAGGCGAACCCGAAGACCTGGGCCGTCGCCCGGCCCGCTGAAAACTTGCCGTTTTCGCCGGTTACTGACACCCACCACGCCGTCGGCGAGGGCTCGCAGGCCGCCGACGTGAAGCCGAAGCCCCGGACCGTGAAGCGCCCAATTGCCTGGCGGAGATCGACTTGGATGTCCGAGAACTGCGCCGGTTGGCTGCAGCTGATCGTGCCTGTGATGGCGGCCTCCCCGGTCATCGGGTTGATCTTGCCGACCGGGTCGACCGCGAGGCTGAGCTCGATCGGTGGCGGTGCCACGTCGATCGAGATGTGGAGCTGGCCGCCGTGCGTCGCGTTCCCGTCGATGTCCGCGAACATCAGAAAGTAGGTGGTGCCGCCGACCGCCTCGAACGAGACTCCGCTCTCGGCGCAGGCGAACAGGTTCTCGGGTGCAGCAGCTCCGGCGAAGGCGTTGACCCCTACGAAGTAATCGGAGGTCGACGCGTCGACGAGCACGACCGTCGTGTCGGTGAGCGTGAGGGTGTACCAGACGGTTGCCTGATCGAGCCCGCCGGCTCCGCACCCGATGTCGTCGGCCGGGGTGACGGTCGCTTCGGTCGTGTCCTGGTCAATGGTGGCCGGGATGGCCGTGATGGCCGTGGCGCCGCCGGGCAGGTCGTTGCCCGGGGCGACGGCCAGCGCCGTGCCGGTGAGCGAGCCGAGCAGCGCGAGGCTGCCGAGCAGGGCGACCAGCCGGACGCGCCCGCGGATCGGCGGCCGGCGCAAGCGCCGGCGCGAGAGAGCATTCATGTTTCGGATCCTCATCGGTTGGTGGTCGTGGATGCCGGGGCTCATTTCATCCGAACCCTCCCCTGGTGCGGGCACGGGCTCGCCAGTAGCTCGGCGCGGTCCGGGCGACCGAAGTTGGGACCGCGCGTCGTTGCCTCCCGCGTATGACCAGGAGACGCTACGGGGCGGTCGTCGCTACGGCGTCTCGGCTTCCGATGGCTCCGAGTGTCAACGCTCCGGCGAGGGCGGTAGAAAGGTCGCCCCGCGGGCGGACCTTGATGTGCTCGAGCTCGAGCCAGGCGGCCATGACGCGCAGCTCCTCGGCGAGTGCGGCGGCGACCGCCGGCAGGTCCACTCCGGGCTCGCCGTGGGCGGCCTGCACGAGAAGCGTCGACCGAGACCGATCGGCTTTCAGGTCGACGCGTCCGACAAGGCTGTCGCCGAGCAGGAACGGCAGTACGTAGTAGCCGTAAACCCGCTTTGGCGCCGGGGTGTAGATCTCGATCCGGTACCGCATGCCGAACAGCCGCTCGACGCGGGCGCGGTCGAAGACGAGCGAGTCGAATGGCGAGAGGAGGGCTCGGGCGTCGACGCGCCGCGGTCGTCGCGCCCCGGCTGCGAGATAAGCCGGACCGGACCAGCCGTCGACGGTGACGCGCACCAGGTCGCCGGCTTCGACGAGCTCCGCGAGCGCGGCTGATGTCCGGTCGGCGCGCAGGTAGAAATAGTTGGAGATGTCGGCCCTGGTCGCCACACCGAGGGCCCGTGCGGCCATTCGGACGATCTCCCTGTGGGCGTTCTCGATCGAGGGCGTCGGGGCGGCGAGGATCCTCGCCGGCACGACTCGTTCTGTGAGGTCGTAGAGCCGCTCGAACCCGTTCAGCCGACCCGCCACGCTGAGATCGCCGGACCAGAACAACGACTCGAGGGCGGTCTTGCCCTCGGCCCAGCCCCACCACGGGCCCTTGGCGGTCCCGCCGTCGGTCAGCTGGCCGGCCGTGATCGGCCCACGATCGCGGACCTCGGCGAGCACAGCCGCGACATAGCCGGGCCGCTCACGCTCGATGCGGTCGACCCAGCCCCGCGACCGATCCCGCCAGTGATCCATGCGCCACCGCCACAGCGGCTGGGTGGTCATGGGCATGAGGCACGCGGCGTGGCCCCAGTACTCGAACAGCTCGCGGTGGCGCTCGGTGCTCTCCCTGATCAGGGTCCGCGGGTACGGACCGAGCCGGGCGAACGCCGGCAGCTCGTGGGCCCGGACCAGCGTGTTGACCGAGTCGATCTGGATGAGCCCGATCTGATCGACCAGGCGCCGCAGCTGCCGGCGGTCGACGCGCGCGACCGGCCGGGCGCCGGCGAATCCCTGGGCGGACAGCGCAATGCGCCGCGCGGCGGCCGCGGAGACACGGGGAAGTGGGGAACGCACGGTCGGCACCTTGGTCGGCACCTTACTTGATGATGTCGCCGGGAGAGGTCGTGTTCGTCCCGGCGATGCCGGATGGCCCATCGGAGGGCGAGGTACCGGCCTTGGTACTGGTCCGTCCTCCCAGATCGCTGGGGCGCGGTGGGCGGTGGGATGGAGTCTGGGGCGGTCCCGTGCAGGACTGATGGGTAGGCGTGTGGGCAGGCGGTCACCACATGTCTCCGGCGGTCCTAGAACCACCCATGGGCCACAAGTACCATTCGCGGCCCGGCAGGACCGGACCCGTCCCCCCGAGACGCCTCGAGCCTGGGTGGCGGCGCTCCCGACCAGTCCCGGCCGGATGCACAGCGCGGACACCTGAAAGGACCTTGGCGACATGGCCTCGCGGACCCTGCGACGATCGCTTGCGCTCGCCGGAGCGGCGCTCCTCCTGTCGACCTCGGTAGTCTTTGCCGATGACATCAGCAACGCCCTCGACGCGGACATCGACGCCATCGCAGAGGTCATGCCCCTGAACGTCGGCGGCCCAATCGGTACGACCGACCTCTACCTCCAGCCGCGCAACGGCGACGGCAAGAACGGCTGCAACATCCAGGGTGGCCAGGCCCTCGTCCTCAGCGTCGCCTCGAGCGACCTCGCGGTGGCGACCGTCACTCCGGGCTCGGTGACCTTCGAGAGCTGCGGCGACACCCCTGTGCTGACCATCGCGCCGCTCTCGGCCGGGTCGACCACGATCAGCGTCAGCCAGACCTCGAACACCACCAGCGGCACGTTCAACCTTGCCCCGGCGACGTTCGTCGTCACGGTTGCCCCGCCGCCGAACACGGCCCCGACCGTCAGCATCAAGGGCGTGACCGGAGGCGCCAGCTACGAGATCGGCGCCGACCTGCCCGCAGTCTGCTCGGTCGAGGACGCCGAGGACGGCGACAGCACGTTCGCCGCGACCCTCTCGGCGATCAGCGGGCCGCTCGCCGCCTTCGGACTTGGTGAGCGGACGGCCTCGTGCTCCTACACCGACGGCGGCGGCCTGACGGCGAGCGCCTCGGTCACGTTCGGGATCGTCGACACCGGCGATCCCACGATCGTCCTGCAGTCCCGGACGCCTGCCGCCAATGCGGACGGCTGGAACAACACCGACGTCACGTTGGTGTGGAGCTGCTCCGACACCGGCTCCGGGGTCGCGAGCGCCACCGTGGCGGAGACCGTGAGCACCGAAGGCGCCGACCGGTCCGCGACCGGGACGTGCGAGGACAACGCCGGTAACACAGCCAGCGACACGCAGGCCGGGATCAGCATCGACAAGACGGCGCCGTCGATCTCCGACGACGGCCCGGCCGGCGACCTCGGCCTGAACGGCTGGTACGTGAGCCCGGTCGTGAACACGTTCACGGCCTCCGACGGCCTGTCCGGGGTCGCGGGCACGAATCCCGTCTCCCCGTCGACCGGCTCGGCCGAAGGTGTCGGGATCACCGTCAATTCCGGTCCGTTCTCCGACCTGGCCGGCAACACGACCGCGGGCATCGACAGCGTCGCGTTCAACATCGATCTGAGTGACCCGACCGACGTGGCCTTCAGCAGCTTGTTGAGCGGGTCCTTCATCTTCGGATCGGTTCCGCCGGCTCCGACGTGCACCGCGACCGACGCGGTCTCGGGCCTCGCCGGCTGCGTCGTGACCGGCTACAGCACGCTCGTCGGCACGCACACCCTGATCGCGACCGCGAGCGACAACGCTGGCCGGACCGCGACCGCGACCGCGACGTACACGGTTCTGCCGTGGACCCTGAGCGGGTTCTACAGCCCGGTCGACATCGGCGGCATCCTCAACGTCGTCAGGGGCGGCGCGACGGTCCCGCTGAAGTTCGAGGTCTTCGCCGGCCCGACCGAGATGACGAGCGTGAGCTCGATCGCATCGTTCACGACGGCGGCGATCGACTGTGGAATCCAGACCGGCGCCGACGAGATCGAGATCGCGTCCACCGGCGGAACGAGCCTCCGATACGACACGACGGCCGGCCAGTTCATCCAGAACTGGCAGACGCCCAAGACCCCAGGCCTTTGCTATCGGGCCACGATGACCACGCTCGACGGAAGCTCGCTGACCGCCTACTTCCGGACGAGGTAGCCGAGCGCCGGAGAGCAGCTCAGCCGCCGGCCTGCTCTCCGAGCCGGACCGCGGGGCGACGAGTCCCGCCCCTCCTGGAGCTGGGCGATCGCCCGCGGGTCGTGAGGCCGGCCGTCGGCTCGAGGACCGACGAGGACTGCGGCCAGCCCGGCGCTACCGCCCGCGATCGGCAGGCGGACGACCGGCGGAACCGGCCACCGGCGAGGACGGTTGCCAGCGCTGGAGGCGGCGCTCCACCTGGCCCCATTCGTCTGGCACGGCAACGGTCGTCGCGCTCATCCCGATCGCAGTCTACGGCGGCTGGTGCGGCTGAGGACCCCGGCCCGTGGCCGTGGAGTCCGGGCCGCGCACGGTCATGTCGGTCGGTGGTCACACCCCGCCCGGATAACTCGGATCGCCGCAACGCCCGGTGATGCCTGATGAACGAATCCCGGCGCCACGGCGACAGCCAGCCGGGGAGTCGACTGTAGCCGAACACGGAGGTGCTTCCATGACCATGATCCGACGAGCCCCCGACCGCTCGATGCCGCTCCGCAGCGCGATCGAGCGGCTGATGGGCGAGTGGCCAGCATTCCAGTTCGACCCCAGCCTGACCGAGCTTGCGCCGCCGATCGACGTGCGCGAGACGACCGATTCGTATGTGGTCGAGATCGACCTGCCGGGGGTCGACCCGGAGAACACCGAAGTCCTCGTCGAGGGACGGACCGTGACGATCCGCGGCCAGTTCGAGGAGTCGCGCGAAGAGGACCAGGGCAACTTCCTTCTTCGCGAGCGCCGCCGCGGATCGTTCATGCGGGCGGTCGCGCTCCCGGGCATGGTCGACGTCGACCAGGTGTCGTCCAGCTTCGAGAACGGCCAGCTCACGATCGTCCTGCCGAAGGCATCCCAGAACCGCGCTCGTCGCATCCAGATCGAGGCCGGCAAGCGGCAGGGGAATGGCAACGGCCGAACCAGCAGTGCCAGGAGCCGGTCCGAACGGGAGAAGTCCGGCAGCGAGGCCGCCGAGCAAGGCTGAGGCGCGCGTCGGCGGGACGCGGACCGTGGGTGCCTGTCGTGCGCAGACATGACACCGCCGCCGTCGACTCGGATTTCCACAACGTCTTCTGCGCGACAACTGGCATCGCACAGCCGCCCTGACCGGGCACTGCGCGGCCGGTCGCGGTCGAGCCTGCTCGCCGCGTCGCCTCCTCGGCGAGCGGGTTCGCCCGCGGCGAACGCTGCGCCCGGACAGCCCTCTCCGAGCCGGATCCCAGCCGGGGTGGTAGCGTCGGCGGCACTTCCCGAATGGCGGAAGAGGGCGACGGTCTCTCCGTCCCCGGGCGCGGGGCAGTCGCTGCCACCGCCATCCACTTCCCGCCCGGCTAGGAGGCCGCGTGGAATACCAGGACTATTACGCGACCCTCGGCGTCCCGAAGACCGCCTCGGAGAAGGACATCCGGACCGCCTACCGCAAGCTCGCCCGGAAGCATCACCCGGACGTCAACCCGGGAAACAAGAAAGCGGAGGAGCGGTTCAAGCAGATCAACGAGGCGTACGAGGTCCTGTCCGACCCCGAGAAGCGGAAGAAATACGACGAGCTCGGCTCGCGCTGGCGGGAATACGAGCAGTGGGAGCGGGCGGCCGGGGCGGCCGGAGCGGCGGGCGGGCCCGGCGGGCCCCAGAGCGGCCCGTTCGAGTGGGGCGGCTTCGCGGGGCAGGGGCCCGGCGGGGTTCGCTACGAGTACCGGACCGCGACCGACGAGGACCTGCGCGACCTCTTCGGCGACGACGCGCCGTTCTCCGATTTCTTCGAGACGTTCTTCGGTTCGGCCGGAGCGGCGGGCGCCGCCGGCCGGCCGGCCCCGGGGGCCGGAGTGCCCCGCGCCCCTCGCCGGCGGCGGTCCGGGTCGGACCTCGAGCATCCCGTCGAGATCAGCCTGGCCGACGCGTACCGCGGCACGACCGTCGAGCTCGCCCTCCGGCTGCCAGATGGGAACACCCGCCGGCTCGAGGTCAAGATCCCCGCCCGGCGTTCGAACCGGTTCCCGGATCCGGGTCGCCGGGCAGGGGCAGCCCGGCGAGGGTGGGGGCCAGGCGGGCGACCTGTACCTCGTCCTGGAGGTCCAGCCGGATCCCCGGTTCGAGCGACGCGGCGACGACCTCCACACCCACGTCCGGGCACCGATCGCGACGCTCGTCCTGGGCGGCGAGGTTCGCGTCCCCACCCCGGACAACCGGACGCTCGCCCTCACCGTGCCGGCCGGCACGCAGGACGGACGGATCTTCCGGTTGCGGAGCCAGGGGATGCCGCGGCTCGGCAAGCCCGATACGCGCGGCGACCTCCACGCCGAGGTCCATGCCCGCCTCCCCGAGCGCCTGTCGCCGCGGGAGCGGGACCTGTTCGAGCAATTCGTCAAAGCCGGATCCGGAGCACCGGCAGGAGCTGGATCATGATGAACGACCGAGCGGAGCGAGAGCGGCGGCTGGAGGTCGCGGCCCGGATGGTCCGGCTGACGCCGGCGCGCGTCCGCTACTACGTCCGGACCGGCCTCGTCCGGCCATCGCGGGTCGAGGGCGGCGCCGAGTTCTTCAGCGACGCCGAGCTGGCACGGATGCGCCGCATCCGCCGGCTCCAGGAGGACCTGGGATTGAACGCCGCCGGCGTGGAGGTCGCCCTCCACCTGCTCGACGAAATCCAGCAACTGCAGGCGGCCCTCGAGCGGCGGACCCGCTGAGCCGGGCTGCGGGACGACGGAGGCGAGAGATGGCGGTCAACCAGAACAAGCTCACGGAGAAGGCCGAGGAGGCCGTCGCCGCCGCGCAGCGGGAGGCGGAGGAGCGCCACAACACCCAGCTCGAGCCGGAGCATCTCCTCCGCGCGCTCGTCGAGCAGGAAGGTGGCGTCGTCCCGGCCGTCCTCGACCGCCTCGGGGTGCAGCCCCCCGCAGTCTTCGAGCAGCTCGAGCCCGGCCTCCAGGGCCTCGCCCGGGCGTCCGGCCCAACGCAGCTCCAGGTCTCCAACCGCCTCCGGCGCGTGTTCGAGGGCGCCCGCCGCGAAGCGGAGCGGTTGAAGGACGAATACATCTCGACGGAGCACTTCCTTCTCGCCCTCGTCGACGAGAGCGAATCGGGCCCGGCGGGCCAGGTCCTCCGCCGGCTCGGCGTGACCCGCGACGCGGTCTACCGGGCGCTCCAGGAAGTCCGCGGCGGCCAGCGGGTCACGAGCCCCAACCCCGAGACGACATACGAGGCCCTCGAGAAGTACGGCCGCGACCTCACCGAGCTCGCCCGGCAGGGCAAGCTCGACCCGGTGATCGGCCGGGACGAGGAGGTCCGCCGGGTCATCCAGGTGCTGAGCCGCCGGACGAAGAACAACCCGGTCCTCATCGGAGAGCCCGGGGTGGGAAAGACGGCGATCGTCGAGGGGCTCGCCCAGCGAATCGTCCGGGGCGACGTCCCCGAAGGCCTGAAGGACAAGAAGATCGTCGGCCTCGACCTCGGCGCGCTCATCGCCGGGGCGAAGTACCGCGGCGAGTTCGAGGAGCGCCTCAAGGCGGTGCTCAAGGAGGTCCAGGAGTCGGCCGGCCGGGTCATCCTGTTCATCGACGAGCTCCACACCGTGGTCGGCGCCGGGGCGGCCGAAGGCGCGATGGACGCCTCGAACATGCTCAAGCCGATGCTCGCCCGGGGCGAGCTCCACACGATCGGAGCCACGACCCTCGACGAGTATCGCAAGCACATCGAGAAGGACGCCGCCCTCGAGCGCCGCTTCCAGCCGGTGTACGTCGACGAGCCGTCGGTCGAGGACACGATCAGCATCCTCCGCGGCCTCCGCGAGCGGTACGAGCAGCATCACCGCGTCCGGATCAAGGACTCGGCCCTGGTGGCGGCGGCGGTCCTGTCGCATCGCTACATCACCGACCGCTTCCTGCCCGACAAGGCGATCGACCTCGTCGACGAGGCCGCGGCCAAGCTCCGGGTCGAGGCGACCAGCATGCCCGTCGAGCTCGACGAGATCCGGCGGCGGATCACGCAGCTCGAGATCGAGCGCGAGGGCCTCCGGAAGGAGAAGGACCAGGCCTCGAAGGACCGCCTCGGCAAGCTCGAGAAGGAGCTCGGCAATGCCAAGGAGCAGGCCACCGAACTGGAGACCCGCTGGAAGGCGGAGGTCGAGGAGCTCAACAAGCTCGGCCGGCTCCAGGAGGAGCTCGACGCCAAGCGCATCGAGCTCGAGGAGGCCACCCGGGCGGCCGATTGGGAACGCGCTGCGCGGGTGAGCTACGAGATCACCCAGCTCGAGAAGCAGCTCGTCGACGCCGAGAGTGAGCTCCGGGAGAAGGCCGCCGGGGCGCTCGTCAAGGAGGAGGTCGACGAGACCGACATCGCCGAGGTCGTCGGCCGCTGGACCGGGATCCCGGTGACCAGGCTGATGGAGGGCGAGGTCGAGAAGCTCATCAACATGGAAGAGCGGCTGCGCCAGCGGGTCGTCGGTCAGGACGATGCGATCGGGGCCGTCGCAAACGCCGTCCGTGCGGCTCGGGCCGGCCTCCAGGACCCGAACCGCCCGCTCGGCAGCTTCCTCTTCCTCGGCCCGACCGGGGTCGGGAAGACCGAAACCGCCCGCGCCCTGGCCGAGTTCCTCTTCGATGACGAGCAGGCGATGGTCAGGATCGACATGAGCGAGTACCAGGAGCGGCACACCGTGTCGCGCCTGATCGGGGCCCCGCCGGGCTACGTCGGCTACGAGGAGGCCGGCCAGCTGACCGAGGCCGTTCGCCGCCGGCCGTACGCGGTGATCCTGTTCGACGAGGTCGAGAAGGCCCACCCGGAGGTCCTCAACGTCCTGCTCCAGCTGCTCGACGATGGGCGGCTGACCGACGCCCAGGGCCGGACCGTGAACTTCCAGAACACGATCGTGGTCATGACGAGCAACCTCGGCAGCGAGCACGTCCTGCCCGAGCACCTCGTCGCGAGCGGCGTCGTCGACCTCGCCGAGCGCGAACGCGCCCGGACGAAGGCGCGCGAGCGGGTCATGGAGGCGGTCCGGACCCATTTCCGGCCGGAGCTGCTCAACCGGATCGACGAGGTCGTGATCTTCAACCCGCTCGGCCAGGAGCAGATCAAGCGGATCGTCGACATCCAGCTGCGAGCGGTCCGGAACCGCCTCGCAGAGCGGAAGATCGAGTTGGTGCTGACCGATTCCGCGAAGGAGCTTCTCGCGGTCGAGGGCTTCGACCCGGTCTACGGGGCGCGGCCGCTCAAGCGGGCGATCCAGCAGCACCTCATCCAGCCGCTGGCGATGCGCCTCCTGCGGGGCGACTTCGGGGACGGGGCCACGATCAGGGTGGATGCCCGGGGCGGGGAGCTGGAGTTCAGCCGCGTGGAGTCCCCCTCGCCGGCCGAAGAGGCCACGCGAGCGTAAGCCGCCGGGATGGCCGCGGGCGTGCCCAGATCGGCCCGTGGCTGCACAGGTTGCGCGCTTCGAGCCCGGCCCGGGAAAAAACCGGAGCGGCTCCCGAAGGAGCCGCTCCGTTGCTGTCCCGGTGAAGGTATCCGCCGAAACGGACGCTTCTGCCACGCGGCAAGGGCATCTATCACGTCGGCTGCACCGACTACCCTGACCCTACCTACCCATGACCCTGTCGCTGGGGCAGCTGTGGCTGCTCGTTGCAGCAAGCTCACTTTACCGCCCTGGGAGGCGGAATCCAAGGGTTTTGGCGCTAGGCCCGATGTAAATTCCTTAATCTAGTGTCCCCCGAGGGCAACCCGGCGTTACTCGTCGTCGATCGTCACCCCGGTCATCGAGACCGGCTCGACGGGCCGGTCGCCCGGGCCCGTCCGCCCGGCCGCGATTGCGTCCACGACGTCCAGGCCACGGGTCACCTGGCCGAAGAGGGTGTAGTTCTTGGGCAGCCGGCCGGTCAGGTCCTGGTGGCAGATGAAGAACTGGCTGCCGTTCGTGTTCGGGCCCGCGTTGGCCATCGCCAGCGCCCCCCGCTGGTAATTGCCCTCGACGGGCTCGTCCTCGAACTTGTAGCCCGGCCCGCCGGTTCCGACCCGGCCTGAGTCGAGGCTCGCCTTCTTCCCGTACTGGCCGTCGCCACCCTGGATGACGAAGCCCGGGATGACCCGGTGGAAGACGACCCCGTCGTAGAACCCCTTTCTGGCGAGGTCCACGAAGTTCTTCGTCGCCTTCGGAGCGCTGTCGGTGAAGAGCTCGACCTCGATGTCGCCCTTCTCGGTCGCGATCGTGGCGCGTGTCACTGGCATGTCCTCCTGTCAGGGGTTGGCGACGGTGACCCTCGTCATGACCACCGGGTCGCTGGGCAGCTCCGCATCCGCGGCCGCTGCGATCGCATCGACGACGTCCATGCCCTCGACCACCTGGCCGAAGATCGCGTAGGTGTTCTCCTGGGCGAGGCCCATCCCCGCTGCCGCGTCGTCGAGCACGATGAAGAACTGGGAGCCCTGGGAGTTCGGGGCGCGGGTCCGCGCCATCGCCAGCGTCCCGCGCCTGTAGGTCGCGGTCACAGGCTCGTCCTGGATCGTATAGCCCGGCCCGCCGGCGCCGGTGCCTTCTGGATCGCCGCCCTGGATGACGAAGCCGGGCACGATCCGGTGGAAGCCGACGCCGTCGTAGAAGCCGCAGGCGGCAAGCGCCACGAAGTTGCCGGCCGCGATCGGCGAGAGCCCGCCCTCGACCTTGACGACGATCGTGCCCTTCCCGGTCTCGATCGTGACGGTTCGTGTCTCGCCGGGCGGCAGGGCGTCCGGCTGCGAGGCCGGGCAGGCGCCCTGGACCGAGGTCGGGACCGCGGTGGCGGCCGGGCTGTCCGTCGGGCTCGCGGTGCCGGCCGGGCCGCCGCTGCACCCGACCGCCACCGCGGCAGTGAGCAGCGCGACGGCGGCGCGCCGGCGGGCGGAGAGGGTCATGCGGCTGCCTCCAGGGCGGCGGGAAAGTCGATGGACCCGGAGAGGAGGGCCTCGCCGAGGATGACGCCGCTGACGCCGGCGTCGCGCAGGCTGCGGATCGACTCGAGGTCGGCGGCGCCGCCGGCCACGAGGACCTCCACATCGTATGTCCGAACGAGGCTCGACAGCAGATCGGGATCCGGGCGGCTCCCGCCGTGTCCCAGGACGACCCGCCGGACGCCCGCCCCGGCGAGCTCGGCGACGAGCTCCGGCAGGCTGGGCGGGGCCGGCCGGTGCCAGGGGAAGGCGGCCAGGCGCTCCGGTCGCGGGTCGAGCCCGATCGCCAACCAGTCGCCGGCGACCTCCAGGCATTCGCTCAACGTGGACGGCTGGTCCGCAACGGCCATCCCGAGAACCGCCCGCGTTGCGCCTGCCGCGAACGCGAGCCGGACCTGGTCGGCGCCGTCGAGACCGCCGGCGACCTGGATCGGCACCGCGACGCGCGCCGCGATCGCGCCGATCGCCTCGAGGTTCACCGGCGTTCCCGCCCGCGCCCCGTCGAAGTCGACGACGTGGATGAGCCGCGCTCCCAGCTCGACGAAGCTTGCCGCGATCCGCTCAGGCCGGTCGGTCGGGGCGCCGACGCCGGCCGAAGCGCCCGGCCAGAAAACCACTCGCGAGCGTCCTTTCTCGAGGTCGATCGCCGGGATGATGAGCACGAGCTGGCGAGGTATTGGTGCGCTGCGGGCGGCGGCCGTCAGGCGCCGGCCGTGCCGTTCGAGAGCAGCCGCCGGTGGAAGCTGATCGGCAGCGAGCCGTTGCGCAGCAGGGTGTCGTGGAACGCCTTCAGGCTGAACGCCTTGCCGAGCCGGCGCTGCTCGTCCGCCCGGAGCTGGAGGAGCAGAACCTTGCCGAGGAGATACGACAGCTGGTACGTCGGGGTGTAGGTGTAGCGGTTCACCTCCGCCCGCGCGTTCGGCTCCTCGAAGCTCGTCTCCTCGACGAGGAACCGGACGGCCTCCTCGACGTCGACCTCGCCGCGATGCATCCGGATGTCGAGGATGATCCGGCAGGCCCGCCAGATCGCATCGGTATACATGTTGAGCCGGAAGTTCGGGGCGTCGTCGAAGCCCTGCTCGCGCATGAGCTGCTCCGAGTACATGCCCCAGCCCTCGACGAACTCCGGCGCGTCGATGAGGATCCGGGTCAGGCTCGGGTGGCGGGTCGCGACCGACAGCTGGAGGTGGTGGCCCGGGTACGCCTCGTGGATGCTCGTGTTGCTGATCGAGCTGTAGTTGTGCTCGCGCATCGCGTTCGGGTCGTCATTCACGGACGGCGTGACGATGTAGATCCCGGACGGGTCGCGGTCGAACTTCGGCGGCTCGAAGTAGGCCGCGAACGGGACGACGTTGCGGAGGTAGTCGGGCGTCGGGACGACGTCGATCCGCTCGCCCTTGGGCACCGTCACGATGTCGTTCTCGATGAGGTGGCTGCGCGCGCGAAGCATGACCTCCCGGTACGCCCCGAGGGCCTCCTCGAACGTCGCCGGGTGGTCGCGCTTGATCCGGTCGATGACCGACGCCTCGTCCGCCTTGCCGTCGATCTCGCGAGCCGCGGCGATGCGGGCCGCCTTGTTCTCCGCGAGCTGCTCGTGGCCGATCTCGAGGATCGCGTCCGAATCGAGCCCGTCGAACGCCCGCAGGCCCACCAGCTCGTCGTACCGCTCCCGCCCGAGTGCCCATTCGTCGGTGCCGCCGGCGAGCGACGACTCGAGCCACTCGCGATACTCGCCGATTGCCTTGCGGGCATCGTCCGCCGCGGTTCCGAGCCGGCGCCGCTCCGTCTCCGGGAGGTCCTTGCCCGCGGCGACGATCTCGTCGAGGAACGACGGCAGCTCGCCGGCCGATTCGATCTCGAGCCGCTGCCACAGGCGGACCTGGGGCCCGGCCGGTCGGGTCCGATGGTCGTCCAGGAACCTGGGCAGGGTCTCGAGGCGCCCGGCGATCGAGCTCAGCCGGTCGGCCAGCGGGCCGAAGTCGCGGGCGAACAACAGGAACAGGCCGTCCCCGGCGACGTCGAGCGCCGTCGACCGGCGCTCCCACGTCCGGACGACGTCGGTCCGGAAGATGTCCTGGCGGAGGTTGTGGATCTCGAGGTCGCGCTCGAACCGGGCCTCGCGCGACAGGCCGGCCGGGTCGATCGCCTCGACCTCCGCGAGGTGCCGCTTGTCCGCCTCGAGCTCGCCGAGGACGGCGTCGCGGGTCCCGTCGCCGAGCCGGTCGTCCTCGGTGTGGATCCCCAGGTAGGTCGCGACGACCGGGTTCTCGCGGACGATCCGCCGGAACCGCTGCTCGACGAGGTCGTAGAACGCCGAATCGAGCGGGCCGGGCTGGGTGGCGGGGGTCGGGCGGGTGAGCTCGACCTCCGGGCCGGGGACTGTCACTTGCTCCTCCAGGGTTGCCGCGAGGGCCGGGTGCTCGGGTGGCCGCCCTCAGGCCGACGCGGCGCTGAGTCGCGTCCGGGACGCCGTCTCCGCGAGCGCCTCGGCGGTCGCCGCGATCGTCTTCTCGATATCGGCGGCGGTGACCCCATGGTGGGTCACCGCGCGGACCTGACCATGTGGATATTCCACCATGAGGACGCCGCGCGCATGGAGCGCGGCGAGGAACGCCGCCCGGTCGCGCTCGACGCGGAACACGACGAAGTTCGTCCGAACGCGTGCCGGGTCCAGCCGACCGGGCTCCGGCTGGGCGATTCCACCCGCGGACCCGACGCCGGCCAGATCCGCGATCCCCTCGGCCAACCGGCGGGCGTTCGCATGGTCCTCCGCGAGGCGGTCGATCATCCCGGCCGGGCCGTCGCGGAGCGCCACGAGGCCCGCCGCCGCGAGGATCCCCACCTGGCGCATCCCGCCGCCGACGAGCTTCCGCGCCCGGCGGGCCCGCCAGATGAAGTCGCGCCCGCCGACGACGACCGAGCCGACCGGGCAGCCGAGCCCCTTGCTCAGGCAAAAGGTCACGCTGTCCGCCGGCGCGGCGAGCTCGGCGCCGCTCACCCCGAGGGCCACGGCGGCGTTCCAGAACCGTGCCCCATCGACGTGGAGCGGCACGCCGCGCTCGTGGGCGACGGCCGCGATCGTCGCGGTGTAGGCCGGCGTGAGCGGCTGGCCCATCGAGTGGGCGTGGGTGTTCTCGAGGGTCACGAGCCCGGTGATCGGCTCGTGCGGATCGCCCGGGTCGCGGAACGCGGCCGCGACATCCTGCGGGTCGATCGTCCCGTCGGCGCGTTCCGCGAGCGAGCGGATGCTCGTGCCGACGACCACCGCGTGGCCGGCAGCCTCGTCGATGACGAGGTGATGCTCACGGCCGGCGATCGTCTCCTGGCCGCGGGCGAGGTGGGCCATCTGGGCGACGAGGTTGCCCATCGTCCGGCTCGCGACGAACAGGCCCGCCTCCTTCCCGAGGAGCTCGGCGGCGCGCTCCTCGAGCGCGATCACCGTGGGGTCGTCGCCGAAGACGTCGTCGCCGACCTCGGCTTCCGCCATCGCGCGCCGCATCTCCGGGGTGGGCTTCGTGACGGTGTCGGAGCGCAGGTCGATCAGCTCGGCGGTCGAGGCGGCCATGAGTTGGCGAGTATAGGACGGCGCGGAACCGGGGCCCGGCGGTCGGTGTATCGAAGGCATGAGCACGGGCAGGGCTCCGCTCGTCTTCACCCCGGTCTCCGGGCGACGACGGGGCCGGATCGCGTTCGCGGCCTGGCTGGCCGCGCTGCTCGCGGTCGTGACCTGGGTCCTCGCGGCGGGAATCGGGTCGCCGCCGCCCGAGGGTCGCTCCGCAGTCGCTCCGGGCGCCGGGGCCACGCAGTCGGGCGGATCGGCGTCCACTCCGGCCAGGTCGTCGCGACCGACGCCGACGACGCCGATGGAGCTGCTCGCCGGGCCACCTCCGTCCGGGACGGTGTGGCTGCGATCGGGGAACGGTGCCCGCTCACTCGATCTGTGGAGCGGCGAAACAGGGCCGAGCGTCGGGACAGGCGACTGGCGTGACCGCATCCTGCATCTGCCGCGGGGACAGTTCGTCTGCGTCTGCAGCGACGTCACGGCGATCGACGGTGGCGAGCGCGTCACGGTCAGCCTGGCCAACATCGATGCAGGAATGGTCTCGGCGGAAAGCGAGCTGGTGACGGTCGAGGGCCTCCGCGACGACCGCGTTCGCGCCGACGAGCAGCTGTGGCCGGTCGCGACTTCCGCCTCGCTTTCGCCCGACGGCAGCCTCCTTGCGGTAGGCATCTCCGTCCGACGACCGCCGCGCTGGGAGCGATCGGTGCTCCTCGTCGACGTCCCCACCCGCGAGGTCGTCCAGCGCCTCGAGCTCGAGCCCGTGCCAGCCGAGGAGCGCGTCGAAGCATGGGCGCCGCGGATCCAGTTCGCCCACGACGGACTCCAGGCGCTGATCGGCCTCACCGTCGTCCGGGCAAACGCGATCTCCGACGAGCGCCACTTCGTCGCCTGGATCCACGGTGGGTTCCTTCCGCTCGAGGCGGTCACGGGGTTCGGGACGAAGAGTGCTGCTGCTGACGCTCGCTGCATCGACGCGTGGCCGGAGCTCCTGGGCCACGACACGGTGTTCGCGCTCTGCCGCGGCCGGAACGGGACGGATGAGTTTCTCCGATCCGTCGCGATCGATACGGGCCGGATGAGTGACCTTGACCTCCAGCCGGTCCTCGAAGGCTCGTTCCCGCGGCGACTGGTCGATCGCACGCGCGGGATCCTCTATCTGTGGGACCCGTTCTCGCATCGCGCCGCGCGGGTCCACATCGCGTCCGCGAAGCTCGATTCGGCCACCGTCATCGATACGCCGACGGCGGCCGTTCCCGCGCTCGACCGCCTGGTTCGCACGTTCTCCGCCTGGATCGCGCCGGCCGCGCTCGCGAAGATCATGCTCGAGCCGGGTCTTGCGCTCTCGCCGGATGGCCAGACGCTGTACGTCGTCGCGATGTCCGGGGACAAGATCATCGAGCTTGGCCGCGCGACGACGATCCACGTCCTGGACGCCACCAGTCTTCGGGTGCGGGCCACGTGGACCGTTGCGCCGGACGTCGTCTCGATTGCGATCGCCCCGAACGGAACGGACGTGATCGTCGGCATGCTGGGAGAGGCGCCGGAAGGGGTGGCTCCTGACGCGTCGGTGACGCTTCTCGACGCGCAGACAGGCCAACCGCGGGCCCGCTACCAGGATCTCGGCGCCGAGTGGCCGATGCTCGTGGAGCCCTCGGCGCTGAACGAGTGATCAGCTGTTGACGGTCGGCCGGTTCGCCTGACAACCCCGGTCCCACCTGCTATCCTCGGCCCTCGCCGCAACGGACCCGTGGTGTAGCGGCCCAACATGCCAGCCTGTCACGCTGGAGATCGCCGGTTCGAATCCGGTCGGGTCCGCCATCAGATCGCATCTACCTACGCCCCGTTCGCCCGCCCGAACGGGGCGTTCCTCTGCCCGGCGGGGGAGGTCGGGCCACCGATGTCACAATCCCCAGCGTGAAGCGCGCTCCGCTCGCAGCCCTTCTCGCCCTGGTCGCAATCGCGATCGTCGCGGCCATCGGCGTCGCGATCGCCGGTCCCGGCCCGAGTCCGGGCCAGGAGATCGCAGGGTCGATCGGCTCGTCCGCTTCACCCTCGGTCGCCCCATCCCCGTCACCGGCCGCGCCGACGCCCTCCCCCTCGCCGACGCCGTCGCCGCTCGCGGACGTCGCCATCGTCCCGGTCGCCCACTTCCGGACCCAGGTCTCGGCGAGCTCGTTCGGGGAGGTCCGGTCGGTGCTCGACGGGACGAGCGGGCGGTACGAGGCCGTCGAGCTCGTCGAATCGGACGCCGACGCGATCCTCGCGGCGCTCGGCCTGGATCGGCCAGCCGTCCCGTCGCGCCTGGTACTGGCCCCGGACGCGACCGCACTCGGGGAGGACCTCAGCGCCCACCGAAAACGGCTCGGTTTCCTTCGCGCCGACGAGGTGCGGCCATCCGTTCGGGCGCTCTCGTGGGGCCCCGACGCGCTCTTCGGCGTCGACCGGGTGAAGACCCTCGCCGAGTGGCCCTTCGTCGCGCACGTCCCCGAGGACGCCGCACCGGCCGAACCGGCCTACGACCCGGCCGCCGCGTGGACGCTGTTCGCCGGCGGCGACATCATGCTCGACCGGGGCGTGGCGAAGACCGTCAAGGTCGACGGCAAGGGCGTCGATTTCCCATTCGACGGCGGAACTGCGGAGATCACCGGCCGGACCTGCTGCTCGCAGTTCGGATACGACATCGTCCAAGGGCGGCGGACCGGCAACGCCGGCGCAGTCCGTGCCCTCATCGAGAGCGCCGACCTCGCGCTCGCCAACTTCGAGAACCCAGCCCCGAACAACTTCCGCTGGCACACGACCGGTGTCGTCTTCTCGGCCGACCCGAAGCTCATCGACGGCCTGCGCAACGCCGGCATTGACTACGTCTCGCTCGGCAACAACCACATCCGCGACGCTGGTGCGAACGGCATCGCCCAGACGATCGACAACCTCGAGAAGCGCGGGATCGCCTGGAGCGGCGCGGGCGAGGACCTGGAACAGGCGCGGCAGCCGGCGATCCTCGAGGCGGGCGGCGTCAAGGTCGCGATTCTCGCCTACGACACGATCGCGAAGTACTACGCGGCGTCCGTTACGCGCGCCGGCAGCGCCCAGATGAGCGCGGCGGTCGTCAAGGCGGACGTGGCCGCGGCACGCAAGGCCGGCGCGGACCTCGTGATCGTCTTCCCGCACTGGGGCGTCGAGTACGACGCGACCCCGTTCGCGGGTCAGCAGCGGCTTGCGCGCGCGGCAATCGACGCCGGCGCGGACATGGTCATCGGCAACCATGCCCACTGGGCTGCGGCGATGGAGATCTACGACGGCAAGCCGATCTGGTACGCGCTCGGCAACTTCGTCTTCGACCAGGTCTGGTCGGAGCCGACGATGGAGGGGATCACGCTCGAGCTGACGTTCGCGGGCACGGACCTGCGGCAGATCAGGATGCGGCCGCACATCATTCTCGACCGGGCCCAGCCGAACTTCCTCGACCCGGCCGGCGACGGGAAGGTCGTCATGGGCCAGGTGTTCGGCGCCTCGAAGGGCCTGCTCGACTGGTAAGCGGACCTGCCGGGCCCCTGTTACCGGTGGTAACGAACCCGGCCTGGAGCGTGCGTGACCGTCCGCCCGGTGTGCAGGTTCGGGGTTCGACCATGCGCGCTCCAGGTCAGTTCGGTTACTGCCAGTAACTCACCCGGGCGCTCAACTCAGCCCGGCGAAGAGGTCCGTTTCGGGCAGCTTGGTCTTCACCCGCGACTCGCGGAGGATGTACGTCTCCTGGGCCCAGAACTCGCGCCAGCCGTCGATCCCGAACTGGATGAACGGGTTGTCCTCCGCCATCTGGCTGACGTGGTGGCGGAGAGCCCGCCACTTCGCGTCGAGGACGTCGGAGACGTCGACCCGGGTCGTGATCGCCTCGTCCGGCACGAGCATCTTCGCGACGTAAGCCTCGAACTCCGCCCGCTGCTCGGGCGTGGCGTCCTCCGGCGGCGACCAGAAGCTCGGCTTGCCGAGCTCGGCCATCCTGTCGGCCATCTTCTTCCGGACGGACGCCGGGATCGCCTGCACGTAGAGCTTCGATGGCGCCCACGGCGCGAGGCCACCCTCCCCCGCCGCCGGCCCCGTTCCGCCGTGCTCTGGCTCGAGCTGTTCGGGGTACCACGCCGGGTCGTCGGCCCGCGCATACGCCCGAACGGCGACATCGTGCGTTCGGATGTGGTCCGGATGGCCGTATCCACCGAACTCGTTGTACGTCGTGACGACGTCCGGCTTGTACGTCCGGATGAGCCAGACCAGCCGGCGCGCCGCGCCGTCGAGGTCGGCCTGCCAGAACGACCGCGGATCGCGGTTCCCGGCCCGGCCCATCATGTCCGAGTCGCGGTAGCCGAGGTTGTCCCACTCCGTCACTCCGAGTTCGCCCATGGCCGCCTCGAGCTCGCCGGCCCTGATCTCGCCGAGCCGGCGGTGGTTGTCCGGCGTGTCCATCTCCTTGACGACGATCTCGCCGAGCTCGCCGCGGGTGCAGGTCACGAGCACGACACGGCGGCCGTCCCGGACCGCCTTCGCCATCGTGCCGCCAGTCCCGATCGTCTCGTCGTCGGGATGGGCGTGGACGGTCATCAAGGTCAGCGTTCGGGAGGGCATGAGCCGATCCTACCCGGGAAGCCCGGGCCTGGGTTCCAGGACCACGACCGGGATCGGCCGGGAGGCCGCGCGGCGGTATTCGTCGTACGCGGGTGAGGCCAGAACCAGCCGCGGCCAGAATCGATCGTGCTCGTCGACCGTCGCGGCGCGGGCACGAACCGGTCTGCGGTCCGTGCCAAGCTCGACCTCGGCGTCCGGCCGCGCCTGCAGGTTGAGCCACCACAATGGGTCTGTGTCCGCGCCCGCGTTCGAGGCGACGACGACCAGATTCGGGCCGTCCTCGAGGTAGTACAGGGCGTTGCGGCGGACCTGGCCGCTCGTGTGGCCGGTCGAGGACAGGAACAGCGTCCCGAGCCTGCCGTCGCGCGGCCGTTCCGCACCGACCCGCCCACCGGACGCGGCGAACAGCGCCTTGTGGACCGCCCACCCGATCCGGAGCAGCCAACGCGGGGGGATCATCGACACAGGATACGGACGACTACCATCGCGCCATGGCTTCCGGAGATGCGCCCGGCCCGCTCGCCGGCCTGCTCGTCGCCGATTGCTCGACGGTTCTCGCCGGTCCGTACTGCACGATGCTCCTCGCCGACCTCGGGGCGGACGTCGTCAAGGTCGAGCCGCCCGACGGGGACGCGACCCGTGGCTGGGGCCCGCCGTGGGTCGGCGACGAGGCGGACGGGACGCGGACCGCGGCGTACTTCCTGGCGGTCAACCGGAACAAGCGAAGCATCCGGCTCGATCTCCGCCAGGAAGACGGCCGGCGGATTCTGCGCCGCCTCATCGAGGAGGCGGACGTCCTCGTCGAAAACTTCCGCGTGGGGGCCTTCGCCCGTCTCGGCTTCGACGATCCGTCGCTGGAGCAACTGAACCAGCGGCTCGTCCACCTCGCGATCAGCGGCTACGGCCCGGACGGCCCGGATGCCGCCAAGCCCGGTTACGACTTCGTCGCCCAGGCGGTCGGCGGGCTGATGTCGATCACCGGCGCGCCGGACGCCGACTCCGGCGGCCCCACGAAGGTGGGCGTCGCGATCAGCGACCTCGCGGCCGGGCTGTTCGGGGCGGTGGCGGTCCTCGGGGCGCTCTTCGGGCGAGAGCGGGCGGGGGCGAGCTCGCGAGAGACCGGCCTGGGCCAGCGGATCGACGTGTCGATCCTCGAATCGACGCTGGCCATTCTCGTCAACCAGGCCCAGAACGCATTCGTCACGGGTCGGCCGCCCGTGCGGCTGGGGAATGCCCACCCGAACATCGTCCCGTACGAGGCGTTCCCGACCGCGGACGGGCAGATCGCCGTCGCCGCGGCGAGCGAGCGCCAGTGGCGGCGGCTGTGCGAGGCGCTCGACCTGGCGGGGCTCGCAGACGACCCCCGATTCGTGACGAACGGCGCACGGGTCGAGCATCGCGGCGAGCTGCGGCCGCTGCTTGCCACCCGTTTCGGTACTCGCCCGTCCGCGGACTGGCTAGCCTCGCTGGACGCGGCCGAGGTCCCATGCGGGTCGATCAACGACGTCGCGGCCGCGTTCGCCTCGCCCCAGGCACTGGCCCGCGGGATGCGCGTGCGGCTCGAGCATCCGCGCCTCGGGCGGGTCGACCAGGTGGGGATCCCGTTCACGCTGTCCGGGACGCCGGCCGCGATCCGGACCCCGCCGCCGCTCCCCGGGGAGGACGCGGACGAGATCCTCGACGAGCTCGGCTACGCGCCGGACGAGGTCGAGCGGTTCCGGGCCGCCGGCGTGGTCTGACCGGCGGCGACGGTCGCGCCGGTCGCGCCCGGGGCGCCTACGGGCACCCCGTCCTGGGACAGGACGGCCCCGAGGGTGTCAGGGCGTGGATCGCCCGGGCGGCGTTGACGATTCCGGCGCCGCAGCCCAGAGCGGGACAACCGTCCGATGAAGAATCCGGGGCGAAGTTCGTCGCCGTCAGGCGGATCAGGTCCTCGATGTCCTCGGCTGTCAGGGACGGAGCGGCCGCCTTCAGCAGGGCGGCGGTCAACGCGACGTGGGGGGTGGCCATTGAGGTGCCGTTGTAGTCCCCGTAGATATAGCCGGCAGAGTTCGGCGTTGTCTGGCCGCTGTTCAACGTGCTCTTGATCCCGACTCCGGGGGCTGCGATGTCCACGCTCGAGCCGAAATTCGAGAAGTCCGCTGCCCTCCTGCCGTTCTGCATGGTCGCAGCAACGGTCACCGCCGCGGAACAGTTTGCCGGCGTGAAGCCGGACGCGTTGGCATCCGCGTTGCCGGCCGCCACGACGACAACCGAGCCGCGGCTGCGGGCGCCGGCGATCGCGCTCGAGTATTCGCTCGGGCACGTCGGCGATCCGCCTCCCAGGGAGAGGTTGAGGATGTCGGCCGGTGTGCCATTCGCCGGGACGCCGGGGACGCTCCCGCCCGAGGCCCAGGCAATCCCGTCGGCGACGTCCGATAGGAAGCCGCCGCATTTTCCCAGCACGCGAACCGGCTGGATCTTGACACCCGGCGCACCGCCGAAGACACCGATGGCGTTGTTGGCCTTCGCGGCGATCGTGCCGGCGACGTGCGAACCGTGCCAGCTCGAGGCGGAGAACGGACAACCTGGCCCAAGCCCATCGGATGGCTGTACCCAGTCGCCGGGGTCGGCCGCATTCGAATCCCTGCCATCGCCGTCGTTGGCGGTGAGGATGTCGCCGATCAGGTCGTAGCCGGAGACCGTCTGGCCGACCAGGTCGGGGTGGTTGAACAGGATCCCCGTGTCGATGACCGCGACGACCACGCCGCTACCCGTCGTTGTCGCCCAGGCGCCTGTCGCGTCGATCCCGAAATTGCGGGCCGAGGACAGGGACGAGCCGAGCAGGCCCCACATGCTGGCCGCGTACGTGTCGTTCGGCAGGACGTCCGCCGTCATCCAGAGGTCGGCCTCGACGTGCGCCACTCCTGCCACCCGGCCCAGCGCGGCGAGGATCGCGTTCGCCTGCTCGCCGAGCTGCTGATCGAGCGCGTAGACCGCCGATCCCGAGGCGGTGATCCGGACGAACCGGACGCTGCTGCCGGCCGCCAGGCTCAACGCCCGAAGGCGCCCCGCCGTGGCGGACCCGGCCGCGGAGCGGTTCGTCGTCCAGCGGACGAGGACGCGGTCGGTGCGGGCAAGGGCCGCGGGGATGGCCGCATCCGCCGCGTCGGCAGCCGGCAGCCAGGAAGGTGACGGCCCCGCGAGCGCCGTTCCGGGCGCCAGCAATCCCAGGGCGAGGACGAGCCCCACGGCTGCGGGCGGCAACGGGCGGCGGGTCGCGCGGACGCGGGGACGCATCAGGTCAGGCGGCGGCGACCGCGTCGAGAACCAGGGTGACGGTCAAGGGGAACCCCCAGCGAGCCTCTCGGGCCGGGATTATGGCCAGGTCCGAGCCCGCGCGGCAAGCCGACTGGAGCCAGCGCGCACCGCGTTCCTTCCACCAGGGAGGCGCAGTCAGAGCGGCAGCAAGACCAGCTCCAGCTCGTCCCGGAGCGGGATGCCATGGTCGCCGACCACCGCGATCCGCGGCTTCACCGTCCGGCGCGCCTCGTCCACCGCGCCAGGCCGCAGCGCACGGAGCCGGAACCCGCGCCGCTGGTAGAAGCGCAGCGCGTCGAGATTGTCGTTCGTCGTAACCACCCAGATCGGCCGATCGGGAACCCGCTCCCTCAGCGCCGCGACCAGCGCGCTGCCGATCCCGGAGCCGCGAACCGTGGCGACGAGCGCGACAAGCTCGCACTCCGCGGGTTGCGGGTCGTAGGTGATGAGGCCGATGAGGGCGCCGTTCGCTTCTGCCACGAGGCCCGGCCGGTCGAGGACGTCAATCAGCTCGCCGTGGCGCGCCTGGAGCCGCCCGCCCAGGCCATCCTCGAGGAGCGCCTCCGCCGCGTCGACGTCGCCCGGCCGGAGGTCCCGGACCGCTACCGCGGTCGGCTTGCCGTCCACGACCCGACGATGGGCGCGTCGGTGCCGTTCGTCAACGGCGGCGCCCAGATTGCTGGTAGGCTCGGCCCATTGGCTCCGCGCCAGGGGATGGGCATGCGCCGGCTCGCCACGCTGATCGGTCTCGTCGCCATCGTCGGGAGCGGGGCAGCGTGCAATCCCAGCACCCCAGCGGCAGAGCTGACCGATCCGCGCCTGATCCTGAGCCGGACCCTCGAGACCACCGCCGGGCTCCGGTCGATGCAGGTTCGGGTCGATCTCGAAATTCGCGACGCTGCACGCCCGGGCGAGCCACAGGGCGGCTTCGCGGAGGGCGTCATCGATCTCGTGGCCGGTGAGCTGAGCCTGACGGCGTCGGCAACCGACGGGAGCGGGGCGTTCGCCTACATCCAGGCCGACGGCGCGTCGTTCGCCCGGAACTCGGCGAACGGCCGCTGGGCGAAGGTCCCGGCGTCGGGCGGGATGGTGGCGCTCTTCCTTATGGGCGGCGGGGGCGCGGGCAGGCAGCCGCCGGACGTGCGGAAGGTCCTCGCGAGCTTCGTCGACGATCCGGACACATCGGTCGAGCTCCGGGGAGTCGAGGACTGCGCGACGGGACGATGCTACGTGACGCAGGTCGCGCTGCCGCCGGCCCAGGTATGGAAGCTCGTCGTCGGACTCATCGGTCTCGACCAGATGCCGGACGTCGGGGGCGGGCTGGAGCAGCCCGCCGGCCTTCCGCCGCTGGCTCTCCAGGTCGTCACCGACACGGCAACGCTGCGCCTCGTCGAGCTCGTTGCGTCCGCGACGGCCGAAGGCTCGACCGTCGGGATGAGGCTGCGCATTGCGGCACCGAACGAAGCCGTCTCGATCGAGCCGCCGCCGCCCGGCCTGGTCGACGCCATCGGGCCCGATTTCGGGGTCGATGGCGGCGGCGTCGTAGCCCCAGCGCCGGCGCCGGTCCAGCCGGTCCCGGTCGAGTCGGTGGGCCCCTAGACGCGAACAGTCGACTGCTAGACTCCGCCCGTGACAGACGAGCGCGAGCGCTGGGCGCTCATCCTGGGCGCCTCGAGCGGGATGGGCGAGGCGACGTCTGTCGCCCTCGCGAAGGCGGGCTACAAGATCGCCGGCATCCATCTCGACTTCCGGGCGGGGCTCCAGCACGTCGAGGACGTCAAGAAGCGAATCGCCGACGCGGGCAGCGAGGCCCTGTTCATCAACATGAACGCCGCCGACGACGAGAAGCGGAAGGCGGCCCTCGCGACGCTGGGCGCGCGGTTCGACGAGTCGCGCAAGGCGGGCGGGAAGCCGTACGTTCGCGTCGTCATGCACTCGCTGGCGTTCGGATCGCTCGTTCCGTTCCTGGCCGACCACCCGAAGGACGCGGTCGACAGGAAGAAGATGGAGATGACCCTCGACGTGATGGCGAACAGCCTCGTCTACTGGGTCCAGGATCTGCAGCGGGGCGGGTTCCTCGACCGGGGCTCGAAGATCTACGCGATGACGTCGGAGGGTTCGAGCCGGGTGATCCCCTCGTATGGGGTCGTGTCGGCCGCGAAGGCCGCCCTCGAGGCCCATTGCCGCCAGCTCGCGATGGAGTTCGCCCGCCGCGGGACGGGCATATCGGTCAATGCGATCCGGGCCGGGGTGACGGACACGCCGGCTCTCCGCAAGATCCCCGAGGCGGCGCGGATGGTCGAGATCACCCTCGCCCGAAACCCGCACGGCCGGCTCACGACGACCGACGACGTCGCGGAGGCGATCGTCCGGCTGTCGGCCGGCGACTCCGACTGGATCAGCGGCAACGTCATCGGGGTCGACGGGGCCGAGTTCATCACCGGTTGATGCGGCCTCATCTTGCGGGCAAGTCGGTCAGGGCATCGTCGGCGGGGATTCGGCAAGAGCCGGTAGATCGCTGAGGGTGCCTTGAGAGGGCGCGTCATCGTCGTCGGGTCGGTCAACATCGATCTCGTTGTCTCCGCTCCGAGGTTGCCGCAGCCCGGTGAGACCGTGACCGGCGGGCGGTTCGCCCAGCACGACGGCGGGAAGGGCGGCAACCAGGCCGTCGCGGCGGCGCGCCTCGGAGCGGCGACGATTCTGGTCGCGGCGATCGGCCGCGACGACTACGGCCGGCAGGCCAGGACGGCTCTCGAGGAGGATCGGGTCGCGACCGACGAGTTCATCGTCGACGAGGCGGAGCCGACCGGGGTCGCCCTCATCGTCGTCGACCGAACGGGGGAGAACCTCATCGCGGTCGCGTCCGGGGCGAACGCGGCACTCAGCCCGGCTCACCTCCGAGCCGCATTCGGGCGGCTTCGCCCAACGGGAGACGACATCGTCCTCGTGGGGCATGAGATCCCGACCGCGACCGCCCGAGAGGCACTCCGCCTTGGGTGGGAGGCGGGTGGGCGGACGATCCTCAACCCGGCACCGGCCGAAGGGATCGATCGATCGGTCTTCGGCCTCGCCGGCGTGATCACCCCGAATCGCCACGAGCTGGCGGTCCTCGTGGCGGCGGACGGTCGCGGGCTGGGCCGGCGGGGCGCGGCGCCAGCCGACCCGATGGCGGCCGCCCGGACGCTCCTCGAGCGGAACGCGGAGGGTGACGGTGCGGGAGCGGTCCTCGTCACGCTGAGTTCGGCGGGCGCTCTCCTCGTCCGGCGGGACGCGGAGCCCCTGGAGATCCCGGCTCCGGCGGTCGAGGCGGTCGACTCGGTGGGTGCCGGCGACGCGCTCAACGGCGCGCTCGCGGCCGGACTGGCGGACGGGCTTGCGATCGAGGACGCGGCGCGGAGAGCTGTCGCCGCGGCGTCCGTCACGGTGACCAGGCCCGGGGCCCGCGGCGGGCTGCCAACGGGGGACGATCTGGAGCGCTTCATATCGCGCTGACTGATCGGAATCGCGCCGGGCGAGCGTGACCAACTCCGACCTTTGTCGAACACGCCGCACCGCTGAGCGCAAAAGACTCGGATCCTATCACTGGGCGCGATATCGAACCCCACAGGCGCTTACGCGGCCGCGGGCCGCCGCCGGGCGAGCAGTCCGGTCCGTGGTCCGAGGGCGAACGCCGCGAGGAACGCCGCCGTCATCACGAGCACGATCGTCGCCCCGCTCGCGGCGTCGAGCCAGAAGGACACGTACAGGCCGACCACCGCCGACCCGATCCCGATCGCGACGGCGATCGCCATCATCCGTCCGAAGCGGACCGCGAGTAGCTGGGCCGTGGCCGCCGGCGTCACGAGCATCGCGACGACGAGGATGATCCCGACGGCCTGGAGACTGATGACGATCGTCAGCGCGACGAGCGCGAGGAATAGCGACTCGAGCCAGTCCACGCGGAGCCCCGACGCCGCCGCCCCGAGCGGATCGAACGTCGCGTAGAGGAGCTCTTTCCACAGGACGGCGACCGTCGCGAGGACGACGCCGCCAAGAATCGCCAGCGCAAGGAGGTCGTCAGGAGACGTCGACAGGAGGTAGCCGAAAAGGAAGCTGAACAGGTCCGCGACGTAGCCCTGGATCGTGCTGAACAGGAACACCCCGAGCGCGAACGTGCCCGCGAACAGCACCCCGATCGTCGTGTCCGTCCGCAGCCGCGTCCGCCGGCTGACGAACCCGATCGCGAGTGCCGTTCCAACCGCCGCCGCGCCCGCCCCGAGCAGGAACGGGATCTTCAGCAGGTACGCGATCACGACGCCCGGAAACGCCGCGTGGCTGATCGCATCGCCGATGAACGCGAGCCCGCGGAGGACGACGTATGTCCCGACCACCGCACAGACGGTGCCGACGATCGCCGCCGCCGCCAGCGCGCGCACGAAGAAGGCATGCTCGAGCGGCCCGAGCAGGAGCTCCACCGTCAGGGCGACCGGCGCCGCGGCGGGAGCGAGGATCCGTGGTCCTGGGCGCCGCCCTCGTGGAAATGCGGCTCCTGGCCGGCTTGCTCGTCGTGGTGGTGCGCGTCGTCGAGCACGACGGCCTGCCCGCCGAGGAAGAGGAGATGGCCGCCGTACGTCCGGGCGAGCACCTCGGGGTCGAGGACGAGCGACGAGGGGCCGTGGGCGATGACGGTCCGGTTGATCGCCGCGACCCGCTGGAACCGCTGCGCGGCGCAGGCGAGGTCGTGGGTCGTCGCGATGACCGTCTTCCCGCGGCGCGCCTCGGCCTCGAGGAGGTCCATGAGGTCCTCCTGGGTCGTCGCGTCGACGCCCGTCACGGGCTCGTCGAGCAGGAACAGGTCAGGCTCCGCGGCGAGGGCGCGGGCGAGGAAGACCCGGCGGCGCTGTCCGCCGGACAGCGACCCGATCTGGGTCCCCGCGTGGTCGGCCATCGACACCCGGGCGAGAGCCTCGCTCACCGCCCGACGATCGGCTGCCGAGGGCCGGCGGAGCGGCCCGAGCGCCGGATAGCGGCCCATCATGACGACGTCCACGACGGTCACCGGAAACGCCCAGTCGACGAGCTCGGCCTGGGGCACGTAGGCGACAAGGCGCGCCTGCTGGCCGGCCGGATGACCGAGCACCTCGACGCGGCCGGTCCACGGGGGGATCAGCCCGGCCATGAGCTTGAGGAGCGTGCTCTTGCCGGCGCCGTTGGGACCGACGACGGCGAGCAGCGTTCCGGCCTCGACCGCGAGGTTGACGTTCTCCAGCGCGACCCGGTCGCCGTAACCCGCCGAGACGTCCGACAGCCAGACGTCGGCGTGGGCCCGGGCGTGACCGGCGTCGAGCCCCGGCTCGACCGTCGCGAGGCGGCGCTCGTCCGGATGGGCGTGGGGATGGTCGTGCGGATCGAACGGTTCCATCGTCCGCCGCATCGTACGCGTCAGCGGAGGGCCGCGACGATCCGGTCGACGTCGTAGCGAAGCATTCCCGGATACGTGTCGACCGGCGGATCGCCGAGCGAGTCCGTGTAGAGATCGCTGACGACCTTCGCGCCGGTCTCGGCGGCGATCGTCCGCGCCAGCTCGTCGCTGAACTGGATCTCGCTGAGGATCACCCGCGCGCCACTCGCGCGGATGGCGTCGACGAGTGCGGCGAGCTCGCCGGCCGAGGGATCCTGCCCGGGCGCCGACACGATGACCCCGACGATCTCGAGATCGAACGCGCGCGCGAAGTACGGCATCGCGTCGTGGAACGAGACCACTTTCCGGTCCTCGGCCGGGATGGCCTCGAACGTCGCCTGGAGCTCGTCGGCGAGCGCCGTCATCTCGGCCGCGAAGCTGTCGGCGTTTGCCGTGTACGCCGCCCCGTTCGCCGGATCGATCCGTCCGAGCGCTTCGGCGGTGGCCCGACCGTACGTCGCGGCGAGGTGCGGGTCGAGCCACGCGTGGGGGTTCGGCACGCCTTCCTCGAGGATGAGCTCGTCGGCCGGCACCGCGTCGCCGAGGCTGACGATCGGCGCGGTCGTCCCGGCGTCGCGGGCGAGCCCGGCGAGCCAGTCGTCCAGGCCCAGCCCGTTGGCGACGATCAACCTGGCCGCAGCGACCCGGGCCACGTCCTGGGGGCTCGGGTCGAACGTGTGGACCTCGCCTCCCTTCGGCACGATGCTGCTGACCGAGACGCGATCGCCGCCGATGCGGGCGACGATGTCGGCGTGGATGGTCGTCGTGGCGACGACCGGGATCGGGGCGCCCGCCGAAGCCGACGGGCCTCCGCCACCGCAGGCCGCCAACGCCGCGGCCGGGACGGCAACGAGCAGGACGGTCGCGAGCGTCCGGACGGTCGCGAGCGTCCGGACGGTCACGATGGGGCTCCTTCGGCGGCGACCCGGCAATCCGGGCAGCGCCCGAACAGCTCGAGTCGGTGTCTGTCGATCTCGTAGCCCGTCCGCTCGGCGATCGTGTCGACGACTGCGCGGAGCCCGGCGTCGTCAATCTCGGTCGCCCGGCCGCAGCTCGAGCAGACCACGTGGTGGTGATGGATCGGCTCGCACCGGACGTAGGCATGCTCGCCGGAAGGCAGGTCGAGGCGTTCGAGGATGCCGAGCTCGAGAAGCAGATCGAGTGCCCGGAAGATCGTGGCCCGTCCGATGCCCAGCCTGCGGGCCCGGGCCTCGGCCACCAGGTCGGCCGCCGTGAAGTGGCCCGTGCGGCCGGACACGAGCCCGGCGACCGCGCGTCGCGGAGCGGTCACGCGGTAGCCGGCCCGGTCGATGATCGTGACGAGTGCTGATGTCGTTGGCATGGGCGCGATGATACCGAGTCTCAATGCAATTGTCGAGACCGGGTCTCAATCGCCGCTGCAGCGGACCGATGGCATTCCACCGATGGGCCCTTTGGCCCTGTGCGCCCTGGCTGGCGGCGGGCGACGCTTGGGCTCCCGACCGGCCCTCCGATCGATCAGCCGGCGGGGAGTGAGGTGCCCTTATGACCGCGCGGCCGAACGTACCGCGTCCGATGACGCGCCGCCAGCGCCGCGCCGCCGCCCGGGCGGAACGCGGCCTCGAGCCCCGAGCGAGATCTCGCCGCCGGGAGCGGCGTCCGGCATGGCGCTCGCCGATGGTGCTCGTCACTGGGCTTGCGCTCGTGTTTGGTCTCGGCCTTGTCGTCCTGACCACCCTCGGCGCGCCGAGGAATCGGGCCGCCGATGGCGCCCAACTCGTGGCGCCGGCCAGCTACCGGCCGGCGGACCTCGACGATAGCCCGGTGCTCGGGCCGCCGTCGGCGCCCGTCGTCCTCGAGGTCTGGTCGGACTACCAGTGTCCGGTCTGCGGCCGGTTCGCCCGCGAGTACCTGCCCCGCCTCGTCCGGGACTTCGTCGCCCAGGGCCGGCTCAGGATCGTCGAGCAGTCGATCGACATCCTCGGCCGCGGCGACCCCAGCGAGTCGACCCTGGCGGCCGTCGCGGCGGACTGTGCGGGACGACAGGACCGCCACTGGGCGTACCACGACTGGCTGTTCGCGAATCAGGCCGGCGAGAACCGCGGCGCCTTCGCCCGGGACCGCCTGGTGGGGATCGGCGACAGGCTCGGCCTGGACACGGCCTCGTTCGAAACCTGCCTCGACTCTCCGGAGGCGGCCGCCGCCGTCCGGGACCGGACGCAGCCTGCCCTGGCCGCCGGGATCCGGTCGACCCCCACGTTCGTCGTGAATGGTCAGCGGATCGTGGGTCTCGTGCCGTACGCGGAGCTCGCCGGCGTCATCGCCGACCTCGGCGGAGGCTCGCCCGCCCCCCTCACGCCGTCGCCGTCGGGATCGTGACCGGATTCCTCGACCACGTTCCGCCTCGCCGTCTGCTGGGTGTCCACCCGGCGGCCATCCTCGCGGTTCTCGATCTGGTGGGACTGGCCGTCGCCATGTACCTGTCGGTCGTGGAGCTGGGCGGAGGCGTCCCCGCCTGCGGGCCGCTGAAGGGCTGCGAGGAGGTCGCTCGGAGCGAATACAGCCGGATCGGCGGAGTCCCTGTGGCCGTGTTCGGGGTGGGCCTCTCCCTTATCCTCCTCGGCCTCGCGTTCGCCTGGTGGAGAACCGACCTGTACGGCCTCCTGCTCGCCCACTACGCGCTCTCGCTCGGCGGACTGGTGTTCGAGGCGTACTTCCTCCACCTCCAGGTCTTCGTCATCGGCGCGGTGTGCGTCTGGTGCACCTCGTACGGGGCCTCGCTGGCCCTCCGCTTCGTCGTCGCCCTCGTCGTGTGGCTCCGCCAGCCGAGGACCGGCGAGCCGAGCTGCTGAGGCCGTTGCCCATTGGGCGGGGGCTCCCGTTCAGCCCGGGTACTGCCGCTGGCGGGACCTTCGTCTCCCTGCCTTGCCCCTCTGGATTGGCCCAGACTCGCCTCCGGCCAGGTTGCCGGCGCCCCTCGTCGGCCCTGCCATGCTCGAGGACCGGATGGCCACCGCGACTGGCGGACGGACACCGACACGGACACGGACCCGGGCGCGGCGCCCCATTCCGGAGCCGCTGCCCGAGGCGCTCCCGATCGGGGACGAGGAGCGCACGATCTTCAGCTGCCCGGTCTGTGCCAGGCCCCTGGCGACCGGCGCGTCGCGCTGCCCCAAGTGCGGAACACGACTGCTCATGGGCGTGCCCGCCAAGCGGGCGGGCATGTTCATGGCCGTCGGTGGCGTTGCGGGGGCCATGGCAGGCGGGCTGCTCGTGGCGATCGTCGCCCTCGGCGGCGTCCTCGTCCGGGCGGGCATGGTCGCTCCTCCGCCCACACCTACTCCGTCCGCAAGCGTTACGCCGACGAGCTCGCTGACCGTGCCGACGCCCGCGCCGCCGCCCGACGTGCCGCCGGTGGCCCGCTCGGCTCTAGCCCAGGCCGGGTCGCTCCACGTTCGGCTGGCGGGAGCCGCCGATGCGCTGGAGATCGCCCTGCGGGCCCCGAAAGCCGATACGAACGAGATCTCGCGGAGCTTCCGGACGATCGCCTCGACGGCCTCGACCGGCATCGAGGTCGCGGGCCACCTGGCCGCCTGGGACGACGCGGCCGCCCTGGCGGCGGAGCTCTCGTCGTTCTACACGGAGCTGCGCGATACGGCGCGGTCGGGGCTCGCCAACTCGCTCCAGAACGAGCCGGCCTACCGCTCGGCGGCGGAGGACATGCTGTCGATCCTTGCCCAGCTCGACGATCTCGACGCGCAGGCGCGGGTGCTCGCGGTCGAGGCGGAGATCGTCCTCCCGCCACTGGACGGCTCGACCGAGTCGCCGGCCCCCTGAGCCGCGGGCCGCGGGGCCGTCAGCCCCGGTCAGTCGCCGGCTGTGTCGGCCCGCGCGTACCCCGTCAGCTCGACGTACGCCTCGCCGCCGAGCGGCCGCCCGTCGCGCCTCGCCTGGACGACCTGCGACCCCTCCCAGTAGACGACCCCGGTCGTGGGGCGCGTGTCGAGCTCCTGGTCGGCGACGGCCGGCGTGAGATCGATGACGAGCTTCTCGCCGGGCAGGTCGATCTGCCAGCCGGCCGGGTAATCGGTGCCGGTGTGAGGGCTCAGCCAGCGCCCGGTCACCTCGACCGAGAACGCCTCCGCCGGCAGGTGCTCGACGGCGCCGTCGGATCGGACGAGCGTCCCGTAGACGAGCGGATAGCCGCCCTCGCCATCGCGGACCAGATAGAGCGTCAGGTCCGTCCCGTCGTCGAGGTTCACCGCGAACCAGTCCCAGCCCCCACCGCCGACGGCGATGAAGTCGCCCCACTGGTGGTCGAACCAGGCGGTCCCGGTCACGTCGAGGGTCGTGTCGTTCGCGAAAATCGCGCCCGTCGCCGTCAACCATGTTCGCGAGTAGTAGTACGAGCCGCCGGCGGGTCCCAGGTCGATCCAGCCGTCCGTGTCGTGGAGGGCCGGGCTCTTCAGGGCCTTGAGCTCGAGTGCGACGCCGATCGAGTCGTTCGACGGTCGCTCTCCCGGACCTGTCCTCGCAAAGAGGCCGGCCTCGTCCTCGAAGCCGAACATGTCCCAGGTCGCGTCGGGATCCGCGGCCGCCTCGCCGGCCGGGCTCAGCGACAGTTCGAGAAAGCCGTCGTCGCCGGACCGGTCGACCTGCCGCCCGATCTCGGTCCGCTGGGCGTAGCGGAAGCGGCCGCCCGTCTCGTCGGTCAGCGCGAGGTGGGCTGCCCACGACACCGGGAAGCGGCCGCGCTCGACCCGGAAGATCACGTATTCGAAGCCCCATCGTCGGCCGCCCTCGTCGACGAGGTGTCCGGTGTAGTACCACCACTCCGTCAGCCGGCGGTGCGGTCCGTCGTCGCGCGGCAGGACCACCGGCTGCGGGTCGGCGACGACGACCCGTGACGGCTCCGGCGGTGGCGTCGCCACCGGTCGTTGGGCGGGCGGATTGGCGAGGATCGGGGCGCCGCCGCCACAGCCGGCGAGGAGCGCAGCGACGACCGCGCCTACGACGAGCAGCCTCATCGCACGGCCGCCTCGACGTCCGCCTCGGTTGCCGGCAGGCGGCTGGCGACGAACCGCTCGAGCGTGGCCGGGATCCACCAGTTCCACCGGCCGAGGAGGCGCATTGTCGCCGGGACAAGGAGCGCCCGGACGACGGTCGCGTCGAGCGCGACCGCGATCGCCATCCCGATCCCAAGCGCCTTGATGAGGACGATGTCGGCGAGGGCGAACGAACCCGCGACGAGGACGACGATAAGGGCCGCCGAGGTGACGATCCGCCCGCTCCGCTCGAGTCCCCGGGCGACGGCCTCGCGGTTGTCGCCCGTGCGGTCCCAGACCTCCTTCATCCGGCTCAGCAGGAAGACCTCGTAATCCATCGACAGGCCGAACAGGACGCAGAACAGGATGACCGGCTGGCTCGTTTCGACGAACCCCACCGGCTGGAACCCGAGGAGCGCGGACAGGTTGCCGTCCTGGAATATCCATGCCAGCGCCCCGAAGCTCGCGACGATCGACAGCGTGTTCATGACGAGTGCCTTCGCCGGCAGGACGACCGACCGAAGGAGCACGAACAGCACGAGGTAGGTCGAGACGACGATGAACAGCGCGGTCCGAGGGAAGTCGGCCGCGATCCGGCCGACGACGTCCGAAACGTCGGCGGCGCCGCCGCCGACGAGGACCGTCACCCCCTCCGGTGGGGCGAGGGGGCTTGTGGGATCACGAAGCTCCCCGACGAGCGCCCGCGCCTCGTCACGGTTCGGGCCGTACGGCGTGTAGATGGTGAACGCCGCGAGGTCGCCGCGCGTCGTCGCGCCGGCTGCCTGCTGGACGAACCGGTCGGGCGGGCCGCCCGGGGCCGAGTAGAGGAGCTGGTACTGCTCGAGGCGGAGGCGGGGATCCACGTCGACCAGCGAGTCGACGCGGACGATCCGCGGATCCGCGGCGAGACGCCGCGAGTACTCGAACAGGCGGGCGACGTTGTCGGCCGACGTCGCCGGCCCGGGAGTTCGGACGGCGAGGGACATCGGCGCGAACGAGCCTTCCCCGAAGTTCGCGATCAGCCGGTCGAAGGCCTGGCGCGATGGCACGGAGGGCGGCAGGATCGACGAGTCCGGCGCGTTGAACCGGATGTGGAGGAACGGCGCGCCGAGGACGAGCAGGAGTGCGAGGGTCGGGAGGAGGACGGCGACCGGCCGTCGCATGACCGCGCGCGCGACGCGCGCCCACGGGCCCTCGCCGTCGTTGCGGACCGCGACGGACCGTATGCGCAGCGTATCGAGCCGGGTCCCGATCACCGCCAGCAACGCCGGCAAAAGCGTCAGCGCTGCGGCGACCGCGAGGGCGACGACGATCGCGCCGGCTATCCCGACCGAGCGCAGGATCATGAACTCGAACAAGATCAGCCCGATGAGCCCGAGCAGGACCGTCAGCCCGCTGAAGAACACCGCCCGACCAGCCGTCGCCACCGTCACCCGGACCGCGTCGGCGACCCGGTCGGGTCCACTCCGCGCGGCCAGTTCCTCGCGGAACCGGCTTGTCATCAGCAGCGAGTAGTCGACGCCCAGCCCAAGGCCGAGGAGCGTCGCAAGGTTGAGGACGAAGATGCTCATCGGCGTCGCGCCCGCGACGAGATAGATGATCGCGAGGGCAATGAACACCGCCGCGCCACCGACCGCGAGCGGGACCGCCGCGGCGACGACC
This sequence comes from Candidatus Limnocylindrales bacterium, assembly GCA_036002525.1. Classification (GTDB taxonomy): domain Bacteria; phylum Chloroflexota; class Limnocylindria; order Limnocylindrales; family CSP1-4; genus JACDAV01. The sequence continues at coordinate 282,950 of DASYTG010000012.1, forward strand.
GAGCCGAAGACGAACAGCAGCGCGAGGCCGGCCAGCGGCAGCGAGACGATCTCGCTCCGCTGGAGGTCCGCCTCGGAGACGTCCTGGACGTCGCCGTAGAACGCCGGGCCGCCGGCCAGGCCCACGTCGATGCCGTCGACCGGTCGGAGGCTCGCCTCCAGCCCCGGCAGCGCCTCAGGAGAGTCGTCGGGCGGCAGGTCGAGCAGGACGACGTCGTAGGCCGTCCGCCGGTCGGCGGAGACCTGGTCCGGCGCGACGAGGTGGGAGACGAGGCCGGCCACGTGCCCCGTCTCCGGGACGTCGCGCACGATCTCGGCTGCGGCCGCCTCGAACTCGGCGCTGCCGGCCGGCCACCGCTCGCTGTGGAGCACGACGACCACCGCCGACGGAGGCGCGCCGAGCTCGTCATGGAGGAGCTCGCGGGCGCGGCTCGATTCGAGGTCGTCGAGGCTGAACCCGCCCGCCCGCAGGGCCTCGCCGACCCGTGGCGCGAACGGCACCGCCACGAGCAGGAGCAGCGCCCATGTCCCGATGACGGCCCATCGCCGCCGGACGGCGAACCGGCCGAGCCGATCGAAGATCGTCATTCGACGGGAACCCGGGCCATCCGGGCCATCGTAGCCGGGGGAGGCTCAGCCCGATTTTCGGGCCTGATCTACGGCGTCCGGGGGATGTGCCGGCCGCGGGCCGGTGGTTCGATACGGGCACAAGTCCGTCGGCCCCGGCGCTCACCGTCACGAGCGCCCGGGGTTCCTTCATCACCGGGAGGCCACCCATCGCCGACCTCTCCGGATCGGGCACGCTGGCGCCAGGCGTCGTCGCCTGGGCCGAGTCGGTGGTCGAGGCGCTTCGCCTCGAGGATCGGTTCCCTTCCGCGTCCGTCCTCGTCCATGACCCCGCGACCGCCGGATTGCGGCTCGCCGCCCACCGTGCCGGGGCGGACGATGCCGCCGAATCCGTCCCGGCCCCGCAGGTCGTGCCTTTGACCGGATCGGTGTCCGGCTGGGTCTTCCGGATGGGCCGCCCGACGCTCGTCGCCGACGTGACCACCCACCCCGATTACCAGCCGTTCGCGGGCTCGGCGACGCGGAGTGAGCTGGCAGCCCCGATCCTCCACGAGGGCCGCCCGATCGGTGTCCTGGACGTCGAGAGCCCGCGCCCCGGCGAGTTCGGGATCGACGATCTCGAGCGCCTCGAGCGCCGGGCCGCGGCCGCCGCCCGAACACTCCCGGTCGACGAGCTGCCCGCGGCCTGACCGGCTCGGTCGGGTTCGGCGCGCCGGTTCTGCTAGCATCGGGCGCGTTCAGGTCCAGCCGCGTCTTCCGCCCACCGAGGCCGTCCGTGCAGCTGTTCACGATCGCCTTCCAGCAGCCGATCCCGTTCGGGATCGCGACCCTCATCACCGTGCTGATGATCTACGTCATCCTCCGCTCGGCGATGGTCGCGGAGGGCAGCCAGTCGTGGCACCGACGACTCCTCGGCCCGAACGGAAAGTGGATCTTCGGCCTGCTGTTCGTCGGCTGGGCGCTGTTGTTCGGGATCGGCCTCCAGTTCGTGCCCCACGAAGGCGCGAACTCGCCCTACGGCGGCCTCGGCCTGATCGCGCTGTTCACCGGCTTCTTCATCATGATGGGCTTCCTCTGGTCGGTCATCGGCGAGTGACGCCCGCCGCGGCCTGACGCCCGCCGCTGCCTGGCGCCGGCCGCTGCCTGGCGCCGGCCGCGGCCTGCCGCCGGCCTGCCGCCCGCCGCTGCCTGGCGCCCGCCCGCTACCCTCGGTGGCGAATTCCTCACGAGCCGGCGTGGCCCATCGCCGGATCTCCACCGTGTGCCCTCGATCATGCACGACCGTGGCCGTTTCGCTACTGCCGGTAGCAGACCGGGCCCCAGCACTCGGCTGACCAATCGGGGGGTGTGCCCCGCCGACGAGGCTGGAGTACCATCCCGGGAGTTGCAGAGTGCATACTTCTTATGCAGTCGACAGGCATCGCTGGATCGGAGAAGCTGTCCGCGTGGACGCCCAGCAGATCAAGGCCGCCGTCGCCCACCAGGCTACCCAGGCCGCGACCGCAGCCACGGCGGCCCAGGAGCCGTTCGTCAACCGGCGCGATCCAGCCCAGGCTCTTGGGCCGGACGGGCGGCCGGCTGTCAGCCGCCGCGCCCCGCTCTGGGCTGACGTGCCTGACGAGAAGTGGGACGACTGGCGCTGGCAGCTCTCGAACCGCGTGAACGATCTCGACGAGATCGCCCAGGTCCTGAACCTCACCGACGACGAGCGGGAGGGCCTCTCCGCCCCGGACAAGTTCCGGGTCGACATCACGCCGTACTTCATCAGCCTGATCGACCCCAAGGACCCGGACGACCCGATCCGTCGCCAGGTCATCCCGACCGGCCGCGAGCACGAGGCCTTCACCGCGATGATGGAGGATTCGCTCGCCGAGGACCGC
>DASYTG010000013.1:0-2494 GCA_036002525.1 Candidatus Limnocylindrales bacterium
CCTCCTGGCCATCATCGCCCTCCTGCTCGGGGCGGTCGTGGGCGCCCAGTACCTGGTGGGGGACCTCGGGGTCGACCAGCTCTTGTTCGCCGAACCGCCCGGAGCCTTCGGGACCGTCCATCCAGGCCGGATGTCGCCCCAGACAGCGCTGTCCTTCGTCATCCTGGGGGCCGCCTTCCTGGTCGGCCGCCGCGGCGCACGGGGCCGGCTCCTGAACATCCTCGTCAGCGTTCCCGCGTTCCTCGGCACGCTCAACCTCCTCGACGGGCTCCTCGGGGCGACCACCCCGACGTTCCTCGCCGCGTACACCCAGATGGCGCTGCCGACGGCCATGGCGTGCATCGCCCTGAGCGTCGGCGTCATGAGCCTCCTGCCGGGCGAGACGCCGCTCGACCGGTTCCGCGGCGCCTCGGACACGAGCGTCTTCGCCCGACGGCTGCTGCTGGCTGCGCTGACGATCCCGATCGCCGTCGCCTGGCTCCGGCTCGAGGGCCAGCGCCTCGGCTGGTACGACACGGCGTTCGGGGTGTCGCTGACGACCCTCGCGACGATCGGCCTGTTCCTCGCCGTGATCGTCGGCGTCACGAAGGCCCTCCAGGCCGCCGACGCGCGCCGTGCAGCCTCGGAGGCCGAGACCGCCGCGGCGCGCCGGAGCGCCGATAACGCCAACCGGGCCAAGACCGAGTTCCTCTCCCGGATGAGCCACGAGCTCCGGACGCCGCTCAACGCGATCCTCGGCTTCGCCCAGCTGCTCGAGATGGACGAGCTCAACCCCGAGCAGCGCGAGAACGTCCGCTACATCCGGCGCGGCGGCGAGCAGCTCCTCAGCCTGATCAACGAGGTCCTCGACATCAGCCGGATCGAGATCGGGGCGCTGTCGCTGTCGCCGGAGCCGGTCTGGCTGCCGGACGTTCTCGACGAGCAGCTGGCGCTCATGGCGCCGATGGCCGCGGAACGGGCAGTGACGATCGGCGTGCGGGCGACCCCGGCGGTGACCGGCCACGTCCTGGCCGATCGGCAGCGACTCAAGCAGGTCCTGCTCAACCTGTTGTCGAACGCCGTGAAGTACAACCGGCAGGGTGGCCGCGTCTGGATCGAGTGCCGCGAGATCTCTCCGGGTCGCGTCCGGATCGACGTCACCGACACCGGCTTCGGCATCCCGCCGGACAAGCTCGACCGCCTGTTCACGCCGTTCGACCGGCTGGGCGCCGAGCAGACCGGGGTCGAGGGCACCGGGATCGGCCTCACCCTCACCCGCCGGCTCGTCGAGGAGATGGGCGGGTCACTGACGGTCCAGAGCACGGTCGACGAGGGCAGCACGTTCTCCGTCGAGCTGGCGAGCGTCGAGGATCCGGTTCGCGAGTTGAGCTCGGTCGAACCGATCGCTGCCGCGGCTGCCCGGCCCGCCCGGCCCGCGCGCGGCCCCAGGAAGACGCTCCTCCACGTCGAAGACAACCTGTCGAACCTGCGGCTCCTCGAGCAGCTCGTCCTCCAGCGGCCCGAGGTCCGGCTGATCACCGCGATCCAGGGTCGACTCGGCCTCCAGTTCGCCCGGGAGCACCAGCCCGACCTGATCCTGCTCGACCTTCACCTCCCGGACATGACGGGCATCGAGGTCCTCGCCGAGCTCCGGCGCGACCCGCTGACGCGGGACATCCCGGTGACGATCGTCAGCGCCGACGCGACCGTGGGGCTCGTCGAGCGGTTGAAGGCGGCCGGCGCGAGCGGGCACATGACGAAGCCGTTCGACGTCGAGGCGTTCCTCGAGCTGATCGACGCGACGCCGGGCCGTCAGGCCATGAGGACCGCCGGATGAGCCCCCCTGCCCAGATCACGGCGCTCAGGGCCGACGCCCGGATCCTCGTCCTCGACGACGTGCACATGAACGTCCGGCTGCTCGACGGCATCCTCCGCCGCGGCGGCTACACGGAGATCCGCGGACTGACCGATTCGACAACGTTCGAGGCCGAGCTCGCGGCCTTCCGACCGGACATCGTCCTGCTCGACCTCCACATGCCTGACCCGGACGGGCTGGCGATTCTCGTCCGGCTCGCGGAGGTCGGCGGCGACGCGTTCCTGCCCGTCCTCGTGCTGACCGGCGACGCGACCGCCGACGCGCGAGATCGCGCGCTGGGCGCGGGCGCGCACGACTTCCTCACGAAGCCCTTCGACGCGACGGAGGTCCTGCTGCGCGTCCGGAACCTGCTCGAGACGCGGTTCCTCTACCGGCGCCTGGAGGAGCGGGCCGTCCAGCTCGCCGGCGACAAGGCCCGGTCGGATGCCGCACGGGCCGGGATCGTCGGGGCGCTGAACAGGGTGTCGAGCAACCAGGACCTCGACCAGCTCGCGACGTCTGTCTGTCGGGAGCTCCTCGCGAGGACGCCGTTCACAGCCGCCGGAGTTCTGTCGCTCCCCGGCGCGGGCCTGGCCACGATGCTCGCGGCCGAGGGGAACCTCGTCGGCGACGACCTGCGGACCGGACCGGTGCCTGCCC